>WGFM01000011.1 GCA_015492245.1 Deltaproteobacteria bacterium | reverse complement strand
TTTGTAGACAGGGAACACAGGGTAAAACGCGTCTACTTCGGTAACATAAAAGAGATGGGCACGGAGTTCTTTGGCTGGATAGAAGAGGTGCGCTGATGACAGGGCTTACCCCATTGGAGGCACTCTGGGGCGGGTTTGCAACCTTCTGGAGCATATGGCAGGCATGCATAATGCAGATCACCCCCTTCTTCGTTGCCTTCATGTCTGCCATCTTCCTCATCACCACTGAAAGAAGGGGGGCAACCATAGGCTTCGTCCTTACCACCCTGTTTTTTGCAGCAGGCTTTGCCCTCTCCTTTGCCCTCATGCACTCACCACTTTTCATGGCCATAAACCCTGTGTCCCCATGGTTGTTGAAGATAGCCTCTGGCGTATACATACTCGCCACAGGGGTGCTCCTCTTTACCAATGTGATTCATCTTGCAGAGTGGCTCTACCGTGTGGCAGGGTTCGTGCTCGGTGTAACCTTCGGCATAATATACATGCCCTGCATAAGCCCAACGCTATCGAAGATATTCACCATGGCCACACAGCCCGAGAGCATGGGGGCAGGGCTTGCCCTCTCCTTCCTCTATGCGGTGGGGCTTGGCATCTCACTTATGATAGCAGGGCTTTTGGTGGTGGGCATACTCCACACAACAGGGGCATCGAAGAGACACAACACCCTTATGAGAAGGTCCTTCTCGGCCCTTCTCATAATCCTCGGGATTCTGAACATGACAGGGTATATGGTATACTATAAATCACTCATACTGAAACCCTTCATAAGATAAGATGGACTCGGACAGGATGAAAAAAGAGATAAAGTCCCCCCCGGGGTTCAAGAAGAAGATATTCGGCAGCGTGCTCTTCTTCATAGGGGGGCTGAACCTGGTCTTCTCCGTAAAGGCTGGCATAAGTGTTGATCCCTTCCATGTGGTGGTAACCATCCTCGGTTCCCTCATATTCCTCTATGGTGCTGTAGAGGGGCTTAAGGGTTAGTCCACATCCCTGTATACTATCTTTCTCGTAAATCCACCGAAGGGCTGGTTGTCTATCTCTATATATGGATCGGGCCCGAAGAAGTTGAGCCTTTCGCCCTTCTGTGCGGGATTCAGCAGTATGTCCCTTCCCCTTGAAAACAGTATCCTGTTCTCACACACGGAACCGAAGAAGTAGTCCTTCTTGGATGGATACCTGTCCGCCTCTGATATATCCACGGGCACCCATCCCTTACCTGGCACAAAGAATCTTGCCCAGCAGTGGTATCCGCCCTTTACCTCCACAGGCCCCCTGACGCCCGGCTTCAAGGGGAAACCCATCTCGAAGACAACCGGTATATCCTGTGTGTGCATGAGCGATGCAAAGAAGGAATGGAAGTCTGTGCAATTGCCTGTGCCCTTCTTTCCACCGCTTATGGCAAGACATACCCTGTTGACATCTCCCCTGCCCCAACCCGGTATCTTCTTGTTGTATTCCATGTTCTCGAGCACGAAGTCGTATATCTTCCTTGCCTTATCACCCGTGGTCCTGGCTTCACCCACGGCCATGCGCGAGAATCTTTCCACCTGGGGGGAGTGTACCATATATCTTGAAGGGCTCAGGTACTGCTCGAAACTCCTTCTTTCCACCATGCCATCGTCCAGGGCCGTAACCTTCCTCCTTATCTCACGCCTTTCCACCACAAAGTCCATGCGAAATGTAAAGGGGACGGGCCCTGGCTCGAAGTACACGATACGGTTGCCCCACTCTGGCTCATAGTTTATGGTAAAGGGTGCGGGGCTCCTTATCTCCATGGAAAGCAGCCTCTGGGCCTCCTCCTCTGGTGGATAGGGGACCCATACCCTCACCCTCTCGGCCCCCTGGGGCACCTCCTTCACCTCCACAGTGTAGCTTACACTCACCTTCCTTATGCCCTCTGCCCCTGCCACAGTTACCTGGAAGATAACCAGAAGCAGCAACAGGGCTCCGTAAAAAAGAGTTCTTCTCACCCTCTGTATGCCTCCTTTCATGCAAGTTGTGTGCTTTCTAAAATCTTATGACAGATATAATCTATAAGTCAAATTGATTGTTTAAATATATTGTCGTCTCACCATATCTTCTTTCAATAGAGCACTGCGCACAGACCGGCTGCCACAACAACCCACATTATGCCGGCGAGCATGGTTATCTTCTTTGTATCTTCTATGTGGCGTGGCGATGGAGGGAGGTCTCCTCCTATGAGGGGTTTTTCATGGATGCCGTCGCTGTAGAGAGATGGCCCACCCAGTCTTATGTTGAGGGTGCCTGCAATGAAGCTTTCGGGGTGTGCCGAGTTTGGCGAGGGGTGTTTGAGCCTGTCCCTCGCGGCTATCCTGAGTCCTCTCAAGCCGTTGTAGCCAAGAAGGGTGGCCGCAATGAACAGGATGGGTATGGACAGCCTTGCAGGTATGAACTGAACGATGTCGTCTGCCCCTGCAGATGCCCTTCCAAGGAGCACATAGTCGGGACTTTTGTATCCCACCATGGAATCGAGGGTATTTACAACCCTTGATGTTATGGCAAGACTCACTGCCCACTCAAGCTCCTCATGGCCCAGAAGGTATGCCAGGCCACCTCCGGCAACGAACCAGAAGACAGGGCTTAATAGGCCATCCACAAGGCCTTCGGCAAGGCTCTCCACCGTTGCCCTCGACAGCCCCTCTCTTCCAAGCCCATGGGTAAGCCTTCCAACTATAAGGGCTACCCTCTTTCTTGCCTCCCCAGGGTCTTCTCTATCGAGTGCCTCCCTCACAGGCTCGACATGGTCGAACATGTCTCTGAAGGCTATGACCGAGTATACCCAGAATACATCCCACGCACCCTCAAGGACTGGGTGGCCAAGAAGGTGGCGCACCCCGAGGTAGACCAGGAGCACCCCCCCTGTTGTTATTAGAACAAGCACCAGCCCTGTTGCCACAGTTGGCGGGCCTGTCTTCCTCAAAAGGGTCTCCACGGCCTTTATGAACCTGCCGATAAGCCTTACAGGATGTAGCCCGTAGGGAGGGTCTCCCAGGAGGGCATCTACGATGAATGCAAGAAGAAGAACCAGTCCTACCCACATTGTGTGGTTATCTCCCTCAGGGCAGAAAGGAGTGCATCGTTCTCATGGGGCATCCGTATGGCGAACCTGAAGTAGCCATCCTCAAGGGATGGGAAGTTACGGCAGTCGCGGACATATATACCCCTTGAGAGAAGCTCTCTTACGAGGTAATCCAGATTGTCTGTAAGGCGCCACCTTGCAAGAAAGAAGTTTGCCTCGCTGGCAAAGTGCTCTATACCGTCGAGCCCTCTCATCCCCTCTTCGAGCCTTCTTCTCTCTCTCTTTATGAGCACCCGGGTCTTCTCCTCGTAATCATGGCATGCAAGCAGCCCCTGGGCTACAAGCTCTGCAGGGGTGTTGACAGTCCAGGGTGGCTTGAAGTGTCTCACCCTTTCGGCAATCTGTGGTGATGCCACAAGCCCTCCCACCCTCAGGCCTGCCAGTGCGTAGAACTTTGTGAGGGAATGGAGCACCACGAGGTTTTCATACCTCCGGGTATAGGCCATGAGGCTTGCCTGCGGGAACTCGTCTGTAAACTGGATGAATGTTTCATCCACAACTACCATGGTATCGGGCAGTCTTTCGAGCAGTTCAAGGACAACCCCCTTTGGTATCAATGTGGCTGTGGGGTTGTTGGGTCTGCAGAGCCAGAGCATGTCCACATCCCTTACGGAGGAGAAGAACCCTGCATCCTCAACCCTGAATCCACGGGAGGACTCGAGCCACAGTGCGGTGGTATCCGTGCCTGCAACAGCCAGTGCATGGGAGTAGTTGTAGAATGTGGGCATGACCACCGCTGCAGAGAGAGGCCTCAGCATCTGTGGCAGAAGGTAGATGAACTCCATGGAGCCACAGCCTGCAACGACGCATTCAGGGGGCACAGAGAATCTCTGGCTGTAGAACTCGGCCACCTTGCTGCCATCTGCAGATGGGTACTTCTCCACAACCCTTGAGGCATCCTCCCACACCCTGAGTATCTGTGGAGGAGGCCCCAGTGGGTTTGTGTTCACACTGAAGTCCACCACAGCCCTCTCTGGCATGCCAAACCTCTGGAAGACCTCTTTTGCATCTCCACCATGTCTATGGTACATACCTTCGTTCACAGTGGAACAGCCCCTGTAAGGCCGGATTGGCTGATGAGGATGGCTGCCACAACCATCGTCGTTGCCTCCACCATCTCCGATGTCGCACCAAGCACATCGCCTGTAACCCCGCCGATCCTTCTATGTGCCACCATGCCCACGCATGCTGTAACCAC
>WGFM01000010.1 GCA_015492245.1 Deltaproteobacteria bacterium | reverse complement strand
TTTGTAGACAGGGAACACAGGGTAAAACGCGTCTACTTCGGTAACATAAAAGAGATGGGCACGGAGTTCTTTGGCTGGATAGAAGAGGTGCGCTGATGACAGGGCTTACCCCATTGGAGGCACTCTGGGGCGGGTTTGCAACCTTCTGGAGTATATGGCAGGCATGTATAATGCAGATAACCCCCTTCTTCGTTGCCTTCATGGCTGCCATCTTCCTCATTACCACCGAAAGAAGGGGGACAACCAGAGACTTCATTCTTCCCACCCTGTTTTTTGCAGCAGGCTTTGCCCTCTCTTTTGCCCTCATGCACTCACCACTGTTTATGGCGATAAATCCTGTGCCCACATGGTTACTCAAGATAGCCTCTGGCATATACATACTTGCCACAGGGGTGCTCCTTTTTACCAATGTGATTCATCTTACAGACTGGCTCTACCGTGTGGCAGGCTTTGTGCTTGGCGTAACCTTCGGTATAATATACATGCCCTGTATAAGCCCAACGCTATCGAAGATATTCACCATAGCCACACAGCCCGAGAGCATGAGGACAGGGCTTGCCCTCTCCTTTCTCTATGCGGTGGGGCTTGGCATCTCACTTATAGTGGCAGGGCTTTTGGTGGTGGGCATACTCCACACAACAGGGGCATCGAAGAGACACAACACCCTTTTGAGAAGGTCTTTCTCAGCCCTTCTCATAATCCTCGGGATTTTGAACATGACAGGATATATGGTATACTACAAATCACTCATACTGAAACCCTTCATAAGATAAGATGGACTCAGACAGGATGAAAAAAGAGATAAAGTCTCCCCCGGGGTTCAAAAAAAAGATATTCGGCAGCGTGCTCTTTTTCATAGGGGGGCTTAACCTGGTCTTCTCTGTAAAGGCAGGCATAAGTGTGGACCCCTTCCATGTGGTGGTAACCATCCTTGGTTCCATTATATTTCTTTATGGAGCTGTGGAAGGGCTTAAGAGTTAGTCCGCCTCCTTGTATACTATCTTTCTTGTAAATCCGCTGAAGGGCTGGTTGTCTATTTCTATGTAGGGATCGGGCCCAAAGAAGTTGAGCCTTTCTGCCTTCTGTGCGGGGTTGAGCAGTATGTCCCTTCCCCTTGAAAAGAGAATCCTGTTCTCACATATGGAGCCGAAAAAGTAGTCCTTCTTGGATGGATACTTGTCCGCCTCTGATATATCCACGGGCACCCATCCCTTTCCTGGCACAAAGAACTTTGCCCAGCAGTGGTATCCACCCTTTACCTCCACAGGCCCCCTGACACCTGGCTTTAAGGGAAAACCCATCTCGAAGACAACCGGTATACCCTGTGTGTGCATGAGCGAGGTAAAGAAGGAATGAAAGTCTGTGCAATTACCTGTGCCTTTCTTTCCACCGCTTATGGCAAGACAGACCCTTTTAACATCTCCCCTGCCCCAGCCCGGTATCTTCTTGTTGAATTCCATGTTCTCGAGCACAAAGTCGTATATCTTCCTTGCCTTCTCGCCTGTAGTGGCTGCCCCACCCACGGCCATGCGCGAGAACCTTTCCACCTGTGGGGAGTGTATAACATACCTTGAAGGGCTCAGATACTGCTCGAAACTCCTTCTGTCCACCCCGCCATCGTCCAGGGCTGTAACCTTCCTTCTTATCTCACGCCTTTCCACCACAAAGTCCATACGAAATGTAAAGGGGGCTGGCCCCGGCTCAAAATATATAATACGGTTACCCCACTCTGGCTCATAATTTATGGTAAAGGGTGCAGGGCTCGTTATCTTCATGGAAAGCAGCCTTTGAGCTTCGTCCTCTGGTGGGTAGGGAACCCATACCCTCACCCTCTCTGCCCCTGGGGGCACCTCCTTTACCTCCACCACATAGCTTACACTCACCTTCCTTATGCCCTCTGCCATGGCCACCGTTGCATGGAAGATGACCAGAAGCAGCAACAGGGCTCCGTAAAAAAGAGTCCTTCTCACCCTCTGTGTACCTCCTTTCATGCCGGTTGTGTGCTCTTTAAATCTTATGCCAGACAGAATCTATAAGTCAAATTGATTATTTAAATATATTATCGTTTCAGCATGTTTTCTTTCAATAAAGCCCTGCACACAACCCGGCAGCCACAACAACCCATATTATACCGGCAAGCATGGTTATCTTCTTTGTATCTTCTATGTGGCGTATAGATGGGGATGAGCTTCCTCCTATGAGGGGTTTTTCGTGGAGGCCATCCTTGTAGAGAGATGCCCCACCCAGTCTTATATTGAGGGTGCCGGCAATAAAGCTTTCAGGGTGTGCCGAGTTTGGCGAGGGGTGTTTTAGTCTATCCCTTGCGGCTGTTCTGAGACCCCTTGAGCCGTTGTATCCAAGGAGGGTGGCCGCAAGGAACAAGATGGGTATGGATAGCCTTGCAGGTATGAACTGAACGATATCGTCTGCCCGTGCAGATGCCCTTCCAAGGAGCACATAGTCGGGGCTTTTGTATCCCACCATGGAATCCAGGGTATTTACAACCCTTGAGGTTATCGCAAAACCCACTGCCCACTTAAGCTCCTCATAGCCCAGAAGGTATGCCAGACCACCTCCAGCAACGAACCAGAAGACAGGGCTTAACAGACCATCCACAAGGCCTTCGGCAAGGC
Organism: Deltaproteobacteria bacterium; assembly: GCA_015492245.1. Classification (GTDB taxonomy): domain Bacteria; phylum Desulfobacterota; class GWC2-55-46; order GWC2-55-46; family DRQE01; genus DRQE01. Next base: position 1,664 of record WGFM01000010.1, on the reverse strand, counting down.
TCTCCACCGTTGCCCTCGATAGCTCCTCTCTTCCAAGCCCATGGGTAAGCCTTCCAACTATAAGGGCTACCCTCTTTCTTGCCTCCCCAAGGTCTTCTTTCTCGAGCGCCTCCCTTACAGGCTCAACATGGTCGAACATATCTCTGAAGGCTATAACCGAGTATACCCAGTATACATCCCACACACCCTCAAGTGCCACATAACCGAGCAGATGACGCACCCCGAGGTAGACCAGAAGTACCCCCCCTGTTGTCAGTAGAACAAGCATCAATCCTGTTGCAACAGTTGGTGGGCCTGTCTTTCTCAGGAGGGTCTCCATTGCCCTTATAAGTCTGCCTGTAAGCCTTACAGGATGCAGCCTGTAGGGAGGGTCTCCCATAAGGGCATCTACAATGAATGCAAGAAGAAGAACCAGTCCTACCCACATTGTGTGGTTATCTCCCTTAGGGCAGAAAGGAGTGCATCGTTCTCATGGGGCATCTTTATGGCGAACCTGAAGTAGCCATCCTCAAGGGATGGGAAGTTACGGCAGTCGCGGATATAGATACCCCTTAAGAGAAGCTCTCTTACGAGGTAATCCAGGTTGTCTGTAAGGCGCCATCTTGCAAGAAAGTAGTTTGCCTCGCTGGTAAAGTGCTCTATACCGCTGAGCCCTCTTATCCCCTCTTCGAGTCTTCTTCTCTCTCTCTTTATAAGCACACGGGTCTTCTCCTCGTAATCATGGCATTTAAGGAGCCTCTGGGCTACAAGCTCTGCAGGGGTGTTGACAGTCCAGGGTGGTTTAAAGTGTCTCACCCTTTCTGCAAGCTGTGGTGATGCCACAAGCCCTCCCACCCTCAGGCCTGCCAGTGCGTAGAACTTTGTGAGGGAATGGAGCACCACAAGGTTTTCATACCTCTGGGTATCGGCCATAAGGCTTGCATCAGGGAACTGGTCTGTAAACTGGATGAATGTTTCATCCACAACTATTATGGTATTGGGCAGTCTTTCGAGCAGCTCAAGGACAACCTCCTTTGGTATCAATGTGGCTGTGGGGTTGTTGGGTCTACAGAGCCAGAGCATGTCCACATCCCCTATGGAGGAGAAAAACCCTGCATCCTCAACCCTGAATCCACAGGAGGGCTCAAGCCACAGCGAAGTGGTATCTGTGCCTGCAACAGCGAGTGCATGGGAGTAGTTGTAGAATGTGGGCATAACCACCGCTGCAGAGAGAGGCCTCAGCATCTGTGGCAGAAGGTAGATGAACTCCATGGAGCCACAGCCTGCAACAACGCATTCAGGGGGCACAGAGAATCTCTGGCTGTAGAACTCGACCACCTTCCTGCCATCTGCAGATGGATACTTCTCCACAACCTTAGAGGCATCCTTCCACACCATGAGTATTTGTGGAGGAGGCCCCAGTGGATTTGTATTCACACTGAAGTCTACCACAGCCCTCTCTGGTATGCCAAACCTCTGGAAGGCCTCTTTTGCATCTCCACCATGTCTATGGTACATACCTTCGTTCACAGTAGAACAGCCCCTGTAAGGCCGGATTGGCTGATGAGGATGGCTGCCACAACCATCGTCGTTGCCTCCACCATCTCCGATGTCGCACCAAGCACATCGCCTGTAACCCCGCCGATCCTTCTATGTGCCACCATGCCCACGCATGCTGTAACCAC
>WGFM01000009.1 GCA_015492245.1 Deltaproteobacteria bacterium | reverse complement strand
CTCTAAAGCCTCAACCCCATCCCTGAGACTTTCTGAATAGTGATGGGCATATCGCTGGGTCATAACAGGGGTCTTGTGCCCAAGGAACCTCTGGACCTTATAGAGGTTAGGCGACAGCTACCAGGTTCGCAGATGTGCACTTGTTTTATCTGAACCATATGGGATAAAGTGCACATTCGGTGCCCGCTCATGCATCTGTCTTGTAATCTTTATTCCCTTAACCAGTTTTCCTGTGCCCATACGGCGTGTTTTCCTATCCATGTTTTTTACTCAAGATGGATGGTTGTCATATCAGGTTAGGCTTTTCTGCAATATCAATTTGATGTTATCGTTGTTAACAGAGGGGATGGTCTCTTTTTCTGCCTTTACCGTTTTTAGTTCCACAAGCCCTGCCTTTTGAAGGGTGTTTGAAACCCTTTATCATAATTTGCATCTGATGCAGTCCAGAAGGTAATCCTCCTATTCCTTGATCTTTGTAGAGTGTTTTCTCAGGAATTCGGCAATCTCTGTCTTCTTCATCCTGCCTTCTGCTACAGAACGCACCATGGCCTCGAAGCCTCTTTCGTCTGCACGGAGCTCTATCCCATTCATCATAAGAAACACCACCGTTGCTACAGCGCCAGTCCGTTTATTCCCGTCAATGAATGGATGGTTCCCTATGATGTGGAATAGATATGCGGCGGCCATCTCGTAGATATCTGTATGGACATACTCTTTGCCAACGCCAGCCCCGGGCATTGCCACAGCAGATTGCAACAACTCCATATCGCGAATGCCAGGCTCGCCACCATACCGTTCTATCTGGTCGCGATGGATATGGATGACCTCGTCGAGACTGAGAAAGACAGGCTCCTTCAATCCGCAAGCCTCTTCAGTGCACGGCCGTATCTTTTGTTGGCCTTCTCGAGTGCTTCCTGAAACTTCTTCTGTCTTTTCCTGTCCCTTACAGGTGAGATCAGGAGTATCCTGCCATCTGTTGAAATATCAAGAGGAGTTTTCTCATCAATATCGAGAAGCTCGAGCACCGCTTTGTCTATTACAAGCGCCAGAGAGTTGCCGTGTTTGGTCAGCTTTTTTATCATGGTAGTCCCCGATAGGTATACTTTGTATAGACATTGTATCACCACAAGATGTCTCTGTCAAGAAGCACCTGTGCAACAATCCAGACTGTCTCCACAGAGGACTGCACCCCACCCAACTGTGCCAAAATTGTGCCAGAAACCATCAAAATAGATGGAATCCATAGGAACAGGTGGAATCATTGGAAAGCCCATAACTTATTTATTTTAAAAGAAAAAGAGGAAGCCAGACCGAAAACAGAGCCCTTATGATTTTTTGTCTTTCCGAGCTGAAAATCCTCGTGTCGGCGGTTCGATTCCGTCCCTGGGCACCAGAGGGTTAAGGAGGGTTACCCATCTTCTGGAGTAACCTTTTTTCTTGTCTTTATATATTTATATTCCTTACGGAACGGAGGTGTTCCATGAACCTTGCGGCGTCTTCAAACATGTAGAGATTGTTGAACATAAAGCAGGTGGGGCCTGCGGTGTCGATAAAGCTGGTAAGCTCCCTTTCCGTCCAACAGGAAACCCACAGCAGCCCATCTTGATCACCGAGGATGACATCTTTGATTATCTGCCCCATCTCTCAATTATACAAGAAGAAATTGATTGCCCTTATGGATATGTTGTCGAATCCATGATGTCTTGTCCATTTGGGTAATATATGGTAGACATAAGTTTTGTTAAGATATATAATACTCTTGTGAACCATCTATCCCTGGAGGGGGTGCCTGGATTTATGGGACTGAAGAATGTTTTCAGAAGAGCGCTGATTATCTCCCTCTTCGTCTATCTGGTGGGAACTTCTTTCTTTGTATACGCCACAGGTGGGGCCTTTCCTTTCACCAAGCACGGTGGTGGCACCACCGATGGTGCTCTTCCCTATGACGCTGGAAATGGGCCCGGGGTGGACAGATCAGTAAACCCTGCCTTTACAAACTATTACAACGATGCAACGGTGGAGGGTGGCAAATACAGGGGTGGTGAGTGTGTCCACTGCCATGAGCCCCATGCAAGCTTCGGTGGCTCAGAGCCGGCCCCGAACTCCGGTGTAGATGGAGATGTGGGGGGTGGGCCCAATCCCTATCTTGTGCTATCCGATGACAATCCGAATGCCTGCTGGTTCTGCCATGAGAGCCTGGCAAACATAGGAGGCTCGGGAAGCCCACAAGGCTATGGGAGGTTCAGTTTCTATCAGGGTAAGGCCCATTACGAACAGAGTGGACATTACTTGAACACCACCATGAAGAATCCTGGCTATGGGGCTGGCTCCCCATGGCCAAGGACAGACAGGACGAATACCATAACAGCTGGCCACTGTCTGAATTGTCATACTCCCCATGGCATACTGGAGACCCCAGGAGGTGAATATGATACCTGGGCTGTGCCTGCCACAAAACACCTTTCTACGAACAATCCCGATGTTTCGAAGGATTATCTCATTCCTCGCCAGCTTATAGCCTGGGAGGAGGCATTGTGTGAGAATTGCCACAGGGCTGTCGGAGAGGGTGGACTTTCCCAGGCACTCGATATAAGGACACAGCTTGCAAAACTTGAGGGTGCATACGGTGTTACAGGCAGTGGACATCCTGTGCACGATGTGGATCAACTTGGTGGCACCACCAATCCCTTCTCTGGCAGGCACTCGCTCAAGAACGAGGAGAGTCCGGCTCAGGGGTGGAATGCATATCCTGATCTTCGCCATGTGGAGTGTGTTGATTGCCACAATCCACATGTAGCCCAATCTGGCACGGTGTTTCAGGAAAGTGGCACCACAACGATCAATCCTGACAGGGTTGCGGGCACCGATGGCATATACGCGGGTGGTGCAAACAAGGGGGTATGGGGAGTGAGTGTTGATACTGTAACAGGCACTATCACAGGCAGGGTTGACGACACATCCTCTTCCACACAGAGCTACTCGAGTGTATACCTCTATGAGTTGTGCCTCAAGTGCCATTCCAGCTTTGGAGACTCTGCTATTACAACAAGGCTTGCACCTTCATGGGAGAATCGCAGGAGATGGGATGCCACAGATGGCAGCGCAGGTGATGCCGATGACTACCACTTCTCCATAGGTGATACCCAGCCGATGTACCTTACCGATGTGGCACAGGACTTTGCGATGACCACGGGAGATACGCCCCCAAAGGGTTATCACCCTGTGTTCGGTCCTGGAAGAAACCAGCCGCCATCGAACGCCAACTGTCGATGGACGAGGACAAGGCTCGATAGCACCTGTACCCCTGTGAGCGGTGGTAGTGAGGACTCGAATCGTCCCACAGGGGTGATCGATACCACCATCGGTTTTGCCAACACATTCGTTCCACCATGGAGACATGACAACTTTGTTACCTGCGTGGACTGCCATGAAAGCGAAAACGAGACCGACCCCCGTGGACCACATGGCTCGGCACAGCCCTTTATACTGAGAAAACTTGATACCTCAATAACATACACCATACTGGACGACGGCTACGATGGAAATGGTACAGGCCCTTACACGGTGAGCTATTCATGCTTTGACCAGGCATGGGCGTCATCCACAACGGATTCTTACGGCGTGCAATGCGTTAACCTTGGACAGTTCGATCCGAACAACCTGTGTCTCAACTGCCACAGGGCAGATGTCTATGGTTTCCTCGACCAGGGCAGTACAACGGGCAGCTGGAACTGTGGAGACGACAGGTATCCACGCTACCGCTACCTTTCACGCCAGCCCCATCCCGCCGATGGAGACTGTGGAGGTATGGGTATGGAAGGAAGGGGGCTGAGCTTTGCCTCGGCCGATGTGAGCAGGTCCGCCGGAGACTCACCCAGGGGTATCGTGTGCATGAGATGCCATGGTGGTGGCACAGTCGGGGGTATACACGGAAACAACGGGGCACCTGGTTTCAGCTACGATGTCTCCATAATAACGCCATCGAGCAACAGACTCATCAACGGAACGGCATGGGACGGGGTGAGGTTCGGTTCCACCGCCGGAAGGGGTAGATGTGGAAAGAACGGCGGCAACTCGAACTTCAACGACTGCACCAATAACAGTGGTGGCTCCTTCGATACATACGCAACCTACGATTACTGAAGAACAGAAGGCACAAGGTCTATCTGCCGCAGAGGATGGATGGCGAGCACAGGACCCCATACCACCACGAAGGACAGTGGGGCCTCGTCCTGCATGACGGTTGGTGAAGCAAAAAATCCTTGACTTAACTTGCATTTAAATGATAATTTGTAACAGAATGAGGTAGGAGTGTAACCCTATGTCCAAAAAGATACTCCTTGCAGACGACAGTATCACCATCCAGAAGGTTGTATCCCTCACACTTGCCAGCGAGGACTATGAGCTACTAATAGTTGGTGATGGAGACTCGGCCCTGGAGAAGGCCAGAGAGATAAGGCCCGAGCTTATCATAGCAGACATCTCCATGCCAGGGATGAACGGCTATGAGCTCTGCGAGGCCATAAAGAGGGATGAAGAGCTTGCAGCCATCCCTGTGATGCTTCTTGCCAGCACATTTGAGGCAATAGACGAGGAGAAGGCCGAAAGAGTGGGGGCTGATGGACACATGGTAAAACCCTTCGAATCGGAAGAGCTCATAGCACATATAAAGGATCTCCTTTCACGCCCACCGAAGGCGGTCGCAGAGGGCCCGGTAGAAGAACCACAGCCAGAAGAGGTTACCCTTCGGGAAGAGCCGGTGCCATCCTTTGGTGAAGAGCCTGTTGTGGCTGCAAAGGGGCCCGAAGAGCCGGTATCTATCAGGGAAGAAGAGGGGAAGGAGGAACTCACACTTTCTGAAGATATATGGGAGCCCGAGGACTTCATAGAGGCCAGGGGTGAAGAAAAACCCCAGCCACAGGAGGCCGCTTCGGAAGAGGCGGGCGGAGAGGAAGAGTTCTTCGATCTCAGCCTTGCAGAGGATGAGGCAGAGACCACCCCGGAAAGGCCGGAGGAACCTCTTCCTTCAGAGGAAGAGCCCTCAGGGGCAGAGCCTGTGAAAGAAGAGGAAGAAGAACCTGTTATAGATGAGATAACCGAGCTAACCACACCTGTGATAGAAGAGGCCCCTGGAACAGAGGAGGCCCAGCCCTTTACAGAACCTGTCAGGGAGCCCACCTTCGAGGCATTCGCGGCAGAGGAGGTGCCAGCACAGGAAGCCGCCCCCAGGCCCTCTGAAGTGAAGGAAGAGGAGCTTACAGAGGAAAAACTCTCAGCCCTTCTACCGCCAGAGAAGGTCGAGAAGATAGTCAGAGATGTGGCGCGCAAGGTCATAGAAGAGGTGGCATGGGATGTGGTGCCAGAGCTTGCAGAAGAGTACATAAAGAAAGAGATTATAAATAAACTGAAAGACGCTATCTCCAAACTGAAATGACCCCTTGCCATTGAAACGAGGTGGGGAAGTTCTCTAAAGTGGCACTTCCCCTTTTGATTTTTTAAAGACTTGCCTTCAGATGTTCTGCTAATCTCTTTACAGAAGAATCCCGATTCTTAAAAGGCTTCTTTTATGAAAAGAACACTTTCGAAAGTATACGAGCCATCTAAGGTGGAAGAGAAATGGGCAGGCCTCTGGATAGAAAGGGGTTATTTTACAGCAGACCCACATTCAGGAAAGCCTCCCTTCTCCATGGTCATACCACCACCCAATATAACGGGCTCCCTCCATCTGGGGCACGCCCTCAACAACACCCTGCAGGACATAATGGCAAGGTTCAGGAGGATGGAGGGCTACAATGTGCTGTGGCTGCCGGGTATAGACCATGCAGGGATTGCCACACAGAATGTGGTGGAAAAGAAGCTCTTGGCCGAGGGGCTATCAAGAGAGGAGCTGGGAAGAGAAGAGTTCGTAAAACGGGTGTGGCAGTGGAAGGAAGAGAGTGGGGATACCATAATAGGCCAGCTCAAGCGCCTGGGCGCATCCTGCGACTGGACAAGGCTCAGGTTCACCATGGACGAGGGCCTCTCCATGGCGGTAAGAGAGGTCTTCGTAAGGCTCTACAGAGAGGGGCTCATATACCGTGGAGACTACATAATAAACTGGTGCCCCAGGTGTATGACCGCACTCTCAGACCTTGAGGTGGAGCATGAGGAGAAGAGCGGCAGCCTCTATTACCTGAAATACCCCCTGAAAGATGGCACAGGGTCCATAACCGTTGCCACCACAAGGCCAGAGACCATGCTCGGCGATGTGGCGGTGGCAGTAAACCCGGAGGATGAAAGATACAGCAAGCTACGGGGCAAGACCCTTGTGCTCCCCATAGTGGAGCGAGAGATACCCATCATAGAAGACCCTGCAGTGGATAGAGAGTTCGGCACAGGGGCGGTGAAGATAACCCCTGCACATGACTTCAACGACTTCGAGGTTGCCCGAAGACACAGTCTCCCTTCGGTTGCCGTTATGGACGAAAGGGCAGGGATGAACGAGAACGCAGGCCCTTACAGGGGGCTCGACCGCTTCGAGGCGAGAAAGAAGATGGTGGAGGAGCTTAAAGAGAAGGGACTCATCGAGCGTGTGGAAGACTACAGGCTCTCGGTGGGCACCTGCTACAGGTGCAGGACAGTGGTGGAGCCGATGGTATCGAAGCAGTGGTTTGTGAGAACAGGGCCTTTGAGCAGGCCCGCGATAAAGGCTGTGGAGGAAGGTGCCTTGAGGTTTGTGCCAAAGAGCTGGGAGAAGACATACTTCGAATGGATGCGCAACATAAGGGACTGGTGTATATCCAGGCAGATATGGTGGGGCCACCGCATCCCTGCATGGCACTGTAAGGATTGCCCGCACATAACCGTTGCCACCACCACACCAGAGGGGTGCGAGGGCTGTGGCTCGAAAGACATAGAGCAGGACCCTGATGTGCTCGATACATGGTTCTCCTCTGCACTGTGGCCATTCTCAACCCTTGGCTGGCCAGAGGATACAGAGGAGTTGAGGGTGTTCTACCCAACCTCCGCACTCTTTACCAGCTTCGATATAATATTCTTCTGGGTCGCAAGGATGATAATGATGGGGCTTAAGTTCATGGAAGATGTCCCATTCAGGGATGTATACATACATGCCCTCATAAGGGATGCACAGGGGCAGAAGATGAGTAAATCGAAGGGTAATGTGATAGACCCCCTTGTGATGATGGAGCGCTATGGGACAGATGCCCTGAGGTTCACCCTTGCGGTGCTTGCTGCACAGGGTAGAGACATAAAGCTTGCAGAAGAGAGGATCGAGGGCTACCGTAACTTTGCCAACAAACTCTGGAACCTTGCAAGGTTTACGATGATGCACCTTGAAGACAAACCAGCAGAGAGCCCACGGCCAGATGACTATTCCGTGGCAGATAAATGGATTCTTACAAGGTTCAAGGCATGTAGAGGGCAGGTTGCCAGTGCCCTCGATGCATACCAGTTCGATGTGGCAGCAAAGTCCCTCTACGGGTTCGTATGGCATGAACTGTGCGACTGGTATGTGGAGGCCATAAAGCCCGACCTTAAGGGAGAAAAGGGAGAGACAAGAAAGAAGACCTCCACAGGGGTGCTCCTTACTGTGCTGGCAGATACCCTCAAGCTTCTACACCCCTTCATGCCCTTTATAACAGATGAGATACACTCCTACATATCAGAAAGAGAAGAGAGCCTTGTCAAGGAGGGCTTTCCACAGCCACCAGAGAGCTACCCCGAAGAGGCCTCGAATATGGAAACGGTTATGGATGTTATAAGGTGTGTGCGTAACATAAGGGTGGAGTTCAATATACCCAACAGGGCAGAGCTCGAGTGTGTGGTGCTGACCAGAAAGGAGGCCACAAAGAGGGCCATAGAAGAGGGCGCACACTACATAAAGGCGCTTTCAGGAGTGAAAGAGGTTGGCTTTATCACGGAAGAGGAAAGACCCCGGAAGGGTGTGTTCAATGTGGCAAGGGGGGTCGAAGGTGATACGGTGGAGGTCTTCGTGCCCATAAGGGGCTATGTGGATGTGGAGGCAGAACTTGGAAGGCTTGAGCGGGAGCTTGAAAAGGTGGAAAGAGAGCTTTCGGCAGTAAAGAAGAGGCTTTCGAAGGAGAACTTTCTTAAGAAGGCTCCCCCAGAGGTGGTTGAAAAAGAGAGAGGGCGCTCGAGAGAGCTTGAAGAGAGAAGAGAAAGACTCCTTAAAGGGCTTGAAAGGGTGAGGGCTCTGTAGGATGGCCGAAAAGGAGAACCTTACAGATTACATAGAGCAGCTTGTAAGGGCATCCCTTGCCGAAGACATAGGCACAGGGGACATAACCACCGATGCAATAGTGCCGGAACGGAGGCAGGCAAGGGCAAGGGTTATAGCAGGCGAAAGGATGGTTGTGGCAGGCCTCGATGTGATGGAGCTTGTCTTCAAGACGGTGGATGACAGCCTTGAGTTCAAGAGAGAGGTAAAAGAGGGAGCATACATAAGAGGGGGCCGAACCATAGCCACAATAAGGGGTAGGGTCAAGTCCATACTTACGGCAGAGAGGGTGGCACTCAATTTTCTCCAGAGGCTCAGCGGCATAGCCACACTTACAAGAAGGTTTGTGGAAAAGGTCAGAGGCAAGGAGGTAAACATACTCGATACAAGAAAGACCACCCCCTGTATGAGGTTCCTCGAAAAATACGCCGTAAGGGTTGGCGGAGGACTGAACCACCGCTTCGGCCTCTTCGATGCCATACTCGTAAAGGACAACCACATAGCCGTTGCGGGCAGCATAGAGAGGGCAGTAAGGAAGGTCAGAAGAAGATACGGAAAAGACAGGTCCATAGAGGTGGAGGTAAAGAACCTCAAAGAGGTAAAAGAGGCACTCAAAAGCGGGGCAGACATTATAATGCTCGATAACATGAACCCCGAAAAGGTGAAGAAGGCGCTCAGGATAATATCCGGAAAGGCGGTGGCAGAGGTCTCAGGCGGGGTTAGCCTCGACAATATAGAGGAGTTTGCAGGAACAGGTGTCAGGTACATCTCCATCGGTGCCCTTACACACTCTGCAGGGGCCGTGGATATAAGCATCGAGATAGAGTGAGAAGATGGAACCCCACAGAAAAGAACTGCTCATCCTGAGGCTTCTCAAAGAGGCCCGGGATGGCTATCTCTCAGGTGAGTCCATAAGCCACAGGCTCGGCATATCGAGAACAGCCGTATGGAAACATATACAGGCAATAAGAAAGGCAGGCTACCATATAGAGAGTAGTCCAAAGAAAGGCTACAGACTCAACCCCGACTTCCAGCCATTCAATGCCTACGAGATAAAGGGCCTCCTTGAGACAGAGCTTGTGGGCAGAACCCTCCATTTCCATGACTCTGTGGATTCTACAAACACCGTTGCAACCGCACTCGCAAAGGATGGTGCCCAGGAGGGCACCGCGGTGGTGGCAGACTCACAAAAGGGTGGCAGGGGAAGGCTTGGCAGGAGATGGTATTCACCGGAAGGGGTGAACCTCTACACCTCCATAATACTTAGACCCGATCTTCCACCACAGGAGGCACATAAACTCACATTCCTTGCCGGTGTGGCCGTTGCAGAGGCGGTGGAGGAGTGGTGCCCTGTAAGGGTAGAGCTCAAGTGGCCCAATGATATACTCGTAGAGGGCAGAAAACTTGGTGGAATACTTACAGAGCTCTCCTCAGAGGCAGACAGGATAAACTTTATCGTTGTGGGAATAGGGCTCAATGTCAATATGGATACAAGGGGGCTACCAGAAGATGTAGAGAGTATCGCGACATCTTTGAAGGAGGTCTGTGGAAAAGAGCTCTCAAGGGTGCATGTTGTGGCAGGGCTTTATTCCTCTCTGGAAAAATGGTATAAGAGATTCCTGGAAGAGGGGTTCGAAGGGGTGCTCAAAAGGTGGAAGGACTACTTCGGGTTCGAAGGCAGAAGGATAGTGGTGAAGGGTAGAGAGATAGTGGAAGGTGTGTGTATGGGGGTGGATGGAGATGGGGCGCTCGTGGTAGCTCTTCCTTCAGGAGTCTCGAGGAAGGTTATGGCAGGAGACCTTGAGATTGCAGGATAAAAAGACGATGATACTTACAGTGGATATAGGCAACACCACCACGGTGGCAGGTATATTCGATAAGGAAGAGCTTCGTGCCCACTGGCGCCTCTATACGGTAAGGGAGAAGACGAGCGATGAATACGGGCTGACACTTAAGGGGCTGCTTCTCAATAGCTCCATCAGGCCTGACGCGATAGATGGGGCCATAATATCGTGTGTGGTGCCATCGTTAAGAGAGGTATTCGTTTCTGCCATAAAGGGATTTCTGGGTGTAAGACCCATTGTTGTTGAGCCTGGAATAAAAACGGGTATATCCATATCTGTGGATGACCCCAGGGAGGTGGGAGCAGATAGAATAGTAAACGCTGTGGCGGGCTATCATCTCTACGGAGGAAACATAATAATAGTGGACTTCGGCACAGCCATAACATTCGACTACATAACCGACAGGGGTAAATACAGGGGTGGGGTGATAGCCCCGGGGATAGGGGTTTCTGCAGATGCCCTCTTCAAGCGGGCATCAAGACTTCCACGGGTGGACATATCAAGACCAAAGACAGTTGTGGGAAAAAACACGGTAGAGTGTATAAGGGCAGGTATGTTCTATGGGTTTGTGGGGCTTGTCGAGGGTATTATAGAACGGATGAAGAAAGAACTCCGCACATCTCCAAGGGTGATAGCAACAGGTGGTTATTCAGAGGGTATGGCAGAAGAGATAAGGGCCATTGAAGAGGTTGAGGAGTTCCTGGTGCTCAAGGGACTCAGGATACTCTACGAGGTGAACAGATGACAGAGGGCCCACAGGAGCTTTTCAAAGAAGGATTGAGCCTTCTCAGGAGAGGAGACCTTGAGGAGGCCGCAAAGGCCTTCGAGAAGGCCTATGGCCACGACAGGGACAACCCGGCCTACATGAGCTACTACGGAATGTGTGCGGCCCTCAAGTGGGGCAAGATTGGACTCGGCCTCGAGCTGTGCACAAAGGCCATAAAGAAGGAGTTCTTCAAGGCGGAGTACTACCTCAACCTGGGCAAGGTGTACCTTGCAGCGGACAACAAAAAGGGTGCCATCACCGCCTTCAAGAAGGGGTTGAGGTTCGACCCCGACAACGAAGACATAAACGAGATGATGATTCAACTCGGTATAAGGAAAAGACCAATAATACCTTTCCTCAAAAGATCAAACCCGCTGAATAAATATCTTGGTATATTCTTCAGACGAACACTGCCAAACCTTTTAAGGAAGAAGGGTCCACCAAAAGGCTGAAAGATAAAGGAGGTGAAGTCCACTGGAGAAAGGCCAGCCCATGTAGAGAGAAGAGGGTCGACAGTATTAACCACCCCTTTTTGTCCCTGTCGGATTAGCTACCTGGCAGGGGGTAAAAAGCGGGGTATCCAGAAGGGAGGTGGCAGATGGATATCCCCATAGAGAGAAAGAGGAATATCCTCTTTACCTCGCACAACGGCTCTGGCAAGACTACCCTTGCAGAGTCCATGTTGTTCAATGCAGGCATGACAGATAGGAGGGGAAGTGTGGATGGAGAAAGTTCCGTTCTGGACAGCACCCCGGAGGAGAAACGACGGAAGATGACCCTTTCTTCATCGCTTCATCATTACAGATGGGACAACTTCCATGTGAATATTATGGACACGCCAGGCTATTCCAATTTCTTCCATGAGGCCATAGGGGCGATGGATGTGGCAGAAGGTGCGGTGGTGGTGGTAAGCTCTGCAGGTGGAATAAAGGTTGGCACAGAGAGGGCATGGGAATATACCGAAAAGAAAGGGCTTAAGAAGATAGTATTCCTGAACAAGATGGACCACGAAAGGGCCGACTTCTCTTTGCGTCTTAAAGAGGCGGAAGAGGTGTTCGGGAAGAACTTGCTGCCCCTTTCCATACCAATGGGAGAGAGAGACGGGTTCAGGGGTGTAGTAGACCTTCTCACGATGAAGGCATTCGTATATGACGACGATGGCTCTGGAAGGTTTACAAAGACAGAATGCGATGATGAGATCAAAGAAGAGGCAAGCATAAGAAGAGAGGCACTCATAGAGGCGGTGGTGGAGGCAGACGATGGACTTACAGAACGCTATCTCGAAGGAGAGGAACTTACTATAGAAGAGATAAGAAGGGCATTAAGGATGGCCGTGCAGAAGGACATGTTCGTGCCTGTTATGTGCGGGTCCGCATTGAAGAATGTGGGGATAAACCTTCTTATGGATGCCATAAACCTCTGTATGCCATCGCCACTGGATAGAGAGGTCTTCGGCATGGATGCTTCTGGCAATGAGATAAGGGCTGAAGAGTCGGAAGATGACCCACCCTTTGTGGCCTTCGTATTCAAGACCATAATAGAACCCTTTGCAGGAAGGCTCTCGCTCTTGAGGGTATATTCTGGCACAGTAAGTGCAGATACCACGGTCTTCAACACCACAAGGGGGGCTAAGGAAAAGCTCTCTCACCTTTATGTGATGGAGGGTGGCAAGACCACAGAGGTTGAGGCCGCCTCTGCAGGAGACATTGTGGCAACAGCCAAGCTCAAGGATACACACACAGGGGACACACTCGTTACAGGGGAGGTAAAGGTGGTATTTGTCCCCCCGGAGCATATACCGGCAGTACTGTCCTATGCAGTTACACCAAAGACAAAGGGGGACGAGGAAAAACTCCATGCAGCGATGGAGAAGCTCATGGAAGAGGACCCGGGGGTTGAGTTCCGCAGAGACGATGAGACCAAGGAGTTCCTCATATCAGGCTACGGACAGACACATCTTGAGGTCATAGTGGAGCGTCTTAAGAGAAAGTATGGTTGCGAGGTGGAGCTTCAGAGACCAAAGATACCCTACAAGGAGACCATACGCTCGGGTGCGAAGGCACAGGGTAGATACAAGAAACAGTCCGGCGGAAGGGGGCAGTATGGAGATACCTGGCTCGAGGTATCCCCACTGCCCAGGGGAGAGGGGTTCGAGTTCGTGGACAACATAGTTGGTGGTGTCATACCCCGCCAGTACATACCAGCCGTGGAGAAGGGCATAAAGGAGGCGATGCTGACAGGGGTTGTGGCAGGCTACCCAGTGGTGGATGTGAAGGTAAGGCTCTACGACGGTTCTCACCACAGCGTGGATTCCTCTGATATGGCCTTCAAGATAGCAGCCTCCATGGGTTTCAAGAAGGCTATGGAGGCCGCAGACCCTGTCCTTCTGGAACCAGTAATGAAGATGGAGATAGTGGTGCCAGAAGAGAATATGGGTGATATAATGGGAGATATAAACGCAAGAAGGGGTAGAATACAGGGTGTGGAATCCAAACGGGCAGGCTATACAACGGTAAAGGCGCTGGTGCCCATGGCAGAGGTGATAGATTATGCGAGTGATCTCAAGGGTATGACATCGGACAAGGGCACATTTACCATGGCCTTCTCACACTACCAGGATGTGCCACCACATATAGCAGAAAAGGTGAAGGCGGCAGCAGTAAAGGAAAGATAATGAGGGTATCTAAAAGATTATATGCCTTTGTTGGTCCAGAGGCTCCAAAGGAGGAAAGGCTCCGTGCAGCAGCAGGACTGGAAGAGCTCACACCTGTCGAAAGGCTTACCACCCTCTTTATACTCTCCTTCGACAAGGACGAAGAGGTGAGGACCACGGCAAGGGAGAACTTTGCAGGGTTTCCCCACAGGGAACTCCTCAAGGCACTGCTTGAACCCGTTGAGCCTGTTATACTCAAGAAGCTTTCACATCTACACCGCAACGAGGAGGCAGTCCTGAGGCTAATACTGGCAAATCCCTCTGCCACCAGAGAGGTGTTCGAGGAGGTGGCAAGGGTGGCCCCAAAGGGGTTCATAAAGGGTCTGAAAAAAGAAGAAAGCCTTCTTGGGCAGAACCCTCTTCTTGAGGAGTTCATAGAGGAAAGCCTGCCCGAGGCCGAAGGGGATGTAGAAGAGGAGTCCACCCCTCAAGAAGAGGGCACCGAGGAAGATGTCCTCGAAGCCGGCTCCGTGCAGCAACAGATAGTCCGCATGACAGTGGCAGAGAAGATAAAGCTCGCCCTCACAGGCGGCAAGGAGGCCCGTGAGGTGCTCATAAAGGACTCGAACAAGATGGTGTCCATGAGTGTGCTCAAAAACCCAAGGATAACCGAGGACGAGGTGATAAAGCTTACTGCATCCAAGTCCACACCCGATGAACTCCTGCGGGAGGTGGCACGAAACAAGGAGTGGTTGAAGAACTACAGGATAAAATACAACCTGGTTACCAACCCGAAGACACCACTCCACCTATCCATGAGGCTTATGAGCCATCTTTTCGAGAAGGATCTTCAGAAGCTCGCAAAGAGCAAGAGCATACCCAGTGCACTCGCAGTGGCCGCAAGAAAGGTTCTGGAGGGCAAACAGAAACGCTGATGCCCCTTGGTGTGCATACCTCCATAAAAGATGGCCTTGCAGGAGCACTGAAAGAGGCAATGAGGCTGGGTTGCCAGTGTGTGCAGTTCTTCTCGCACAACCCGAGAAGCTGGAGGATGAAAAGGGCGTTGAAAGAAGACATGGAAAAGTTTGAGACGATGAGAAAAGGTGTTGCACTCGAGCCTGTGGTGATACACGCATCTTATCTCATAAACATGGCCTCACCAGATGATGGATTGTATGAGAAGTCCATAGGGCTTCTGTGCAGGGAGATAGAGGTGGCACAGAGGCTCGATGCCCATTATCTTGTGCTGCATCCGGGAAGTTGTGGCAGAAAGGGACATAAAAATGGGATAAAGAGGGCCGTAGAGGCCATAAAACGGGCAAGGAAGAGGGCTGGAATGGAAGTAGAGATACTCATGGAGAATACCGCAGGCTCTGGCACACAGCTGGGCGCAAGCCTTGAAGATATAGCATCTATCCTCGAGGAAAGCTACAATTACAACACAGGGTTCTGCTTCGATACAGCCCACGGGTTCAGTGCAGGCTACAGTATGAAGAATACCAAAGAGGTAGAAGCACTTTCAACTCTTATGGAGAATGCAGGGCTTGCCGAAAGGCTTGAGCTGGTTCATCTTAACGACTCGAAGGCAGATTGTGGCAGCCTTGTGGATAGACACGAGCACATAGGTGCTGGAACGATAGGCACCGATGGACTGAAAGCGGTTGTCAATGCCCCTCTCTTCAGAGACAAACCCCTTATACTGGAGACCCCGAAGAAAAGGGGGCTCAAGGATGATATTATGAACCTCGACAGGGTAAAGGAGATGATACAGAGATGAGGGTCATCATAATAGGTGCGGGTGTGGTGGGCTATACCATAGCAGAGAAGTTCTCGAAGGAGGGACAGGATATAACCCTCATAGAGAAAGAGGAAAAACGCATAAAGGAGGTAAAGGAAAGCCTCGATGTAAGGATTGTCCATGGCAGTGGCTCGAGCCCCCATGTTCTCATGGAGGCAGGCATAGAGAAGTCAGACATGGTCATAGCCGTAACCGACAGTGATGAGGTGAACATGATAGCCTGCCTCATAGCCGATACACAGTCAAAGGTGCCCAAGAAGATAGCAAGGATAAGGAATCCAGATTACCTGGAGTATACAAAGATATTCGACAAGGACTCACTTGATCTGGACCTCATAATAAACCCTGAGAAGGTTGCCGCAGAGAGGATACTGAAGATAATAGAGGTGCCTGGTGCGATAGATGTGATGGACTTTATGGAGGGACGGCTAAAGCTCGTTGGATGCAGGCTCGACAGTGGCTCGGGCCTTGTGGGCAAGAAGATAGACGACCTGAGAGGTCTCTACACGGATGTGGACATGATTGTGGCCTCCATATACAGGGGGGACGAGACCATACTGCCATCGGGAGATACCGTGTTCAGGGCAGCGGATATGGTGTTTGCACTTACACTGCCTGACAGGGCGAACAGGGTGGTGGCCCTGTTTGGCAGAGGTGAAGAGGTGCCAACCAACAGGTGTATAATAGTGGGTGGAGGAGATGTGGGATATTACCTTGCAAGCCCAATGGAAGAACTTGGCTATCAGGTAAAGATTATAGAGAGGGATGAGGAGAGGTGCAACTTTCTTGCCGAACGGCTCGATAGAACCATAGTGATAGCAGGCGATGGGACGGACAGGGAACTCCTCAGGGAAGAGAACATAAGGGAGACCGATACGCTGGTGGCCGTAACAAACGACGAAGAGGCAAACATACTCACATCTCTTCTTGCAAAAAGACTTGGTGCAAAACGGGCCATAGCACTGATAGACAAGCCAGAGTATCTTTCCATGGTCTCCACCATAGGGATAGATGTTGCCGTATCTCCGAGGCTTGCCTCTGTAAGCGATATACTGCAGTTTGTAAGAAGGGGCAAGGTGGTCTCAGTGAAGACACTTATGGGAGGAAGGGTAGAGGCTATCGAGACGATAGCACTGAAGACTTCAGACATAGTGGACAGACCCATAAAGGAGCTTAAGCTTCCCCAGGGCTCTGTGATAGGGGCCATAGAGAGGGAAGAGAAGGTGATGCTTCCAGATGGAGATACTGTCATAAACCATGGAGACAGGGTGCTCATCTTTACCCACAGGAAGACGGTGCCCAAGGTGGAAAAAATCCTCATGGTAAAGCCCGAGTACTTCTGAATATGTGCCTATGATAAGAATCGCTGTTGCCATGCGTATAGCAGGGATGATAAACATCATCCTTGCGGTTGCCATGCTCCTGCCTCTCCTGGTGGCTCTCATATATGGAGAGGCAGACATCTATCCCTTCCTTATATCCATCATCGTTACAGGAGGCAGCGGGCTCATACTCTTTCTTGCCACAACCAGGGTCAACATGGATGTAAGCCACAGGGAGGGCTTCATAGTGGTTGCCATATCCTGGATAAATGCGGTCTTTTTCAGCTCCCTGCCATATCTGCTGTCCGGGGTGGTTCCATCTGTGGTGGATGCCATGTTCGAGGCCACCTCTGGCATTACCACAACAGGGGCAACCATATTCACGGATATAGAGGGTCTTCCCAGCGGGCTACTTGTATGGCGCTCTGTTACGCACTGGCTCGGTGGAATGGGCATAGTGGTCCTGAGTGTGGCGGTCATGCCATTCCTGGGTGTTGGCGGGATGCAGCTCTACAAGGCCGAGGCATCGAGCATCTCAGGGGAAAAGTTCGTGCCCAGGATACAGGAGATGGCAAAGATACTCGTGCTGATATATCTCTTCCTCTCGTTCGTTATGATGACCATGCTACTTATATCAGGTATGCCACTCTTCGATGCATTCATACATACCGTTGGCTGTATTTCCACAGGTGGATTCTCCATGAAGAATGCGAGTATCGGGGCCTATGGCAATATAAACGCCGAATGGATAATAATAATATTCATGATACTTGGTGCAACCAACTTTGCCCTCCACTATGACTTCTACAGGATGGGAATAAAGGCATATGTCAAGAATGAAGAGTTCAGGTTCTATGTGTTCATAATGGTGGTGGCAACCATATTGGTTACCATGAACCTGTGGGTAGAGTACTACGATGGCGTGGCATCGGCATTCAGGTATGCATTCTTCCAGGTGGTCTCCATCACGACTACAACAGGCTATACCACGGCAGATTTCAGTCTCTGGCCATTCTTCTCACAGCTTGTGTTGCTTGTTCTCATGTTCATAGGAGGCTCTGCAGGTTCTACCACAGGTGCCATAAAGTGTGTCAGGGTTGTTGTGCTGCTGAAACTTCTCTACAAGGAGGTCTACCGCCTCATACACCCCCATGCGGTAACCCCTGTGAAGCTCAACGGTAGGGTTATCCCTCCGGAGATAATGCGCAGTGTGGCAGGGTTTACATTCCTTTTCTTCCTGGTCTTTGTATTGTCTGCCGGGGTGCTTGCGATGTTTGGGCTTGACCTTGTAACCTCCATATCCGCTGCTGCTGCAACACTTGGAAATGTGGGGCCTGCCCTCGGTATGGTAGGGCCTGTGGTGGGTTACGGAGAGATGCCAGATGGTGCGAAGTGGATACTTATACTCAACATGATACTTGGAAGGCTCGAGATATACACCCTTGTTATATTGCTCTTTCCTGCTTTCTGGAGGGGATAAAAAACACGAAGGAGGTTTTTTGGTATGGATGACCTTGTAATCATAGGTGGGGGTCCAGCAGGGCTTACGGCAGGTATATACGCCAAGAGGGCAAGGCTTAAGACCACACTCTTCGAGCGAGAGATGGTGGGCGGACAGATAGCACTCAGTGATGTGATAGAGAATTACCCAGGGTTTCCATCCATAAGCGGGATGGAGCTTATGCAGAGGTTCGAGGAACACGCAAGGGGCCTGGGCCTCGAGATAGTGCTCGCAGAGGTCAGGGATGTAACCTTCCAGGAAGAGATCAAGGTGGTGAAAACATCGAAGGGGGACTATCCTGCAAAGGCCATCGTGGTGGCAACAGGTGCCAGACCAAGAAGGCTGGGGGTGCCTGGTGAAAAGGAGTTTACTGGCAAGGGGGTCTCATACTGTGCCACATGTGATGGCCCCTTCTTCCGCGGCAGAGATGTCATGGTTGTAGGTGGGGGAGATACGGCCATAAAGGAGGCCGTGTTTCTATCGAAGCTTGCAAGAAAGGTCTATGTGGCACACCGCAGGGACAAGCTGCGTGCAGAAAAGATACTCCAGGAGAGGGCTTTCAACACGGAGAACATAGAGTTTCTCTGGAGCCATGTCCTCAAGGAGATAAGGGGAGAGAAGTTCGTGGAAGATGTGATGGTGGAAGAGCTCGGAACAGGCACGCTCAAGACAGTAAAGGCAGAGGGTGTCTTCATCTTTGTGGGAATAAACCCCACCACAGACTTCATAGATGTGGAAAAGGACGAGCGGGGTTTTATAAAGACCACAGCCCGTATGGAGACCTCCCATCCAGGGGTATTTGCAGCAGGCGATTGCACCACCACCCCATTGCTTCAGGTTGCAACGGCAGTTGGAAATGGTGCCATAGCAGCCTATGAGGCAGAAAAATACATCGAAGAGCTGGGGGCATAGGATATGCCACTTCAGGGACCACTGGTTGTAACCATAGGCGGGAACGCCATAATAAAGAGAGGCGACGAAGGCTCAACAGATGAGGAGCTCGAAAACTTAAGGCTCCTGTTCGGTGAACTCGTCTATTATATAACCGATTGTGCCCTCCTCATAACCCATGGCAATGGCCCCATGGTGGGCGAGATACTGTTAAGAAGCGAGCTCTCGAAAGAGAGGGTTCCACCACTACCACTGTATATGTGTGGTGCCCATAGCCAGGCAGAGGTGGGTCTTCTTGTTCAACAGACACTCCATAACGAGCTTGCCAGAATAGGGGTGAGAAGAGAGAGTGCCACGGTTGTAACACAGGTTGTGGTCGACAGGAATGACCCTTCGTTCCTGAGCCCTGAAAAACCCATAGGGCTTTTTTACTCGAGGGCCGAGGCCCAGAGGCTCGCAAATGAGTGGGGCTGGCAGATGCGAGAGGACAGCCACGGGGGACATAGAAGGGTGGTGCCATCGCCACTGCCCCATAAGGTGGTGGAGATGGAGACGATAAAGAGGCTCGTTGAAGAGAATATTATAGCCATATGTGGCGGTGGCGGTGGGGTGCCTGTGGTAGAAGAGGATGGAATCCTTAAAGGTGTGGATGCCGTTGTGGACAAGGACCACACCACAACCCTCATTGCGAACGCCATAGGTGCAGAGCGTATAATAAACATAACCCAGGTAGATGCGGTCTATCTTGACTTCGGAGGCCCGGAGCAGCGAAGGATAGACATCATGACCGTAGAGAAGGCCGAAGAGTATCTTAAAAAGGGTGAGTTTCAACCAGGAAGCATGGCACCAAAGATAGAAAGCGCCATCGAGTTCGTAGATGCAGGTGGCAGGGAGGTGCTCATAACCTCCCCACAGTCGGTAGGGGCTGCACTATCAGGGGTCTCGGGGACAAGGATAATCCCCTGATAAAATCAGCATGTGCACTCTGAAGATGGCTTGCCACAACCCTTGCATACACCCTTCTCTATGGGGCCACCACACTTCTTGCAGGGTTCACATCCACAGCTCTGGCACATCTCCTTTCACCTCCTCTGGTGTGTATCCACAACTTTCAATAGATTAATGACACATAACAGTGGAAAGTCAAGCCATCAGAAATGGTTAGAACTCTATCTCCATACCATCGTAGGCAAACTCCACACCATCTGGAAGGTCTTTCGAGTGGAGTGGGTAGTCCACAGAGTGGCTGAGGTGGGTCAGCACCGTTCTCTGTGGCCCGAGCCTTTCCGAAAGCTCTATGGCCTGCCTTATGGTGAAGTGCGTTGGATGTGGCTTCTCACGGAGGGCACCGATTATAAGGAGCTCTATGCCATCGAGAAGCCCCAGGGAGTCAGGAGGCACCTCGCTACAGTCTGTAAGATAGGCGGCATCCTCTATCCTGTAGCCAAGGATGGAGAGTCTGCCGTGGAAAATCCTTATGGGGATAACCTCTGTGTCCATGATTCTCTGGGGAGAGTCCATGATGTTGAGAGTGAGCCGTGGTTTCCAGCTGCTGTTGTCATCTTCCGAGAATATGTAGCGGAACATCCCCCTTATCCTCTTTATGGTCTCTTCGTTTCCGTAGCATGGTATGGAAGAGCGCTGCAGGAGGTTGAATATCCTGAG
The DNA here is from genome assembly GCA_015492245.1 of Deltaproteobacteria bacterium. Lineage (GTDB taxonomy): Bacteria > Desulfobacterota > GWC2-55-46 > GWC2-55-46 > DRQE01 > DRQE01. The sequence continues at coordinate 38,879 of WGFM01000009.1, read as the reverse complement.
TTCGTCTATACCGTGTATGTGGTCTGCATGTGGATGGGTAAAGAGGACGGCGTCTATCCGCTCTATATGGTTGGCAAGGCACTGTGCCCTCAGGTCCGTCGAGGTATCCACAAGGATGTTGCATCCCCTTGCCCGAAAGAGGGCCGATGTCCTTGTGCGCCTGTTTCGCGGGTCATTGGAGGTGCACACACCACACCGACAACCTATAACAGGCACCCCCGTGGAGGTGCCACAGCCGAGTATGGTTATCCTCATAGGTGGGGTTTGCCACTATTCTTCGTATTCACCAACCACAGGAAGTTCTCCGAGCACCTCCTCGCCATGGGGTGCATCGTCGAGGTGCTCGGTAAGATCACACCCTGTGGGGTGTTCAAAGTGCATACCCTCTGTGAACAGAGGGCTTTCCGTGGCGTTATACACCTTGCCCCTGTACGCAAAGTATACAGGCTTAGAGGGATCACTACCGTTGTACTGTTCCAGTTCTTCTCTGGTGAACTTCTTCATGGTTATAAAATATAAAACGGATAGGGGGTGAATGTCAACACAAATACAGCTATTGTGAACATGCTTACAGAGAGTCTTCTTCTGTCGAGGGGCTCATAGGGGTCTGCAACAGGTGGATGCCACACCCCTATGATGGTTACCAGCACTGCCCAGAGTATCCAGCCATGCCATGTGAGAAGCCCCAGGGCAACCAGTGCCACCGTCGTCAGCCTTGAGATGGCAAAGTGGGTCCTGCCAAAGAGTGCGTATATGAGGTGTCCGCCATCGAGCTGGCCTATGGGCAGGAGGTTCAGAGATGTTACGAAGAAGCCTATCCAGCCTGCAAAGGCAACGGGATGAAGGTAGAGCTCATAGCCCTCGGGGAGCCTGCCCACCACAAGGCGTCCCAGTAGCTCGAATATCAAAGACGAGCCCAGCCCAAGGGCGGGCTCTTCTGGGGCTGGCATCGTCTGTGATAGGGAAAGCCCTACAAGGGTTATCACCATTGCGGCAAGAAAGCCTGTAAGCGGGCCTGCTGCCCCTATGTCCACAAGTGCCTGTTTTGTGGCTATAGGGGAGCGCATCTTTATGACGGCACCGAAGGTGCCTATCATGGGGGGTATGGGTGGGGCAGGTATGAAAAACGGCGGGGTTACATCCACCCTGTGGTATCTTGCCGCAAAGTAGTGCCCCAGCTCGTGTGTGCCAAGGATGAAAAGCAGTGAGGCCGAAAAGGGTAGCCCCACAAGGAGCTGCCATGGGTCTTCCAGTATGTGAGCCCCCTCATAGAGGGCACCGGCTGTCATGGTGGTCAGCACTGTGAGGACAAACAGTACGAGAGGAACTATCATGCCTTTGCGTCTCATAGGGTCTTTTTTGGGACTTTACATGGAGTAGACTTACCCAGTATAATAGTATTTCGGGAGATTACAAGAACTTTTGTCATCAGGGAGGTATAATGGCTGTGAAAAAGAGGAAGGCCGTTGCCCTTCTTTCAGGTGGGCTCGACTCAACACTTGCTGTAAGGCTCATACTCGAGCAGGGTATAGAGGTTTATGCCCTTAACTTCACCTCTGCCTTCTGCACATGTAACTCTGGAAGCAAACACAAGGACAGGGCACATCAGGGCGGTGGATGCAAGAGTGAGGCAAGAAGGGTTGCCGAAAAGTTCGGCATACCTGTAAAGGTGATGGTAAAGGGACTCGATTACATAGATATTGTGAGAAACCCCAGGTACGGCTATGGAAAGGGTGTAAACCCCTGTGTGGACTGTAGAATCTACATGTTCAAACTGGCAAGGCAGTATATGGAAGAGATAGGGGCAGACTTCGTCATAACAGGAGAGGTGCTTGGCCAGAGGCCCATGAGCCAGCGTAGGGACACCTTCAGGACAATAGAGCAGGAGAGCGGGCTTGAGGGTAGAATCTTGAGGCCCCTGTGTGCCAAACACCTTGAGCCCACCATACCGGAAAAAGAGGGTATGGTGGATAGGTCTAAGCTTCTCGACATGGTGGGTAGAACCCGCAAACCACAGATGCACCTTGCAGAGGAGTTCAATCTGGATGATTATCCATGCCCGTCAGGGGGGTGTTTGCTTACAGACAAGATATTTGCCAGAAAGGTGAGAGACCTCTTCGAGCACAAGAAGGATATAACCACAAGGGACCTTCAGATCCTCAAGGTGGGCAGACACTTTCGTTATAACTCTACAAAGCTCGTTATAAGCCGCAATGAGTCTGAAAACCAGAGGCTCAAGGGGATTGTAAGGGCGGAGGATACGGTGGTCGAGCCTGTCGGTTTTCCAGGCCCTGTGGGGGTGGTGTGCGGTGGTGGTGAGAACGGCTCGATAGAGGTATGTGCCCGCCTCGTCTTGAGATATGCGAAGAAAAGAGGGGATGGAAATACCCTGAAGGTGGTCTCACCCGAGGGTGAAAGGCTCATGGAGGTGGCAGAGCCTGCCACGGAACAGATGGTAAAGGAGCTCAGGGTATGCAGTTAAGACCCACAGAGGCGGAGCTGGACAGGGCACAGGCAAAACTGGCTGCTCTGAAAGGGCTTCTTGAAGAGATGGGAAGCGTGCTCGTTGCATTCTCTGCCGGGGTGGACTCCACCTTCCTTGTCAGGGTGGCGGCAGATACCCTGGGCAGAGACAATGTGGCAGCCCTTACCGCCACCTCGCCCACATATCCAGATGGAGAGCTCAGGGAGGCAAGAGAGCTGGCAGGGGAGATGGGGGTAAGACACATAGTGGTTGAGTCCAACGAGCTGGAGATACCAGGGTTCAGAAAGAACCCGGAGAACCGCTGCTTCTACTGTAAAACAGAGCTCTTTACCATCTGCAGGGGCCATGCACAGAGGCTCGGGCTTTCATACATACTCGATGGGGCAAACCTCGATGACAGGGGAGACCACAGGCCCGGAAGGGTTGCGGCAAGAGAGCATGGCGTAAGGAGCCCACTCGAAGAGGCAGGGCTTACAAAAAGAGAGATAAGGCTACTCAGCCAGAGGCTCGGGCTACGCACCTGGAAGAAACCAAACCTCGCCTGCCTTTCTTCAAGGTTTCCCTATGGGGTGGAGATAACGGAGGAGAGTCTCGAGAGGATAAAGCACTGCGAGGAATATCTCCACCAGCTGGGCTTCTCGCAGGTGAGGGTAAGATTCCACAACGAGATAGCCCGTATAGAGCTTGCCCCAGAGGAGATATGCCATCTTATGGAGAACTCTCTGAGAGAAAAGATAGCCCGGAGGTTTGTAGAACTCGGGTTTACCTATGTAACGGTGGACCTCGAGGGCTACAGGACCGGCTCGATGAACGAGGCCCTCAAAGAGGCCAGAATAGCCTGAAGCCTGCCTTCAAAAGACTATGCCAGAGAAGAATATCCTTAAGACCCTTGAGGCCAGCCTTCCACCCATACTGTTCAACATACTGGTGGATACAGGTAGAATTGCATCCACCCTCGGGCTCAAGGCCTACGGGGTGGGTGGGTTCGTGAGGGATACACTTCTTGGCAGAAAGAACCTCGATGTCGATATAGTGGTGGAAGGGGAGTGCTATCCTGTGGTTGATGGACTCATGGAGAGGTATGGCCTCATGGAGGTCATCCGCCATGAAAGGTTTCTTACCGCAGAACTTTATCTCGATTCCTACAGAATAGACATTGCAACCACAAGGAAGGAGGAATACCCCAGGGCAAGTCTGCCACAGGTTGTGCCTGCAACCCTCAGGGAAGACCTTTCAAGAAGGGACTTTACCATAAACACCCTTGCGGTATGTCTCGATCCCGAACGGTTCGGCACGGTAGTTGACCTCTGTGGCGGGCTGAAGGACCTTGAGGCAGGCATTATAAGGGTATTGCATAAAGAGAGCTTCACAGAAGACCCTGTAAGGATACCCAGGGCTGTGAGGTTTGCACTGAGGTTCGGCTTCAGGATAGAGGAGGCCACAGAGGCCCTTATGGTTGAGGCGATAGAAGGGGGTGCCCCCAGAGAGGCATCTGGCAGAAGGATGCTCGATGAGCTTGTAAACATATTCGAAGAGGAGAGACGCTGGCAGATAGTGGAAAGACTCTTCGATGCCGGTCTCTTCAATGCCCTGGTCGATGGGTTCGACAACCCAGAGGGCACCCTGTCCATCCTCAGAAAGGGCGAGGCCATATTGGGCTGGTATGAAGGAATCAGAAAAGAAGAAGAGGTGGAACAGTGGTTTGTCTACTTTCTATGCCTCACGGATAGCCTTGAAGGAGACGCCTTAAGGAAGCTCTCCTGCTGGCTCGATGTGGGGGGTAAGAGAAGGCTTCTTGCAATAGAAAAGAGGGATGAGGCCATAGGGGCCCTTGAGGCCATAGAAAAGGATCCCGAAGACAGGGTCGGAATATACGAGGTCTTTTCATCCTGTCCACTGGAGCTTGTGCTCTATATTGCTGCAAGGGGCTCGCCTGTTGTGGAAGGTGCCGTAAGGCTCTATATAGAAGAGCTCATGGATGTAAGGCCCATTCTGACAGGCAGAGAGCTCAAGGGGCTGGGGCTTGCCGAAGGCCCGCGCATGGGCGAGATATTAAGGCTTGTCTTCAGAGAAAAGCTCGAGGGAAGGCTACAGACCCTCGAGGATGAGCTCCGTTTCGTAAAAGACCTCATAGAGAAGGGGTGAGGCAAGATTACTATTTCTACAGGCAGAAGAGCCTGTATTGATGGCCTCATACCATATGCAGAGTGGTTTGGTGACGGTGTTTCAATCCTCATCATGGTAGTATTTTCTACCCCTGAGTCTATCCGGGAGATACTGTTGATCAGGCTTCTTGTCTTTGTAGTCGTGGGGGTATTTGTAGCCTTTGCCATAGCCCAGTCTTTCCATAAGCTCTGTCGGAGCACATCTTAAGTGGAGTGGGACTGGCAGGTGCCCATATCTTTTCACATCCTCTTTTGCCAGAAGGTATGCCCTGTAGGAGGCATTGGACTTTGGTGCCCTTGCAAGATATGTGGCACAGTGTGCAAGTGGTATCCAGCCCTCGGGCATGCCAACAAAGTCCACCGCCTCCTTTGTGGCTATGGCAAGGGGCAGTGCCTGGGGGTCTTCGTTGCCCACATCTTCAGAGGCGAATATAACCATCCTTCGGGCTATGAAGAGGGGGTCTTCACCTGCCTCGAGCATACGGCAGAGCCAGTATACCGTGGCATCCACATCGGAACCACGCATGCTCTTTATGAAGGCAGAGATGAGGTTGTAGTGCTCCTCGCCCTGTTTGTCATAGAGGAGGGTCTCTTTCTGAAGGGCCTCTTTTACCACCTCTCTGGTTATCCTCTTCTCCCCGAGCATGGTGGATGCCTCGAGCAGATTGAGGGCCTTTCTTGCATCACCCCAGCTGTATTCACAGAGAAGAGACAGGGCGTCTTCATCCACCTCTATCTGTAGAGAGCCAAGCCCACGCTCCTTATCTTCGAGGGCACGAAGGAGTATCTTCCTTATCTCCTCCTTTGAGAGGGGCTCGAGGGTGAGCACCTTGCAGCGTGAGAGAAGTGGCGAGGTAACCTCGAAGGAGGGGTTCTCTGTGGTTGCACCTATAAGGGTTATGGTGCCCTCTTCCAGGTGGGGCAGGAATGCATCCTGCTGGACTCTGTTGAACCGGTGGATTTCGTCCACAAAGAGGATGGTTCTTCTACCGTAAAGCCTGTTGGTCTTTGCACGCTCCACAACCCTCTTTATGTCCTGAATGCCGGATATTACCGCAGAGAACTCCACGAAATCTGCCTTCATCTGCTGGGCGATAAGGCGTGAAAGGGTGGTCTTGCCGGAGCCAGGGGGGCCCCAGAATATAAGAGAGGGTAGCTCACCCTGCCTTACAAGCCTTTCGAGGAATCTTCCCTCACCGAGTATATGCCTCTGCCCCACAAACTCCTTGAGTGTGGAGGGGCGCATCCTCACAGCAAGGGGTTTCCTGCCACTGGTTGTATCCTGAGAGAATAGCTCCATGTATCTATCTTACTACAGAAGGACCCCTGCAGGCAATCCCCACAGGGCTATTCCATGAAGAACAGATACCTCACAACAAAGAGCACAGATATTATGTGCACAAGCAGGGAGCCCTCCCTGAGTCTGCCCGTAAAGAGCTTGAGTGTGGTGTAGGTTATGAAGCCGAACCCCAGCCCATCTGTTATGGAGAATGTTACAGGTATGGTTATAAGGGTGATAAATGCAGGAATACTCTCTGTGGGCTCATCCCAGTCTATGAGCCTTATGCCACGGAGCATGAGGCTACCCACCACAACCAGGGCAGGTGCTATTACAGGGTAGAGCACCGTGTTGCCTTCATGGTAGCCACTGCCTATCATCTCCACAAGGGGTGAGAAGAAAAGGGCCAGAAGGAAAAGAGCTGCCACAACGACTGATGTAAGCCCTGTTCTGCCGCCTGCGCCTATACCAGAGGCACTCTCTATGTAGCTTGTTACGGTGGAGGTGCCAAGAAGAGAGCCTGTAACCGTGCCTATGGCATCTGCAAGGAGTGCCTCCCGTGCCCTGGGTAGCCTGCCATCCTTCATGAACCCTCCCTCTTCTGCCACACCTATGAGGGTGCCGACGGTATCGAAAAGGTCAAGGAGGAAGAAGACGAATATTACAGTAAGAAGTCCCTGTCCCAATGCCCCCATTATATCGAGCCTTAAGAGTGTGGGTGCAAGTGAGGGTGGCGGGCTTACAATCCCTGCGTAACTCACCACACCTGTAGACAGCCCCACGATGGCGCTTACCCCTATTCCCACCAGTATGGCACACCTGAACCTCAAGGCCATGAGTATGGCGGTAACCATAAAGCCTGTTATCGCCACAACCGTGGGTGTGGCAGATAGTGTGCCAAGGCCTATGAATGTGCCGGGTTTGCTTACAACGATGCCAGCCCACTCGAGCCCTATGAGGGCTATGAGTAGCCCTATACCGCAGGCAATGGCATGCTTCAGAGAAGCAGGCACCGCCTCTATTATCTTTTCTCTGAGACCAACGGTGGAAAGAAGAACGAAGAGTGTGCCTGATATGAACACGGCCCCAAGGGCTACTTGCCAGGGTATACCCATGGCAAGGACCACCGTGTAGGCAAAGAAGAAGTTGTGCCCCATGGCAGGTGCAAGGGCTACAGGGTAGTTAGCAAGTAGTGCCATAAGAAGGGTTCCAACAGCACTGGCAATGCAGGTTGCAACCATGACAGAGCCCTGTGGCATGCCTGCCGCACCAAGGACGGCAGGCTGGACAAAGACTATATAGCTCATGGTTGCAAAGGTGGTGGCCCCTGCAACGAACTCCCGTGAGGGGGTCGTGCCCGCCTCTCTGAGCCCGAAAAGACGCTCTAAAAACCCCATAGCAGTGGATATTAACAGAGTAGAGAGGAGAATTCAAATCCTACGGGGTTGATAAAAGCCTCTGGCGTTGCTATACTCTTTCAGCTGGAATATACAAACAGAAAGGAGCACTTCATAAAGGTGGAAGACCTCAGGTTCGACCCACTCAGGATAATAAGACATGCCCTGAAGAATGGCGGAGATTTCTGCGACCTCTATATGGAGGACACAAGAACCAGCTCTATCTCCTGCGAGGAAGACAGAATAGAGCGGGTCAGCACAGGAAGGGATGCCGGATGTGGCATAAGGGTCATAGCAGACCACAAGACCTACTATGCCTACACCAACGATCTTACAGAGAGCTCTCTTCTCGAGGTTGCAGACCTTGTGGCAGCAGCCCTCAAAGATGGGCATACAGAGGACATAGCCCTTACGAGGAAGACCGAATCCCATGGGTTCCATATAAAGAGGAGGCCTGAAGACGAAAGTCTTTCAGAAAAGGTCTCTCTCGTATGGCAGGGCAACGATACGGCAAGAAAGGTGGATAGAAGGATCAGGCAGGTAAAGGTGAACTACAGGGATGCCGTAAAGAGAGGTCTTGTGGTCAACTCCCTTGGTGAGTGGGTGGAAGACAGAAACACCTATCTTGTATATGCCATTCATGTGGTTGCCGCTGAGGGGGACATCCTCCAGACAGGTTATGAGCCCGTGGGTGGATGCACAGGGCTTGAACTCTTTGAAGAGAGCCCACCAGAGGTGGTGGCAGAGATGGCTGCAAAAAGGGCTGTGATGATGCTTGCTGCAAGGCCTGCCCCTGGAGGCAGATTGCCTGTTGTGCTCTCAAGCTCTGCAGGAGGCACCATGATACACGAGGCAGTGGGACACGGCCTTGAGGCAGACCTGGCACAGGAAGGACTCTCTGTATATACTGGAAAACTTGGCGCAGAGGTCGCCTCTGTGCTCATAACCGTGATAGACGATGGCACCATACCCTACAAACGAGGCTCTGCAAGGTTCGATGACGAGGGCACCCCTACGCAGAGGACGGTGCTCATAGAGAAGGGCATACTCAAAAGCTACATGTATGACAGGCTCTCTGCAATGAAGGATGGCAGAGAGTCCACAGGCAATGGCAGGAGAGAATCCTACAGACATCGTCCCATACCACGCATGACGAACACCATGATAGCCCCTGGCTCATCTGACCCTGAAGAGATAGTAGGCTCTGTAGAAAGGGGACTGTTCGTTAAGAAGATGGGCGGCGGACAGGTGAATACCGTCAATGGAGACTTCGTCTTCGAGGTCTCCGAGGGCTACCTCATAGAGAAGGGCAGGATAGGAGAGCCCGTAAGGGGGGCAACCCTCACGGGCTCGGGGCCAGAGGTTATAAAGATTATAGACATGGTGGCAGCTGACCTTGGCTTTGGCATAGGCACCTGTGGAAAGGATGGTCAGGGGGTGCCTGTCTCAGATGCACAGCCAACACTCAGGATACCAGAGATAGTGGTGGGTGGGGCAGTAAAGGGATGAGTCCACACTCTTTCAGGGTTTGAATATTCCCGCCTCTTTGATGTAAAATAATAAAATACAGCACAGAATATGGAGTGGCCTGAGAGATGAACTCTGTCCTTATAGCCATACTTGTATTCATCGCATATATACTTGCCTACAGGTTCTACTGCAGGTTCCTCTCGAAGAGGATATTCGGCATAGACCCGCAGAGGATCACCCCAGCACATCGCTACAGAGATGGTATAGACTTCGTTCCAACCAGAAGGTCCATACTGTTTGGACACCACTTCACATCCATTGCAGGGGCAGGCCCAATAGTGGGGCCTGCGATAGCCGTCATATGGGGCTGGGTTCCTGCCCTTGTGTGGGTGGTGGTCGGCTCCATATTCATGGGTGCGGTGCACGACTTTGGAGCCCTCGTGGTCTCTGCAAGGCACAGGGGTAAGTCCATAGGGGAGATTACCAGAGAGCTCATAGGCCCGAGGGCAAGAACACTGTTTCTTCTCTTCATATTCTTCGCCCTCCTCATAGTGCTCGCAGTGTTTGCCCTTGTCATAGGGGTGCTGTTTATGATGTATCCGGAAACTGTGCTCCCGGTGTGGCTGCAGATACCTGTGGCCGTGGCCCTGGGCTTTTATATATACAGGTTCAGGGGCAACCCCCTTGTGCCAAGCCTTGTGGCACTGGCACTGCTCTATGGATTCATGTATCTTGGCATACTCTATCCGTTAAGACTTCCGCCCTTTATAATGGGTAACGAGATACTCACATGGGTCGTGGTTCTGCTCCTTTACGCCTATGTGGCCTCGATTCTGCCCGTGTGGGTTCTGCTTCAGCCGAGGGACTATATAAACTCCCATCAGCTCTTTGTGGGGCTGGGTCTCCTTTATCTGGGATTGTTCGTGGGTATGCCACAGGTTGTTGCCCCTGCGATAAATTCCACACCTTCTGGTGCTCCATCGATGCTGCCATTCCTCTTTATAACGGTGGCGTGTGGGGCAATATCAGGCTTTCACTCGCTCGTCTCGTCTGGCACCACGGTAAAGCAGCTCGATAACGAACGGGACATGCCCTTCATAGGCTATGGCTCCATGCTCATAGAAGGGGTGCTTGCAACCCTTGTGATACTGGCATGCACCGCAGGGTTTCCATCCCTTGCCGCATGGACACAGCACTATGCAGACTGGAACACCGCACAGGGCCTGGGCGCAAAGGTGGGTGCCTTTGTCGAGGGTGGTGCGGCGTTTCTCTCCTATGTGGGTATACCACAGGAGTTTGGAAGGTCCATCGTGGCGGTATTTGTAATAAGCTTTGCTGCAACCACGCTCGATACGGCAACCCGAATCCAGCGTTATGTGATAGCAGAGCTTGCAGAGGATATGAAGATGAGGCCCCTTACGGGCAGACACCCTGCAACCATGGTTGCCGTATCGAGTGCCTTCTTTTTGAGCATGCTCAAGTGGGGCAAGGGTGGGCTCATACTATGGCCACTTTTTGGCACAGTGAACCAGCTTATGGGTGGGCTGGCCCTCCTTACCGTTACGATGTACCTTGTAAGACTGAAGAAACCCGTCTATTACACATTGTTGCCCATGGCCTTCATGCTCGCAATGAGTGCCCTTGCGATGACAACAAACCTCGTGAAGTTCTTCGACGAGGGCAACTACCTTCTTCTAACAGTTGGTGCCATGATACTTGCACTCGAGGTGTGGCTTGTGGTGGAGGCCGTAGGGGTGTTCAGAACCCTGCGGGAGAAAAGCCCTGATGGACTGCCTGCCTATCTTCTGGAAGAAGAAGAGTAATGAAGAGGGCATAAAGGCATAAGCCCCGATGCCCTCTTCGGTGTGGCCAGTGGTCAGGAAATATCTATCTTTATCTTCCTGGGTTTTACCTCTTCGGCCTTTGGCAGGTGTATGTAGAGTATGCCATTTCTGAGCACAGCCTTTATCTTCTCCGGGTCTATCTTTACCGGCACCCTGAGCGCTCTCTCGAAAGAGCTGTAGGTTCTCTCACGCTTTATGTAGTCTTCTTCCTTCTCCTCACTCTCCTTCTTCACTGTGCCCCTTACGGTGAGAGTGTCTCCCTCAAGAGAGACCTCTATGTTGTCCTTCTCAACGCCTGGCATCTCCACTGAGACCAGTATCTCTTCGTCCCTGTCCACCATGTCCACCGATGGCACGGCTATATCCTCTGCGCCCTTTCTCCATACAGGCCCTGTATATAAGCCCTTTGCCGGAAAGAACTCGTCTATGAGCCGTTCCATCTCCTTGCGCAGGCTGTCAAGCTCTGAGAAGGGATGCCACTTCTGTATGGACATACCAGACACCTCCTTTCGTTCAGGGAATGACTTTCAATAAAAATATAGGTGCCACTGTGTGGTTTGTCAAGCAGGGGTGGAAAACAGTTGAGTGATTATGAGAAGCATACCGGTAAGAAAGTGTGCCGATATGGTGGACTTTATAGATGGAAGGAGCCCATATGGTTTGTCATAGTTCTCTATGAGCCCTAAGGATGCCCTTATGGACACAGGCAGTGTGAGAAGGGCAAGAAGCGAGAGGGCTGGCATGTACCCCATGGCCACAGAGAAGACAAGGCTTGCATGGGACAGTGCGGTTATTATGAGGAGTCCCCACCTTCCCCTCGAAGGGCCTATCCTGACAACGAGGTTTCGTTTTCCACACCGGCTGTCTGCAGCATAATCGGGAAACTCGTTTATATAGAGTATGGCAACGACCAGGAAGGCTATGGGAAGGGAGACGACTATGGCCTCAGCCGTAAGCCTGCCTGTCTGGACGAGGTATGAGCCTCCCACGGTCAGAACCCCGAAGTTGAGGGCAACCACCACCTCTCCAAGCCCCCGTGAGGCAAGCTTAAGAGGAGGTGCAGAGTAGAAGATACCAAGAAAAAGCCCCACAACCCCTATAAGGAAAAGGCCCGCACCCCTCATGGATGTGAGATACAGCCCCACGGTGGAGCCTGCCACAAGAAGTGTTATCGAGAATATCAGCAGTCTTCGAGGCGGTATCAGGCCGTCCTGTATAACCCTGCTTCCACCGGCATAAGGGGTGAGCGGATTGGGATTCATGTCGTCTGTGCCACCAAGGTGATCGAAGTAATCGTTAAGAAGGTTCAATCCACCATGGTAGAGGATGCCGGCAACAAGAGAGAGTACGAATAGTTCCAGATGGAATACACCCTCTCTGTACCACCCATAAGATGTGCCAAACACTATGGGGACAACCACAGCAGGAAAGAACTGCGGACGCATGGCTCTCAGATAGGTTGCCACAGGACCCATACTAACACTTATATATCCCAGGGGTGGGTGTGTCAAGTGCTGGAATGTCCAAACAGGTGGGGGGAGATAAGCCTTAGAAGATATGCTGCCTCGGGCTCTTCGGTCTGGCCCCCTCTGTTTAGAAGTTCCGCAAGTTCTTCCAGCCTTTCCTTGAGGGCATCGAGCCTTCCGAGCTCCTCCCGCACATATCCCACAGAAAGCCTTACATACAGTCTGTTAATGTCCTCCTTCTTCTTCTCTATGATCCTCAAGGATAGTTCTATAGAGTCTATAATCCTGTTTATATCGTTGAGGAGTTGGGCATCCCTCTTTGTGGCTTCCACGGTAAGGTCCTTCAGGGGTTCAAGTCTCTTTGAAAATCCAGTGGGTCTGTTGTTTGCCGTGGACTCAAGGTCTACCATGAGGGTTTCGAATATGGCTGGGCTCTGTCTGCTAATTCTATTGTCCTCCATGGCCATAAAGTAGAGAAGCTGGCAGTACATGGTGTTGTCGAGATACCAGAGGGCCTCCTTGCCATCGAGAAGTGTCATGTAGAGTATGGTCTTCTCCGTGTCTGTGAGTCTTCGGTTTAGAAGTTTCTGCCATCGCCGTGTTATCGTGTTTGAATGGGTTTCGAGTACATCTGTGGTGGCGTGATACCTGACCGCAAGAAGCCCTGACAGCCTTTGAATCCGCCCCGCTGCCCGCACCATCGCCTGCTCTATCTCTTCGAGGGTGTTCTTCCTTGCAAGAAGCCTTTCTGCGGTGGTGGTATAGAGTGTAACCGCCTCTTCAAGTCTTGCCCTGTATAGAGAATCGAGAGATTCGAGTGTGGCATGAAGCCTGTTGAGCCTTGCAATGGCCTTGCTGTGGGAAGGTATCTGTTTTGAGTCTTTTTCAGCCCTTCCTTCGAGTATCTCTCTGTGGGTCTCCCTGAGGGAGTCTACAAGCCCCATGGTGCGCCCTAATACCTCGAGCGCCTCTTCCCTTCTTCCAAGCCTCATAAGGGAGTGGACTTCAACAAGTGCTCCCTCTATGAGCCCTGAGGGGGAAAGAAAGGGCCTGCCCTCATCGATGAAGGAGAGGGCATTCTGATACCTTCTCTCTTCTACATGCCACAGGGCTGTCTTTATTATGGCCTCTTCAAGGTCAGGATATAGCGTTCTCATGGAGGCTGCGAGGTCTGCACCAGAGGATGCTCTAATGGAGGCAAAGAGCGTTCTCATAAAGGATTCTGCAGAACCCATGTCGCCATTGGCCATGGCGATGCCGGCAAGAAAGGGCAGCAGGAAGACCTCACGGGTGGGATCATTGTAGCCCGGGCTGATGGTGGCCATATAGCCCTTATCCTGTATACGGAGGGAGGAGGATTGTCCTTCAAGCCCCGGGGAGATAAGATGTTTCAAGAGCAAGAACTTTCTGTTGTCGTACTGGGCTGGATTCTCTGAGAGGAGCTCTTCTGTAAGTATCGATGAATCTACATAATCCTCTGTAAGATAGAAGAACTTGAGCCTTTCCATGTAGAATTCGGTTCTGCTTACCCTAACCTCCTTCCATGCTGCATGCACAGTGGCATCACAGTTGAGGGCCAAAACAATGTGTAGAAGGAGCAGTGTGGCCCATCTCTTACTGTTTGTCCTGGTGTCCTTTCTCATCTACAAGATAAACCCTTGCCGGCACCACCTTTATACTATCCTTATCGGCTTTCTTGAAGAAGATCTCCAGTATGAAGGGTTCATCCTGTAGTTCTATGGTCCATCCTGTGGAGTGTTCCTTCGGGTCATGGGAGACCCTGTAGCTGTATGTTACGGATATACGGTGGATGCCCTTCTCGAGGGCTCCGTTGTAAAGAAGGTGTCTGCCGCCCTGTTCCATGGCCATGTTCTCTGTGGTGCTGTAAAGGTGGCTCAACAGGTATCTGTCGTCCATCGCGAGTTCTACACTGATGAGTGTAAAGCCCCTGTCCTTCTTTATGGTGATGGTAAGGGGGGTAAGGAGGGAGGAGGGGGTCTGACCTTCCAGGTCCTGTCTGAGTTCCCTCATCTTTTCATCTATCTCTTTGTAATCACGGTAGAGTTTTTCGATGGTGTCCACTACAGGCGGCAGCTCATCTTCCGGGTCTTCCGGAAAGGCTGGAGAGGAAGATATTAGAAAGGCTACAAGCAGTGGTATAGATATATATGATAACCTTTCAAGAAGGGCGTTCATCTTTGTTCAGAGAACATGGGCCATCCCATCCTCAGAGCTGTACCGGTATAAGGTTGGCATACTTTACAACGAGTTTTTTTGCCTCGCCGTTTCTGAACCTTACTGTGAGCTTTGCATCCTCCCCCATACCTTCCTTTGCCCTGATTATGCCCACACCGAAGCTTGGATGCACCACCTTCATGCCTATATGCCAGGGCTCTTTTGAGACAGAGGCGACCCCCTGTTTTTCAGTACATTCTTTTCCACCGTATATATCCAGCAGGTGGGGTGGTATCTCCTGGACAAACCTCGACGGTGGGGCATATCGGCTCTCGCCGAAGTGCCTTCTCCGGGAGGCACAGAAAAGAAAGAGCCTTTTTCTTGCCCTTGTCATCGCCACATAGCAGAGCCTTCTCTCTTCTTCGAGTCGGTCCTCATCGTTGAGGCTGTTTGCATGTGGAAAGAGACCCTCTTCGAGTCCTGCAATGAATACCACATCGAACTCGAGCCCCTTTGCAGAGTGTATGGTCATGAGTGTGAGGCTGTCTTCATCCGGGTTGTATGTATCCACATCGCTTACAAGGCTTATGCCCTCGAGAAACTCTGCAAGGCTGGTGGCACCTGAATCGGCTATGGCAGAGATGAACTCATGGAGGTTCTCGAGCCTCGAGAAGGCCTCCTCTGTGCCCTCCTCTTCGAGTGCGCGCATGTAGCCTGTTTCTTCAAGCACCCTTAGGGCCACATCCTGAAGGCTTGTGCTCTCGAGGTTCTTTCTTATATCCTCTATTAGCTGGAAAAAACCTGTCTGGTCTGCCCTCTTCAGTGTGCCATTGGCCACAGCCTCTCTGAAGGCATCATAGAGGGGGACTCCCTCTTTTTTTGCCCTCCTTTCCATCTCTTTGATGGTAACAACCCCTATACCCCTCGATGGCACATTGACTATCCGTTTGAGACTCAGAGAGTCCCGTGGGTTGGCTATAAGGCGCAGATACGCCATGGTGTCCTTTATCTCTCTTCTTTCGTAGAACCTTACACCACCCACTATCCTGTAGGGTATGTTCTTGCGCATGCACCATTCCTCGAAGACCCTGGACTGTGCATTGGTGCGGTAGAATATGGCCACATCGCGGTATGCAAGGGAGGGGTCTTCCTCCTTCAGGCGTTCTGTCCAGTGGAGTATGCTCTTTGCCTCCTGGTGCTCGTCCTCACATTCGAAGAAGAGAGGGGGGCTGCCCTCGTTGTTTTCTGTCCAGAGGTTCTTCTCGTAGCGTCTTCTGTTGTTCCTTATGACCTCGTTTGCTGCGGCAAGTATGCACCTTGTGGAGCGGTAGTTCTGCTCCAGCCTTATTATGGTTGCACCCTGCCAGTCCTTTTCGAACTCCAGTATGTTTCGTATATCCGCACCACGCCATGTGTATATGGATTGATCCGGGTCTCCCACGGCGAAGATGTTCTGCCATCTGCCCGCAAGAAGGTTCACCAGTATGTGCTGGGCACGGTTGGTGTCCTGGTACTCGTCTATGAGTATGTGCAGGAAGCCTTCCCGATAGGCCTTTAAGATATGGGGATGCTTCTTGAGAAGCCTTATGGGCTGGCAGATGAGGTCCCCAAAATCGAGGGCGTGCATATGGCCAAGCCTTTCCTGATACAGGGCATAGAGCCTTGCAAAGAGCTCCTTTATCGGGTTGCCCTCGGTGGGGTAGTCCTGGGGCAGCAGGTTTTCGTTCTTTGCATGGTTTATCATGGATAGCAGGCGCCTTGGTGGAAACACGCGCTCGCTTATGTTGAGCTCCTCCATGCACTCCTTTATGAGCTTTAGCTGGTCCTCGTTGTCGTATATCACCGGTTCTGGCGGGATACCCAGAAGATAGCCCTCTCTTTTCAGTATCTTGAGACCCACGGAATGGAATGTGCCGAGCCATACCCTCTCCGAGTCCCTGCCTATATAATGGGCAAGTCTTTTGCGCATCTGTTCTGCGGCCTTGTTGGTAAATGTTACTGCGAGTATCCTTTCAGGCAGCACACCAAGGTTTTCAACAAGATGTGCTATGCGTACGGTCAGAACCCGTGTCTTTCCACTGCCTGCACCTGCAACAACCAGCACGGGCCCGCCCTCGGTCGTGGCAGCATCTTTCTGTCCAGGATTCAGCCCTTCCAGTATGTGCATGGGTTATCTTCCTCCATATGGTAATACAAAAAATTTAACATAAAATGGCAGGGACTGGCAAATTAAATCATTCCACATGTGTTGCGGTGGGCCTAAAGTTCTGCTAAAGTTTGAATGTTCGTTATGGCCATGAAGGTTGCCATAGTGTCCTCGGAGGTTGCACCCTTCGCAAAGACAGGGGGACTTGCCGATGTTACGGGCACCCTCTCCCATGTGCTCAGAAGCATGGGGTGCCGGGTCATGGTGTTCCTGCCCTATTACAGGGAGGTCTGGCAGAGGGGTATGGAGGCAGAAAAGCTCGATGTGGATGTGGCTGTGCCCATGGACAGAAGAACCATTACCGTGGGTATCTACCGCTGCACGACCCCCGCAGGGGTGCCCGTGTATCTTCTGAAAAGAGATGAGTATTACGACAGGACATACCTCTATGCCACACCAGAAGGAGACTACTTCGACAACCTCGAGCGTTTTACCCTCTTCTCAAGGGCGGTGGTGGAGAGCCTTCTGGCTCTGAAGGAGATACCAGATGTGATCCACTGTAACGACTGGCAGACGGGGCTCATCCCTGCCTACACAAGAAGCATATACGCGGCACACTTCCAGGATACCGCCACAGTCTTTACCATACACAACATAGCATATCAGGGGCTCTTTCCAGCCACATTGTTCGATATTACAGGACTACCCCACCAGATGTATAACATGGAGGGTATAGAGTTCTGGGGCAAGATAAACCTGCTCAAGGCAGGGATAGTATGCTCTGATGTTGTAACAACTGTAAGCGAAAGATACAGTAAGGAAATCCAGACCCCCGAGTACGGCTATGGGCTCGAAGGGGTGCTCAAGAAGAGGAAGGACAGGCTCTTCGGGGTTCTCAACGGTGTTGACTACTCGCAATGGAACCCCCGGACAGATAGATACATAAAGGCCCACTATAGCGAGAAGGACCTCTCCGGCAAGGCCCTCTGTAAGGAGGATCTCTTGAGAGAATACTCCCTCGATGTAGACCCCTCCATCCCGCTCATAGGTATCATATCCAGGTTTGCGGAGCAGAAGGGGTTCGACATACTGAGCGAGGCCATGGAGGAGCTTGTGAAACTCAGGCTCGCCGTCGTGGTCCTCGGCACAGGGGAGAAGAGATACCAGACACTTTTCAGGGAACTCGCCCGTCGTTATCCGGGTAAACTCTCTGTGAAGATAACCTTCGACGAGGCGCTTGCCCACAAGCTGGAGGCTGGCTGCGATTTTCTGCTCATGCCATCGCGTTACGAGCCCTGTGGGCTCAACCAGATATACAGCCTGCGCTACGGCACCATACCCATAGTGAGGGCAACGGGTGGGCTCGATGACACAATAAGAGACTACAGCAGAAAAGATGGCAACGGCTTCAAGTTCTCAGAATACAGCCCCGGGGCACTGGTTGAAAAGGTCAAAGAGGCAATAGGGCTCTACAGCAATAAAAAGAGGTGGCAGGCCCTCCAGAAAAGGGCCATGAGAGAGGATTTCTCCTGGCACCGCTCTGCCACCAAATACCTCTCCATATACAGACTCGCCGTGAACACAAAGAGGGGCGAGATTTCATCCACAGAGCTGCACAAAGATTAGGCAGCTCTGCCTTCAAAAGAAACAGTTCTTCCTGCTCAACCCCACAATATGGTGAAAAATAAATACCTTATTTCTGGCATGGTATTTGCTTCAAGGAATAGGGGCATGAAGAGGGTTGTGGTCATAGAGGGCAAACCAGGCGAATTTGCAGAGCTTGAGGGTTTCCTCAGGGAGAAGGGCTACATGGTGGTGGCAGAGTGTGGTGATGGCAACGAGGCGGTGGAACTCTGCAGGAAGGAAAGGCCGGATATCGTGATAATGGATACCTCCACACCCGGGGTAAAGAGTGTGCTTGCCTCAAGATGCATGACAAGGGATTGTCCCTCTGCCATAGTGCTCCTGGCAGAGGGTTGCAGGGAAGAAGAGGAGATCAAAGAGGCCATAGCAGCAGGTGTTATGGCCTATCTCACCAAACCTGTAAGAAAAGAGGAACTGCTCGGTGCCATAGAGCTTGCCATCTCGAGGTTCAGAGAGTTCGAGAGACTCAAAAGAGAGAACGAAGACCTTAAGAAGACCCTTGAGGCAAGAAAGCTCATAGAGAAGGCAAAGGGGCTTCTTATGGAAAAAGAGGGCATTACAGAGGCAGAGGCCTTCTCAAGGATAAGAAAGATAAGCATGGACAAGAGAAAACCCATGAAGGATGTGGCGGAGGTGATAATACTTGCCCTGGAAAAGAGAGCAAACTGAGGCACTCGTTATAGAGCATGTGCCACACGAGACAGCTGGCACAATAAGCTCCATATTGAAGAGTTTCAATATAAGTCCCTCTACCGTAAGGCTGTGGAGGGGAGACAGGCTCCCGCAGGATACAGATGACAGGACCATCCTCATAATCATGGGTGGACCCATGGGCGTGTATGATGAGAAGAGCCATCCATTTATAAAAGATGAACTGAGGCTTCTTGAAAGGGCCTTCAGAAGGGGCACAAAGACCCTTGGCATATGTCTTGGTGCACAGCTTATGGCAAGGGCCCTTGGGTGCAGGGTTTACAAGGGAGAATGTAAGGAGATTGGCTGGTATGACATAGAGCTTACAGAAGAGGGCAGAAAGGATGGGTTGCTTCTGGGATTCCCTGAAAGATTTACCGTCTTCCACTGGCATGGCGATACATTCGAACTGCCAGCTGGCTCGACACTTCTTGCAAGAAGCAAGCTCTTTGAGAACCAGCTCGTAAGGATGGGTAGAGGCTGGTATGCCATGCAGTTCCACATGGAGGTTACAGAGAAGATGGTAGTTGAATGGCTTGGGCTGGAGGAAAACCTTGAAGAGCTCGAAGAGGAAGGGCTGTTGAGGGACAGGTTACTCGAGGATACAGAACTCTGCATCGAGAGGCTCGGTAGATACGGCACTACATTCTTCACAAGGTTTTTAAGGCTCTGACAGGCTTTAACATAAACAAAACAACCAAGAGAAGAAAGGAGGAAAGAGGTGGTTAGAAAACTTGCAAAGCTAATACTTGTAGCGATTATGCTCTTCATGGTGCCAAAGCCAGGCATGGCAGGTGGAAGTGCATCGGTGGATGTTATGAGCAACTATGTATGGAGGGGGCAGAACCTTGTAAACGATGGGGTGGTCATACAGCCCGCAGTGGGGCTTGAGAAGGATAACATAGCCATAGGGTTCTGGGCAAACTACTCTACAGACTCTGGTGAGAACACGGAGACAGACCTCACAGTGAGCTACAGCGGTTCTGCTGACAAACTCTCCTACGAGATAGGCTACATACACTATGCTCTCATAAACTCAGTGGATACGCAGGAGATATATCTTTCACTCGCTTACGACACCATACTCTCACCCTCTGTAACCATCTATTACGATTTTGACGAGGGTGATGGTGCCTTCGTGGTGGTAGGTGCTGGCCACAGCATGGATGTTTCGGGCTACACGGTAAACTGTGGGGCATCTGTGGGCATAAACTTCGATGACGAGGTGATGGGTTACGACGACAAAGGCGATACCTTCACAGGGCTTTACTATGGAGAGCTGAACCTCTCTATGGATATTCCCTGGGGTGAGATAACCGTCAGCCCCAAGCTTGCCTACAGTTTCGCCCTTGGCGACGGTGAGGATGCCATAAGGGCTGTGAACGAGAATACATACATGGCAACAAGCAGTGGTACAGAGACAGATGTCCTCTACGGAGGTGTTGGTTTCAGCATGGAGTTTTAGGTAAGTACCAACCTCCGCCTGAACAGGGTGCGGGCAGGGAGGCCCGCACCACCTTATCAATGACGATATAGAGGAGGTAGAGATATGTCTGGAAGGTTCAGTGCAGGGCCTGCAGGAGCTCTAAAGGGTTTTATTGTTATACTTTCGGTACCTTTGATAATACTTTCTGGAGGCAATGTTGCCCATGCCTCCACAGATACAATCGACAAGGTGGATACCCTGTGGGTGATAATATCCACAGCACTGGTCATGTTCATGACACCAGGGCTTGCCCTCTTCCATGCAGGATGGCAAGAAAGAAGAGTGTGCTTGGCACCATAATGCATTGCTTCTTTATGCTCTGTCTTATAAGTGTGCAATGGATCCTCTGGGGCTATATGCTCTCCTTCGGTGAGGATATAGGCGGCATTATAGGAGGAGGGCTTCAGTATCTGTTTCTTAACGGTGTGGGCACAGAGCCAAATGGGACTATTCCGCACCTTGTTTTTATGATGTTTCAGGGTATGTCTGCCGTTATAACCGTTGGAAAGGGCAAGGGCGCCCCTCTGCAGGCATCAGACCAGGAGAGTGTCTACAGGGGCGCCTTTCTATTTTACAAACTCAGGAGGTGAAAGGGATTATGAAGAAGATAGAGGCGATAATAAAGCCCTTCAAACTCGATGATGTGAAAAGGGCGCTGCAGGATATGAACATAGAAGGGATGACTGTTTCAGAGGTCAAGGGCTTTGGCAGGCAGAAAGGCCATGCAGAACTCTACCGCGGGGCAGAGTACATAGTGGATTTTGTGCCGAAGGTGAAGATAGAGATTGTGGTGCCAGAGGAGAATGCACAGCCAGTGGTGGATGCCCTTCTGGGGTCCGCAAGAACGGGAAAGATAGGGGATGGGAAGATATTCATCTCAACCATCGATGAGGCAATAAGGATAAGGACAGGAGAGAGGGGCAAGGAGGCCCTTTAAAACCCAAATCTAAAGGAGGGATAAAGGATGAAGATAAGGATACTGGCACTGCTTCTTGGTTTTGTGCTGCTTCCTCTGTCTGCTTACGCAGAAGAGGGCGGCATAGATAAAGGGGATACCGCATGGATTCTGGTATCAACCGCACTGGTTATGCTCATGACCCCGGGGCTTGCCTTCTTCTACGGAGGTATGGTCAGAAGAAAGAATGTTCTGGGCACCATGATGCACAGCTTCTTCATACTGTGTCTTATAAGTGTGCAGTGGGTTCTGTGGGGATACAGCCTTGCATTTGGACCCGATATAGGTGGCATAGTAGGTGGGCTGGACTACCTGGGACTCAACGGTGTGGGACAGGAGCCCAACGGCACCATACCACACCTTGCGTTCATGATGTTTCAGGGCATGTTTGCCATAATAACTGTGGCCCTCATAACAGGGGCGTTTGCAGAGAGGCTAAAATTCTCGGCACTTTTGATATTCAGTCTTCTCTGGGCAACCATAGTGTACGACCCGTTGTGCCACTGGGTATGGGGCGGTGGCTGGCTTGGTGATCTCGGTGCACTGGACTTTGCAGGTGGAACAGTGGTGCATATAAGCAGTGGTGTATCTGCACTTGTTGCAGCCATGGTTATTGGAAGGAGACGGGGTTACCCAAGAGAGCCCATGCCACCACATAATCTGGGCTACACACTGCTTGGCACGGCGCTTCTGTGGTTCGGCTGGTTTGGTTTCAATGCAGGTAGTGCCCTTGCTGCAGACGGCATTGCAGCGGTGGCATTTGTTGCAACCAACACGGCAACTGCGGCCGCAGCACTTGTGTGGATATTCGTCGAGTGGGCACACAGGGGCAAACCAACACTTCTTGGAGGGGCATCAGGGGCCGTGGCAGGCCTTGTTGCCATAACACCGGCGGCAGGGTTTGTTGGGCCCGTCTCCTCCATACTCATAGGTGCAGGCGCAGGGGTTTTCTGCTACATAGCCGTAAGTATACTCAAACCACGCCTGGGCTACGATGACTCACTCGATGTGTTCGGCATACACGGAGTCGGTGGTATGTGGGGTGCTGTGGCCACTGGGCTCTTTGCCTCGGTAGGGGCACAGGGGCTGTTCTTCGGAAATGCCTCACAGGTGGGCATACAGATTGTAGGGGTTCTGGCAACCGTGGTGCTCGCTACGGTGGCAACATTTGTGATACTCAAGATTACAGATCTGATAACAGGACTCAGGGTTACAGAAGAAGAAGAGGTGGAAGGGCTTGACCTCTCCCAGCACGGTGAGAGCGGATACAACCTGTAGAACTCATGAGGCAAGCCTGAGTATGGAGGAGACCTTCTCCTCTATACAGGAAGAGTTGAGAATAGCCGACACAATGCTTACGGCGTCTGCCCCGCTGTTGATGACCTCCTTGAGGTTCTCCTCTGTTATGCCGCCTATTGCAACTATTGGTGCGGTGGTGAGCTCTCTTGCAAGCCTTAACATGGAGGTTCCAACAGCAGGGCGGGCATCTTTTTTTGTGTCTGTGGGAAAGATGGGACCAAAGGAGATGTAGTCTACAAGGCCCTCCCTGAAAAGCCCGTCTGCCTCCTTAAGCTCCCGGGGTGTGTGGGTAGAAAGCCCTATGACTGCCCCTGGGCCAAGAAGTCTTCGTGCCCCCCGGGGAGGTATGTCCTCCATGCCAAGGTGCACGCCATCGGCTCTACTCAGAAGGGCAATATCCACCCTATCGTTGACAATAAGGATGACCCCACTCTTTTCTGTTATATCTCTGAGCCTGCGGGCAAGCTCAAGGAACTTTCCTGTATCGTCTGACTTCATCCGCAACTGAACTATACCCGCACCACCCTGTATTATACGCTCTGTAACAGAGGGCACACCAGTAGGCTCCACCATGGAGACATCAACTATGGGATACAGCCTCTTCATGTGCGCTTTAATATCCATACCATTATGATATAATATTTCAGAGAATAAGGAAAGGTGGCCCATAGGATGGAAGACCTTGTGGAAAGACTCTCAAGGCTTTACAGCTTCAGGAAAGACACCCCCACCATATGGCAGGAGGCACTCGGTAAACACAAGATAAGAACCGAACAGTGGGAGGATATAACCTTTCTGAGGCTCGACAAACCTGTCCACTCTCTTGAACGGGGTACCATACTGTCTGAAGAAGGCATCATAAATGGGTATCCCCGCATAAGAAGGATAATAAACCTTGCCAACGGGATAAGGAGGAACCTTCCTGCCGCCTTCTATGTGGAGGAGAAGGTTGACGGCTACAATGTGAGGGTTGCACAGGTTGGGGGAAAGGTTGTCGCCTTGAGCCGTGGCGGATATGTATGCCCCTTCACAACCGACAGGCTCGATGACCTTCTGGATTATGGACCCTTTTTTAGAGGAAATCCTGATCTTGTCCTCTGCTGTGAAGTCGCAGGCCCTGAAAGCCCCTACAACACAGAGAGCCCTCCATACATAAAAGAGGATGTAAGGCTCTTCGTGTTCGACATGATGAGAAAGGGTGGACAGGTGCTCCTGCCCGAAGAGAGATACAGGCTTGTGAAAAGATACGGGCTTCCATCGGTCAGGGTATATGGAAGCTTTCTGCCAGATGATGCGGAAGAAGTCCTGGATATAGCAAGGGAGATGGACAGGGAAGGGCTTGAGGGCATGGTCCTGAAGCCCCAGAAGGAGGGAAGGTATCTTAAATACACGGTGCCATCATCGCACATAAACGATATTAGGGCAACGGCCATACTGGTAAAAGATATGCCATGTGGGTTCTACCTTAAAAGGATACTCATGCTGGGCTTTGCTCTGGAAGAGCTCGAGGTTGGAGGAGATAGAGAAAGGGCACGCCTTCTGGGAGATGTCTTTACCGGTTCCATAAAGGATGCCCAGGAACTTGTGCTATCAGGTAAAGAGATTGCAGAGCACTTCCAGGTGCGGTTCAGAAAAAGAGAGAACATGACACGCTTCTTCTCTCTTTTCAAAAAGGCCCCTGTGGATGTAAGAATAACAGGGGAGCAAACCCTTGATGGCTACATAAGGGTTAGATTCGAGAGGATATACCGCAGAACTACTGCCTTTATAAGCTCAAGCCTGGGGGGTGCCACCTTTGTCGATTAAAGAGTCTATCACATCTCTGAATCTTACGGACTCTATCCATCTTATACCCAGTTTTTCTGCCCAGTTCACTATGCCCTTGTCAGCAGTAACCACAACTCCTTCAAGCTCGAGGGCGAGAAGTATCAATTCCACATCCTCTTTGCTGTCTATAATGCCTTCGCGCAGGGCCTCGCGGTATTTTCTCCTGAGTTTGGTCATATCCTCGGGATGGGGGTCTCGTTTGACCTTCTCCACTATCTCTTCGGCAACCCTCAGGCCTCTATCCACCCGTTTTCTAACATCATCTATAAGCTCATAGAGGAGAAAGGCTGGCACCCTAAGCTCATGCTTTCTCGGGGCCTTCCTGTTCACCACTATCTGAAACCTTGCAGGAATATCACGGGGGTTTATGAAGTGGGTGAGCTCCTTGTAAATGGAAGGTGGCATGAAGAACTCTGCCCCCTCTATCTCCTCTGCAAGAAGAAGGAAGGTGTTCAGGCTTTCTGCGGGGCTGGTGCCAAAGTGTGTGTAGACCTCGGGATTGGTGAATATGCTGGTATCGAGTATGAATCGGAGGGGAAACTCCCTACCTTCCTCAATGGATAGTCTTTTTTTCATGTGGCTTCCTTGAGGTTTAGCACCCAGTCTGTCTCGTTGCCGAAGACATCTACCACCTTTATGGCAATCCGTTCTGTATTCTTTTTTACCACCCCTGTGGCCCTCTTTTCAACAGGTTTTATGGTGCCCCTGTCTTCACGCAACGATAACCATCCTGTTCTGAATCTTTTTCCATCGTGGTTCCAGTCAACAGCCCAGTAGTCTACTGTAAGGTGTGCCTCCTTTTCTGAAAGCCCCTCTGGAAGCGCCTCCTCCTTTCTGTAGCCATTAAGCCCTATGGATACTTCGAGTCTTTCTCCATCGAGCTCTCTTACAACTGGTGGCACAAGAAAGGAGGCATCAGCGGTGGCACCCTGCTGGTGGCCGTCTTCAACGAGCCTTTCCACAACAAAGGGGCCTGCTCCCATGGCCACAAGCCTTTTTCTCGTAACACCTATTCCATGAGGACTTTTCTCGCATAGTATCCAGCGGCGCCCCAGCCTTTCTGATGCCACGGCGGTGGTGCCAGAGCCTCCGAAGGGGTCGAGCACAAGATCACCCTCTTCTGAGGCGCATCCTATTATGCGCTCAATAAGACTCAGGGGCTTCTGGGTTGCATAACCTGTCCTCTCCTCATAAGGAGTATGCATGGCATCGGGTATGTCGTCCCATACATCACCAAGGAGGGGCCTTTCCACCACATATCCATCACGCACCTGGAGGAAGTATTTTATCCTCACATTGCCTCTCTTTGTTATGTAAACCCTGTCCTCACGGGCAAGTCTTTTTATGCTCTCTTCAGTGTAATCGCCCCGTGGTGCCGTTTTGAAGACCCTTCCGGCCTCATCGAGCCTGTAGCCACGCGAAAGTGCCTCCTCCAGTGGTATCAGCACTTCGGTGTGGAGTTTTTTAAGCGAGCCCTTGTTGCTCTTTCTGTATACATATATGGTATCGTGGTTTCTGGGGAACTGGGCTGATACATGCTTTGCACCCCTGCCACCGTAGTGCCAGACAATCTCGTTGAGGAAGTTGGGGTGTCCAAACACCTCGTCCATGAGTACTCTTATGTAGGAGTTGGCACGCCAGTCGCAGTGGACGAATATGAGGCCATCCTCTCTGAGAAGCCTTCTTGCAGCAACGAGCCTCTCTTTGAGCATGTCCAGGTAGGAGCACATATCTGAGGTATCAGGGTAGGTTGTCTCCTTTATGGATAAACCTTCCTTAAGCCTTATCTTTCTGTAATAGCGAGAGTCAGAGAGAAAGGGTGGGTCCATGTAGATGAGTTTCACCTGCTCTCTGTATCCCTCTTCGAGGAGGAGTTCCATTGCAGAAAGGTTGTTACCATGGATAATTCGGTTGGCCAGCTCTTCCTGTCCATTGTGTGTATGGATGTATTCTTTGAGTCTCTGCAGAGGTGGGGTAAGATGGCCTGTGCCATCTTTCTGGTTCCACACAAGCCTCGGATATGTCTTGTTCTTTCTTCTCATCACATGAAGGCTCAATCGGACAGGTCTTTCCTGGTTATATTGAGCTCTTTTATCTTCTTTCTCAGGGTGTTTCTGTTTATACCGAGCAGTTCTGCTGCCCTCAGCTGGTTGAACCGGGTCTTTTTGAGCACAAGTCTTATAAGCGGGCGTTCGAGAAGCGGCAGTATGTCTGCATAGAGGTGTTGTCTTCCTCTTGTGCTCGTTTTCTCTATGAATGGTGCGAGGCGTCTTTCTATGATGGCCTCCAGGGATTCCTTCTTCTCCCTCCTGCCCCTGAGGGCCAGGTCTTCAGGGGTTATGACCACACTTGATGAAAGAAGCACAGCCCTTCTCAATACATTCTCGAGCTCTCTCACATTGCCCGGCCAGTTGTAACTCTTCAGTGCCGCAAGTGCCTCCCTGGAGAGCATCCTCCTTTCAACGCCCATCTCCTCTACGAAGCGTTCAAGGAAGTATTCCGAAAGGGGCACAATGTCCTCCTTTCGCTCTCTCAATGGGGGAATGTTTATGCTGACCACATTGAGCCTGTAGTACAGGTCTTCACGGAACCTGCCCTGTTCAACACATTTTTCAAGGTTCTGGTTTGTTGCAGCTATTATCCTTGCATCCACCCGTATGGGCTCCTTACCACCGATACGATAGAATTCCTTCTCCTGCAACACCCTCAACAGTTTTGCCTGCAGCCCCACATCCATGTCTCCTATCTCGTCGAGGAAGATTGTGCCTCCATCTGCCAGCTCGAACCTGCCTTTTCGTGTCTCTGTCGCCCCTGTGAAGGCACCCTTCTCGTGGCCGAACAGCTCGCTTTCCATGAGCTCCCGTGGCACCGCGGCCGAGTTCACGGCCACAAAGGGGCCCTCACGCCTGGGGCTGTTGAAGTGGATGAGCTTTGCGACGATCTCTTTGCCCGTGCCACTTTCACCCTGTATGAGCACGGTTACATTCCTTGGGGCTATTCTTCCTATGGTCTTGAATATCCTTTCAGCAGCCCTGGATCTGCCCACAAAGACGGTCTCGCTGGCCCACTTCTGCTCGAGGGTTTTCTTGAGTGTGGAAATCTCCTTTCTGAGCCTGGCATTTTCCATTGCCCGTCCCACTATTATCTCGAGCTCATCGAGGTCAACGGGTTTTGATATATAGTCGAGTGCTCCGTGTTTCATTGCGGCGATGGTGTTCTCCATGGTTGCCTCAGCGGTCATTATTATGACAGGGGGCAGGTCTTTCAAGCCCTTGAGTTCCTTCAATATCTGCAGCCCCGTCTTACCTGGCATATTTATATCCATGAGGGCAAGCTCCACCCTCTCGGTCTCGAGGATGTTCTGCGCCTGGCCGCCATCGGTTGCACAGAGGGGTTGGAACCGTTTGTCCCTGAAGAACCTGTCGAGCACCCAGAGTAGGCTCCTGTCATCATCTGCTATGAGTACCCTCTTTTTCATAGTCCCTTCAGCCTGTTGGCAGGTATATGTGTGCCCTTGTTCCTTTCTTTGGTCTCGATTCTATGCGCAGGAACCCACCGTGTTCCCCTATTATTTTATACGAAAGAGGAAGCCCCAGTCCACTGCCACCCTTCTTGGTGGTAAAAAATGGGTTGAAGATGCTTTCGAGATTTTCAGGTGGTATGCCGCAGCCTGTGTCCTCAACCTCCACCTCCACGAACTTTGCCTCCTTCGAGCCATGCTCGATGAGGTGAAACTCTGTAACCATACGGGTGGTAACGGTTACAGAGCCGCCCTTTTTCCCTGTGGCCTCCATGGCGTTCTTTATTATGTTTATGAAGACCTGTATGAGTTCCTCCTCGTCTCCCTTTATCGGGGGAAGGCTCGGGTCATAGTGTTTTGCTATGGTGGGAGCATTCTCTTCTCTTCCCAGAAGGAGTATAACATCGTCAAGAAGTCTGTGCAGGTTTATCTTCTTCTTTTTGAGCCTGTGTGGTTTTGCAAAATCGAGCAGCCCCTTGAGTATGGAGTTCAGCCTGTCGGCCTCTTTCACGATTATATGGGTGTATGGAAGGAGCTCGTCCTTTTCCTCGAGCCTTTTCGACAGAAGCTGGGCAGATCCCCTTATGCCTGCAAGGGGGTTCTTTATCTCGTGCACCAGTGTCGCGACGAATGTGCCCATGTAGGCGATGCGTTCCTTCCTCTGCGGGTCATCCTCGAGGGCCTTCAGCCCACTCATATCTTTTATGAGGGCTATGACCCCACCGAGGGAGCCATCCTTCTCCACAAGAGGGGTTGTGGATATGGCAACCGGCAGGGGCCTTGAGAATCTGCGGTGGAGTGTGCCCTCATAGTCGGAAAATGTAATACCCTCTTTGAGGGTTCTTTCAAGAAGCTCAGAGAACCATTTGTCCTTCTTGAATACCTCTTCGAGCAATCTGCCTCCACACAGTGTCCTCGAGGCCTCAAGGAGCCTTTCCGCAGACTGGTTCATGGCAACTATTCGTAGTTCTGTATCCACACATAGCAGGGCTTCTGATATACTCTCTATGATGTTTTCGTAAAGGCTCTTTTCCATATTACAAGAAGGGCGATTTTTCGGGCTGGAAAGGGTCAGTCTTCTTTTTTATCTTTCTTGTCATAGCTATAGAAGAGAAAATACACCACCACCCCTGCGAGTGTAAGGAACATGTATATGGGATCCTTCAGTATGTACCACAATATGCCAGATAGAAGGGCAAACCAGAAGCCCACCCTGTTTACGGTCTTTATCGTTTCTGCGGGCAGGGTGCTCACCCATCTATCTATGTATCTGTAGATGAGCATGAACACTATGAATATGGCTGCTACAAGAAAGAAGCTCTCCATGCTCATCTTTTCTGTGCTCCTTTGAAGAGAGCCTTTACGGCCTTTCTAAAGGGTGGCCTCAGTACTCCCTTCTCTGTGATTATGGCTGTTACAAGCCTTGCCGGTGTTACATCGAAGGCAGGGTTTCTTGCCTCTGCTCCTCTTGGAGCAACCCGTATATTCTTTATATGGGTAACCTCTTTCGACGAGCGTTCCTCTATGGGTATTGCATCACCTGTGGGGATATTTATGTCTATCGTAGATAGCGGGGCCGCCACATAAAAGGGCAACCTGTGTGCCCTTGCAAGGGTTGCAACAGAGTAGGTGCCAATCTTGTTTGCCACATCGCCGTTTGCTGCTATGCGGTCTGCCCCAACGATTACACAGTCAACAATGCCCTGCTGCATCATGTAGCCTGCCATGTTGTCGGTAATAAGGGTTGCGGGTATGCCTTCTTTGAGGAGTTCCCACATGGTAAGCCTTGCACCCTGCAGAACAGGGCGTGTCTCGTCCACAAGGACCTTGATGTTCTTACCATCCTGGTGTGCCCTTCTTATAACACCCAGGGCTGTGCCATAGCCTGCGGTTGCAAGCCCACCGGCATTGCAGTGGGTAAGGATGGTGTAATTCTTCTTTACAAGCCTTGCCCCATGGCGGCCTATCCTGCGGCAGACCTCAATATCCTCATCCTTGATCCTTATTGCCTCCTCCAGGAGCCTTTCGGTCAGTTCATCTTTCGAGCCTGCGTGGGCATCTATCATTTTCTCCATCCTTTCGAGTGCCCAGAACAGGTTGACCGCTGTGGGCCGTGTTCTGGCAAGCCCTCTTACTACCTTCTTGAGCTCTTTCTTGAAGCCCTCAGGGTCTTTCCTCCTTATCCGCGATGCCCCGAGGGCCACGCCCATGGCACCTGCCACCCCTATGGCCGGTGCACCCCTTACAACAAGCCTCCTTATGGCATCGGCAACTGCCTGCCAGCTTTTGAGCCTGCGGTAGACAACCCTCTGAGGAAGCAGGGTCTGATCAAGCATGACCACGGCATCATCTTTCCAGTCAACTGTTGTGAACATTATCTATACCTCCAATGTATAGCTTCTGGCCTGGCCGTATCATGTCGGCACTTGGTAGCCTGTTCCATCTGAGTATGTCTTCCACCTCTATGCCGAACCTTCTCGATATATCCCACAGGGTATCCCCCTTCTTTATTATATAGGTCCTTCTCGAGTGTTTTGGAGCAACCCTTATGGGCACCATTATAACCGTGCCTTCCCTTATGCGCCGCGGGTTCTTTATGTTGTTGACGACAAGAAGTGGTCTTACCGGTATCCTGTAGGTTCTTGCTATCTGCCAGAGGGTCTCACCACGGCCTATCCTGTGCAGATGTATTCTTTCAGGCTCGAGTTCTGCAAGTTTGTCTGTAAACTCCCGTGCCCTGCCTTCGGGTATGTATATGGCGTAATCAGGTGGTGTGAACCAGCGCCGAATATGGGGGTTGAGCCGTCTTATCTCCCTTACACTCACTCCACAGGCCCGTGCAATGGTGGAAAGTGGTAGGGACCCCTTTATCTTTACCTTCTCGTAGGCAATGGGGGTTACCTCCTCTGGTATCTCGAAGCCGAACCTTTCAGGGTCTTTTGCTATGATGGTTGCGGCTATGTATTTGGGTATATAGTTGCGGGTCTCCCGTTTTATTATGCGGCCTTTGGAGATTATCTTATCGAACCTGACTGTTCTGTGTTTTCTTATTGCTCGCGAGATTCTGCCCTCACCGGCGTTGTATCCTGCCATGGCAAGATACCAGGAGCCAAACCTTTCATAGAGTGCCCGCAGGTATGTTGCCGCAGCACGGGTTGCCTTCTCCGTGTCCTTTCGTTCATCCACCCACCAGTCTATCCTGAGCCCGTATCTTCTACCTGTGGCAGGAAGAAACTGCCATATGCCCACCGCATTCTTGGGAGACTTCGCATGAGGATTGAACCCGCTCTCTATGAGGGCAAGATAGGCAAGGTCTTCTGGCAGGCCTTCCTCCCTCAATATTTCCTTTATGAATGGTATATAGCGGTAGCTTCTTTCGAGCCACCGTGTAAAATGTGGCCTGCCGGTGGTCTGAAAGTAGCGTATGAACCACTCTACCCTCTTTTCAAGAAATGGAGGCACCTCGTTGAATGGACTGTCATCGGGAGACACTATATACTCATGTATATGAGAGACCAGAGGTGGCCTTCTTTCTGTATCAGGTAGAACCTTGTCTGGTATGCCCTCTATGTAGGGTATGTGGGAGTACATTGTGTATTCGAAGGTTCTGTTCTTGCCAAAGGGCATCTCTGCGTAAGAAGGGGTGGCCAGTAGTGTGGCTATGAGGAGTAGAAGAAGGGTTTTTTTCATCTTCTTTTAGAAGGATTTTCTTGTTTCTGGCTGGATTGTGGTGGAGATACCCAGTTCCCTGAACCTATGTTTTACATCCGCAGCCCTCTCTCTGGCAGCAAGCTTTATGGTTCGGCCTGCTTCTGTCAATGCCTTGGTGTAGTCTATGAAGTATCTGTTGTTCCTTATCCACTTGCGGGTAACACTTCTACCATAGGCTGTTATGGAGACATTGAACAGATCGAAGGAAAAAAGCCTTCTTACCATCTCACCTATGGAGTAGAAGCTCTTGGTTGCCCTGAGTGTCTCACTCTGTAGCTCATAGTAGCTCATCCTCTTGGGCTTGAAGACCACATGATGGGCATCGTAGAGACTCCAGTCCTCTGATATTATGCGGTCGTCCCTCTTGAAGTCATAGTAGAGCCTGGTGCCAGGAAGCGGTGTGAGTATGAGAAACTGTACAGACTCGAGCCTGTTCTTCTTTGCGAACCTTACCGTTTCCTCTATGGTGTCTATGGTGTCCTCGTCAGAGCCGAACACAAACATCCCGTGTATGCGTATACCCTTTTTATGGAGCATATGGATACACTTCTCTATATCCTCGAGGGATTGCTTCTTGTTGTATGCCTTGAGTGTCTCCGGGTTTATGGACTCGAACCCGATGTATACCGTATGGCAGCCCGACCTTTTCATAAGGTCAAGCAGTTCGGGGTCCTTTGCAACCTCAACCCTCACCTGAGCTGTCCAGTGGGGGGTGAGTTTTTCCTCTATCATGGTCTGGAGCAGTTCTTTAGACCTCTTCGGGTTTGCCGTGAAGTTGTCGTCATAGAAGAACACCCAGTTGGACTCCGTGCTCTGATGATGCCTCAATTCTTCTATTACCCTGTCCTTGCTACGGAACCTGTATTTATGGCCGAACATCTTCGTAACGGAGCAGAAGCTGCAGTCATAGGGACAACCCCTCGATGTCATAACAGGCGTTATGTTGAGTTTCTTGTATGGGTCCACATCGAGCCCACCTATGATGGAGAAATCCGGTATGGGAAGTGTGTCCACATCCTTGCAGTAGGACACCCCGGGGTTGTGGACCACCCTGCCATCCACCCTGTATGATAGCCCCGGTATCTTCTCTATACCTTCACCTGTCTCGACGGCCTTTATGAAGTCCAGTATTATATCGTCTGCCTCACCCCTTATGACATAGTCTGCATACTGGAGGGCCTCCTCTGTCATGTATGTAACATGGGGGCCGCCCATGAAGACCTTTTTGCCTGCCTGCCTCAGGAGGGTTGCTATCTCGTAGGACCTCGGGGTGGTGGATGTAATGGTGGATATGCCGATTATGTCCGCATCCAGGAGGTCTTTAACATCTATATCGCTCATGGTCTCTATGTAGCTTTTGACCTCATAGCCCGCGTTCTTCAGTATGGTTCCGAGGATGATGGTGCCCAGCCTGGGCAGCGGGGCCCATGTGAAAATGTGATAATCTGGTGGACGGGACTCAATAAAGACAATCTTTTTCATGTCTCAATCTTAACCCCTGATACCATCCGTGTCAAGGTAAAAGATTAAGCTGTTTTAAAAGATGGCACCATGGGGTATAATCTATCCATAATGAGGACAGGTGTTGCAAATCTGCCTCTTCATTCTGGAAGGGTGCCGCCATGGCTTTTCGAGAAGATGAAGAGGCTTTCGGCCGTAGTGCTCGAGGCCATGATAGTTGAGCATGGCCCTGATGAGGTCCTGCGCCGCCTTTCTGACCCTTACTGGTTTCAGGCCTTCGGCTGTGTGCTGGGGTTCGACTGGCACTCGAGCGGGCTCACCACCACCGTGTGTGGGGCCATCAAAGAGGCGCTGAAAGAAAGGGGAAGATCCTACGGGCTATTTATCGCAGGTGGAAAGGGTGCAACATCACGGAAGACACCCCTGGAGATAGAAAAGAAGGCAACACTTATAGATATAGAGCCAGAGGCGTTGATATACTCAAGCCGCCTTTCTGCAAAGATAGATTCTTCCTGTCTTCAGGATGGTTTCGAGCTCTACCACCACACCTTTGTGTTTACAAAAAAGGGCAGCTGGGCTGTCATCCAGCAGGGGATGAACCCCGTGGGCCGTTATGCACGGCGTTACCACTGGCTCGGTAAAGGCAGACTCCCCCTTGGTGGAGACTTTGTGTGCGAGCCCCACAGCGCGGTCTGTTCTGACAGGAAGGGGGTCATCCTCAACATGGTGGCAGAAGAAGGAGGGGATGTGCGCAGTGCCTCTGTGGAGGTTGCCCGCCTGGGCCCTGATAGAATCCTCGAAGAGCTCAAGCGCATAAAGACACTCAACCTGCCACCACGACACCACATGCTCGCAAGGGACATAGAACCAGAGAGGCTCAGGAGCATATTCATCTCGACCTATGAGAGCCTGCCGGTTGACTTCGAGGGGCTTGTGGCCCTCAAGGGCGTGGGCGCAAAGACCATAAGGGCACTGGCACTCCTTTCAGAACTCATATACGGCACACCCTACTCTGTGAAAGACCCTGCAAGGTTCGGCTTTGCCCATGGTGGTAAGGATGGTCATCCCTATCCTGTGGACAGAACAGGCTACCAGAAGACCATCCAGTTTCTCCACACCATGGTGGAGCGGGCAAGGCTGGGCCATAAGGATAAGACGGTGGCATTGAAGAAACTCTCCAGGCTTTTGAGATGAGGATGCCAGAGAAGAGATACTTCAGCGGTATGCTCGGTGGCTGCGCGGTGGGTGATGCCCTGGGCTTCTGTGTGGAGGGTAGCCCCAGGAAGGTCTGCCTCGACTACATAGAAGAGGTGCTCACCCCCCGCCGTTTCGAGCTTGCAGGGTGTGAGCCCTACCGGTTCGGCCAGTATTCCGACGATACCCAGCTCACACGGGAGCTTCTTTTAAGCTATGTGGAAACAAAGGGGTTCGACCCCACACACTATGCAGAGCATATGAGAAGGCTCTTTGAAGAGGGTAGAGCTGTTGGCTGGGGAGGGGCAACCACAGGGAGCGCAGAGAGGCTCTCGGAAGGTGTGCCATGGAACGAGGCAGGGGAGCCAGAGCCTTCAGCCGGCTGTGGCAGTGCCATGAGAAGCGGTGGGGTGGGCATTGTCTCCTTTGACGATACGGAAGAGCTCTTAAGGGTTGCCCGAACCCAGTCCATGATAACCCACAGGGATGAGAGGGCACAGGCAGGCTCTGTATGTGTGGCATTTGCCACAGGCTTCGTGCTTACACGAAAGGGGTTTTCGATGGCCGAGCTTGTAGACGAGGCCACAGGGCTTGCAGAACAGGTGGCCCCCGGGTTTGCCCGCAGTCTTTTCAGGCTCAAGCAGTATGTGTGTCTCGAGCCAGAAAAGGCACTGCCCCTTATAGCAGCCGAAGGTGGTGGAGGAGTAAAAGCCACAGGGCTTACCCCCTTCGTTGTGCCAACGGTTCTGTGGGCACTCTATAGTTTCTTGAGAAGCCCTGATGACTACCTTGAGACCATCTACACGGCCATAAGTTGCGGAGGCGATGTGGACTCCACCTCTGCCATGGCAGGCTCTGTAAGCGGGGCATACCTTGGCGAGGAGGCACTGCCAGCTGAAATCACTGGGAGGCTTACAGACCAGGGCCAGTGGGGCTGGCAGGAGTTGAGGGGGCTTTCACACAGGGTGTGGGAGGTAAAAAGGGAGCTTTCAGGTGGAAGAACTAAGGATGATGCTTAAAAGAAGGGGCTTTTCCATACTGAAGGAGAACCCCACCGAATACCTTCTGTTCCCGCCAGATATGGACCCCGAGGATATTGCCACCTTCTACGAGATGATGAAGAAGTACTCCTTCAGGCTGTTCTTGAGGGATGTGATAAAAAGAAGGCACACCTTCGGTGTGGAAGAGCTTGTCAGGTATTCCACACGGGAGTGGGTCGAAAGGTATATGGAAGAGCTGGTTGGCTGGGGACTTGCAGAAAGGGTGGATGGAGGGAGGTACAGGCTCAAGAGGGAGCAGGTCTTCAGCTTCGGTGATACCCTTGAGTGGTTTGTGGCCATGATAATGGAGCGAGAGTTCGGTGCACACACGCTCTGGGGTGTGAGGCTCGGTGGGGTCGAGTGTGGTGGGGACTTCGATGTGATTGCAGGGTTCGAGGGAAGGCTTCTCTATGTGGAGGTAAAATCCTCTCCGCCAGGCAATATAGAGGAGGAAGGTGTGGTTGAGTTCATAAAACGGATTGAGGCCTTGAGGCCAGATGTTGCCATATTCCTCAATGATACCCGCTTGAGGATGAAGGACAAGATTGTGCCCTTCTTCGAGGGCTACCTTGAGGGCAGGGGGCTTGAGGTGGAAAGGCTGAGGGGTGAGCTTTTCGGCATAAGGGACAGACTCTTCATAACCAACTCCACACCCGATATTGTCTCCAACCTCGGGTTCTGCCTTGAAAGATACTTAAGGAGCGGGTTCTGGCTGTAAAGGAGAGCCTGGGGTTCGGCAAAGGTGTGCTCACTCTTCCTCTTCAAGTATTCGTAGTATCTGTTCTTTCAGATGTGGTATGTCTTTTGCGACCACCTCCCATGTCAATTTGAGGTCAACCCCGAAGTATTCGTGTATCAGTATATCGCGCATGCCACCAATCTTCTTCCAGGGAACATCAGAATATTTGTCCCTGAAGTCTCTGGGGAGATTTTTTGCCGCCTCACCTATATTTCGATACGCCTTATCACGGCGTCCTGTAGCTGTGTAGATGCAAGAAAGTCATCTATGGTTTTATCTTCTGTGTATTCTTCTATGAGGCTTATGCATTCAAGGATGTGTTTTATATATGTGGTGGGCTCTTTCTTCATAGGATAGGTATCTGTTCATTCAGTATTCTATCTTTGAGCAGAGGGTGTATGGAGTTGTAGGTTATCACATCCACCTTTCTGCCCAGTGCGTGCTCTGCCTCCATCTTGAGGCCGACAAGGTCAAGAAGGCTCTTTCTGCCACTGAATTCAACGATAAGGTCTATATCGCTCTTTTCAGTAGTCTCTCCCCTTACGATGGAGCCAAAGAGTGCTGCCCTCTTGACACCGTTTCTTTCGAGCACTTCTGCAAGGCGGCTCTTTATCTCGAGGATTTCATTTTCTCTGCTTATGGAGTCTGCTCTTCTGCCCCTCATACTTTTAAGTCTAATGGATAATAGTATTCCTTGCAAGGACAAAAGTTTTGAGAAGCCATGCCCACAGGCTTGCCGAATTCTTCGATAGGGATGTATGCTTTGAAGACTGCGGTTATTGATAAAGAGCTGGTTTTTGTGTTTTGAAGGATGCTTTCTTCGTTTGGTGCCCCATTGAAAGATACTCAAGGAGCGGGTTCTGGCTGTGAGAACCCGCTCTTTCTCGAGGGTTGGCTTGACAGGGCTACATAGATTATGTATGCCCTATATTGTGCCACATTTTGAGGAGAGGAGGTTGTAAGAACCTCTGATATTTTAGAATGCCATACCACCTTGCAGGAGCATCTGTATTACTCCATCTACAAACCAATCGTCTAAAGATAGGTATCTTAACTCACTACCCCAAGTGAAGCTCCCTTTAGTGCCTTCGAGCCAGCCTGCACCAATTCCTATGACAGTGGTCTCGACTGATCCTAATGAGATTCCCGCCAGGGATGCTTCTTCTTTTGCAGAACCGATGGGAACTACAATATAGCCCCTACCAGAAGAAGTTGGATTTAAAGAGTACATGATATCAAGCGTGCGTATTGCTATTGTGCTTTCCATTAGTCCGTCGAGTCCTTCTCGATTGGTTGCGGTAACAGAGAGTCCGAGACCTATGTTGTTTGCGAAGAAGTACTTGCCTGTAAGTAGGAATGGGTAGCCAGTTCTATCCAAGTCTGTATAGCCACCACTTAGATAGCCAATACCTATACCGATTCCGAGAAAGCCATATCCTTCCTCTCCGTGTTCATAGGCGGCTGCATCTTCAGCCATGTGCACCGATAGGATAAGGCAGGCAATCAGCGGAACCATAATTTTTGTTCCAACAGGTTTTTTCCTCAAGCTGTATCCTCCTTCTTTCGTGATTGGCACCGTATGTTGAAAATCCTGTTTGCTCGACCCTTAATTCTTTACAGGGATGGGCCTGAACTTTGCCTTTACTTCTGCTGGCAGTGGTGGAAGCTCGCTTGTGAGCATTATAGTCAGGCCTTTATTGTCAAGCCCTGAGATTTTTTTGGCCAGAGTCGCATCTATGTCTTTGGGCTGGAGTGTCCACATGGCACCTGTAAGGGGGTCTATTATCAACCACCCGATGAGACCGCCAGACACAAGGTTTCCACCGATATACCAGAGGTTTGGCTCTCCCCTTACCTCTAACTCTTTTCTTTCATAGCCATCTTTCTCTACGATTACCTTGTATTTTCCCTTCTTGAAAAAACCTGTCCCACGCTCAAGGGTTATGGTTAAGGGGGTTGTGCCCTCTGATACCACCGCACCGGTTCTAATGTTTACCACCTTGACCTTTGCTCCAGGTGGGGTAGAGTCTATAGGGAGCGATTGGGTTCCGCCCTCCATGATGCTGGCACAACCAAAGATGGCAAGACTGAACAATAGAAGTATCCCGTAGAGTGAAAGAGTTTGTTTCATCTTTTTGCCTCCTTTCTGGACTTATTTTTTAGAAACACAAAAAGCAAGCACAGGGGACTTACCATAAGCAAAAAAAGATACAGTAGTATCTGATAGGCGCTACTGTTCATTTCTCCTCCTGTGAGATAGAAGTTTCAAGCAGTATATACTTTTGAGGTAGATTTTATACCTACAAGGTATACTATGTCAAGAAAATTCTACCTGCCTGTATGTTCATATCTGCAAATTATTCTGCTACCAATAGAGTTGAGAGGGGATTGATAGATGAAGGATAGAGACACGAAGCTTCTTCTTGGTGCACGGATAAAGGAGCTAAGAAAGAAAGTGGGTGTATCCCAGGAAGGGCTTGCAGAGGCATGTGGGATAAGCTCGAAGTATCTGAGCAGGATAGAGGTGGGCATGCATTTTCCCTCTGTTGAGATACTGTTGAGGCTTTCCGAAAGGCTCGGGGTTGAGCTTAAAGACCTCTTCGATTTTCTGCCAGAGGCATCAAACCCAAGAGAGCTTAAAAAGACCCTTAATGAGCTTGTAAAAGATATGGACGAAGAGCTTTTAAAGCTCGTGGTAAAGGTGGTAAGGGCTATGGTGAGGTAGCAGTGCCATTACTCCTACAGGCTATCCTGTATTGTATTTGGGGATAGTGTTTTCTGACAGAAAGGATTTTAAAGATGGAGCGCCCGGGGGGACTCGAACCCCCAACCTTTGGATTCGTAGTCCAACGCTCTATCCGGTTGAGCTACGGGCGCCCTGTCTTG
>WGFM01000008.1 GCA_015492245.1 Deltaproteobacteria bacterium | reverse complement strand
GGAAGACTAAAAAGCGAGGTGAATAAAATGGAAGTCAAACAGGCTGAACTGAACTCAATATGTCGGTACTACTCTCTCGAAGTCAATGCCAGAGGATACAGTGCTGAGATAATGGTCCAGGAAACGTATGACGCAAACACCGATTCGACCGACTACGATGTGGTCAATTTCGAGTGGAAAGACAATATGGGTTCAGAAGAACTGGAAGCCCGGATGAGAGAGTTCGTACTGGATAACTTGCCGGAGATCATACATGATGCGAAAGATTAAAAAGAAGGGAGGTTTTCAGGATGAAGATTATAAAACCATCTTTTTCTCAATCCCTCTTATTCAGGGTGTTAGTTTCTTCCGGGATAGACCTTCTGTCCCTAAAGTCCTCCCACCGAAGACTGTAATAAATAAATAGGTCAAGTTCAAGTAGGTTTGACGAAAAATAGCCCTTCATCGTTTCAAAGGGGTCTCTGCGTCCCTTTTTCGATGAAGGGCTTTTTATTTTTGAAGGAGGTGAATATGGCAAAGAGCGTTTTTATACGTTTTCTCCGGCCAGGAATTGTAAAAGTAGAAGTGCCGGAGAATTTTGAGGAAATGACCAAAGAAGAGAAGCTCGAATGGGCTTCTCGAAAACTTGAAACCCTTTCTTCTCACGAGGTAAGGGAAGCAATTATAGGCTTCGAAGAAGGTGATATTCCGAGGG
Source organism: Deltaproteobacteria bacterium (assembly GCA_015492245.1). Classification (GTDB taxonomy): domain Bacteria; phylum Desulfobacterota; class GWC2-55-46; order GWC2-55-46; family DRQE01; genus DRQE01. The sequence goes on along the minus strand of WGFM01000008.1, from coordinate 28,969 downwards.
CTTCGGCTATAGAAGAGGCCGAAGGGACAGACATAGGAGTGCCCATAGTTGAAACGATGGAGTGGGCACTCTTCTGTAACGGTAGAGGAGAAGAATTGGTGTAGCCGGGTTTCAAATTTCATGCCCGGCTAGTGTTTTTGAGGTGAAGGAAAGGAGAAAGGAGGTAAAGGTGAGAAGGTCGTTTGCCTGTATGCCTACACGGGAGCTCATGGAACTGTGCATAGGGGCTCTCGTAGAACTCCAGGAAAGGCAAGAGAGGGAAGAGAATGGTGTTGAGCTGGAATATGCTCAGAGCAAAGAATGTATGTTTTTTACTGATCAGGGAGTTCCGGTGGACAGGCCGGGATGGTTGTACGTTCCGGCGCTGAGTGGAGTCTCTCTGGATTTTCAGCCCAGGGAGACGGGTGGAAAGAAAAGATACACTGCTTTTCTCAAGGAGGGTACGGTTATAGAGGCAAGGTTAAGTGATGGCTCTAAAAAGCACCTTCGTATGGAGAGTGGTGAAAAAGGAGAGATATGGGATGACAAAGGAAATTTAATCGCTCGAGGGACATTTAAGGTTCTATGAGTAAGATTTTTCAGAGGGCAGAAGCATGGAAGGTGCCATTTCTGCCCTCTTTTTTGTAATAACTAAAAGAGGATAGAAGAATCAAACCCTATAGAAGGAGGAGGGAGCAATGTCAGAAAATAAGATGATGGAAAAAGCTTTGGAGTCTTTAGAAGATGAAATAAAAAATATAAATTTCAAGATTCTCTTTCTTGACTCCTCCGTACCTGTTCTGGTGCCAGAAGATATTTCTGTGGAACTTCAGCTAAGGATCGTAGCTGCGGTGAAAAGTTATCTTCTCGGGGTCAAAAGTATGGACAGGACTTATAAGAGATATAAAGACTCCTGGGAAGCCCAAATAGAGAGGTGGGAATACGATGGAAGACTTTCTTAAGAACGCCATCATAATGGGACACTGGCTTATATTCATAAGTATATTCTGTGGATATGTGATCATAGAGAACTACAGGGACCTGAAAGAAGTATTGAGACAGACGAAGGGGTTTTCCAGGGTAAAAGAGATTGCTGGTTTTCTGGTATACAATAGTGGAATGTGTTCAGCTGTTCTACTGTTGTGGATGTTTTTCATGGTGAAGATATAGGCAACTTGGTGATACTGACAGTAAGGTGGTCCTGCTGGGACCACCTTTTTCTTTTTGTACCAAAACAGTTCACCCCACCCCACTGTGATAAAATTGTGATAAAATTATCACAATTGGATGGAAAATATGTAAATATTGAAATGGCAAAAAGGATTTTTCTAAAGATGGTAGTAAAAAGAAAAGCTCCACAAAGACATTTCGACAAGCATTGGGGTTAAGTTGTAACTATTTAATTTTACTAACAAAATGTAGAAAGCCAGACCCGAATCAAACCCTTTTATCGTTGTTCTTGACACTCGATTTTTTCTATGTTAATGTTATCATCTATAGCACGCGGGAGTAGCTCAGCTGGTAGAGCACAACCTTGCCAAGGTTGGGGTCGCGGGTTCGAATCCCGTCTCCCGCTCCATTTTTTCTATAAGAAAATCAACAAGTTACAAGACCCAACCATCGTTCGCCTACCTTCCTTCTTCCCCAACTGTGACAAGATTGTGCCAAACTCTGTCGTCGAGAACTTCTATGCCTCTTCGCAGGCTCTGTGTTGAATGGTGTGCATAGCGCTGGGTCATCCTTGTATTCTTGTGTCCGAGGGGAGTTTTGCTGATGAAGGGCATCGGAGGCGCACCGGGGCAGGATGGGCTGTGGCCAACCACGGATTATTGGCACAAAAACAATGGACGGTCGGCGTTTCTGATGATATGCAGGGCCGTGTCTCCAAGGATTCGCCTCACCAGCAAGCTGCGGACGCTATTGCCCATTACGATCACATCCGCTTGCCGCAGGGTTGCCAGAGGCAGAAGCAAGGTCTTTGGCGACCCCGGATTCGACTCTGTCTCGACAGTGAATCCGTGTTCGCGGCAATATTCGGCCGCATCGTACAAGAGTTGCCTTGCCTCCTCTTCCGAACGCTCGAAGGTAACGATTTTAAGAGACACATTGGGCCAGGGGCATAGCTGAATGAAACGCTTCATGGCCTTGGCCGACTCCATTGAACCGCTGTAAGCGATCAGTGCTTTCTGGATTGGCTGGAACTTGTCCGACACCGCGATTAACGGTCTCACGCCTGCCGATACCAGGCGGGCCAAGGCATTTCGTGGTTCCTCTATTGAAATGTCATACTCGAAGATGCTGCGCAGACCAAAGACCATGATGTCATGGTAACGGGCAGCGGAGATGAATATGTCGAAGGGGTTTCCTCTCTCGCGCTTAACGGCATACTTGATGCCGGCAGCAGAGCATGCTGACTCGAACTCGGCGACGGTTTCCTCTATCTTGTCCTGTGTGATGCGGAGGCGAACACCTTCGCCCACTGTTTCCGGAAGACCGACTACTCGCTCACGACCTACGATGGTTACTGCGGTCAGGCAGCCTTCGTACCGTTTCGCCAGTCCGACGGCATGTTTAATGGCAATCGGCGTGTATGGCGTGCCACCCAGGCCAACAAGTATTCGTTTGATCATGTCTCCATCCTCCTGCTTTATGGATGATCAATGATTGCTCCGGACTCTTCTGTTCATGATAGCCTTTTCCGCCTCCACTATGAAGAGAATGGTTGCCGAGGCAGCTATTATCCTGAGCCAGCTCCACATGTCGATCGGCTCTGTCTTGAACAGATTGTTCAGGACCGGCCAGTATGTGAACATTAGCTGGAACAGGACCACGACTGCTATCCCGACGAGTATTATCCTGTTGCCGAACAACCCATTGAAGCTCAAAACACTTCTGGTCAAATACCTCGTATTGAAAACATAGAATATCTCGAAGAAGACTATGACATTAACCGCGACCGTCCTTGCCGCCTCAAGGCTCGCTCCCTGCATCATCTCGTAATAGAACAGCCCGAAGCAACCTACTGCCATAACAACGGATACAAGGGCTATTCTCCATATCAGGTACGGCTCGAGGAGCGGCGCATCAGGTGTTCGTGGAGGCACCTTCATCGTCCCTTCTTCAATGGGTTCAAAGGCAAGGGTTATGGCAAGGGCTACGGTGGTGATCATGTTTATCCACAGGATATGAAGCGGCAGGACAGGCAGCAGGGCACCGGTGGCGATCGCCCATATTATTACCAGACCTTCACCACCGTTTGTAGGCAGGATGAACATGATGGTCTTTTTTAGATTGTTGAGTACCGTTCGTCCCTCTTCCACCGCCCGCTCGATACTTGCAAAGTTGTCGTCGGCAATTACCATGTCAGCGGCCTCTTTTGAGACCTCCGTTCCTGTTATGCCCATTGCAATACCTATGTCAGCCTGTTTGAGGGCAGGGGCGTCGTTCACCCCGTCGCCTGTCATCGCAACTATCTCACCCTTCTTCTGCAATGACCTGACCAGCCTGAGCTTGTGGCCCGGATTCACCCGTGCAAATACATTCACCTCTGAGGCTGTCTTGTCAAACTCTTCATCTCCAAGCCTGTCGAGCTCAACCCCTGTCTTAACATCCCTTCCCAACCCCATCTCTGTTGCAATGGCCTTTGCCGTCAGAGCATGGTCACCGGTAATCATCTTTACCCCGATGCCCGCGGCCCTGCAAGCAGCTACGGCGTCCATTGTCTCCTGCCGTAAGGGGTCGATCATCCCTACAAGCCCCAAGAGCGTAAAGCCGTCCTGTTCTATATCTGTAAACTTGAGGATTTCTTGCTCCCCGGGCACTTGTTTGAAGGCAATACCAAGCACCCTTAGCCCCTCCGAGGCCATATCCCTTACCCGCTCTTCCCAGAGCTTTCTGTCAATCTCTCCATCCGTCCTTCCCCATTCCGAGGCGCATAAGGAGATTACCCGCTCAGGTGCACCTTTCAGATATACGATGCCGTTGCCATAATGGTCATGGTGGAGGGTTGCCATGAACTGCTGTTCCGACTCGAATGGTATGGAGTCGGTCCTCGGCATTGCGGCCTTTTCGTGGTCATGTTCAAGGAACGCCTTTCTGGCCGCCACTATAATGGCACCCTCTGTGGGATCCCCTGCTATCCTCCACTCCGTATCATCATGCAAGAGAAGGGCGTCGTTACACAAAAGCCCGGCCCTCAACAGGTCCATCAGCGAAGGATGCTCCGAGGCGTTTATAACGGCCCCGTCCTTCACAAATGAGCCCGAGGGGGCATACCCCACGCCTGTCACGGAGAAATCACCCTCGGGCGTTATTATCCTGGTCACGGTCATCTCATTGCGTGTAAGGGTGCCTGTCTTGTCGCTACATATGACCGTCGTGCTGCCGAGTGTCTCCACGGCAGGGAGTTTCCTTATGATGGCGAACCTCTTAGCCATCCTCGTTACACCTATGGCAAGGGTTATGGTCATGATGGCAGGCAGCCCTTCCGGTATGGCTGAGATCGCAAGGGCAACGGCAGCCATGAACATATCAACGGCAGGCTGGCCCTTTATTAAGGTTCCGAAAGCAAAGAAGATTGTGCAACCGGCAATAATAACAACTGTCAAGACCTTGCTGAAGGAGTCGATCTTCTTCGTGAGAGGTGTCTTAACCTCTTCAACCTCCTGAAGCATCTCCGCAATCTTGCCTATCTCTGTCCTGTCCCCCGTAGCAGTTACTATCCCCATACCCTGCCCTGAAGTAACGAAGGTGCCGCTGAATGCCATATTGATCCTGTCGCCGATCTCCACCTCCTTTCCTATGGGCTCTGTAACCTTGTTGACAGGCAGGGATTCTCCCGTGAGTGCTGCCTCGTCCACATGCAGGTTCTTGACCTTGAGAAGTCTCATGTCAGCAGGCACCCTGTCTCCCGAGCCGAGCACCACCACATCGCCGGGGACAAGACGCTCGGCAGGGATTTCCATCTCCTTGCCCCCTCTTATTACCGTTGCTCTAAGTGAAAGCATCCTCTTGAGGGAGGCCAGTGCCTGTTCTGCCTTCGATTCCTGAATAAATCCGATAATTGCATTGATGACTACAACACCGAAAATGACGGCGGAGTCAACCCACTCCTGCATAAGGGCGGTTATGGCCGAGGCGCCAAGCAGCACATATATGAGCAGGTTGTGAAACTGTAGCAGGAACCGCACAATGGGGCTGACAGGTTTCTTCTCGGTGAGTTTGTTGTAGCCGTACCTGGACAGTCTTTCCTCTGCTTCTTCAGTGGAAAGACCCTCTGGAGAGGTCTTTAACAGATCGATAACTTCCGAGACGCCTCTTTGATACCAGTTCACTTCAGCCCTCCTGTCTTTTTCAGTCATTGCAGTTTTGGATATTGGTAATTCATATAACCTGATGATACCCGGTGAGTCATAGGAGACACACCATGACTCAGAAACAGTATATCAGAAAAAATGACAAAGTAATCCAGCTTGATGAGTCGGAGGCAGAAAAACACCGTAAAACCCGTCCTCCATGGTCTGGTTGAGACGCTCCACACTTCCATTGGTCTGGGGGCGTCTGGGCTTGATTTTGCTATGGTCTATGAGGGCAGGTGAGGCCGTCCATTACTTTGGTGATACCCTTGTTGTATTCAGCCAGCAGCATGGTTATGACTACTCTGTTCTGCCCACCCCCGCTGGCAGCCCCTCTGCTTACAGGTATTGACACCAGAGACCTTATGTGTTATCTTGAGCGCTGTGGCAAGCTTGATGCCTTGCCACTGATGGGGTTGCGGGTTCGAGTACCCTCTCCTGCTCCATACAGTTTGAAATACCCCCTTTTTATTTTTTTGCTTATGATAAAAAGACAGGAAAGAATGGACCTTTTCAATACCTACCTTGATGAGAAAGGGCTTAAGTCTACAAAACAACGATATTACATCGCAGACACATTCTTCAGAACAAACACACATATAAGCCTTGATGAGCTTTTCAGGAAGGTAAGGAGAAAGTTTCCAAAGATAGGGTTTGCCACGGTGTATCGCACCATGCGGCTTCTTACAGAGTGCGGGCTTGCCATAGAACGGCAGTTCGGTGATGGGCAGACCCGCTACGAGAATGTGCCGAAAGACGGCCACCATGATCACATAATATGCATAAAGTGCTCCAGGATAGAGGAGTTCCACAACCAGAAGATAGAAGAACTACAGGAAGAGACGGCAAAAAAACTGGGCTTCAAGGTCATACGCCACAAGCTCGAGCTTTACGGTTACTGCCGTAACTGTGCGTAGCACAAGATGCTCCTCTTTTCTTTCTGATATTTATTACCTTCATAAAGGTGCCAGCTGAAGATTATTTCATCCTATCTTCATCTTTCTCTTGCAAGTGAAAATGAAAGTGGTTATCATCAAACTATGTCTCCAACCCAACCCGCACATAACAAAGATGGCAGGCAGCGTTTCATACTGGTAGGAAACCCCAATGTGGGCAAGAGTGTCATCTTCGGGCTGTTTACCGGCCGGTATGCCACTGTATCCAACTACCCGGGCACAACGGTGGAGGTATCTCGCGGGGTCATGCCGCTGCCGGGCGGGCAGGATGCCGAGCTTATAGACAGCCCCGGGGTGAACACCCTCATTCCAACCTCTGAGGACGAGCGTGTAACACGGGACATCCTCCTTTCCACAGAGGCCGAGGGCATACTCAACATAATAGATGCAAAGAACCTTAAGAGGGGGCTCTTTGTAACCCTGCAGCTTGCAGAGATGGGGCTTCCTGTCATCGTGGCCCTCAACATGTATGACGAGGCAGGCGAGAGGGGTATAGAGATAGATGTAAAGAGGCTCTCGGAGCTCATCCATACCCATGTGCAGCCCACGATAGCCACCCAGCGCTGGGGGGTGGACAGACTCAAAGAGCTTCTCCCACAGGCACGCAGGCCCACCATCGATATAAACTATCCGCCAGAGATAGAGCGGGCAGTATGTGCCATAGAGCATATGTTGCCAGATGAGATGAAGGCAAAAAGGGCTGTGGCGTTGATGCTCCTTTCAGGTGACGAGACCATAGATGGCTACATGCGAAGATTCCTGCCCCAGGAGAGGCTCGATAGGATAAGGAGGCTTGCAAGAGCCCTTGAGGCAAGGTATTCAGAGCCCCTGGGATACATCATAAACCGTGAAAGGCTCAGAACGGTCGAGCGAATAATGAGGGAGTGTGTTACTGTCAGGGAAAGGAGGGTTGGAGGGCTTGCAGGCGAGGTCCTGGGAAGATACTCCATGCACCCCTTCTGGGGGCTCTTCATATTGGCAGCAGTGCTCTTCGGTATGTACGAGTTTGTGGGGGTGGTCGGTGCGGGCATGGTTGCAGACTTCATAGAGGAGACCATCTTCGGCTCTTACATCAACCCCTGGGCCACAAGGGTTGTGGATGCCCTCGTTCCTTACGAGCCAGTGAGGGCCTTCCTTGTAGGGGAGTACGGCATTGTAACCATGGCACTCACCTATGCGATAGCCATAGTGTTGCCCATAGTGGGTTTCTTCTTCATATTCTTCGGTATACTCGAGGACTCGGGTTATCTTCCAAGGCTTGCCATAATGGTGGACAGGGTCTTCAAGCTCATAGGGCTCAATGGCAAGGCCGTACTCCCCATGGTGCTCGGCCTTGGCTGTGATACCATGGCAACCATGACGACACGCATCCTTGCAACCAGAAAGGAGCGTATAATAGTAACCCTGCTGCTTGCCCTGGGGGTACCCTGTTCAGCCCAGCTCGGGGTGATACTGGGCATGCTGGGCTCCCTCTCGCTCAAGGCAACGGTTGTATGGGCAGGGGTGGTGGTGGGGGTGCTGTTTGTTGTGGCCTTTCTCTCATCGAGAGTAATACCGGGTGATACATCCGATTTCATACTGGAGATTCCACCCATAAGGGTGCCCCAGTTCTCCAACATAGCTCTTAAGACCCTTGTGCGTGTGGAGTGGTATCTCAAGGAGGCTGTGCCCCTCTTTATTCTGGGGACGATGATACTCTTCTTCATGGACAGGACAGGGCTTCTCTCGCTCGTAGAGCTCTACGCAGAGCCTGTTATAACAGGTTTTCTCGAGCTTCCAGGTGAGACCACCGCGGCATTCATAGTGGGCTTCCTGAGGCGCGATTACGGGGCAGCAGGCCTATATGCGCTCCAGAAAGAGGGGCTCCTGGACCCTCTCCAGGTGGTTGTAAGCCTTGTAACACTTACACTCTTTGTTCCCTGTATCGCCAACTTCTTCATGATTATAAAGGAGCGGGGGCTTAAGATAGCCATTTACATGGCCCTGTTCATCTTTCCCTTTGCAATAGTTGTGGGTGGTGTTACAAATATGGTATTAAGAACCCTGGGGGTTAGCTTCTGAAAAAAACAAAGGGGGGAGTTCTGTAATGGACAAGGTCTTCGAGGAGTTACTTGAGTTTATATGGTCTCAGAGGGAATGTGGTGTGCATTCTGTGGAAAGGCTTCTCGAGATAGAGGAGGTAAAGAGAGAGGGCGGTGGGCTGGCAGCCCTCAGAGAGCTTGAGAATATGGGGCTTGTAACCATAGAGGGCGATGCCATACACCTTACCAGCCGTGGCGAGAAGGTGGCAGAACAGGTGATAAGGCGCCACAGGCTTGCAGAAAGGCTTCTCCATGACATACTGGACATAGGAAAGGACGAAATAGAGGAGCATGCCTGTGATTTCGAGCACTCCCTCTCCGATGCCGTTACAGACAGCATATGCACCCTTCTGGGGCATCCACCAGCATGCCCCCATGGGCTGCCCATACCAGGGGGTGAGTGCTGCAGAAAACCCCTCAGCACCATAAAGCCCCTTGTGAAGAAACTCTCCCAGCTCGAGGCAGGCAGGAGTGGAAGGATAGTCTTCATAGCCTCTGGCAGTTTTGCCAGGTTCGAGAAACTTGGCTCCATGGGGCTTATGCCAGGAAGTGTGCTAAGGCTTGTCCAGAAGAGCCCTGCCTTCGTCATAGAGACACAGGAGACAACACTTGCCCTTGACGGCTCCATAGCAGAGGAGATATTCATAAGGGAGGAAAGCTGAAAAACTCTGCAAGATACTACCAAAACAGTTCGAAATATGGTAATCTTCCTTTATTATGAAGCATGCAAGGTTCGTCCATCTCCATGTGCACACCCAGTACAGTCTTCTTGACGGGGCCATACGGCTGGACAGTCTCGTAGAGCAGACTGCAGCCTTTCGTATGCCTGCGGTGGCTGTTACAGACCATGGCAACATCTTTGGTGCAATAGAGTTCTACCAGAAGGCCTCCTCAGGCGGGGTCAAGCCCATCATAGGCTGCGAGATGTATGTTGCCCCCGATGATAGAAGGGACAAGACCCACTCCCCGGGTGAGGATATAGCCTATCACCTGATACTTCTTGCAAAGAACATCCATGGCTACAGGAACCTCTGCAAGCTGCTGACCAGGGCATATCTTGAGGGCTTCTACTACAAACCAAGGGTGGACAAAGAACTCTTGAAGGAGCACAACGAGGGGCTTATAGCACTATCGGCCTGTCTTCAAGGCGAGATACCAAGGCTTGTCCTTGCCGGAAGGTTCAACGATGCCCTCAGGGTGGCAGAGGAATACAGGGAGATCTTTCCCAACAGGCGCTTCTACCTGGAACTGCAGGACAACGGCATAAAGGAGCAGAAAAGGGTGAACCAGGCACTCATAGAGATAAGCAGGGCTACGGACATACCCCTTGTTGCAACCAACGATTGCCACTACCTTACGAAAGGGGACTCTCGTGTGCACGACATCCTTCTGTGCATACAGACAGGCAAGACCATAAACAGCCCCCAGAGGATGCGCTTCGAGACAGACCAGTTCTACATTAAGTCCCCTGAAGAGATGGCCGCCCTCTTCAGTGAGGTGCCCCAGGCCATAGAGAACACGGTGGAGATAGCAGAAAGGTGTAACCTGGAGCTATCTCTGAACGAGACCCATCTGCCTGACTTCCCCCTTCCAGAAGGAGAGACGGTGGACAGCCTTCTCGAAAGAAAGGCCACAGAGGGGCTCGAAAGAAGGCTCGCAAGGATGGTTGGCGAAGGGGAGGAGAAGAAGTGGTCCTACTACGAGAGGCTCAGAAAGGAACTCAATGTCATAAAGAAGACAGGGTTTTCGGGATACTTCCTTATAGTGAGCGATTTCATCGAGGAGGCACGAAGAAAGGGCATACCCGTTGGGCCAGGCAGGGGCTCTGCCGCAGGAAGCCTCGTTGCCTATGCGCTGGGCATAACGAACCTTGACCCCATAAGATACAACCTTCTTTTCGAAAGGTTCCTCAACCCCGAAAGGATAAGCCTTCCGGATATAGACATAGACTTCTGCTTCGAGGGCAGGGACGAGATTATCCGCTATGTAACAGAGAAATACGGCAAGGACAATGTAACCCAGATCATAACCTTCGGCCAGATGAAGGCGAGGGCGGTCATAAGGGATGTGGGTAGAGCCCTCGATATGAGCTACCAGGAGGTCGACAGGATAGCAAAGCTCATACCCTCCAGGCTCAACATAACCATAGAAGAGGCACTCAAGGAAGAACCCAGGCTAAGGAGCCTCACAGAGGAAGACCCCCGTGTGGCAGAGCTTATAAACATAGCAAGGGCACTGGAGGGGCTGCCACGCCATGCCTCGACACATGCGGCAGGGGTGGTCATATCGCGAAAACCACTGGTGGACTACCTACCCCTCTTCAAGGGGCAGAAGGAGAACATCATCACCACCCAGTTCCAGATGAAGGACATAGAGAAGATAGGCCTTGTAAAGTTCGACTTTCTGGGGGTCAAGACCCTCACAGTCATAGACAGGGCCGTAAGGGAGGTGGCAAGAAACAGGGGCGAAAGGGTGGATATGGACAACATCCCCCTTGACGATGAGAAGACCTACCGGCTCCTTTCAGCAGCCAGCACCAACGGCATATTCCAGCTCGAGAGCTCCGGCATAAAGGAGCTTTTGAAGAAACTGAGGCCAGAGAAGTTCGAAGACCTCATAGCAACTGTTGCACTCTACAGGCCCGGCCCACTCCAGAGTGGCATGGTGGATGAGTTCATAAAGCGGAAGCACGGCAGGGAGCCTGTCCGTTACGAGCTCACCCAGCTTGAGGACATACTGGAGACCACCTACGGGATTATGGTCTACCAGGAGCAGGTAATGGAGATAGCAAAGGTCCTTGCAGGCTACACCCCTGGAGAGGCAGATGTGTTGCGCAAGGCCATGGGCAAGAAGGTGCCAGAGGTCATGCTCGAACAACGCGAAAGGTTCCTCAAGGGATGCAAGGGGAATGGCATACCCATGGGAAAGGCAGAGAAGATATTCGAGCTTATGGCAAAGTTTGCAGGCTATGGGTTCAACAAGAGCCACAGCGCTGCCTATGCACTCATAGCATACCAGACGGCATACCTCAAGGCACACTATCCAGCAGAGTTCATGAGTGCCCTTCTTTCTGCCAACATGGGTGATACGGACAAGATAGTAAAATACATTGCAGACTGCCGTGATATGGGCATAAGGGTTCTTCCGCCTGATATAAACAGAAGCTCCATGGACTTTACCGTAAGTGGGGATACCATAAGGTTCGGCCTCAAGGCGGTAAAGAATGTTGGCTCAAGCGCCATAGAGGAGATATTGAGGGCAAGAGAGGAGGGTGGAGAGTTCACCTCCATTGAGGATTTTCTCGAAAGGGTTGATGGGCGCAGGGTGAACCGCAAGGTTACAGAGAGCCTTGTAAAGTGTGGAGCCTTCGACTTTACAGGCAAGAACCGTGGAGTCCTGATGGCAGAGCTGAATCTTCTCTCAGAGAGGCTTTCGAGAAGGCAGGAGGCAGAGCTCCTGCAGAGCTCCCTTTTCGAAGGCATGGCCCAGCCTGTGGCAAGAAGGGTTGCGGTGGACGAGAGGGAATCCAGCTGGGACAGACGCACCACCCTTGCACATGAAAAAGATGCCCTGGGCTTCTACATAACCCACCACCCCCTCGAAGACCTTGCAGAGGAGATGGCCCTCTATTCCACCCACACCACAGAGAGCATCAAAGAGCGCACCACCAGGGACAGCGAAGAGGTATCCCTTCTGTGCATGATAACCTCCAGGAGAGAGGTTACCACGAAGAGGGGGGCAAAGATGGCCTTCCTTACCGTGGAAGACCTCAAGGGCAGCCTTGAGGTGATAGTCTTCAGTGCTCTGTATTCGAAGAGCATTGACACAATAGGCGAGGATACACCCCTGGTCGTTGTGGGCAGGGTGGAACGGGACAGAGAGAAAGAAGAGGTTGTAAAGCTTGTGGCCACAGATGTATTTGGCCTCGAGGATGCCCGCAAACGGCTGGCCCCGAGGACACACATAATAGCCCCCACCTCTTCGATAGACGAGAAGGGCCTGTATACACTCAAGGAGATGCTCCACGCCCATCGCGGAAACTCGCAGGTCTTTCTCCACCTGCGGGGTGAGGACAGAAAAGAATACATCCTCATGCTGCCCGACAGCCTTCGTGTCGAGCCATCGAAGAGTGTGCTCAAGGCCATCAAAAACTCCATAGAGGGGTGCGAGATAAGACTTACCCATGGGAGACGGAACGGATGCAGCATAAAAACATAAGAGAGTTTGAAAGACCCGTTGAAGAGATAGAGAAGAAGATCGAGGAGCTCAGGTTCTCCCGGGAGATGACCCCTGATACAGCAAGGGAGATAAGAAGGCTTGAGGAGAAAAGGGACAGGCTCATAAAGGACATATACTCGAGCCTTACACCCTGGCAGATTACCCTTGTGGCGCGGCACCCTGCAAGGCCCTACACACTTGACTACATAGGGCTTGTGTTCGATGAGTTCGAGGAACTCCACGGAGACCGCCTCTACAGGGATGACCCCGCCATAGTGGGCGGGCTTGCAAGGATAGAGGGCAGAAAGGTGGTGGTCATAGGCCACCAGAAGGGAAGGAACACAAAGGAGCGGTTCTACCGTAACTATGGCATGCCACACCCCGAAGGCTACAGGAAGGCAAAACGCCTCATGGAGCTTGCCCAGAGATTCTCAAGACCAATCATAACCTTCATAGACACACCCGGGGCCGCCCCTGACATAGAGGCAGAAGAGAGGGGGCAGGCTGTGGCCATAGCGGAGAACCTTCTCTACATGGCAGGCCTGGGGGTGCCTGTGGTCAGCGCTGTCATAGGCGAGGGCGGAAGCGGTGGAGCCCTTGCCATAGGGGTGGCAAACAGGGTCCTGATGCTCGAGTACTCCATATACTCGGTCATATCCCCTGAGGGATGTGCAGCGATCCTGTGGAAGGACGGCTCGAAGGCAGAGCTTGCCGCAGCACAACTCAGGATGGGCGCAAGGGAGCTTGAAAAACTCGGCATAGTAGACAGGGTGGTGGAGGAACCCCCTGGTGGGGCACACCGTAACTATGAGCTCGCAGCAAAGAGTCTCAAGAAGGCACTCCTTGAAAGCCTGGAGGAGCTATCAGCCCTCACACCGGATGAAATCAGGGAGGCTCGCTACAGAAAGTTCCGCAGGATGGGGGTCTCTACCGAAGGGGATTGACACCCGAGTTTTGGATTGAATTTTCAGGCAAAATGATTTATCTTGAATACTTAAATTTCAGTAGCATAGAGGTGTTAAGATGTCAAAACATCTTAAAGAGTTGAGGGAAGGGATAGACGAAATCGACAGGAAGATACTCTCCCTTCTCAACGAGAGGGCAAGGCTGGTAATAGAAATCGGCAGGATAAAGACCAGGGAGAAGAGGGATTACTACTCACCCGAGCGGGAAAGGGAGATCTACGAGAGGCTTGTCTCTCTTAACACAGGGCCCATACCGAACAGTGCCATAAAGAACATATTCAGGGAGATAATGAGTGCCTCCCTCTCCCTTGAAAAGCCCCTCAAGATAGCCTTTCTGGGTCCCTATGCCACATTCACCCACGAGGCAGCCATGCGACACTTTGGCCTGTCAGGGGAGTTCATACCGAAAGACGAGATAGCCGATGTGTTCGACGAGGTGGAAAAGGGCAAGGCAGACTTCGGTGTGGTGCCTGTTGAGAACACCACCGAGGGTGCGGTGGACCACACGCTCGACATGTTCATAACATCGAACCTCAGGATATGTGCAGAGATCATGCTGGAGATTTCCCTTGCGCTCATGAACAGGACAGGTAAACTCGGGGACATAAGGAAGGTCTCTTCCAACTCCCACGCCATAGCACAGTGCTCAAGGTGGCTCAAGAAGCACCTGCCAGGGGTGGCGGTGGTGGATACCGCCTCCACGGCACTTGCAGCCCAGAAGGCCGCCCAGGACCCATCCATAGGGGCCATAGCAAGCGAGGCCGCTGCCACCACATACGACCTCAAAATAGTGGAACGAAAGATAGAAGACCACCAGGACAACTTCACACGGTTTCTGGTTATCGGGAGAAAAGGGGCTGCTAAGACAGGCTCGGACAAGACCTCCCTACTCTTTGCAATAAAAGACGCACCAGGCGCACTATACAGAATACTTCGCCCCTTTGCACAACGCAACATCAACCTTACGAAGATAGAGTCCAGACCCATGAAGACGAAGGCATGGGAGTATGTGTTCTTCCTCGATATGGAAGGACACATAACGGATAAAAGGATAAAACAGGCCATAGAGAAGCTCGAAGAGCAGTGTTCTTTCATAAAGATCCTTGGCTCTTATCCAAAAAGCCAGTAATTTAAGGGTGTTGCAGAATAAAGTTGATCTATGGTTTCATGAAAATTGATGAAGAACATAAAGTTGCACATATCCAGGAATATAGAGGAGCTTGTGCCCTATCCACCTGGCAGGCCCATAGAAGAGGTGGAAAGGGAGCTTGGTGTCAGGCCCATAAAGCTTGCGAGCAACGAGAACCCTCTGGGCCCATCGCCAAGGGCGGTGGAGGCCATAAGGGGCGCACTTTCGGGGCTTAACAGGTATCCTGACGGCTCATGTTTCTACCTTAGAAAGAGGCTCTCAGAGAGGCTTGGCCTGCCAGAGGAGGCAGTGGTTTTTGGCAATGGCTCCAACGAGATTATAGAGCTTCTGGTAAGGAGCTTTGTAAAAGATGGCGACGAGGTGGTGATGGCAGAGCCCTCCTTTGCGGTCTATCCCCTGGTGGTCAAGGCACAGGGTGGGGTGGCAGTAAGGGTGCCACTCGATAGGGAACTACGAATATCCCTCGAGGAGATGGCGAGGGCGGTTACGGAAAGGACGAGGCTTGTCTTCATAGCCAACCCCAACAACCCCACAGGAACCATCGTGAGGGATGATGAACTCACCACCTTCCTCGATGGTCTGCCAGAGGGGGTTGTTGTCTGTCTTGACGAGGCATACTACGAATATGTAGAGGATGAGCGTTTCCCCCGCTCCCTCGAGTATGTAAAAGAGGGCAGGGCGGTGATCGTTTTGAGGACATTCTCGAAGATATACGGGCTTGCAGGATTGAGGATTGGCTACGGTGTGGGACACCCCAGGATTGTGGACTACCTCAACAGGGTGCGCCAGCCCTTCAATGTGAACAGCCTGGCGCAGGTGGCCTCCCTTGCAGCCCTGGAGGATAGAGAGCACATGGAGCGCTCGAGGGAGAACAACAAGATGGGGCTTGAATACCTCTACAGAGAAATCGAAAGGCTGGGCCACAGCTTTGTAAGGACAGAGGCAAACTTCTTTCTAATAAGGGTTGGCGATGGAGATGGTTTTTACAGGAGGCTACTTGAAAAGGGCGTTATAGTAAGGCCAATGAAGGGGTTCGGCCTCGGTGAGTACATAAGGGTTACCGTTGGCACCGAGGAGGAGAACATTCGCTTCATGGAGGCATTCAGGGAAGTGACGGAAGAATACAAAGAAAGGGAGGGGTCTCACCCATGATTATAGTACTGAAGAAGGATGCCACACAGGAAGAGATAGACCACATAGTGGAGAAGATAGAGGCAACAGGGCTATCGGTTCTCATATCGAAGGGCAAGGAGAGGACCATAATAGGTGTTATAGGTGATGAATCCCTGCTTGAGACCGTGCCCCTTGAGGCCCTGCCAGGGGTTGAGAAGGCCATGCCCGTCTTGAAACCCTACAAGTTTGTGAGCCGGGAGTTCAAACCAGAGTCCACCATAATAGAGGTGGAAGGAAGGAAGATAGGCTCTGAACAGATACAGGTTATTGCAGGCCCATGCAGTGTGGAGACCCAGGCCCTCCTTATGAACTGTGCCGAAAGGGTTAAAGAGAGCGGGGCGAATTTTCTAAGAGGTGGTGCCTTCAAGCCCAGGACATCGCCCTACTCGTTCCAGGGCCTCGGAGAGGAGGGGCTCAAGTATCTCGGGAAGGCAAAGGAGGAGACGGGCCTTCCAGTGGTGAGTGAGCTCATGGACCCCCGTGATACAGAGCTTCTCTGCGAGTATGTGGACATAATCCAGATAGGGGCAAGGAACATGCAGAACTTCAGGCTCCTCACAGAGGTGGGAAAGACGGGCAAGCCCGTGCTCCTTAAAAGAGGACTTGCGGCCACCGTAAAAGAATGGCTCATGAGTGCAGAATACATAGCCTCGCAGGGCAACACCAGCATAATACTGTGCGAGAGGGGTATCAGAACATTTGAGACGGCAACACGCAACACCCTGGACCTGAGCGCCATACCCGTGCTCAAAGAGGAGACCCATCTGCCTGTCATAGTAGACCCGAGCCATGCCACAGGAAAGTGGGACCTCGTCGCCCCCCTTGCAAAGGCAGCGGTGGCGGTGGGTGCCGACGGGCTAATGATAGAGGTCCACTCAGACCCTGAAAACGCCCTGTGCGATGGTGCCCAATCACTCAAGCCCGACAAATTCGCAGACCTCATGGAAGAACTCAGGGCCATAGCCACAGCCATAGGGAGGACCATTTAGCCTTGGAAAGGCCCTTCTTCGAAAGAGTCGCCATAGTGGGGGTGGGCCTTATCGGTGGCTCCCTTGCGCTGGACATGAAAAGACTCGGTCTTACGGGCCATGTTATGGGTGTCGGCAGGGGTGTGGAAAACCTCAAGATCGCCGAGGAGCGCGGAATAGTCGACAGATGGACCACAGAGCTAACCCATGGGGTTGAAGGATGCGGCCTTGTGGTGGTGGCAGTGCCTGTAAAGAGTGTGGCAAAGGTGGTTGGGGCCATGATGCCAGCGCTTGAAGAGGGCACCATAGTTACAGATGTGGGTAGTGTTAAAGAGAGAATAATCGAAGAGGTTGAACCACTTCTGAAAGAGGGTGTGAGCTTCGTTCCAGCCCATCCAATAGCAGGCACAGAACACTCGGGGGCACAGGCTGCATTCACAGGGCTGTTTAAAGACAGAAAGTGTATCCTCACACCCACGCCAAATACGAACCCCGCTGCCCTCGAGACAGTAAAGAGGCTGTGGCAGGAAGTGGGCTCACAGGTGGTGATAATGGATGCAGGGATGCACGATGTTATACTTGCAGGGGTAAGCCACCTGCCACATGTTATAGCATACTCGCTTGTGAACACCATATCCACCATGGAGGCAAAAAAGGGGCAGGCCCTCCTTGAGTTCTCTGCAGGCGGTTTCAGGGACTTCACCCGTATAGCATCGAGCTCGCCAGAGATGTGGGCAGACATATGCTCGATGAACAGAACAGCCATACTCGATGCCATAGAGGAGTTCCTCCATACACTCAATGAACTCAAAGAGAGCATGGCCGCAGACAACACGGACAAGGTGAGAGAGGCCTTCGAGAGGGCAAAAAAGATAAGGGATGCGCATATAACCGATGAATAGTGCTCTGATAAGACCAGCGGTAAGAGTCAGCGGAGAGCTTGTTGTTCCAGGCGACAAGAGCATATCCCACAGGGCGATAATCCTTGGCTCCATCGCAGAGGGCACAACCCGGATAGCAGGGCTCGCACCAGGGGACGACAACAGGAGAACCATCGAGGCCTTCAGGGCCATGAGGGTAGAGATAAGAGAGGCACCACACAACAGGCTCTCCATAGATGGGGCAGGCCTCCACGGATTGAGTGAGCCAGAGAATGTGCTCCATGCCGGAAACTCGGGCACCACGGCAAGGCTCCTCATGGGGCTTCTTGCAGCTCAACCCTTCTTCTCTGTGATAACAGGAGACGCTTCCCTCAGGACACGCCCCATGGCAAGGGTTACAGAGCCGCTCAGAGAGATGGGGGCGACCATATACGGTAGAAAGAACGCAGGTTACCTGCCGGTAAGCATAAAGGGTGAGAGACTCAGGGGGATAAACTATAGCCTTCCTGTGGCAAGTGCACAGGTGAAGTCGGCCCTGCTTCTGGCAGGCCTTTACGCCACAGGAAAGACCACCGTAGAGGAACCACAGAGAACAAGAGACCACACAGAAAGGATGCTCGCCCTTTTCGGTGCGGACATAAGGAGGAATGAGCTCACAGTAAGGATTGCACCTGCAAGAAGGCTTAAGGGACGACACCTTCGTATCCCGGGGGACATATCCTCTGCAGCTTTCTTCTTTGTGGCTGCCTCTGTGCTGGAAGACTCGGAGGTGGTGGTAAGGGATGTGGGGCTCAATCCCATGAGGTGTGGCCTGGTGGATATACTCAAGAAGATGGGAGCATGTATAGAAGTGTTCAACATCAAGGAAGAGTGCGGTGAGCCGGCAGGGGATATTATCGTAAAAGAGGCACCACTTGAGGGCATAGAGATTGACAGGGCAGAGCTTCTGTCTGCCATAGATGAATTTCCGCTTCTATGTGTGTGTGCCACCTTTGCAGAGGGAAGAACCACCATAAGGGGGGCAGAAGAGCTCAGGGTGAAGGAGAGCGACAGGATAGGGGCCATGGCAGAGGCATTGAAAAAACTCGGTGTGGAGGTAGAAGAACTTGAAGACGGCATTATGATCGAGGGCAGGGGGAAGGGAAGGCTTAAAGGAGGAGTGAGGCTTGAGACCAGGGGAGACCATCGCATAGCCATGGCACTCTCGGTGCTCGCACTGAACACAGAGGATGGCATCGAGCTGGACGATACAGGGTGTGTGAATATATCCTACCCCGAGTTCTACAGGGACTTGGAAGAGGTGATCATAAGATGAGAAGGAAGGGACCCGTTGTGGCCATAGACGGGCCATCGGGCTCCGGTAAATCCACGGTGAGCAGGAATGTGGCCAGAAAACTGGGCTTCAGGTATGTGGATACAGGGGCCATGTACAGGGCATTCGCTGTGGCGGCAAGTGAAGAGGGAATAGAGGCCGAAGACGATGAGACACTCAAAAGATTCACAGAGAATGTGGAGATGAGCTTCGATGACAATGGACACATCTATGTGGACGGCAGGGATTATACCCACAGGATTCGCACCCCCCTTGCGGACAGATTGTCCTCCCTGGTCTCTACAAAGGGGTTTGTGAGAGAAAGACTCGTGTTCCTTCAACGAAGGATTGGAGAGGAAGGATGTGTTATAATGGAAGGCAGAGACATTGGCACCGTAGTATTTCCCGATGCGGATGTGAAGATATTCCTTGTGGCCTCTCAAAAGGTGAGGGCAGAGAGAAGATACAGGGAGCTCAAAGAGAAGAAGATTGCACAGGGTGCATCGCAGGAGTATATACTCAAGGGCATAGAGGAAAGAGACCGCAGGGATACGGAACGCAGCCATTCACCCCTCAGGAGGGCAGAGGATGCGGTGCTCATAGACACGACAGAGCTGTCCCTTGAAGAGGTGGAAAGAAAGGTCATGGAAGTGATAAGAGGGAGGTTGAAGGAGTGGAAATAGTGATAGCAAAGACAGCCGGGTTCTGCTTCGGTGTGAAGAGGGCCATAAGCATGGCCATAAACTGCGCAGAAGAGAGTGAGGAGAACATATACACCCTGGGGCCAATAATACACAACCCGCAGGTGGTTAAAAAGCTGGAAGAGTCGGAGAATATACACCCAAAGGCAAGTGTGAACGAGATGGCTCGGGGCACCATGATCATAAGGTCCCATGGGATGAAGCTCGAGGACCTTGAGAATGCCCAGAAGAAGAACCTCAAGATAGTGGATGCCACATGTCCATTTGTGAAGAAGACCCAGGAGTTCGTGCGCATCCTCTCGAAAGAGGGCTACACCATAGTGGTTGTGGGAGAGAAGGAACACCCCGAAGTGCAGGGAGTCATAAGCTATGGCTCTACAGAGGTCATAGTGGCGAACTCGGTCGAAGAGCTTCGGGACATGCCGAGAAAGAGAAAGATAGGCATAGTTGCACAGACCACCCAGTCACAGGAAAGGCTCCACGAGATAACAGCCTTCTGTCTTACAAAGGCCTCTGAGGTAAAGGTATACAACACCATATGCAACGCCACATTCATAAGGCAGAAAGAGAGTGTGGAACTCTCCAAGACGGTGGATTGCATGATAGTGGTAGGCGGAAGAAACAGTGCCAATACGAAAAGGCTTGCAGAGATATGTGCTTCCATACAACCCAGAACCCATCACATAGAGATTGCAGGAGAGATAGTGCCCTCCTGGTTCGATGGTGTAAGAAGGGTGGGTATAACGGCAGGTGCATCCACGCCTGACTGGATAATCAAAGAGGTGGTTGAAAGGGTCAAGGAGATAGCAGAGACGATGGGCCAGGAAGTGGGGGTGTAAAGATTAAAAAAGATTTAAAATCTCCTGTTGAAGTGGTTGCAATGGTATGGTATAGTGAATACTTGATGTAAAAAAATCTCTCAAGGAGAATCCCCTCTTTATGAACCACACGGAAGACAAGAGAGACTCCAGCAAGAGCATCTTTCAGCACGAGCTGGAAGAATTCTGCAGGCAGAGTTTCAAGGAACCACAGGAAGGGGAACTCATCAGAGGAAAGATTGTAAAGGTTACAGGGGATTCTGTCATCGTGGACATAGGCTACAAGTCTGAAGGTATAGTGCCACTCGATGAGTTCACCACGAGAAATGGCGAGCAGAACATAGAGATAGGCCAGGAAATATCGGTTCTGCTCGAAAAGTGGGAGGACGAGCTTGGCTACATAGTGCTCTCCAAGAAGAAGGCAGACCAGATAGAGGTATGGGATGATATAGTAAAACTGTACGAGGAGGGCAAAGAGGTAGAGGGCACCATTACAAAGCGTGTCAAAGGCGGCTTCCATGTGGATATAAAGGGGATAGCGGCCTTCCTTCCATTTTCACAGTTTGACCTCAAGCCCCCAAAGTCTCCTGATAGTCTTGTAAACCAGACCTTCAACTTCAGGATCATAAAATACACCAAAAAAAAGAACAACATGAATGTGATAGTCTCAAGGCGCGTAATACTTGAGGAGGAGAGAGAACGCCTTCGCAAAGAGACACTTGCCAGGATACAGGAAGGCGTGGTGCTTGAAGGCACGGTAAAGAACATAACCGACTATGGTGCATTCGTAGACCTTGGTGGTGTGGATGGGCTTGTGCACCTGAGTGATCTCTCCTGGGGCAAGGTGCGGCATCCAGGGGATATGGTAAGGCTTGGCGAGAGGATAAGGGTGAAGGTCTTGAGATACGAGCCCGAAAGCCAGAAGATTTCCCTTGGGCTGAAACAGACCAAGCCAGACCCATGGCAGGAAGCCAAGGACAGATACCCACCAGGGGCCAGGATAAAGGGAAGGGTTACCAACATTACAGACTATGGTGCCTTCGTGGAGATCGAAGAGGGGCTCGAGGGGCTGGTGCACATAAGTGAGATGAGCTGGACAAAGATAAAACATCCATCGGAAAAACTCAGGCTGGGGCAGGAGATAACCGTGATGGTGCTCGATATAGACCCGCCTAACAAGAAACTCTCCCTGGGGCTGAAACAGGTGGAGCCAAACCCCTGGGAAGAGTTGGCCAACAGGTATGAGAAGGGTAGCAGAATAAAGGGTGTGGTAAAGAACATAACAGATTTTGGCGTGTTCGTGGGTGTTGAGGGCGGGGTGGATGGGCTCATACACATATCAGACATATCCTGGAAGAAGATAAAGCACCCCTCCGAGGTCTTCACCCCCGGCCAGCAGATAGAGGCCCTGGTTCTCAACATAGACAAGGACTCCAAACGGTTCTCCCTGAGCACCAAACTCCTTGAGAGAAACCCCTGGGAGATGGTGGATGAGAGATACAAGCCCGGCATGATAGTGGATGGCAGGGTAAGTGGTATAGCGGACTTCGGCGCCTTCGTGGAGATCGAAGAGGGGCTCGAGGGGCTGGTGCACATAAGTGAGCTTGCAAGGGGCAAGAAAAAGGGGCTTCCAGTGAGCGTGGGAGACAGGGTCAGGGTGGAAGTACTCAATGTGAATCCAGATGAGAAGAAGATAGGGCTCAGCATAAGAGAAATCTTCGACAAAGTAGACTCTGGGGCAGAAATAGACGATAAATGAAGACCCGTCATGTTATACGCAGTGTGCTGGTTTTCATCGGACTCATATTCGTTGCAATCGTAGTCCTCTCCATACTGTTTTCACTCTTTACAAAAGATAGTGCCATATCATTCGGAGACAAGGTTGCGGTGGTTCCAATAAAGGGAATCATAACAGACTCCGAAGAGATAAACCGCACACTCATCGAATACGGCGAGAGAAGGGATGTAAAGGTAATAGTTGTAAGGATAGACTCTCCTGGTGGTGCCGTGGGGCCTGCACAGGAGATATACCGCGAGATAAAACGCATAAGGGAAGAGAACAAAAAGACAGTGGTTGCATCCATGGGTTCTGTTGCAGCCTCTGGCGGATACTATATAGCAGTGGCCACCGACAGAATAGTTGCAAACCCTGGAACCATTACCGGAAGCATAGGGGTGATAGTGGAGTTCGTAAACCTTGAGAAACTCTTCGAGAAGATAGGCATAAAGGGATATGTTGTAAAGAGCGGGAAGTTCAAGGATGTGGGCTCCCCAGCACGCAAGATGAGCCCAGAGGAGAAAAAACTCCTGCAGGATGTGGTCGACAACATTCATCGCCAGTTCGTAGAGGCCGTGGCAGAGGGAAGGGGACTCACCATAGAAGAGGTAGAGAAGATAGCCGATGGAAGGATATTCTCGGGACTTACGGCAAACAGGCTCGGCCTCGTGGATAGCCTGGGAAACATGGGTGATGCCATAAAGATGGGGGCAGAACTTGCCGGAATAAAGGGAAAGCCCTCCGTCATATATCCCGAAAAGGGGATGAACCTGTGGAATCTCCTTTTCGGCAGAGAGGCGGGCTCTTTGATGGGCGAGCTTCTCTGGGGAACCAGAATAATGTACCTTATGCCAGACCTAACAAGATAAGGAGGTATTAACCCATGACAAAGAGTGAACTCATAGAAGAGATAGCAGAGAAGACGCAGAACTTCACCAAGAAGGACATAGAGGTCATCGTGTCCACCCTGTTTCAGACCATAGCAGAGAGCCTTGCAAGGGGAGAAAAGATAGAGATCAGGGGGTTCGGAAGCTTCAGGGTCAAACAGAGAGGCTCGAGGCAGGGTAGAAACCCCAAATCTGGTGAGAGTATATTTGTGGAACCAAAGGTGATTCCCTTCTTCAGGGTTGGAAAGGAACTCAGGGAAAGACTAAACAGAAAGGGCTGATACACACCACTATGGAGAGGTTATGGGCTCCCTGGAGGCTGGAATATGTAAAGGAGGCTTCGGAAGAGCACAAAGGGTGTATCTTCTGTAAGGCGCACTCCGTCAGAGGAGAAGATGACTCTCTCCTTGTCCACAGAGGGGCTCACACCATGACGATGCTCAACAAATACCCCTACAACAACGGGCATCTCATGGTGGCCCCCTTACGGCACCTGGCAGAGCTCGAGGAACTTACAAGAGAGGAGAGCCTCGAGATATTCCGGCTCATAACACACGCGGTAAAGGTAATCAAAGAACTCTTCGGGCCCGATGGGTTCAACATTGGCATAAATCTCGGAAGAAGTGCAGGGGCAGGCATAGTGGAACACCTGCACTGGCATGTGGTACCCCGCTGGAACGGGGATACAAACTTCATGCCTGTTCTGGCAGATGTAAAGATTATACCAGAGCATCTTTCCAAGACCCTTTCAACCCTTCGTCCACACTTTGAGAAGATAGGGTAATGCCTTAAAAAAACAGGGAAAATTTTCAAGAAGGAGGACAGAGAAGATGTCTGTAGAGGCCTATGTATTCGTAGAGTGTGAGCACGGTAAGTCCTCTAACATCGCAGAGCGGATAGGCAGGATAGGAGGTGTGAAGTCTGCAAAGACGGTTACAGGCCCATACGATGTAATAGTGCTCGTTG
The DNA here is from genome assembly GCA_015492245.1 of Deltaproteobacteria bacterium. Taxonomy (GTDB): domain Bacteria; phylum Desulfobacterota; class GWC2-55-46; order GWC2-55-46; family DRQE01; genus DRQE01. Next base: position 4,783 of record WGFM01000008.1, on the reverse strand, counting down.
AGGCATCGAGCTTCAAGGTGCTTGCAGATGTGGTGATGAAGAAGATTCAGTCAATAGAAGGGGTCAAACGCACCCTTACCAATCTTGTAATAGAGTAAATGCCCATGATGATGAGGAGGCAACAGAGTTGAAAAAGAGGGGATGGCTCCTTCTTACAATCCCCCTGGTCCTCCTTCTTGCCCTGCTATTGGACCCCCTGGCACATAGCCTTACCCCTGGCCATTCACTCAAGGGGCTTGCCGAGGTTGTGGGAATCCTTGGAGAAGGTGGCCTCTTGCTGGCAGCAGCCATTGTTCTCTATGGGGTTGGCCACCTGCGGAAAGATAGGGGGCTCAAAGGGTGTGGAAAGAAGGGGGTGGCAGCCCTTGTGGTAGCAGGCGTGGGGGTGCAGCTTCTTAAGCTTGCCTTCCAGAGACCACGGCCACACTTCTGGGACACCCCTGTTACAGAGCTCCTGCTCGACCCCTTCATATTCGACCCCTCCGCAAGGTTTGCCTCTTTCCCCTCAGGGCATGCCACCACTGCCTTTGCCTTCGCCTATGTGGTGGCACGGGTATATCCGTCCTTAAGGTATGCCCTATTTGCTGTTGCCACTGTTGTAGGGGTCTCCAGGGTCATAGAGGGTGCCCACTATCCGAGCGATGTTGTGGCAGGTGCCATACTGGGCACAACCCTGGCATGGCTTGTATGCGAGGGATGGAAGAACAGAGACAGGCTTGCCACTGTTGCCATACTATTTCTTGCCATATTTGTATCCTTCTTCAAACTCGGTGGCCTTCTGCTCTTCGATTTCGATGAGACCGTCTTTGCCGAGGCCTCCCGCGAGATGCTCCTTACAGGTGATATTGTAACTCCCTATTACAACCTCGAACCCCGTTACGACAAACCAATCCTGATCTACTATCTCATGGGCCTGAGCTTTCTTGTCGGTGGGGTTACAGAGTTTGCGGCACGCACTCCATCGGCTGTGTTCGGGGTGGGGCTTGTGATGATGCTATTTTTCTTCATGAAAGAGGTGAGGGGGCTCGGGCAGGCGGTCTTTACCTCCTGCGTGCTCCTGGCCTCGATAGAGTTCTTCATCTACAGCCACTCTGCCGTAACCGACATGACCCTTACATTCTTCATGACCGCTTCACTTCTCTCTCTCTTTCTTGCGGTAGAAAGGGGTGTAAGGTGGGGCTCAACCGGGTTCTGGGTGATGAGTGCCCTGGCGGTGCTAACCAAGGGGGCGATAGGGATAGTCTTTCCCTTTACGATAGCCACCATATATCTTGTGAGTACAAAGAATGCAGGCTTTCTTAAAGACCTTTCAAGACCATTGAATATTCTCCTGTTCCTTCTCATAACGCTACCCTGGTTCAGCGCAATACTGTATGTAAGGGGATGGGAGTTCATAGATGCCTTCATAATGAAGCACCACATAAAACGCTACACAGGGGTCATATCCGGCCACAGCGGGCCATTTTATTACTACATTCTGGTGCTCCTTGTGGGGTTCTTCCCCTGGGTGGCCTTTCTGCCTGCAGCACTCATGAGGGCATGGAGGGAGTTCAGGGCAGAGGGAAGGGGGCTTATGTTCTTTTCAGGGGTGTGGTTTTTGTTTGTTGTGGTGTTTTTCTCCTTTTCGGGGACAAAGCTTCCTAACTACATATTCCCATCCTTTCCTGCGGCTGCCATACTGGCTGGCACCGTGCTTTCCGAGGAAAGGCTTAAGGGCTCTTTCAGGGCTCTCGCTGGAGGGGCGGTTATTGCAGGGCTTGTGGTTACCCTTCTTCCACACTTCGTAAAGATAGAGGGAGAACCCCAGCTTCCTGCTTACTACTTCTATGTGCTCGGTGGTATGATCACACTTGTTGGGCTTTTATCTCTACCTGGCCAGCGCCAGCGTGAGCTTGCCTTTGGCTCCATGGTGGCTGCCATGGTAGCAATGCTTGTATTCATAAGGGTATACATCATGCCACCTGTGAATGCCTATATGCAGCTCGAGCTCTACGAGTATGCCCGCCTCTCGAAGGAACTCAAAGAGCCCCACAGGCTTGTAACCTATTCTCTGAACTACCCGAGTGTCGTCTTCTACTCACAACGACAGATAGTAAAGACAGGGCGCAAGACACGCGAGACACTCAAGGAGCTTGCCCGTAAGGAACCTCTTGTGGTGATAACCAGAAAGAAGAGCCTTCCAGAGCTTGAGGGTATAGAGGGGCTGAAACTTCTAAAGAAAGGCGAACGATTTGCCGTGCTTGTGAATTTTTGATGTGTTATAGATGTTATAAGGGATGGGACGATCTTTAAAGGTATTGTCAGGTTTAGGGGTTATGTAGTAAAATTCAGATTTGAGGGTAGAGTAATGAACACTCAGGCAAAAATAATCATCGGCGATAGCAGATGTATGATAGAACTACCTGATAAGAGTGTGGACTTAGTTGTAACTTCACCTCCTTACTGGCATATCAAAGACTACGGGGTTGAAGGACAGATTGGGTATGGACAGAGTCTGCATGAATATCTCAAAGACCTTTACAGGGTATGGAAAGAATGCTATAGGACCCTCAAACCCGGTAGAAGATTGTGTATAAACATAGGAGATCAGTTTGCCCGCTCAGTAATCTACGGAAGATATAAGATAATCCCACTCCATGCTGAACTTGTATCACAGTGTGAAGACATTGGTTTCGATTACATGGGTTCAATTATCTGGCAAAAGAAGACCACCATGAATACCACAGGTGGGGCAAATGTGATGGGCTCCTACCCCTATCCACCTAACGGTATGATAGAGATTGATTATGAGTTCATACTAATTTTCAAGAAACCAGGCAAAGGTTCTAAAGTTTCCAGAGAAATTAAAGAGAAGTCAAGACTGACAAAAGAAGAATGGAAGGAATACTTCCACGGACACTGGTATTTCGGTGGAGCAAGGCAGATAGGGCATGAAGCGATGTTTCCTGAGGAGCTACCAAAGAGGTTGATAAAGATGTATACCTTTGTAAACGATACCGTTCTTGACCCATTTCTTGGTAGTGGAACCACCGCAAAAGAAGCCCTTAAGCTTAATAGAAATGCTATCGGTTATGAAATAAATGAGGAGTTTGTGGACTTAATAGAAGAAAAACTCGGTTTAAAACATAAGTTATTACCGTCTGCTACTGATGTTAGAATAACTAAAAGAAAGGTTGGAGTAGAGACTTGCGCGGTGGACTATACTGCAGGCATAAAAGATGCTGTTCCCAAAATAGAGCCTGAAAAGTTTAACTTTAAAAATGGTAATATATATAAGGTAGTAGATATACTTGCTAAGGATACAATAAGACTCCATACCGGATTGGTGGTTAAGTTTCTCGGAGTAAAGGTAAGAAAGGAGGATGATGTTCTGAAATATCTAAGGGAATATGTGCTGAAAAAGGAAGTTTTTATCAGGTTTGATAATGGCATTGTATCTGATGAAACCATGATGGAAGCCTATGTATATCTTAAAAATAAAATTTTTGTTAATGCCTATTTGATTAGAGCTGGTATGGCTGAGGCAGATAAGGCAGGGGAGTATAGATATAAAGATAAGTTTTTGAAGCTCGAAACCAAGGAGCCCACCTATGGCTAAGGAATGGATATTGAACATGGCGACAAATAGATGGGGTTTAAACAAGAAGAACAGTGTGGGGCCTGTTTCACAGTGGATTCGTGAATGTGATCCGAAGAAAGTTCAGGAATGGGAGGACTTTTATTATAAGAAACTTGCTGATTTTCTTACAGGTAAAGAGATTTCTCCACGGGAGTATATGGATGAGCTGGGAAGAAGGCTTTATATTAAGATTACAGAAGTTGTTCAGGCAGAGATAGAAGATGTAACTGAAGAAGATTGTATCCAGTATATCAGGGAACTTGTACTAAGCAGAACCTACGATGGATACCAAACAGAGATCAAGACAATATATGGAAAGCTACAAAGAGAGCTTGGTGTGGAGATAGAACCAGCTCCTGATAAATGGGATAGACTTTATAATGTAGATTTTTATATTCAGGTTGGCAGTAAATATATTGGTCTACAAATAAAGCCAATTACATATGAGCAAACTCCCGAAGTATATAGATGGAAGGAATGGCTCAGCAGAACTCATAAAAAATTTACAGAGGATCTGGGGGGAGGAGTGTTCATAGTGTTTTCCATCAAGAAAGACAGAAAGAAGGAAATCTACAACCCTGAAGTTATTGATGAAATAAAAAATACTATAAAAATATTGGAGCGGAAATAGACAGTCCCTTTCACAAAGATATATAATAACTTTCATAGAGATGAACAGGGTAGAACACTTGGTGCCGGACCTATTGTCAAATCCATTGAAAAGAACTTAGCCTCCAAGCATAGTATTTCTTGCCATCCAATACAGTTTGTCCCATAAGGTATATTATGTCAAATCATTTCCGGGACCCTCCATCAGAGGGGCATCAGGTCTGCCTACCCCCTGGGATGGTGTTTACGGTGAAGCCTCTTGAGTCTCTCCCGTTCCACATGGGTATAGACCTGGGTAGTGGATATATCGGCATGCCCCAGGAGCTCCTGGAGTGCCCTCAAGTCTGCCCCGCGCTCGAGAAGATGGGTTGCAAAGCTATGACGCAGAATATGGGGCCTTATCTTGTAGGCGGGAATAGCTGCCTTCGGGGCATGACCCTTGAGCATACACCAGAAGTTCTGCCGTGTCATCCCACCACCCCGGCTGGTTACAAAAAGATAGGGGCTTTCCCTCCTGCCGAGTATTCGGGGACGCCCCTCCTCCATGTAGCGCCT
>WGFM01000007.1 GCA_015492245.1 Deltaproteobacteria bacterium | reverse complement strand
TGGATAAACCACAACTTCAACATATGGATAGGCCACAGAGAGGACAATGCCGCGTGGGGTATGCTCACAGAGGCAAGGCAGATGGTGGAAGAATGCCGACAGAAGGGGGTGCCGGAAGAAAGGCTCGAGGAGGCCATGGAAGAGCTCTACATAGCAGAGGGCAGTGATTGGTTCTGGTGGTATGGTGATGAACATTCATCCATGGATGAGGAAGAGTTCGACCGCCTCTTCAGGGCCCACATAGAACGGGCATACAGGCTTATGGAGCTGGATGTGCCCCAGGATGTAAAGATACCCATAATATCGCGCTACAGGGCGATAAGGCCAAGGAGGCTTCCCACAGGCTTCATAGAACCTGTCATAGACGGCAGGGCAACGAGCTACTACGAATGGCTCTATGCCGGCAGGGTGGAGCAGAGCCAGGCAGGTGGTGCCATGCATGGGGTGGAAGAAGAGGGGGTCCTTAAGGAACTCTTTTTCGGGTTCAACCTTGAGACCCTGTTCCTGAGGGTGGACTTCAAGAGAAGGCCACCTGAAAGATTCTCCATGGAGATTGTCTTCCTGAGGCCCGAGTACATGCAGCTCGAGATAGAGGTGGATGGCAGGTCCATAGAGGCACTTTTCTACAGGGAAGGGGAGAAGGAGCCCGTAAGGGTGGAGGAGGTCTCTGTGGCAGATGTGGTTGAGATAGCCATGGGGTTCGAGCTTCTCGGGGTTAAGGCAGGTGATACCCTGGGGTTTCTTGTGGAGTTCAAGGATGAAAAATATGAGAGACTACCACGAAAAGGATTTGTTATAATAGAGGTTCCTTCAGAAGACTTCGAGGCAAGACACTGGACGGTGTAGGCACTATGGAAAGACTCACCCCGGCAATGAGACAATACATGGAAATAAAGGCACGCCATGAGGATGCCATACTGTTCTTTCGTATGGGGGACTTCTACGAGATGTTCTTCGAGGACGCCCAGATTGCCGCAAGGGTGCTGGGTATCGCCCTCACATCTCGCGACAGGGATCGGAAGATCCCCATGTGTGGAATACCATACCATGCGGCACAGTCCTACATATCGAGGCTTATAAAAGAGGGCTACAGGGTTGCCATATGCGAGCAGGTGGAGGACCCGAAGGAGGCAAGGACTGTAGTAAGAAGAGAGGTCGTAAGGGTTGTTACACCTGGCACTGTGCTCGAAGAGGAGGTGCTCGATGCCTCTTCCCACAACTACATCGTGGCAGCCCTGTGGACAGGAAAGAGAGGAGGGCTGGCCTGTATGGACCTCTCCACAGGGGACTTCAGACTCACTGAACTTGAAGAGTTGAGCCAACTCGTAGATGAGATGGAAAGGCTCGAGCCAGCAGAACTCATACTGCCTGATGAGAAGATGAAAGAGCTCATACTCTCTGAAAGAGGGGCAGAAGGATACAACATAAGCACAACATATGTGGGCACATATGGGTTCAACCACGATAGCGCATACAGAATACTTACCGAACACTTTGGCGTTACCACACTCGATGGATTCGGATGTCAGGGGATGGAAGAGGCCGTAAGATGTGCGGGCGCACTGTTGAGATATGTAAAGGATACCCAGAAGGCAAGCCCTGGGCACATAAGGCGATGCATACCCTACAGAAGGGAGCAGTTCCTCTTTATGGATGCCGCCACCCAGAGAAACCTCGAGCTGTTCCACAACGCCCGTAACTTCTCGAAGGAGGGAACCCTTGTGGCTGTGCTCGACAGAACCTCCACCGCCATGGGTGGCAGAAAATTGAGAAGCTGGCTCGGTGCCCCCCTTGTGGACCCGGTAGAGACAAGGCTTCGTCTCGACAGTGTGGAGGAGCTTGTGGACAGAGCCATCGAAAGAGAGGAAATCACCAAACACCTTTCAGCCATATATGACATAGAACGGCTTACCGCAAGGCTTTCTACAGGATATATAACACCTGCAGAGCTTCTATCGCTGAAACACTCCCTCGAGGTGGCAGGAGAGCTCAGGGCTCTTCTTGAAAGCTTCTGTTCACAGATGCTCCGTGGGATACACCTCCGCCTCGATAGTGTGGACGAGGCGGTCCACCTCATAGCAAGGGCCATAGCAGACGAGCCGCCTTCACACACCCGTGATGGTGGTTTCATAAGAGAGGGATATTCAGAGGAACTGGATGAGCTTAGAACGATAGGCAGTGGTGGTAAGGAGTGGATAGCACTGCTTGAGAGGAGGGAGAGGGAAAGAACCGGCATATCCACACTGAAGGTGGGATACAACAGGGTCTTTGGCTATTACATAGAGGTTACAAGGGCCAACCTCTCGAACATACCCGATGACTACATAAGGCGCCAGACCCTTGTCAACGCAGAACGGTTTGTAACCCCTGAGCTCAAAGAGTGGGAGTCCAGAATCCTTGGTGCGGAACAGAGGGCAAAGGAGCTCGAGGCAGACCTCTATGTAGACCTTCTTGCAGAGCTTAGGGGCTACATCCCGAGGCTACAGACCACGGCAGAGCTTGTGGCAACACTCGATGTGCTCACAGGACTTGCCACAATAGCAGAGGACAGGGGCTACAGGAAGCCAGAGGTAGACCAGGATGACGCAATAATAATAGAAGAGGGAAGACACCCTGTGGTGGAACTCATGACAGAGGAGGGATTCGTCTCAAACGATACCACCCTCGATCTCGAAGAAAACCAGATACTCATAATCACTGGGCCCAACATGGCAGGAAAGTCCACTTACCTGAGGCAGGTGGCCCTTATGGTGATAATGGCACAGATGGGCTCCTTCGTGCCGGCAGGGGCGGCAAGGATAGGGGTCGTGGACAGGATATTCACCAGGGTTGGTGCCTCCGATGAGCTCACAAGGGGGCAGAGCACCTTCATGGTAGAGATGAGCGAGACTGCAAACATACTTAACAATGCCACCACCCGCAGCCTCATAATACTCGATGAGATAGGCCGAGGTACCGCCACATTCGATGGGCTGAGCATCGCCTGGGCAGTGGCAGAATACCTCCACGACAACCCAAGGGTGAGGGCAAAGACCCTCTTTGCAACACATTACCATGAACTGACCGAGCTCTCCTTGACAAAAGAGAGGGTCAAAAACTATAATATGGCGGTCAGGGAGTGGAACGACAGGGTGGTATTCTTAAGGAAGATATTGCCAGGGGGTGCCAGCAGAAGCTACGGCATACAGGTTGCAAGGCTTGCGGGACTTCCAGAAGATGTGGTGGAAAGGGCAAGGGAAATACTTAGAAACCTTGAACACACAGAGTTCACAGAGACAGGAGAGCCAGCTCTTTCCAGCTCGAGCCAACCCACAGGGAGGAAGGCACAGTTCAGCCTTCCAAACCTCTTCAAACCGGCTGAAGACCCGTTGAGAAAAGCTCTCCACAGGGTGGATGTAAACCGTATTACACCC
>WGFM01000006.1 GCA_015492245.1 Deltaproteobacteria bacterium | reverse complement strand
GGGTTTATAAATACATACAGGAATTTGTCGAAAAAAACAGGGACAGATTCGATGATAGAGAGATTAACAAGGTTTTTATGAAGTGGGACAACCTCAAGGCAAGACAGCACTTTCTTGCAGGTGCATATTGTCTTAACAAGAATAGCTGGAATGAAGCCAAGAAGGCCTTCAGAGAAGGCCTGCCTCTGGCAAGAGGGCCTGTGGAAAAGTGTGCCCTCTGGGTGGGCATGATCTTTGCCCATCTCCATATGAGGATAGACCCCCTGTTACGACTTGCTGGTAAGGGTGGTGTAGACAAGATACTCGATGAGGCCATGGTAATAGACAGAGACTCTCTGGATGAAGAATTGAGAAAGTAAAGGCCATAAGCTCATGCTGATACAGACATGGCCATAGCTCTGTGCTAAACTGTATGGGGCTTGTGGTTGAGGAGATACAAAGATGTTTGATTCGGTTGAGAAGAGATGACCCCTGACAGTTACAGACCGGTAAGCATAGTCATAGCACTGTACAATGCGGAAAGGCTTATAGGAAGGGTCCTCGAGGCCATATTTGCACAGGACTATCCAGAGCCCATAGAGGTCATCGTCGTTAACGATGGCAGTACGGATGGCTCACTCGATGTGGTAAAGAGATTTGCCCACAGGGACAATCTTACCATCATAGACCAGCCGAATCAGGGGGCTGTTATAGCAACAAACAATGGATTCAGGGTTGCAAGATATGACATAATATGTTCTGTAGATTGTGATGTGGTGCTTCACAGGGACTGGCTCAAAAAGGTGATAGCAGAGTTCGAGGACGAAAGGGTGGGGGCTGTGCAGGGATATTTCAAGACACCAGAGGATGTAACATTACTGGCAAGGATGATGGGATACGATGTCGAGACAAGGTATGACTCTATCAAAACGAGGTATGTAACCCATGTATGCACGGGAAACACTGCCTACAGGAGAGGGGCCATCGAAAGGGTAGGGCTTTTCGATCCAGAATTCGAGTGTGGTTACGCTTATGACAGCGATATGAGCTACAGGCTCCTGAAGGCGGGCTACAGACTCGTGTTCCTGAAAGATGCCGTCTCCGAGCACTACTGGAAGACAGACCTTAAGGGCTACATAAGGCAGCAGTACCGCTCTGCCTATGGAAGGTTGCAGCTTATAGAAAAGCACCCTGAAAGGATAGTGGGAGATACGACATCGGGCCTGCGCATGATGTTGCAGGCACCCCTTACATTGTCCTCCATACTCATGTTTCTGGCAGGTATTACCAGTCACACCGTTATATCCGAAGAGCTGGGAGGATGGCTCCTTGAGGGTGGCCTTCTGGTCTTCGGTATCGTGATGGTTGATAGATTCCTCTTTGCCGCCTCTGCGTACAGGAAAAAGAAGGACCCCCGCTGCTTTCTCATGCCATTCGTGCATCTGCTGCGAAACATCGTGTGGGTTGGTGCACTCATCGGATGGGGATTCGGAAGATTCAAGCTTAAGTAGAATTACTGGATTACAAGGGGCTGGATAGTATAAAATAAGGACAATCAGGATACTCACCATCGGAAGGGTTGCCTCCAGGCCATCGTGGGTTGCCAGAAGATGGCCTCGAAGAGGCGGTGAAGATGCCCATTCTGATGAACACCTCATCTTTGATAAGACACCTCGCGGAATAGTCTTCTTGCATGGCTTCACAAGGTGATAAGAATAAAAATCTTTAACTTTGGGGTTCTGGTTTTGAAGCGTGGAAAAAGAATATATGCCGTAATCCTTGCAGGTGGAAGTGGCACAAGGTTCTGGCCCCTTTCAAGGCTTGAAAGCCCGAAACAGCTCATAAGACTCACAGGTGATGAGACCCTTCTTGAGCTCACCGTCAAAAGGCTCAAGCCCTTGATCCCGCCTGAGAAGACCTTTATCGTTACCAACCCTGACCATGCTGAATTCATAAGGCTTCATCTTTCCAGCAGGGGCCTTACCCCTCTGCCACGGTTCATAATAGAACCCTTCGGCAGAAACACCGCGCCTGCAATAGGGCTTGCTGCAATAAGATTGCTCGAGATGGAGAGTGACCCCATTATGGTGGTGCTTCCATCAGACCATATGGTGGAAAGGCCATCGACACTGAGGAGGCTTGTAAGGGTGGCCTCAAGGGTTGCCCACAGGGGCCTGCTTGTAACCTTCGGGGTAAGGCCCACAAGGCCAGAGACAGGCTATGGCTACATGAAGATAGCTCCAGACACCCTCGAGGAGACAGGTGGTGTGGAGGTCAGAAGTGTCGAGAGGTTCGTGGAAAAGCCCTCTCTTGAGAGGGCAAGGCACTACACAAAGGAGGGCTCCTATTACTGGAACAGTGGTATATTCGTCTGGAGGGCAATAGATATTGTCGATGCAATAAGGAGCTATCTTCCAGGCCTGTATGAAGGCCTCGTGCATATAAGAGAGGGCAGGGATGTGGAAGAGGTGTACGAGGGGGTAGAATCTGTCTCCATAGACACAGGTGTTCTCGAGAAGGCCAGAAATGTTACCATGATAGAGGCAGGTTTCGGGTGGTCTGATGTGGGCTCCTGGAGTTCTCTTGAGCATATATTCAGGCCCGATAAGAATGGCAACATCATAAAGGGTAAGGTGGTGGATGTGGACAGCAGAGACTCCTTCATAATCGCCCAGGACCGCCTTGTTGCAACCATAGGGCTTGAAGGTATAATAGTTGCAGACACCCCTGATGCAACCCTTGTGTGCAGAAAGGAGAGGGCACAGGATGTAAGAAAGGTGGTGGATATACTCAAGAGCCGTGGCTACAGGGAGTTTCGGATCCACAGAAGGGCGGAGCGCCCATGGGGTAGCTACACCGTGCTCGAGCACGGTGATGGCTACAAGATAAAGAAGATAAGGGTGGAGCCCTCGAGAAGGCTGAGCCTGCAGCTCCACAAAAAGAGGAGCGAGCACTGGATAGTGCTCTCTGGCAGGGCAAGGATACAGCGTGGTGAAGAGATAGTGGAGATAGGCCCGAACCAGAGCACCTACATACCGAAGGGTGTGAAACACAGGCTCGAGAATCCATCGCCTGACGAACCCCTTGAGATTATAGAGGTGCAGGCAGGCAGCTATGTGGAAGAGGACGATATAGAGAGATTCGATGATGACTTCAGAAGGCAATGACAGGCAAGGGCATAGACATAGTGGAGATAGGCCGTATAGGGCAGGCCTGCTGTAGCAGAAGGTTCTGCGAGAGGGTCTTCACGGAAGAGGAGCTCAAAAGGGCTTCTGTTGCGGGTCTCTGCGTGGGGCTTGCAAGAAGGTTTGCCCTCAAGGAGGCCCTTTTCAAGGCCCTGGGCACAGGGCCTGGCAGCACCATAGGGTGGAAGGATGTGGAGTTTGTGGATGTGGAACAGACAGGCGGCACCCTTAATCTCTACGGAAGGGCCAGAACACTTGTTGGCAGAAGAAGGATACTCTTCAGCTCTTCCCACTCACAGGGGCTTGCCATAGCCACGGTGGTTATAGAATAGAGGGCTCCACAAACCACCTGATTGCAAACACCCCTTCGACCTCCTCGAGGCACAGAACAGAGGCAGGCAGGAACCTTATCCTTCCCCCCTCTTTTCGCACAGAGAGTAGCCTTCGGGCCAGCTCTTCGATGTGTGGCAGGTGTCCCACAACCATTATGGAGCGTTGCTCACCCGTAAGGTGGCTCTCCCAGAGCGCTGGCTCGTCTGTGGGCAGAAGCCCCTCTGCCTCGAGGACCTGTGAGGGTTCGAGGCCTTCTGCAAGAATGAGGGCTGTCTCCATGGCCCTCTTCTTCGGGCTGTGGTAGACCAGCTCCACGGCTATCTTTCCCCTGAGGAAGGCCCCAATCTTTTCCACCTCTTTTCTGCCCTCTTCGGATAGCCCCCTCTGCGGGTCCTTCTCAGCAGGTAGAGCGGTCGCATGTCTTACAAGGTATATCGGCATCTTCTATTTACCACCTTTAAGCAGATACTCAAGGGATGCCACTGCCACCTCTATAACATTTCTCTCTCCTTTGCGCAGTGCCCTCTGTGTGATACTGCCACAGCGTGCGCGGTTTATAACCCCTGTTATACATCCTCCTTCAAGCCCCATGGAGGCGGTCATGGTAAGAAGTGTGGCAGATTCCATCTCATAGTTGAGCACCCCCAGTGCCTGCCACTCCTTTGTTGCCCCTTTCAGTTCTCTTATCACATATTTTCTGTACGAGTCCGTTCGTTCCTCACCGGGGTAGAAGGTATCAGAGGATGCGCTGATACCCACATGGTATCCTGTACCGAGTCTTTCTGCGGCCTTTATGAGGGAGCATACAATCCTGTGGTGTGCCACCGCGGGAAACTCTATGGGTGCATAGTGGCGTGATGCACCATCGAGCCTTACAGCCCCTGTGGTTATGATTACATCTCCTATGGCTATATGTGGCTGTATGGCACCTGTTGTGCCCACACGGATGAACCTTTTAAGGCCAAGCCCTGCCAGCTCCTCCACGGCTATGGATGTGGATGGGCCACCGATACCTGTGCTTGTAACCACTATGTCTGCAAGGGTGGTTCTTGCAAGCCATGTGGTGAACTCCCTTTTCTGGGCGAGTAATTTCTTTCTACCCCCGTATGTTCCTACCAGCCTATCGGCTATGGATTCTGCCCTTTTGGGGTCTCCCGGGAGAAGGGCAACCTCTGCCCCTTCTATGTCTCTTTTCGAGAGGTCTATGTGGTATCTTTTTGCCATCCTCTGTGCCTCTCCTGGCTCAGAACTCTTCACCGATTTCTTTCTCGCCCAGTTCTTTTCTCATGGCTTCTATGGTCTTTTTGTAGTCATCTGTTCCGAATATACCGGAGCCAGATACAAACACATCTGCCCCTGCATCCGAGACCTGTTTTATGTTGCCCACCTTTATGCCGCCATCCACCTCCAGTTCTGCCTCTGGGTTCAATCTGTCTACAAGGCGGCTCACCCGTCTTATCTTCTGGAAGGTGGACTTTATGAACTCCTGCCCACTGAACCCAGGGTGGACTGACATGACGAGCACAAGGTCTGCAAGCTTTATGTAGGGTTCTATCTTCTTTACCGGGGTATCGGGGTTGAGCGCAAGCCCTGCCCTTATGCCGAACTCCTTTATAGAGGCCACGACTTCTTCGAGGTTTTCTGTGGTCTCTATGTGCACGGTTATTATGTCCGAGCCTGCCTTTGCAAAGGCCGATATGAAGTTCTGCGGATTCTCTATCATAAGATGCACATCCAGTGGCAGGCTGGTTGCCCTTCTTATGGCCTCCACCACTAAGGGGCCTATGGTGAGATTCGGCACGAAGTGTCCATCCATAACATCCACATGCACATAGTCTGCCTTTGCCTCCTCGATGGCGGCAAGTTCTGCCGCAAGATTCGTAAAGTCAGCAGATAGTATTGAAGGTGCTATCTTCTTCATAAAGTAAATCCTCCGTTTTTGTTTTTAGCAGTAAAGACTGTTCTTACATGAAAGAACCTGTTCCTTTCTTGTGCCACTTCTGTATACTGTTACACCCTTGCATCCGAGCCTGTAGGCAAACAGATAGCTCTCTTTTACCTTCTCAGGCGATGCCTGGTGTGGAAGATTGATTGTTTTTGATACTGCATTGTCTGTATGTTTCTGAAAGGCTGCCTGCATCTTTACATGTAGTTCTGGCTCTATGTCGAATGCCGTTACGAATATCTCCTTAATCCTTTCTGGAACATCTTCTCTCTTTCTTATATCACCACCTTTCGCAACATATTCCATCAGTTCTTCTGTGTAGAATCCCTCTTCTTCTGCAATATTTCTGAAGAGAGGAACAATCTCGTTGAATGTAACCCCACCGAGTATGCGCCGTATGTAGCCGAGTGCAAAGTAGGGTTCTATCCCTGAGGAGCAGCCTGCTATAATACTCAATGTGCCTGTGGGTGCTATGGTTGTGGTGGTTGCATTTCTTGCAGGCCTTGAGCCCTCTTTGTCGAAGATACTTCCCTTTATGCATGGAAAGGGTCCTCTCTCCTGTGCAAGTTCCTGCGAGCTCTGCCAGGCGGTGCTGGTTATAAATCCCATGAGTTCTTCTGCCAGATGGAAGCTCTCTCTTGTTCCATAGGGTATGTTGAGCCTTACCAGAAGGTCTGCAAAGCCCATGATGCCGAGCCCTATCTTTCTTGTGTTCTTTGTCATCTTCTCTATCTCTGGCAGTGGAAAGCGGTTCATGTCTATGACATTATCGAGGAACCTTACGGCAAGCCTTATGGTGTTTGCAAGCTCATCATAATCTATGGAGTATCCTCCCTGTGGGCTTTTGCGCAGCACCATGTTGAGGTTTACAGACCCCAGGTTGCAGGACTCATAGGGCAGGAGCGGTTGCTCTCCGCATGGGTTTGTGGCCTCTATGAGGCCAAGAAGCGGGGTGGGGTTGTGGCGGTTCATCCTGTCTATAAAGAGTATGCCAGGCTCTCCACCCTTCCATGCACATTCCACCATGAGCTGGAAGACCTCTTTCGCCCGTTTCTTTTCGGTTATACGGCCTGTGCGTGGGTTTATGAGAGGATACTCTCTGTCTTCCTGGAGGGCTTCCATGAAGGCATCCGTAAGTGCCACGGATATGTTGAAGTTTGTGAACTCTTCGGGGTCTTCCTTTGCCTTTATGAACTCCATTATGTCGGGGTGGTCCACCCTGAGGACACCCATGTTGGCACCCCTGCGGGTTCCTCCCTGTTTTATCGCCTCTGTTGCTGCGTTGAACACCCTCATGAACGAGACAGGCCCACTTGCCAGCCCGCCGGTGGATGCCACTATATCGTTTGCAGGCCGAAGCCTTGAGAAGGAGAACCCTGTGCCCCCACCTGACTGGTGTATTATGGCGGTGTTCTTTACCGCCTCGAATATGCTCTCTATGGAGTCCTCTACAGGCAGGACGAAGCATGCCGAAAGTTGCTGCAGCCTTCTTCCTGCGTTCATGAGGGTTGGTGAGTTTGGCAGGAACCTGAGTGTGCTCATAAGCTCGAAGAATCGTTCTTCGTACTCTTCAGGCTCACTTCCGTAGAGTTCTTCTGCGCTGGCAATGTTTTTTGCAACCCTTTGGAACATCTCCTCAGGGGTTTCTGTCAGGTTGCCTTGTTCGTCTCGTTTCAGGTATCGTCGTTCAAGCACTGTCATCGCATTTTCGTTCAATCGGGGTTTCATACCATTCCTCCACAGGTGCTAGGGGAGCTCAACTATCGCCTCAGAGGGTGGTATCCTCTGGGGTGGCAGAGGTTTTTCATCGGGATAACCAACGGGCACTATGGCGAGGGGGCGCAGATAGTCGTCGAGTTTCAATATGGTGGAGACCCTGGCCTCATCGAATGCCCCTACCCACACGGTGCCAAGCCCTTCAGAGTATGCTGCAAGCATCAGGTTTTCCATGCTGCATGCCACATCCTGTATGGAGTAGAGTTCCACCCCCCTTTCCCTGTAATAGCGGTATATCCTCAGGTCCCCACAGCCCACAATCACAAGTGGTGCCTCGCTTATAAAGCCCTGTCCCAGGGCTGCAAAGACGAGGCTGTCTTTCAGCTTCTGGTTGTACACGAAGTAGAAGCGCCTGCTCTGAAGGTTACCGGCACTGGGTGCCCATATAAGGGCATCCTTGAGAACATCTATCTTCTCGGGCTCTATCGCCCGTGGCCTGAACCTTCTGATGGACCTTCTCTGCCTGATAGCCTGCATTACATCCATAAAAAGTTTCTCGATAAGGTCTTAAAGAGATTTTAACAGGCTTTCTTTCCCTGTGCAAACCCTCTGGAGAATAAAAAAAGCCCTTCAGGTAAAGGGCTTTTTTGAAGGGAATTGTCTCATACACTCATCGTATTCAGAGGATAACATGGGCCACACTACAGTGCCCTGTCAACGAGGGCCTTTATCTGGTCTTTTGGAACTGCCCCCACGATCTGGTCGACCACCTGGCCTCCTTTGAAGAGTATGAGGGTGGGGATACCCCTTACACCGTATTTCCCTGGTGTGGAGGGGTTTTCATCCACATTCAGTTTTGCCACTTTCATCTTCCCTGCATACTCCTGCGCTATCTCTTCCACGAGCGGTGCGATCGCCCTGCATGGTGCGCACCATTCTGCCCAGAAGTCAACGAGTGCGGGTAGTTCGGACTTGAGCACTACAGATTCGAAGTTTGCATCTGTAACCTCTATGACATTTTCAGCCATCTATGTAACCTCCATCATTTTTTGCAAGTGCGGTCTCGGGCTCAGAAGCACTCGATCAATACTTTGTAACCCTTATGTTTGTTATGAGCACATAGTTTTCTTCATCCAGGTTGCCCTTCTGCCATACATGAAAGCCGTTTCTGTTTTTGCCTGCCTTGAAGGGATGGGGCTCTTCGGTTGCTATCCTTTTGCCATCGAGGAACAACCGTATCTTTCCATCCTTTTGCTGTATGGCGAACTTGTAGAAGCTCTTGTTCGCCAGCACCTTTATGTGTTTCGATTTGGTTGGGAAGTATAGATTGAAAAACTTCCCATTGTTACCATAATTTCCTGTCAGCAGCACCTGTTCGCCTTTTCCGGCCTGTCCAAGGGTGAGGCTGAAGCCTGTACCAAGGAAACAGCCGACGGTCTTGCAGTTAAGGTATACATCGAACTCTATCGCAAAGTCTCCTTTGAGGTCCAGTTTTCTTTTCAGAGTTGACTGTGGCGTTATGTTCACAAGCCAGCGCCTGTCGTCGTAATCTACACACTCTGCGTTGCCATTTACTATTCTGAGGGTCTTCGGTTTCTCTGTGCACTCTGAGAAGTCCTCTGCAAAGAGCACCTCTGAGCCGGGCTCAAAACCTGTTGAAAGCCTTTTGAGTCCTCCACCACCTGCTGGGCCGCCGGTCCTTTTTAGTCCGCTGGAGACCTTTTTAACCCCTTCTGGGGATACTTCTGTGCCTTCAGGTGTGTATCTGAAGTAGTTCTCCGGTGTCTGGCTTGCCACATAGTTTACCGCATTCTCTATGAGCACCCTTACGGCCTTTTCCATTGGTGTGTTCTTGTAGACACCGAGCCCTCCACCGAGTATTCCTGCTGCACCCCATCCCACTCCGAGCCCACCAACATTGAAGGAAGAGGCCTTGCCCTCCACGGTGGTGGTGTTCACAATCCTTCTGGTTCTAACATCCACGAGTCTTAGGTCCATCGATATGTAAGCCTCCTTCTTGCCGAACTTTACTCCCCCGAGGAGACCCGGCACGAGTCCTCCGCCACCGACATCCATGCCACCGGCATCGGGCTCGAAGGCTGTTACAGAGCCGAATATTATAAGGTCTGCTGCCTCCCAGCCGCCGGCCTGGATTGCGCTCTTCTCTTTTACATAGCCACTGGCTGAAAGATCAAGCTCTTCCATCATCTCCTGCATCTCTTCTTTCCCACCGAGCACTATGAACTTGTTTGTCTTGAACAGCCCGCTTATGAGTATGTCCCTCAAGCCATTGCCTATCGCACCCGAGCATTTTGCTGCCTTACACTTTATCCGTGCAACCGATATTCGTGCCTTTGGCCCTGTGTAGGCAGTAACCTGCTGGACCGATGGCCCCCCACCCTTTACCTCTGTGGTTACAGGTGTTACACATGAGGAAAGGGAGAGCCCCACAATGAGTAGAAAGACGACAGGGATGAAATTGCGTATTTCTATGTTCATAATCCAGAATACCTCCTTTACCATGGTTCTGTCAGTTCATCGGCTGTAACAACTCTTATATGTACAGTATCCCTTTTTGCACCTACCTGGGTCGAAGCCTTTTCAAGCACAATGGTTTTTATGTTTGTAATATACAGGCTGCGCAGAAGGGTTGCGCCTGTTCTGTAGGTAACCCTTATGCCCTGAACCTGCTCGTATCTGTCTACGACTATGTCCAGCCTTTCAAGATTCTTAAGCCCTATACCACCTGCTGTTGAGAATACGAGCTGGGTTGTGTTTGGTCCTATCAGTGGGATGGTCTCGCCCGATAGGATCACGACCCTCTTTACAGGTACCAGGGATTCACTTATCACCTCTGCCTGCACCACAAGAGGGAGCATCATTATCATCGCTGTTATGAAGGCCACTCTTTGCATTTTCCTACTTTTTATTACCCTTTTTGTAGAGAAATGTCAACCATTTATTTTTGCCACACAGGGCAAGTTCAGGCAAAAAGAGCGGCGGGGACGGCCACTTTCGATAAGGCGGGATTTCTGGGAAGCCGTCCCCATGGGCTGAGGGGTTTTGGTTGAGTTGATGTCAGCCCTGGTTAGCTGACCCTTTTAGTCCTTGGCAAACTCTCTGCCCTCGCACTCGGGGCACTTTCTCGGTTTGCACCTGGATTCCTTGGAGTATCCGCATTTCTGACACTTCCATAGAGCCATCTTCCTGTTACCTCCTTGGATTGTTTCATGTTTTAGAAGTGTGATTTAGCATACTCTTCAAGTCCTTCTGGGTCTGGCTTCATGCCTTCTTTTCCTTTCTCCCAGTTTGCGGGACACACCTCGCCATGTTTCTCGTAGAACTGTACGGCATCTATGACTCTCAATACCTCGTCCACATTCCTACCTATCGGGAGGTCGTTTACCGTTATGTGTCTGACCACCCCATCACGGTCGAGCACAAAGAGTCCACGAAGCGCTATGCCTGCCTCTTCAAGGAGGACTCCGTAGCTCCTGGCTATCCTCTTGTTGAGGTCTGCCACAAGCGGGTAGGTTATCTCGCCTATGCCTCCCTTTTTTCTTGGTGTATTGCGCCAGGCTGTATGGGTGTAGACACTGTCCACAGACACACCGATGACCTCTGTGTTGCGCTCTTTGAACTCCTCTATCCTGTCGCTGAAGGCGATGATTTCTGTTGGACATACAAAGGTGAAATCAAGGGGATAGAAAAACAAGACCACATAATTGCCCCTGTAGTCAGAGAGCTTGAGCTCTTTTATAGAGCCCTCTGGCATCACGGCCTGTGCCGTAAAGTCTGGTGCTGGTTTCTGTACCGCTGTTTCTGACATGGTCAACTACCTCCTTTGATATAGTTTTAGTTTGTGCTCACATCTGGTCTCGGTGTTTCGGCTGTGGATGGTGGAAGCACTGGCACAATTATATCTGGCCTCTTGCCTGTAAGGGATTCAAGGAATGCCACCATGTATTTGACCTCTCTGTCTTCAAGCCTTACGCCCAGTTGTTTTCTTGCCATTATCTTCACCGCCTCTTCGAGGCTCCATACGCTGCCATCATGGAAGTAGGGGTATGTGATGGCCACATTCCTGAGGGATGCCACCCTGAAGACCTTTTTATCCTTTTCGTCCTTTGTAACGGTGTATCTACCCTGGTCTGTGCCGTAGTCGAACTTCTGAAAGCTATCGCCCCCCACACCAACCCCGTTATGACAGAAGACACAACCCTTTTTTACAAAGAGCTTGAGCCCCTTTCTGGCATCCTCTGTGAGTGCCTCTTTATCGCCTTTAAGATAGGCATCGAAAGGCGAGGGGGTCATAAGGGTTCTCTCGAAGGCGGCAATGGCCCTTGCCATGTTGTCCAGTGTTATGGGGTCCTTTTCCTGGGGAAATACTTTTTTGAAAAGGGCCACATACTCTGGTATGGACTTCAGTCTTTTCACCACAAGCTCTTCTGTGGCTGCCATCTCTATGGGGTTGGTTATTGGTCCCTTTGCCTGTTCCTCTACCGTCTTCGCTCTTCCATCCCAGAACTGGCTGCCCAGCACCGCTGCATTGAGCACAGTAGGTGCATTGCGTCCACCTATCTGCCAGCCATGGCCAACAGAGGTTGGAAGGTTGTCCACCCCGGCCGTTGTGAGGCTGTGGCAGCTGTTGCAACTTATAAGAGCGCTTTTTGAGAGCCTTGGCTCGAAGTAAAGGAGTTTGCCAAGTTCCACCTTCTCCGGGGTTACAGGGTTTTCCCTGCTCTGTGCAATCTCTGGAAGGGGGGCGAACATCTCTGTGATGTCCTCTGCCTGTAAAGGTAGATATGGAGCAAGTATGAAAACAAGTATTGCCACTGTTTCGATGCCTTTGCGAATCATTTTGTCCTCCTTTTTCTTTCACAGTTCTTACATACTCCATAGAAGTCTATATGGTTTGATGTTACGGTGAAGCTCCTGGTTACCTCCTCTGGAAGTTCGAGCCTCCTCGAGTAGTCGACGAACACATCGCCTATCCTGCCACATCTGGTGCATATGACATGATGATGTGGTGTGGTGTCTGGGTCAAAGTGTTTGCGTTCAGGGTCTATGGTAAGCTCCATGACCTCGCCCATGTTTACGAGTGCCTGCAGGGTGTTGTATACAGTTGCAAAGGACAGGGTGGGGTGTTTTTTCTTTACAGCCCTGTAGATGTCCTCCGCAGTGGGATGCGCTGTGTTGCCATCGAGGTATTCGAGTATGGCAAGCCTCTGGGGGGTGAGTTTCATCCCCTTCTTCCTGTATTTCTCTATCTGTTTTTGCATCGACTGTTTAGAACGATTCCAACTTTTGAACAATTCTAATTCAAAAAGAGAAGGCTGTCAAGCCCTTTTTATCTTCTGCCTCGTCGTGGCCTGACAAGAAGGATGAGTATGGCCCCTACTATGAACCCGCCTATGTGTGCATACCAGGCTATTCCACCGCCAAGTCCTGAGCTCAAAAGCTGGAATGCGAACCACAGTCCCAGGAAGACCAGGGCCGGTATCCTTACTATCTCTATAAAGAAGAAGAACCACAGCAGCGTTATGACACCTGCCCTGGGAAAGAGCACAAAATAGGCCCCCAGTATGCCTGCTATGGCACCACTGGCGCCTATCATCGGCACCGTGGAGCCAGGGTTGATGAGTATATGTGCAAGGCTTGCCATAACACCTGTAAAGAGATAGAAGATGAGAAACCTCAAGTGTCCCAGCCTGTCCTCTATGTTGTCGCCAAATATCCACAGATAAAGCATGTTGCCAAGAAGATGAAACAGGCCTCCGTGAACAAACATGGCAGTAAGAAGGGTAAAGGGCGGGGGCACAAGGTCTTCTGGATAGATGTCAACAAGGTTGACAATCTCATAGGGTATGGCACCCGTTATGAGCACAAATATGGCAAAGCGCTCGGGGCCGAGAAGGAGCTGGAACAGGAATATGAGGGTGTTCATTGTAATGAGTCCTACAGTAACATAGGGATAGCTGTAGGTTGGATTGTCATCTTTAAGTGGTATCATCTCTTCTGATTCAGATTATACCACAAAATCTCTGGCACGATTTCTTGACACCTGCCGTATTTCAGATGCAGTGGGCTACCTGAAAAAGGGCACGGAGCCTCTGCCACGGACATTTCGCATGGATGTGGATGAGTTCGCAAGGTTCGAATAATCAGTGCCCAAAGGGCATATTTCCACCGGGGAAGAAGTATTCCTTCATGCCAACCTTTTTGTATCCCTTCGGGGGATTGAATGTGGAGGCAGGCAGGCTCTTGTGTTCCACCTTTACAACGGTGGTGGCCATTCTGTTAAGAAGGTTTACCTCCTTAAGTGGCATCTCTTCTGCCATGGCCTTTATGCTCTCTGCCTTCGATATGTCTGCCAGTGTGCCGGCCGAAGCACCCAGGGTGCCAAGTCTTTCGAAGTCTATCTCTTTCAACATGTCCCTTATGAACTTCTCAGATACCCATCTGCGCTCTATCTCCCTGCCCCCTTTCTCTACTACGAGCACCCTGGTCGAGTATCCTGCAATGGTCTCGCCCTTGCCCCTGTAGCTTCTTTTTTCTTCATCCTCCCCGGCTGCAAAGGGTATCTCAGAGGGATTGGGCATCTTCATCTGCTTCTGCATGTCTTTAAGAAATTTCATGTATTCCTCGAATGTGGTAACAAGATACACCTTCCTTGCCGGCTGGACGAGGACGAACCGCTCCTTTCGGGTGTCAACAATACTTACCTGTATGGGGCCCATACCGGCATAACCAAGCACTATCTTCATCCTGCCGCCTTCAAGGAACAGTTCTTCGGTCTGGTCTCTGCCAACCTCCTTTTTGATATACATGCCTGCAAGTAGCTCTGTAGACACAATAGTGCACAGCAGGATGGTCAACAATGCCACCTTCTTCATGGCAGGAACACCTCCTTTACTGCAGGATATTTTCTATCATAATAGAGACTGCCCCACAAAGGCAAGACAATTGTTGATTAAATGGTGGGCTATGTGCTATCTATATGAATACCATGGTTCACACAGCTTTCATAGAGCTGAGCTCCCGTGGGTTCACCCACATTGTGGACATAACAGAGAGTGTGAGAAGGGCTCTTCTTGAGAGCGGGCTCACAGAGGGGCTTCTCTCTGTCTTTGTGCCAGGCTCAACCGCCTCTGTAACCACCATAGAGTACGAAGAGGGTGTCATAGAGGACCTGAGGCAGGCCATAGAGAGGCTTGTGCCCTCTGATGTGGCCTATCGCCATGATGAGCGCTGGCACGATGGCAACGGGTTCTCCCATGTGCGTGCAGCCCTTCTCAAGCCCGGCATTACCATCCCCTTTCTGGACAGAGCACTCCTTCTCGGCACATGGCAGCAGATAGTCTTCATGGACTTCGACAACCGTCCCAGAAAGAGACGCATAGTAGTGCAGCTTGTGGGAGAATAACCTGTGGAAAAGGTTGTGCTCGGGGTTGGACAATGCTGTATGGACTACTTTGCCCTTTCCGATGGCTTCCCCGATGAGAATACGAAAAGGGAGGCCATAGAGCTTGCGATCGAAGGTGGTGGGCAGGTTGCAACGGCCCTTGTAAGCCTTGCAAGGCTTGGTGTGAACACAAGGATGATCGGTATAGTTGCCGCCGACAGGGATGGCTCTGAGATAATAGAGCGGTTCAGGAAAGAAGGGGTATCAACAGAGTTCATGGTGGTAAGAGATGGCGGCGTCTCACAGCGTTCCTTCATAATAGTAAACAGGCAGAACGGCACAAGAACGATCCTGTGGCAGAGGCCAACGGTGGGTGTGCTCTCAAGTGAGGATGTAAAAGAAGAGGCCTTCTGTGGGGTTGGCTTTCTACTTGCAGATGGCTACATGAAGGAGGCAATCCTAAAGGCCCTCGGGATTGCAAGAAGAGAGGGCATACCCGCCATGATAGATGCAGACAGGATGTATCCAGGTATGGAAGAGCTCCTTCCCCTTGTGGACTATATTGTGGGCTCAGAGGACTTTGCCTGTCAGGTGGAGCCAGACCCTGTAAAGGCAGCCGAGAGGCTTTCGCGCAAATATCCAGACTCCTGTGCCATAACCATAACCATTGGCTTGAGAGGAAGCATTACCCTCTACAGGGGCAGGCTCATAGAACAGCCTGCCTACATGGTGGAGGATGTGGTGGACACCACAGGGGCAGGCGATGTGTTCCATGGTGGTTACATCTATGGGTTACTCATGGGCTGGGAGATGGAAAGAGTCCTGAGGTTTGCCTCTGCCTTTGCAGCCCTTAAGTGCAGAAGTCTTACCGGCAGAAAGGGGATACCCACGCTGGAAGAGACCCTCCGGTTTATGGAGACGGCAAAGCCACACAAGCCCTGAACAGCCTGGTATAATTGGTCTGGCATATTCTGTCCACACCAGCACAGAGATTGCAGGGCTGGAGTAGTATCGTATGGAGAGACTTTTCAGCGACTGGCCGCCCAGATGGCTTATAAATAGGGGTCTGCCATGATGAACAGGGCAGGGCTTAAGTTCATGGCACTTGCAACCCTTGCGATAGGTGGTGCGCTCTTTGTGCGATGGCTTGGTGCCAGCGGATACCTCGATGAAGAAGGCCTCAAGGGGTGGATAGAGGGATACGGCATGTGGGGCCCCCTAATATACATACTCATATACTCTGTTGCCCCTGCCCTTATGAGCCCGGGGCTGCCACTTACCGTTACAGGTGGTATACTGTTTGGTCCCCTCTGGGGTGTGGTCTATGCCTCCATTGGGGCTACCATGGGGGCAACTGTGGCGTTCCTCGTTGCAAGACACCTTGGAAGAGAATGGGTGGAAGAGAAGATAAGGGGCACCCACCTTGAGGGGCTCGACAGAGAGGTGGAAAGACAGGGCTGGAAGGTGGTGGCATTTACAAGGCTCATACCCCTCTTCCCTTTCAACCTTCTTAACTATGCCTTCGGGCTTACAGGTATAAGGTTGAGCCACTATGTGGTGGCATCATTCATATTCATGCTGCCAGGGGTTGTGGCATATGTGGTGTTTTCAGACTCCTTCTTTGCACTGCTTGTGGAGGGCGAGGTGCGGTGGGAGTTCCTGGCAGGTCTCGGGCTTGTGGCCCTTGTCTCGCTACTTCCCATACTCTACAGATGGCACAGAAGGGGTGGAGGCCATTGATGCTGCCCTTTTTCTTACGAGCCCACCGAAGGCAGGATGGAATGGGCCAGAGATAAGGCTCCTTAGGAGCCCTTCTGTGGGCTGCAGCCCCATCCTTATGACCCTTATACCCTCTGCCGTAAAGAGCCTGTAAAGGCGGGCACAGAGACGCACCATCTTCTCAAGCGGCCAGGGTGTGTAGCTGCCCTCTCTGAACAGCCTTTCAAGGGGTGTATCCTTTATAACCAGCGCAGGGTATATCCTCACAAGCTGGGGGCTCAGGGCCATAACCTTTTGTGCCGTCTCGAGGACCGTATCTTCTGTGTCCCCTGGAAGCCCTGGCATAATCTGTATGCCCACGGTCATGTCCGCTGCTTTCAGCACCTTAACGGCCTCTATGGTATCTGCGCCACTATGGCCCCGCTCTATAAGCCTGAGCACCTCATCCACCATGGACTGTGCCCCAAGCTCCACGGTCTCCACCCCATAGGAGCATAGAGACTCGACTGTCCCCTTGTCCACACAATCGGGCCTTGTGGAGATGCGCACAGAGTCTACAGCCCCTCTTTCCATGAGTCTTCTGGCACACTCGAGATAGCCTTGTTGCACTACATGTGGCAGGGCTGTGAATGTGCCACCATAGAAGGCGAGCTCCTTCCTGCCGCTGCCCTTCCATGTGGAAAGATAGCGCCATACCATCTCTTCCACCTCTTCTATGGCTGGCAGTCCGCTGGTTGAGGTAATCTTTTGCTGGTTGCAGTAGATACACCTGTGGGGGCACCCTGCAAAGGGTATGAACACGGGTATTATGAGTTGTTTCTTTCGAGCCATGGTAGAGTCTAAAGTGTGTAGCCCTCTTTTTTCAGAACCTCTATGGCAGAGCGTGCGGAAAGCTGCTCTGCAGTCTTCTTTCTGCCTGCCCTTGCCCTGCCCAGCACCCTGCCCTTAAGGAGCACCTCCACGGAGAATATCCTTCTGTGAGACGGCCCCTCTTCCTTTACCACCCTGTAGGTGGGTGCCTCTTTGAAGTGTTTCTGTGCCATCTCCTGCAGTATGGGTTTGAAGTCGAAGTAGACCTCTTTTTCTGAATACAGGGCCACAAGGGGTGAAAAGAGCCTCTTTATGGTCTGGCAGGTCTTTCTGTATCCCCTGTGGAGATATATTGCTGCAAAGAGTGCCTCAAGTGTGTCGGCCAGTATGGCTGCATTCTTCCTGCCGCCTGCCTTCTCCTCGCCCCTGCCGAGTAGAAGCAGTTCACCCAGGCCAAGCCCTGTTGAAACACCTGCCAGCACCTTTCGGTTGACCACCCGTGCCCGTATTCGTGTGAGTCTGCCTTCGTCAAGATGGGGAAAGGCCCTGTAGACCATATCACTTATGACTGCAGAGAGTATGGCATCTCCCAGGAACTCAAGCCGCTCGTTCGACTCCAGGCCATCCTCTTTCCTCTCGTTTGCATAGGAGCTGTGCACAAACACACCTTCAAGCAGAGCCCTGTCTTTGAACTCAACCTGCAGCCTCTCTTGAAGTCTCTTTAAAAGCCTCTGTCTTCTCATACACCATGCCTCTCATGCCCGATGGGGCAGGTCCTGTGAGCCGTACCATTACCTCCTTTCCCATAAGCGTATCGTCGCCATCGAGCAGGGTGGGTATGTAGTTTTCCGTCCTGCCACAGAGAAGCCCGGTCTTCTTGTCCCTTGTGGACTCGACTATGACCTTTCTTACGGACCCTACAGATGCCCTGCAGAAGGAGAGCCGTTTTTCTCTGTCAAGCTCTTTAAGCCGTGCCACCCTCTGCCTTACTGTTTTTCCGTCTACCTGGCCTGGAAGGTTTGTTGCCACTGTTCCAGACCGCTTTGAGTAGGGAAAGATGTGCATGTAGGATATGGGCAGCTCTTCTAAGAGCCTTACGCTGGTAAGGAACTCTCTTTCCCCTTCCCCCGGGAAACCCACCATGATGTCCACCCCTATGGCAATATCCCTTACGCTTTCGAGAAGGCTTGAGACCTTCTGTCTGAAGAGACCTGCTGTATAGGGTCTACGCATAAGCCTCAGTATTTTATCATCCCCGCTCTGAAGGGGCAGGTGCAGATGGGGGCATATGGTCCTTGCAGATGAGAGGACCTCTATGAGTTCGTCTGTAAGCTCATCTGGGTCCAAGGAGCTTATCCTGAACCTTGCAGGATAGCCACGCTCCTCTATGGTCCTCACAAGCCCTGTTATGTCCATCGGTGGGGTAAGGTCAGGCCCGTAGCCCCCCAGGTGTATGCCCGTAAGGACAAACTCCTTTACTCCCTGCTCGATGAGTGTCTCTATCTCCTCCAGCACATCTGCGATGGGAAGGCTCTTCGATTTCCCCCTTGCCCTCGGTATTATACAGTAGGAGCAACTCCTGTTGCATCCATCCTGCACCTTGAGGTTCACCCTTGTCCTTGCAGAGGGTCTTCTTATACGGAGTGTTAGGGGGGTGCCCCCCTCGAAGTCGCTCACAATGAGGCGGCCTTCCGATGTCCTACCAGCCCTTATGCACTCGATGATTCGTGCCTTGTCAGGGTTGCCGAGGATGTAGTCCACACAGCCCAGCTCCTTTATCCTCTCGGGATATACCTGTGCATAGCAGCCTGTAACTATTATGACAGAGCCAGGGCCTGTGCGCCTTAACCTGCGTATGAGCTGGCGTGCCTCGCTGTCTGTCTTCGATGTTACGGTGCAGGTGTTCACTATGTATACATCCGCTCTTTCGTGAAGCTCCACCTTCTCAAGCCCCTGGTCCTTGAGCATGTCCTCAAGGGCTGTGGAATCGTACTGGTTTGCCCTGCACCCGAGGGTCTTGATTGCAAAGCTCTTCTGCATCCTTTTCATCAGACTCCCTTATGGCCCTTTCTATCCATCCGCCCCCGAGGACCTCCTCATCCCTGTAGAATACCACAGCCTGCCCCGGGGTTACAGCCCCCTGTGGGCTCAAGAACCTGACCACGGCCCCACCGTCGGTGCGTGGTGTAACGATGGCATCCACAGGGCTGTGGCGGTAGCGAATCCTGGCCTCAACGGTAAGAGGTGCCGCTGGTGGCTCTTTTATCCAGTTGAGCTCCCGTGCATAAAGCCCACAGGAAAGGAGTTCTTCCTTTCTGCCCACAATGAGCTCGTTTCTCTCTGTATCCATAGAGACCACATAGTATGGCCCCTTGCCGTCTTTTATGTTGAGCCCTCTTCTCTGGCCTATGGTGTATCCAAAGAGCCCTGTGTGGTGGCCCAGAAGAGTGCCACTGGTGTCCACAATTCTGCCTTCCCTTGTGCCTGCCCGCTCTGCAAGGAGGTTACGGTAGTTGCCATCTTCTACGAAGCATATCTCCTGGCTTTCGCCCTTCTCTGAGACCTTGAGCCCTGCCTCTTTTGCTATCTTTCTTACCTCTGTCTTTGTCAGCTCTCCCAGAGGGAATAGCACATGCGCCATGGTATTCTGGGTGAGGCTGAACAGAAAGTAGGACTGGTCTTTTGTCCTGTCCACGCCACTTAAGAGGTGGTACCTGCCGGATGCATCCTTTACTATCCTTGCATAGTGGCCTGTTGCAACATATTCTGCACCGAGCTCAAATGCCTTTCTTAAGAGGATGTTGAACTTTATCTCCGAGTTGCACTTTACACACGGGTTTGGGGTTTCACCTGTAAGGTAGCTCTTCACGAAGTAGTCCACCACCTCTTTGGAGAAGACCTTCTCCATGTTGAGCACATAGAATGGTATGCCGATGGTCTCGGCCACCCTTCTGGCATCCCATATGTCCTCAAGTGAGCAGCAGCTACCCCTGGTTGCTGACAGGTCTTCCTTTTCCGAGTAGTCCCACAACTGCATGGATATGCCTATCACCTCGTGGCCAGCCCTTTTCAGAAGGATGGCTGCCACCGAGGAGTCCACCCCTCCGCTCATTGCCACAATTACGCGTCTGTTCTTCATGGCTTTCAAACAAAAAAGATGTGCGGGCACGGAGCCCGCATAAGGTCTTTTGTTTGTATCAGGTTTTTTTATGTTTCGGTCTTACTGTTGTTTCTCTTTAAGGCGTTTTTTGTAGTCCTCTATGGCTGCATGGAGGGCGTCTGCTGCAAGGTTGGAGCAATGCATCTTTACAGGAGGCAGTCCATCGAGGGCCTCTGCAACGGTCTTGTTGGTTATCTTTTCTGCCTCATCGAGTGGTTTGCCCTTCACCAGCTCTGTAACCATGGAACTCGTTGCAATGGCTGCTCCACAGCCGAAGGTCTTGAACTTTATGTCCCTTATGACTCCTTCCACCACTTTTATGGTGAGCTTCATTATATCCCCGCATGCAGGGTTGCCCACCATGCCCACGCCATTGGCATCTTCTATTTCACCCACATTCCGAGGGTTTGTAAAGTGATCCATAACCTTCTCACTGTACATGGTGTCTGTTCTCCTCTCCTGTTTTACTTATTTCTCTTCCAGGGCCATGAACATACCCTTTTTCTCTGCCTCGTTCCACAGTGGCGACATGCTGCGCATCCTCTCCACTATGGGTGGCATGTTTTCTAGAAGATAGTCCACATCCTCTTCGGTATTGAATCTACCGAGGCTGAACCTTACCGAGCCATGTGATAGCTCTGGGGGTATGCCCATGGCAACGAGCACATGGGAGGGCTCGAGGCTACCGGATGTGCAGGCAGAACCACTTGAGGCAGCTATACCCAGCATGTCCAGGTTCAAAAGAAGCGATTCTCCTTCCACAAAATCGAACCCCAGGTTTGTGGTGTTGGGTATCCTTTTTTCAGGATGTCCGTTGAGCCTCACATGTGGTATCTTTTCCATGAGTCCTTTCTCGAGTCTATCCCGCAGGCTTCTGATGTGAGCCACCTCTGTGTCCATATCACGCATGGCTATCTCGCATGCCTTGCCAAGCCCCACGATACCTGCCACATTCTCTGTGCCTGCGCGGCGGTTTCGCTCGTGGTGTCCACCATGGATGAGGGGAACAACCCTCACCCCCCTTCTTATATACAATGCACCCACACCCTTTGGTGCATATATCTTGTGCCCTGAAATACTCAGAAGGTCGCAGTTGAGTTTTGTAACATCGAGGGGCAGTTTTCCTGCGGCCTGCACCGCATCTGTGTGGAATGTTATGCCCCTCTGTCTGGCAATCCTGCCTATCTCTTCTACAGGGAAGATGACACCTGTCTCGTTGTTGGCATACATCATGGTCATGAGGATTGTCTCGTCTGTTATGGCCTCTTCGAGCTCTTCAAGGTCTATCGTACCGGACTGGTCCACACCAAGGTATGTAACCCTGAACCCCTCTTTTTCGAGATACCTGCAGGTATTCAGCACAGCAGGGTGCTCCACCTGGGTGGTTATGATGTGGTTGCCCCTGGACCTTTTTGCAAGTGCTGTACCCTTTATGGCGAAGTTATCACTCTCTGAGCCAGAGCTTGTGAACACTATCTCTACAGGCGAGCAGCCCAGAAACTGTGCAACCTGTTCTCTTGCCCCATCGATGGCCTTCCTCGGGTCTCTGCCAGCCCAGTGTATACTCGATGGGTTGCCCCAGGCATCCTTCAGATACGGCAGGAGTGCATCGAGCACCTCAGGGTGCACCGGTGTGGTTGCATTATGATCAAAGTATACTCTTTTCAAGACTACCTCCTCTGGGTTTATTCATATCGCACCTGTGGGAATCCTCTCTGTCTTTTATGGAGTGGAGTTCCTCCACAAGGTCCTTCAGTGTTATCGAGCCGAGAAACTCTTTTATCCTCTCACCAAGGCCCTTCCATACCTTCTGTGTTATGCAGTTTTCTGCCCTCTCGCAGCCCTTGGAGTCCTCATCGAGACAGGCAACCGGGTTTAGCGGTTCTTCCACAACAGATATTACCTCTCCCACACTGATCGATGCGGGGTTCTTTGCAAGCACATATCCACCGCCTGGCCCACGCACGCTTCTTACCATCTTGCCCCTTCTGAGCTTGACAAACAGTTGCTCCAGGTAGGCGAGGGATATGCCCTCTTCAGTCGATATATCCCTCAATGCCACAGGCTTGCCATCCGGATGAGCGGCAAGGTTCACCATGGCCCTTACGGCATATTGACCTCTTGTTGTAAGCCTCATGGTATGGTTCTTTCCCCTTTTCTGAGCCACCACAGCAGGAAGATATGGTATATAATTTAATATACCCTATTAAAATTGTCAAGTATTCCTTCTGCCCCCAAGGAATGTGAGCAGTGCATTCAGGACGAAGTATATTCCACCTGCTATGGCAACGAGCCCGCCCACCCCCATTATACCCATTCCCACGAGTTCTCCCACGCTTTCGAAGGCCTGGTCCTGTCCATAGACCTTTCGCATGGCACCATACCAGCCTGCTATGTAGAGTCCCATGGCAAATAGCAGTATACCCA
Organism: Deltaproteobacteria bacterium; assembly: GCA_015492245.1. GTDB lineage: Bacteria > Desulfobacterota > GWC2-55-46 > GWC2-55-46 > DRQE01 > DRQE01. The sequence continues at coordinate 60,852 of WGFM01000006.1, read as the reverse complement.
GCCCGTAGAGGTAGGGCTGGATGCGGGCCATCTTCTCACTGTATATACGAAGCCCGAAGAAGGGAACCACCTCGTAGAAAAGCCCCATGAATGCTATTGTTACAGCCCCTATTGCACAGTGGTAGTGCGCTGGAATCTTGGTGTTCACCCCGCTTATATCCAGTGCTATAAGCCCGCCAAGAAGGAATATGGCGACCGAGAGCACAAGGGAAGAAAACCCCGGCCTTGCCCAGGGCAGCCCCTTGTTCCTGTATCGGTAGAGAAGATACAGTATGGCTATTAGGAAGAATGCCGTTGGAGGCCCTATGCCCCATTGCATGAGCATGGTGAAGGCGGTCTTGTATTCGTATGAGGCTGTATCGTACAGGAAGTATATAACCGGTGCGGGTAGCACAAAGACAAGATAGAACAGAAAGGCCCCGGTGCCCAGCCTCAATCCTATGGCATCTTTTCTAAAGACTATCTTTACCAGATAGAGCCAGCTGACGACCATCGCCATGGTATTTGCAAACTGCAGTATGTGCCCACCACCCCAGAAGAACCTTTCGAAGTCGAAGAACCCCTTGCGAGTATACTGCAGGTAACCTGCAAGGAAAAAACAGACGAGGGCGACTGTAACGGTAACCGCTGCCACGGCCATACCACGGGTTACGATGGGAAATGATGCACCCCTTCCGAGTGCGCTCCCAAGGGTGAGAAAGGTATTCAAAAGGATAAGTATAATGCCTGCTGTAAACAGAGAAAGCCCTGTGAAAAACAGTGGATGGATTATGACAGGCACATAGTTTGCAAGCTCTGGATAGCCAAGCCCCAAAAGTGCGCATATTACTATGAGGGTTGTCCCCCCTGCCGAAAGCACAAGCGAGAACCAGCCAACAAGAGGGCTTATCACAGGGGTGGATGTATCCATGGCAGAGGTAAGTAGCCACAAAAACCCCTCGAAGGCAAGAAACCATATGACCACCGCAAGTATGACATGCCCCACAAGGGCTATGTAGAAGTAATCCCCCCCCGGCAGCATGTCCTTTATGTAGGGTGTCCTTGCCAGTGCAACCATAAGGGCGAATATGCCCGCAAATATCAATGAACCCACCGCATAGGCGAGCCAGCCATAGGCAAGCCTCTTTGAAGAATCGAGAGTTGCCACGGAAAATTCCTCCTTTTACAAAGGAATAATTCCAGATGATAGCACATAATACCCTGTATTTACCACAAAAAATAATGAAGTACATATGCAAGGGAAGACTGTCTGCCACAGGGTTGGGACGGAAAATCTTTCGAATTTTGACATGTATCATTTTTTAGTGGTTGAAAGGGAGATATAATTTGTTATAATAATCGAACACTTTTGTAATAAACAAGGAGGTACATACAATATGTTGAGAGAGAGGGTAGAAGAGGCACTTAACAGTATTCGTCCTGCGCTCCAGGCGGATGGAGGCGATGTGAGCCTTGTGGATGTGGACGAGGAGAATGGTATCGTAAAGGTTCAGCTTCAGGGGGCCTGTGCAGGTTGTCCCAGTGCCCAGATAACACTGGTTATGGGCGTTGAAAGGGCGATAAAGGAGAGGGTGCCTGAGATAAAAGAGGTCCTCTCTGTATAACTCGTTGAGTATGGATATAAGGAGTATATATTAAGAATTCCCTTGCAAGGAGGGTAGATGGCTTACTATATTCTGGATAACTGCATCGAGTGTGGTGCCTGTATGAACGAGTGTCCCGAAGGTGCCATAACAGAGGGTAGTCCATACAGGATAGACCCTTCTCTATGTACCGAGTGTGGTGCCTGTGCAGAGGTATGTCCGGTGGAAGCCTGTATGCCCATGCCCGAAAAGGCAGAAGGAGCAAAATAACATAGAAGGTGGAGAATTACCATGAGCAAGGTTACGGTATGGTTCATAAAATGTGCAATGGTATACTTTGTGATAGCCATGTTGATGGGTATATACATGACCATCTCTGGCCCGGTGTATCCCATGAGGCCCATACATACACACTTCAATCTGCTTGGATGGATGAGCATGATGATATATGGTGTGGGCTACCATATACTGCCAAGGTTCAGCGGAACACCGCTGTGGAGCGACAGGCTCGCAATGGTTCAGCTATGGACGGCGAACATAGGCCTTGTAGGCATGGCGCTGGGCTGGATTATAATGGGAACAGGTAATGGAGGAATAACGGTGCTTCATGTGTTCGCACTCATCGAGGGGGTGTCTGTCGTGTTGTTTGTGTTGAACATGTTCATGACCATAAAACCAGCACCGGCCTTCAGAAAACCGCAATAAAAATTTAAAGGAGGTTTAAAGATATGTCGAAGATAACAAAAGAGATGAGCATAGGTGAGGTGCTCGAAAAATATCCTGCAACAGAGAAGGTATTTATGAAGTACTTCGGGGCAGGATGTTTTACATGCCCGGGAGCAAAAACAGAAGACATAGCCTTTGGTGCAACGATGCACGGGGTGGATGTGGAGGAGATACTCAAAGAACTGAACGAAGTGGCAGAGGAGAGTGAAGAGGCACAATGAAGGTTGCAAAGATAACCAAAGACAGGATAGTCAACGATGTGATAAGGGACCATCCTAAAACCATAGGGGTGTTTACCAGGTTCAACATAGATTCGTGCTGTGGAGGCATGGCAACCCTCGAAGAGGCAGCCCGTAGAGACGGGGCCCCCCTCGAGGAACTCTTAGAAGAACTCAACAGGGTTGCATCAGAAGAGATATCTTGAGAGGGAACCGTCTACCTTACCCTACCAAATACAGACACGAAGCCCTGGCAATACCACAGTAAGGAGCATTGCCGATGAGTCTTTTTCTGGGGCCTGTTCATCAGTGGCTGTTTGGAAAGATACTCATAGTGGAAGAGAGGGAAAGGTTCTTGCGCAGAGAATTCACAGAGAGGTTTGGCAACAGGGCTACCGGTGTGGTGGCTGAGATGGCCAGAAAATACGGCAGATACCTTGATGAACCTCTGGAAAGACTGGTGGCAAACATGCCTGTACAGGAGTTCCTTGTAGATTCGGTGGAACGGGTGGAGACCAGGGAGGCGGCCATAATAAAGGCCCTTATAGAAGAATTCGGCAACAGGGCAGAAAAGTTTGTTCTGAAGGTGGCATACCGGCACGGCAGAACAAAAGGAAGAAAAGCAACTGAAGAATACGAGATTAGTAACCCCCTGCCAGAGAGGGTCTATACCATATTGAGAAACTTCTTCCTCGATGGTATGCCCTCTGATGATGTAATAGAGATCGAGCAGAGGCCAAACAGAGAATTCATAGAAAGACACAGAAGGTGCCTGCATCGAAGATACTGGCAGAATGTACATGTTGACGAAAGACTCATGTGCGAGTATCTATCAAGATGGGTGGATGGCTTCTGTGATGCAATAGATGGCATAAAACATGTGAAGACAAAGAGCCTTGTAAAGGGAGACACACTTTGCGAGGATAGATGGCTAAAGACCAAAGGAGAATAGAAAGATGGAAAGACCTGCTGTTACACAGTCCCAGGTGCTCGATGCACTCAAGAAGGTTATGGACCCTGAGCTGGGCAAGGATCTTGTAACGCTTAACATGATAAGAAACATAAGGATAGATGGCGGTAAAGTAAGGTTCAGCCTTGTGCTCACAACCCCTGCATGTCCGCTCAAAAAGGAGCTCGAAGAGGGCGCAAGAAAGGCCGTTGAGGCCCTGCCAGGGGTGGAGGAGGTTACGGTGGATGTGTCCTCAGAGGTGCCGAAGGCGAAGAGGGTGCCACAGAAAGAGCCCATAGAAGGGGTAAAGAATACCATAGCAGTGGCAAGTGGAAAGGGTGGGGTTGGAAAATCCACCGTTTCGGTAAACCTCGCACTGTCTCTTGCAAAGACAGGGGCGAAGGTGGGTCTTCTCGATACAGACCTCTACGGGCCAAGTGTGCCCATGATGATGGGTGTCCACAAGGAGGTGCACACCACAGAGGATAAAAAGCTCATCCCCGTGGAGAGCCATGAGGTAAAGCTCATGAGCGTGGGGTTCATGCTCGATGAAGAGACACCACTTATATGGAGAGGCCCCCTTGTGATGCAGCTGGTCCAGCAGTTCCTCAAGGGTGTGGCATGGGGAGAGCTGGACTACCTCGTTATAGACCTTCCACCAGGCACAGGTGATGCACAGCTGACCCTTGTGCAGACGATACCACTTACAGGTTCAGTCGTTGTAACCACCCCGCAGGATGTGGCCCTCATAGATGCAAGGCGTGCCATAAGGATGTTCAAAGAGGTGAATGTGCCCATACTGGGTATAGTGGAAAACATGAGCTGTTTCGTATGTCTCCACTGTGGCGAGAAGACAGAGATATTCAGCCACGGCGGAGGAGAAAAGACGGCCGAAAGATACGGCGTGGAACTTCTGGGCACAATACCGATAGACCCATCCATAAGAGAAGGTGGCGATAAGGGGATTCCGGTTGTGGAGGGCCTTCCAGACTCTCCACAGGCAAAGGCGTTCATGGAGATTGCAAAGAAGGTGGCCGGAAAGATAAGCGTCATCTCTCTGGCAGGACAAGCGAGCCAGTAAGCTCTCCGATACTTCTGATGCCCTTCTTGTGCATGTAGGCCTCCATCTCCCTTATCACCCTGAGTGCACCATCTGGCTCTACGAGGTTGAGGGTTCCCACCTGAATGGCGCAGGCCCCTGCAATTATGAACTCAAGGGCATCACGGCCTGTCATTATCCCGCCCATGCCTATTACAGGCACCTTCGCGAATCCTGCAACCTGCCACACAAGCCTCAAGGCTATGGGCTTTATGGCAGGCCCTGATAGTCCCCCTGTCATGGTCGATAAGACGGGGCGCCTTCTTTCCACATCTATGGCCATGGCAGGTATGGTGTTTATGAGGGATATGGCATCCGTGCCTGCAGACTCCACCGCCTCTACCATCGCCTTGAGATCAGGTGCATCCGGAGAGAGCTTGGTTATAATCGGTAGCTCTGTGGATTTTCTTACGGCCTCCACCACCTCTCTGGCAGAGGCAGGGTCCTGACCGAACCTGAGCCCCCCCTTTTTCACATTCGGGCAGGATATGTTTATCTCTATGGCACTTACGCCCTCTGCCCCGCTGAGCAGGCGGGCAACCTCACTGTATTCATCTATGGACTCGCCAAAGATGTTCGCCACAACGGTGGCACCGAGCCTTTTAATCTCTGGGAGTTTGTCCTTCAGGAAGCGTTCCACCCCTATGTTCTGTAACCCTATGGCGTTTATGAGACCTGCGGGGGTCTCGATGATACGGGGTGGAGGGTTTCCCTCCCTGGGCCTGAGGCTGAGCCCCTTTACAACGACAGCCCCGAGCAGGGAGATGTCCATGAGCCCTGCGAACTCAAGCCCGTAACCAAAGGTGCCCGAGGCGACCATCACCGGGTTCTTGAGCACGAACCCCCCTGCTATCTGGACCGTGGTGTTCAGCCCTTCCATCCAAGCTCCTTCGCATCGAAGACAGGCCCATCGGCACATACCATCCTGTATCCATCTGTGGTCTTCACTGCACATCCCATGCACACACCCATGCCACAGGCCATGCTGGTCTCGACAGATACCATACACTCTGCACCCCTGGCCTCACACAGGGAGGCCACCTTCTTGAGCATCCCCCCTGGCCCACATGCAAGCACTCTTCTGTCGCCTATGGTCATCTCTTCCAGTATGTCTGTGGGCAGCATGTTGTCCCTTTCCTCTACCACAAGGTGTGCCTCTGTGCCGAGCCCTATTATATCATCTGCAAGTATCAACTCTTCTTCCCTTCGTACACCGTAGATGAGCTGCGTGGTCTTGCCCATCTTAAGGAGTTCCTTTGCCACCATGTAGAATGGCACGATGCCCATACCACCTGCAACCATGATGGTCTCCCTGTCCTCTGGTAGCTCGAACCCCTTGCCAAGGGGGCCGAGCACATCAAGCCTGTCTCCTCTTTTGAGTCTGGACAGAAGGGCGGTGCCTCTACCAACCACCCTGTAGAGTATCTCCGTCCCATCGTCATGGATGTTGTATATGGCAAAGGGTCTTCTGAGAAGTGGGTCCATGGTGGGGCTTGTCTTGAGCATCACGAACTGGCCAGGCCTTACCTCAAGGGGGGTCCAGCCCAGGGTTATCCTGTGGTAACCCGGGGATATGGCTATGTTGGATATTACCTCTACGGTCTCCGTTATACTGATGGTGGTCATAAAGCTCTCTTATGGGATGATACGGCTTTTGTATCTGAAGACAAGCCTCATCACTATGGCATCTTCGTTGCCGTAGTAGTTTTCTCTTATGTATACCTCTTCGAAGCCGAACTTTCTGTAAAGGCTTATCGCTGCCCTGTTGGACCTCCTTACCTCGAGGTGGACCACTTCCACCCCCCGTTCTTCCATGAAGGCCAGTGCCGTTGCAAGGAGTCTTCTTGCAAGGCCCTGCCTGCGCAGCTCCGGGTCAACGGCTATGTTGAGTATATGTGCCTCTCCTGTAACTATCCAGAAGACAATGTATGCAACAAGCCTTGGTCTGCCCCGTTCTTCTATCTTCTCAACAAAGGCGTAGGATACAGGGTTTTTGAGCTCCCGCTCGAAGAACTCCCGCCGCCAGGGGTTGGGAAAAGAGAGCCCTTCGATCCTTATCACTTCGTCCATGTCTTCCTCGCTCATGGGAAGGATCCTTACAGAGAGGGGCCTCTGTCTGTCCGTTGCATGCAAGTCTTGTACCGGTTTTATTTTTCGTTGGTTGCAAATATAAGGTGCCAGAAGTCTATCTTCTTGAGCTTGAATTTTTTTTCAACCCTGATGTCGCTCTTCGCTATGAACTCATCCATGGCAAGATCACTCCGCCAGCCCATCCTTTTACTGAGTGGTGTTATGAACTTTTCGAGATTCCCTATGAGTTTGTTGCTGCTGCGGAAGTGATTCACTATGACTATCCTGCCACCCTTTTTGCAGACCCTCTTTACCTCGTTCATCACCCTGTAGGGGTCTGGCACCACACTCACCACATGGGAGATAAAGACCTTATCGAAGCTATCGTCTGCAAAGTTGAGGTTCATGGCATCCATCTCGAACAGCTGTACATTGTGGAGTCCAAGGATTCTTACCTTCTCCTGGGCCTTTTTGAGCATCTCCCTTGACAGATCTATGCCAACTATCTTGCAGTGCCCTGGAAATACATTCAGCGAAAGCCCTGTACCTATCCCCACATCGAGCACCCATTCCCCGGGCTGTATATTCATGGACTGTATGGCATGTTTTATCCTGGGGTAGAAGAACCGTTTGAACAGGGCCTCGTATACACTGGAATAACCATTGTATATCTTCTTTACTGCTTCTATTTCCAAGGTTTCTTACCTCCTCAGGGTTTTCGTGTATATGAGCTTGTGGTCTCCTGGTCTGTAGTAATCTCTTATTTTTGCCTCTTCTGTGAAGCCACAGACTCTGTAGAAACGCCTTGCTCCTGCATAAAGGGGAAGGCTTGAGGTCTCTATTATGAGCTTCCTTCCACCTGCCTTGAGGGCCTCTTCTTCCACCTGTTCCATAAGGCGTTTACCTACCCCGCGGTGATGCCAGGCGGGCTCTACCATTATCCAGTATATATCGTATGCTCCGTAGGAAAGGGCTGCCTCTCCATAGCAGGCGAAGCCCACGGGTTGACCTTCCACAAGGGCTGTAAGCCATAGATATTCAAACGGCTCTTTTAAGTATATATCAAGTAGCTCTATGGCACAATCCTTTTCTTCATCTGTAAAGTGTTCGAACCCCTTGAGTATGGAGAGGAAGTGTTCCCTGTCCTCTCTGGTGGTGCTGCGTATGATGGGTTTAGTCGTATCTTTTTGCCGCAATACTTACGAGTTCTCCTATGAACTGGTGATACTCCATTCCTGCCGCCCTGGCTGCCCTTGCAAAGCCCGCATCTTTCGATATGTCGGGATTCGGATTTACCTCGAGCACCCAGAGGTTGTCTTCCTGGTCGAGTCTCATATCGACCCGTGCATAGTCCCTGCAGGAGAGCGCCCTGTATGCCCTGATGGCAGTTGCCTCGAGCCCCTTTTTAAGCTCCTCTGATACAGGGGCAGGGCACACAGGAAGGGTCTTGCGATACAGGGGGCTTATCTCTATCCATTTTGCCTCGTAGGAGCATATTCGTGGCAGTTCTTCCGGGTACTCGGAGAAGTCTATCTCTGAAGGTGGAAGCACCACCACCGCATCATCGTTACCCATTATGGATATGTTGAACTCACGGCCATCTATGAATCTTTCCACAAGGGCCTGGTGAGAATACTCCTCCAGTATGTGCTCTATCCTTTTCGAGAGCTCACCTGCGGTATATACCACAGAGTCTGTCTCTATGCCAAGGCTTGCATCCTCTGAGAGTGGCTTCACTATGAGTGGGAACTCAAGTCCCTCTGGGAGCCATGTGCCTGGCTCATCTGTTACGAAGTGGGCAGGGGTCTTTATTCCAGCCCCTTTGAGGATGTCCTTTGTCCATCCCTTGTTCAGCGCCACCCCAAGTGTTATAGAGGTGTTTCCGGTGAACCTTATGCCATAGAGCTCGAGGAGGGCTGCAATGTTCATCTCGAACTTGCTGTTGAGGAAGGCACCTTCACAGAGGTTGAACACAAGCTCAGCCCTGCCATCGGTGAGTTCTTTGAGGAACCCATCGAACCCTTCCTGTGTCAGGGGTGTCAGTATGGTGCGATACCCCAGCCTTTCGAGACACTCCCCTATATCCTCCACGCTCTCCCTTATATCGCCGTATTCTATCTCTTCGTCGTCCACCACGAATGTGTCGGCCCCTTCGTCGTTGAATATTATCCTTATGGTATCTACACTCATATTCCATGCCTTTTTCTTGCAATATCAACCACGGTGTTTACAAGCTCGCTGAAAGTAAGCCCCGCAGCCCTTGCGGCCTTGGGAAAGCAGGAGTTACATTGTGGAGCAGGCAGGATTCCGGGCAGGGGATTGAGCTCCAGCACATGGGGTCTGCCCCGAGAGTCGCATCTTATGTCTATTCTGCACCAGTCTCTCACACCAAGGGCACGGAAAGAGTCCAGTGCCATGTTTGATACCGCCCTTTCAAGCTCCTTGTCTATCGGTGCGGGACAGCGGAATATGTCGAGCGGGTCCTCAGGCCGATCGAAGATCCATTTGGCCTCATAGGAGTATATGGGGTTTGCCCCCTCTGGTATGGTGGAGTAGTCTATCTCCACTATGGGCAAGACCCTTATATCATCTGCGTTGCCAAGAATGGCCACGGTGAACTCCCTTCCATCGAGGTATTCCTCCACAAGGGCGGGCTGCCCGTAGGTGTCAATGACCCTGTGTATCCTCTCGACAAGTTCCTCTTCACTACGGACAAGGGAGTCATCCCTTATCCCCTTGCTCGAGCCCTCGTGGACAGGCTTGACTATCAGGGGAAACTCAAGCCCTCCTTCCATACCCCTGTATTCACTTTCTACCACGAAACAGCGTGGCGTTGGTATCCCGTAGCAGGAGAGTATCTGTTTTGTCCTCAGTTTATTGAGACACAGCCCCAGGGTGAGTGGTGGTGAGCCTGTATAGGGTATTCCCAGAACCTCGAGGATTGCCGGGATGAATGATTCCCTGCTGTCTCCGCCCATACCTTCGGCCATGTTGAAGACCATATTGGGCATGAGACCCTGAAGCCTTGCGGGGGCATGCTGGTCTGCCTCTACGATGAAGACCTCCTGGCATCTTTCAAGCAGTGCCTCTCTGACACTCTCTATGGTCTCCTGGTCGTCCCATTCGGCATAGCATTCTTCGAGATGAGGCGGAACCTCTGCCTTTATGTTGCATGTTATGGCTATCTTCATGGTTTCTTGAGACGGGATTTTCTGTTTCAGAACAGAAGCACTGCCGCTGCAACCACTGTGGTGTATTTGCCATCACCCTTGACTATGGCAGACTGCGTAACATTCGAGGTTTTCACTATCTTATCACTTATTCTGTATATCTCTTTTTTTTCATCCCATCCCAGATTTTCATCGAGCTCTATACCCAGTGTGGAGGCAAGCATTGCCGCTGCAAGGTCTTCTGCGTAATCACCTGCGATTGCCTCGGTCTGCCCGTAGGCATGATGCTCGCTCAGGTATCCATAGAGTTTTTTGTCCATCGGTATGGCACAGCCCACGCTTGCAGCTATGAGGCGGCGTGGCTCGTTGCTCGAGAGTTTACTCATAACACAGAAGGTTATCTGCCCCGGGGCGAGTCTTTTTACCCCCTGGCTTCGAGGTATTATCCTGCAGCCCGGAGGGAATATGCTCGAGACCTGCACGAGGTTGAACTTCTCTATTCCTGCGTCTCGCAGGGCGAGCTCAAAGGAGTGCAGTTCTTCCTTGTGGCAGCCCACACCCTTTGTAAAGAATATCCTCTTAGGAACATACAGCACTGCTCATTCCCTTCTGCCTGTTTTTTATTATATACCCCATGAGCTTGTATACAAGTCTTGCGGCAAGAAAGTCGGGCGCTACATTACCAGCCACGGGGCTCAGCTCCACCACATCGAAGCCAACGATGTTTCTGCCTTCTGCTATATACTTGAGAAGCCCTGTAACATCATACCAGCCGAGCCCACCTGGCTCAGGCGTGCCTGTGGATGGCATTATGGCCGGATCGAACACATCCAGGTCTATGGTTATGAATACATCCCCTGTAAGATTACGGAGGATGTCCTCACAGGGCATGCCTCTTTCCACAATATCCTTTGCAAAGTGTGTCCTGACCGTATCCGTAGTGTCGAGGAACTCTGCCTCCTCGGCACTCAGGCTTCTTGTACCGACCTGCACGAGCCCACATATCTCACTGATTCTTCTTGCAACACATGCGTGGTTGTAGGGGCTTTCCTGGTAGGAGTTACGCATGTCCGCGTGTGCATCGAGCTGGAGGACCGAAAGCCCGGGATACCTCTTCTCGAGTGCCCTCACTGTGCCTGTTGTTATGCTGTGTTCTCCACCGAGCACAACCGGGATTCTACCGAGTCCCAGGATTTCCCCACAGGCCTCCTCAACCCTTTCGACCATCCTCTCTGGCCCCAGGGTGGTTGCCTCAAGTGGTGTGAGTGTTTCTATGCCTGCCTTCCAGGGCTCGCAACAAAGCTCTTCATCGTACAGTTCCATGTTCATCGATGCATCTATTATGGCATAGGCCCCCCTTCTTGCCCCACCCATGTAGGAGGTGGTAAGGTCATAGGGCACAGGCAACACGGAAAAGAGCGGGCTTTTAGCCACCCCCTCTTTGCCTATGCCACCGAAGCTGAAACTGCCCTCTTCTCTCTGGATCAATCCCATATCCTCTTTTTTACCCTCTGCGCACCCTTTACCGAAAGCTCTGGCAGCGTTCTCCTGAACCCCTTGAGCCTCTGTGCCAGTGCACTCACTATAAGTGGTAGTGCTATTGTGGACTCACAGTTCACAGTTACCCTCTTTGACCTTCTCGCTATCTTGCCCCAGCTCTGGGCCTCCTCGAAGGTGCAGCCGCTGAGCCCGCCCCAGTGTGGAGAGTCGGTCGTAATCTGCAGTGCATACTTGTGCCCAGGGGTTCTCTTGCACATCATGTTTGCCGTTACCTCTGACTGCTGTATGAAGTTCTTCGGCACCCCACCGCCTATGAACACGATGCCCGAGTTCTTTGCCCTTGCCGTAAGATATGCAGTCTCTTTAACATCGGCTATTATGTCGAACATGAAGTTGTCATCGCCATCCCTCAATGCGAGGGCTATTCCTATCGATGAGTCTCCAAGGGCAGGGCAGTAGACATGAACACCAGCCCTGTATGCCGCGGTGAGTATGCCCTCGTTTCTTGTGCGTCCTGCAAGGTCTTTGCCCATGAGATGGAAAAACTCCCTCGTGGTGTACGGGCGTTCTTCCAGTGTGTATGAGAAGTTGTAGATGTATTCATCCGATGAGTTGAACTCCTCTTCTATGGCGAACACATCGTATATTCTGTCCACCCCGGCGCTACGCAGATCCCTGTCGTTTACCATGTGGCTACCCTGCCAGTGTTTCCAGCCAAGGGTCTCGTGTATATCGTGGAAGAGGTTCGCCCCGGTGGACACGAGACAATCGATGTATCTGTTCTTTATGAGGAAGACCATGAGCTCACGCATACCGGCTGGTATCATGGCACCTGCGAAACCAAAGAATATGGTTGTCCGGCCACGAATCATCTCCTCCCATATATCTGCTGCATGGGAGAGGTTCTTTGCCTGGAAGGCCGTATGGCCCATCCTTTCGACAAGCTCTGATATGCTCGCCTTTGGCTCTATGGGTATGGGCCTGACAGGTCTTTTTATAAACTTCTTCCTCTTTTCCATGTCAAAAACTTCTTTTGCCAACTTAAGCCTCCTCAATTAAGTTTTTTGAAGATGCTGGACACAGCCTGCACATGGCTGTCTGCCCCCCATCTGTCTTTTTTGAACTCGAAGACGATGCAACAAACTAATATATATGTTTCAAACCCTTTGTGTCAAGATGTTTGCAAGGAAGGTTTCAGCTCTTCTATACGAAGCCTTACTTTTCTGAGCCCCTGCCAGTCATCTATGTAAGGGTAGAATGCTATGTCGAAAAGCCCCTCCCTTATGGGATGGTATCCTGCCATGTCGAAGGCTATGCCGTTTTGCAGTGTGCCGTTGTGTTTTATCATCACCCGCAGGTGTCTGTCCTTCACCACTTCGGTATGGAGTATGTTTGCCCCCATAATACAGAGAAGCGGCCTTTCGTTCTTGTGGCCAAAGGGAGACAGCCTTTCTATCTCATCCACAAGGCGTGGCTTGAGTTCATCCAGTGTAACCTGTGCATCCAGCTCTACCAGTGGAACCAGGTCTTCAGCGGTAAGGGTGGAGTTCACAAGCCCTATGAATTCTTTTCTGAATGCATCGAGGTTCTCTCTTTTGAGCGTGAGGCCAGCTGCCGAGCGGTGTCCCCCGTATTTTTCAAGGTATGCCTCGCATCTATGGAGTGTATCTATGATATTGCAACCAGCGGTTCCCCGTGCAGAGCCCTTCACGGTATTACCATCTATGGAGAGAAGTATGGCAGGCCTTGTAAACCTTTCCATCAGGCGCGAGGCGACTATACCTATGACACCCGGGTGCCAGCCTTCACGGGCAAGCACCATGGCCCTGTCTTCAAGGGGTTCTTCTACCATCGAGACGGCTTCCCGCAGAATCCTTTCTTCCACACTCTGGCGTTTCGAATTCTCTCTGTTGAGAAGCCCTGCAAGTTTTCTTGCCTCCTGTGGGTCCCGGGTTACAAGAAGCCTGAGAGCCGTGTCTGCACTGTCCATCCTGCCGGAGGCGTTTATCCGGGGTGCAAGCTGGAAGGCGATCTGTTCTGCAGTGGGTTTGAGCCCGCTTATGCCTGCCACATCCATGAGGCTTGCCAGCCCCACCCTTCTGGTTGATGCAAGCTCCTTGAGCCCGTAGCTTACAAGGATCCTGTTCTGATCCACGAGGGGCACCACATCTGCAACGGTCCCTATGGCTACCACATCGAGATAGCGCTTGAGGTTCGGTAGCTCCATGTGCCAGCCAAGCTTGCGCAACCTTGCCCTTATGGCTATTACAAGGTTGAAGGCAACCCCAACGCCTGCAAGGGCCTTGAAGGGATAGTCGCAGTCTTTCTGCTTGGGGTTCAGCACCGCACATGCAGGGGGTATGCGGGGTGGAACCTCATGGTGGTCCACCACTATGCAGTCCATACCCAGGGAGCGGGCAAGCCCTATCTCCTCATGGCTGGATATACCACAATCAACCGTTATGACAAGGTTCACACCATCTGCATGGAGTTTTTTTACCCCCTCTGCATTGAGTCCATAGCCATCTTTCAGCCTGTGGGGTATATGGCAGCCTGTATCTATGCCCAGTTCTCTGAAGAACAGGTAGAAGAGTGCGGTGCCCGTGGTGCCATCCACATCGTAGTCTCCCCAGATGCATATCTTCTCCCCCCTCTGGATGGCACGGAGGATACGCTCTACCGCCCTGTCCATGTCCTTCATGGAGAAAGGGTCATACAGGTCCTTGAGATCAGGTGAGAGGAAGGAATATGCCCTTTCGGGCTCTGCCATACCTCTTTTTACCAGAAGCTCTGCGGTTACAGGAAGGATGTTAAGCTCATCTTCTAACCTCTTCTTGACCACATCGTTGGCAGGACTAATCTTCCAGCGCTTCTCCATCCCCTTCCACACCGTAAAAGAAATGAATAGTTTTTCTAATTCTAACAGTTAACCAGAAGGTGGTCAAGGATGTTTGGCAGGCCATATATGGAGACAGAAGCTGCCTGTTTGTCCTCGAAAAAAGGATATTTTGTGCTTTAAGCCCTTTTAATAAGAAATTAATGGTTTTTGATATATAAGAAGGTTATAATCTTAGTTGATATGAAGTTTTATCCTGTTTTCATCAATATAGAGGGCAAAAGATGTGTGGTGGTTGGTGGCGGAAGGGTTGCCGAAAGGAAGGTGCTGGCACTACTTGAGTGTGGTGCGGATGTGGTGGTTGTAAGCCCTGCCCTTACGGAGCGCCTTAAGGGGCTCAAAAGAAAGGGGCTTGTAGAGCATATAAACAGAAGATACCGTGGTGGAGACCTTGAGGGTGCCTTCCTGGTTGTGAGTGCCACGGATTCTCAATCGCTCAACGAGAAGGTTTTCGGTGAGGCAGAAAAGGAGGGGCTGCTTATAAATGTTGTTGACAGGCCCGGGCTCTGCAACTTCATAGTTCCCTCTGTTGTAAGGAGAGGCGATGTAACCATAGCAATATCCACATCTGGCAGCAGCCCTTACACCGCAAGGTGGCTTCGTGAAAGGATCGAGGAGTTTCTGCCAGAAGAGTTCGCAAAGGTTGTGGAGATTGTGGGGGCAGTGAGAAAGATGATGTTGAAAGAAAAACCGAATGATGATAAAAAGTTAAGGATATTCAAGCAGCTTCTGGAATCGCCATTGCTGGAATACATAAGGCGAGGAGACAGAAGAAACATAAACGCTCTTTTAAGAGAGGTTACAGGGCTTGACATGACCCTTTCAAAACTGGGCATAAAGATAGAGGAAAGAAAGCCATAAATCGGTGGACATTCTGTTTTTCCATATAACCGCGGCATTCTATTTTTTTGCAACCATCATCTACATAATATATCTACTTACTCATCGTGAGGGGTTTGCAAGGGCAGGTGGGTATATGGTATATGGTGGGTTCGTTGCCCATAGCATAACCATCATCAGCCGATGGTTCGAGGCGGGCAGAACTCCTGCCGCCACCATGCACGAGTCCCTCACACTGTTTGCCTGGCTCTCCATACTTCTTTACATAGTGCTCTCCTACAGGTACAGGGTGATGGTGCTCGGTGCGTTTGTGGCGCCCTTTGCATTGTTTCTTCTTATAACCGCCTCTTTCCTTCCCAAAGAGATTGTGCCCCTTGCACCGGTGCTCGAAAGCTACTGGTTGCCGGTGCATGTGGGGCTTGCGTTCCTCGGTAATGCCTTCTTTGCCATGGCATGTATATTTGGCATAATGTATCTTATACAGGAACGCTACCTTAAAAGCCGCAAAATAAGAGGGCTTTATTTTGTGCTACCATCTCTTGAGATTCTCGATGAGCTCAACTACAGGTGTCTTACCTATGGATTTCCTCTTCTCACACTTGCAATAATAACAGGTGCAATATGGTCTGAGTATGCCTTTGGAACCTACTGGTTCTGGGGGGCAAGGCAGATATGGTCGCTTATAACATGGTTTCTATATGCAGCACTTCTGCATGGAAGACTTACCACGGGATGGAGGGGTAGAAAGTCCGCCATATTCTCTGTGGCAGCCTTTGTGGTGCTGCTCGGCTCGTTTCTTTTTATAAATTTTTTGATAGGAGGAGCCCATGGGCTCCTGGGATGAGGGCTTGAGATGAATATAGTAACTGTAGGACTCAACCACAGAACAGCCCCTGTTGAGATAAGGGAGCAGTTTGCCTTCAGAGAAGAAGAGCTTCCTCGTGCACTCAGGAGGCTTGTTAACCATTACAACATAAACGAGGCGGTTATCATATCCACCTGCAACAGGGTAGAGGTCATAGGTGTGGTGCACGATATGGAAAAGGGTGTGTGGGAGGTAAAGAAGTTTCTTTCCGAATACCACGACATACCCTATGATGATATAAAGGACCATCTTTATGTGCATGCAGGTGAGGACTGTGCAAGGCATCTTTTCAGGGTTGCCTGCGGGCTCGATTCCATGGTTATGGGTGAGCCACAGATACTGGGGCAGGTGAAAGATGCCTATGGTATGGCTGTCCAGAGCAATACGGCAGGCACGGTCATAAACAAGCTCTTCCACAAGGCATTCTCTGTTGCAAAAAGGGTGAGAACAGAGACCCGCATAGGTGCATCCAGCGTTTCTGTAAGCTCCGTTGCAGTGGAGCTTGCAAAGAAGATATTCGGTGAGCTTACAGGCAGAACCGTTATGCTCATAGGTGCTGGTGAGATGGCAGAGCTCTCGGCACGGAGCCTTCTTGGGGCAGGGGTAAAGGAAATCATAATAGCCAACAGGACATACGAGAGAGCGGTGGAGCTTGCAAAAGAGTTCAGGGGAAGGGCCATAATGTTCAGAGAGTTTTCCCATTACCTGAAGTACACAGACATAGTTATAGCATCCACAGGCTCACCAAAGTTCATAATAAGGCCCGAGGATGTGGCAGGCGTGATGAAAGAAAGAAAGCACTGCCCCATGTTCTTCATAGATATTGCTGTGCCGAGGAACATAGACCCGCTGGTAAACAACATAGACAATGCCTATGTGTTCGATATAGACGACCTTCAGGGCGTGGTGGAGGCAAACCTTAAAGAAAGGCTCAAGGAGGCCGAGCAGGCAGAACTCATAGTGACAGAAGAGATAGATGGTCTATACCGATGGGTCAGGTCCCTCGATGTGGTGCCCACGATAATAGCACTCCAGCAGAGGCTTGAGGGCATAAGAAAGGCAGAGCTTGAAAGGGCACTCTCGCAACTTAAGAACCTTTCAGACAGGGAAAGAAAGGTCCTCGATGCCATGACGCAGGCCATGGTAAAGAAGATACTCCACAACCCTGTTACCTGCATAAAGCAGGAGGCGCACTCTGTGGAAGGCGATACCTTCATAGAGGCGGCCATCAAACTCTTCGGTCTTGAAGAGGAAGAAATAATAAAGAAGGCGAGGGAAGCTGGTGGAAACTGAAAAGACTGTAAGGATAGGCACACGGAGTAGCAAGCTCGCCCTCTGGCAGGCAGAATGGGTGAAGAGAGAGCTTGAAAAAAGATACCCCCAACTCAGTGTTGAGCTCGTGAAGATAAAGACCACGGGGGACAAGATTCTCGATTCTCCCCTTGCAAAGATAGGTGGAAAGGGGCTTTTTGTAAAGGAGATAGAGGAGGCATTGCTCTCAGGAATGGTTGACCTTGCAGTCCACTCCATGAAGGATGTGCCCACAGCCCTTCCAGCAGGGCTTCATCTTAAGGCCATAACAGAGAGGGAGGACCCACGGGATGTGCTTGTATCAAAGGATGGAACCACCCTTAAGGAGCTTCCAGAGGGTGCACATATAGGCACATCAAGCCTCAGAAGGCAGTGTCAGCTCTGGCACATAAGGAGGGATCTTAAAATCTCAACCCTCAGGGGAAACCTGGACACCCGCTTAAGAAAGCTCCGTCAGGGACTCTACGATGCAATAGTTCTTGCAGGTGCAGGCATGAAAAGGCTCGGCTTCGAGGACCATGTAACCGAATACATACCGAAAGATGTTATGCTGCCTGCCATAGGCCAGGGTGCACTGGGTATAGAGACAAGGGTGTCAGATGGGTTCATAAACGAGCTTGTGACATTCCTTGACCACAGGGAGACCTCTGTAAGTGTAAGGGCTGAGAGGGCCTTTCTCGAAAGGCTCGAGGGTGGATGCCAGGTGCCAATAGCTGCCCATGCCACGGTAGAAGAAGGCAGAATCAGGCTTTCAGGCCTTGTTGGCACTGTGGATGGCAGGACGATCTATAAGGATTCCACGGAGGGTAGTCTTGATGGGGCAGAAGGGCTCGGCATGGAGCTTGCAGAAAGGCTCCTCAGTATGGGAGCAGACAGGGTCCTCGAAGAACTCTATGGCAGTGAAGGGGCAGGATAGTGGCATTGCAAGGAGAGAGGATACGCTATGGAAGGCTCTTACATAAAAAAGATGTTTTCTGAAGAGGATTATCCCTTCTCGAGAATAGATGAACTGATTGAGAGGCTCGGGCAGGATGTTGCCGATGGCTATGTGCTCGCAAGAAGGGACAGAGAAAGGCGCTACCTCTTCGTTATAGCAGAGAGGCTCTACTGTGGAGCCCTTGTAGAGGCCGGGACCAGACTGCCCACATCGGTAAAGGAGTTCTTCCAGTGGTATAAAGAAGCAGAGAGGGCTGATGTAAGCCTCTACACTGCAGATAAAAAGCTCCTCCTCTGTTTCCTCGTCATGCTCAGCCGCACCCCCTCGGAGGGTTTCTCCACAGACAAGGTGGCACTTGAAGACATGGTAAAGAGGATAGAGCAGGGGGAAGAGGATGTTATAATGAGCCTTCTTGCAGAGGGCAGGCTATCCTTTGTCATATTCATAAAGGGTAAGCCTGTATCCCTCTTTCTGCCAGAGGATGTGGGCACAGAGGGTTCACCCCTTGAAAGGCTTCTTCTTTATGTGGAGTCCCTTGGAAGACCCCTCTCCGTTGAGGTATATAGAGACATAAAGGTCAGGCCCGCAGAGGACTCCATACTGCTGAACGATAGTGGCCTTACATCCTATTATAAAGACAGGGAAGATGAAGGCATGGAAGGAGCCTGGGTGGATGTTTTGGAGGAAGGTGCTGTGAGGGGAAGTTTCCCTGTGGGAGAAGGGCTCACCATAGGAAGGGAGACCACCAACGCCATTGTGCTCGAGGAGGCAGGGGTCTCGAGAGAACATGCCACAATAGAGAAGAAGGGGGACAGATACATGATAAAAGACCTTGACAGTGCCAACGGCACATACTTCAAGGGCATAAGGATAGAGACGAAGGAACTCTTCGATGGAGACGAGATAAAGATAAGGCGCTACACGCTGAGATTTCATATGCCAGAGAAGAAAGAGGATCCCGAAGAGGCGGGTTCTTCCACCTCTCAGAGCCCATCCGGCACAGATGTGCTCGAGCTCGAGCCCGCTCTCGAGGTAAAGGAATCGAAGGCATACAGCAGGGCATACCTCGAGTTTGAGGATGGCTCCACCCACAGGCTTGGCAGCATCACCACCATAGGCAAGGATGAAGAGGCAGACATAAGGGTGGAGGGCATACTGGTTGCCAGAAGGCATGCCGTAATAATAAAGGGTAGAGATGTTTACAAGATTATAAGAAAAGGTGGGCTCAGCTCCCTTAAGATAAACGGAGAGAAGCTCGCCGAGAAGGTCCTCCAGGATGGCGACACAATAGAGGTTGGTGGATTAAGGATGACATTCCGCATGGAACCAGAAGGAGGCGAGTAGATAATATAGATGTTTATGAATACTCCACAGGTATACCTTGTAGGTGCAGGCCCTGGAGATGCAGGGCTTATAACTCTAAAGGGGATCGAGGCCCTTGGCAGGGCAGATGTGGTTATATACGACTTTCTTGCGAACGAGCGTCTGCTGGAATATGCAAGAAAGGGGACAGAGAAGATATATGTGGGCAAGAAGGGAAGGTTCCGCCACATCCAGCAGGACGAGATAACAGGGCTCATGATAGACCATGCAAAGAGGGGTAGGAGGGTTGTAAGGCTTAAGGGTGGCGACCCCTTCGTATTCGGCCGTGGGGCAGAGGAGGCCCTGGCACTTGTAGAAGAAGGCATAACCTTCGAGGTGGTACCAGGGGTTACCTCTGCCATATCTGTGCCAGCCTATGCAGGGATACCCCTTACACACAGAGACTATGCATCCTCTGTTACATTCCTTACCGGACAGGAAGGCGAGGGCAAGAGGGCCGTAAAGAGGCTGTGGGAGAGCCTTTCCATAAAGGATGGCACCCTTGTGATCCTTATGGGGTGGAAGAGACTCGGGGAGATAACGAAAAAACTCATCGAAGAAGGCAGACCCGCTGCCACGCCTGTTGCTGTCATAAGGTGGGGCACCCTTGCAAAACAGCGTTGTATAGCGGGAAGCCTTGAGGATATTGCAGAGAGGGTGGAAAGAGAGGGTATAAAACCACCTGTCATAATAGTTGTGGGAGAGATAGTGGGGCTCAGAGAGAAACTAAACTGGTATGAGAGAAGGCCCCTTTTTGGAAGAAGGATTGTTGTAACACGCACCCAGGAGCAGGCAGGCCGCTTCTCCCGTCTTCTTGAGGAGATGGGCGCAGATGTCATAACCTTTCCCACCATAAAGATGGCAGCACCTGTTACATGGAAGCCCCTCGATAGGGCCATAAAAAGGCTTTCCGTCTATGACTACATCATATTCACCAGCGTTAACGGGGTGAGGTTTTTCTTCGAAAGGCTCTATAAACTTGGTTACGATGTAAGAAGACTGGGTTGTGCGAAACTCTGTGCCATAGGGCCTGCCACAGAGGGTGCCCTCGTAGAAAGGGGGTTCAATGTGGATGTGGTGCCAGAAGAGTACAGGGCAGAGGGCATCCTCGAGGCACTGGGTAGAAGGAGGATAGGGGGCAAGAGGTTTCTTCTGCCCAGGGCAGAGAAGGCAAGAGAGGTGCTGCCTGAGGAGATAAGACACCTTGGCGGAAGCATCGATGTGGTGCCTGTCTATAGAACGGTGAGGCCACGCAAGGAGGCGGCCTCACTTAGGGAGTTCCTCAGGAAAGAGAGGGTGGATGTCGTAACATTCACATCCTCTTCAACGGTAAGCAACTTCGTTGCCGCATTCAGAAAGGGAGAACTCACAGAACTACTTGAAGACACGAAGATAGCCTGCATAGGCCCTATAACAGAAGAGAGGGCACGCTCCCTCGGGCTTGAGGTTCACATAGTACCACGGGAATACACCATACCTGCATTTGCAGGGGCCATAGCAGAGTATTTCGGAACAGATGCAAGAAGAAAGGAGGGCAGTTAGACATGCGTTTTCCCATGTACAGACCGAGAAGGTTGAGAAGGAACAAGGTCATAAGAGAGATGGTTGCAGAAACTGTGCTCACCCCCAGGGATTTCATACTGCCCCTTTTTGTCATATACGGCAGAGGGGTTGAAAACCCCATTCCCTCCATGCCAGGCCATTCACAGCTTTCCCCTGAGCTTGCAGCCTCAAGGGCGCTTGAGGCCAGAGGGCTCGGTATCCCGGGGGTAATGCTTTTCGGCATACCAGAGCGCAAGGACGAGGTGGGCAGTTCCGCCCTCGATCCCTCTGGCCCTGTGCAGCTTGCAATAAAAGAGATAAAGGACAAGGCACCAGACATGGTGGTCATAACCGATGTATGCCTCTGCGAGTATACAACGCATGGCCATTGTGGTATCATAAAGGGAAGGGATGTGGACAACGATGCCACCCTTGAGGTCCTGCGCGAGATGGCCCTGTCCCATGCAAGGGCAGGTTGTGATATGGTATCCCCCTCGGACATGATGGATGGAAGGGTGGCTGCCATAAGGGGTGTGCTCGATGAGAGTGGTTACAGCCACATACCCATAATGAGTTACTCTGCCAAATATGCAAGTGCCTTCTATGGGCCCTTCAGGGAGGCAGCCGGGTCCACCCCGGGGTTCGGGGACAGAAAGGGCTATCAGATGGACCCTCCCAACAGTGAAGAGGCCCTAAGGGAGGTCATGCTCGATATAGAGGAAGGTGCAGATATAGTGATGGTAAAGCCTGCACTGCCCTATCTTGACATAATAAGAAGGGTCAAGGAAGAGACGGGTTATCCTGTGGCCGCATACAATGTAAGCGGGGAATACTCCATGATAAAGGCCGCAGCCCAGAAGGGCTGGATAGACGAAGAGAAGGTCATGATGGAGACCCTTATTTCCATAAAGAGGGCAGGTGCGGGGCTCATACTCACATACTTTGCAGAGGATGCTGCAAAGATACTCAACGGTTAAAGAGGAGTCAGAAACCATGACCAAAAAACAGGCTGAACATACACATGGAGGCCACGGTGGGCAGGAAGGTAGAAAAGTATGGCTTCCAAGGCTCATAGCATGGGAGCTAACACGCTCCTGTAACCTCGATTGCATACACTGCCGTGCGGCGGCACGCTTTGGTCCATACCCCAATGAGCTCACCACAGAGGAGTGTCTTGAATTTCTCGACGATGTGGCATCATTTTCAAGCCCAATAATCATAATGACCGGCGGTGAGCCCATGTTGAGAGAGGACATATGGGATATAGCCCGCCACGGTACAGAGCTCGGTCTCAGGATGGTCATGGCACCATGCGGTTTTCTTGTAACAGAGGAGGCCGCAAGAAAGATGCTCGAGGTGGGCATAAAACGGGTGAGCTTCTCCATAGATGGCGCCACAGCCGAGACCCATGACAACTTCCGCCGGGTGCCAGGCTCTTTCGACAGTGTCATAAAGGCCATCGAGAACTGCAAGAAGGTGGGCCTTGAGTTCCAGGTGAACACAACCATATCGAAGCACAACATAGATGAGCTGCCCGAGATACTCGAGCTTGTGATAAGACTCGGTGCAAAGGCACATCATCCCTTCCTGCTTGTGCCCACTGGCAGGGGAGCAAACCTGAAACACCTTGAGATACCCCCTGAAGAGTACGAGCGTACCCTCGAGTGGTTCTACCAGATGCGTGAGAAGGTGCCCATACAGTTCAAACCCACCTGTGCACCACATTATTACAGGATATTTCGCCAGGGGGAGAAGAAGAAGGGCCGAACCGTTACAAAGCAGACCCATGGGCTCGATGCCATGAGCAAGGGCTGCATGGGTGGGCAGACCTTTGCCTTCCTGTCCCATATGGGAAAGGTGCAGATATGTGGATTCCTGGAGGTCGAGTGTGGAGATATAAGGAAGGAGCCCTTCAGCAGGATATGGCACACCTCGAAGGTCTTCCAGGAGATGCGTGCATGGGACGACTACAAGGGTAGATGCGGCTACTGCGAGTTCCGTAGTGTCTGCGGTGGTTGCAGGGCAAGGGCCTATGCCTTCACAGGAGACTACATGGAGGAAGAGCCCTTCTGCACATACCAGCCCAGTGAAGAGGCCAAACGCGCCCACCAGCTGAGAAAGAAGAAGGCCTCGGGTGAGTAAAGACCGATACAACAGACACCATGGTGAAAAAAAACAAGAGACTCGAGTACAGGGTGGTGGAGCTATCCACCGTTACAGACAGGGACCTCGAAGAGGCCATAAACACCACCATTCAGGATGGCTGGACACTCGATGGTATACACTTTGCCATGCGTGAGGCATCTAAAAGGCCTGCCATGGCCTTCATACTATTCACAAAAGAGGTGGACGACACGGACGGGTGATTATGGAAGAGGACATACTGGAAGAAGGATTCGGTGAGCTACCCTACAGCAAGGTTCCTCCACTGGACAGAGCCCTTGCAAAGCTTATGGACTTCATCATTGCTGGATTTCTCTTTGAGCTCACAGCAATTACAGGCCCTGTGGCAGCTGTTACCTACATCCTGATATCCGATGGATTCAGTGGCGGCCAGAGTGTGGGCAAAAGGCTTGCAGGGCTTATGACCATAAGCCTCCTGAGGGATGGCAGTGCCTGTGATTTCCTTGAGTCCATAAAGCGCAACTCACTCTTTGCCGTCCCCTTTGTCCTGTGTGTGGTGGTGGGATGGATACCCTATGTGGGCATTCTCCTTGTGGCGGTGGCAGGGGTCGTGGTGGTCCTTCTCGAGGTCTACACCATGTATGAGGATGATCATGGCATGCGAATAGGAGACAGACTTGCAGCCACAATGGTGATAAAGAAGGACCACCGGGTCTAAGGCCGTTACTGTGGAAGCCCTGCCCTGTGCCACTGGATAATGAGGTCTTTACCTGCCTCATCCAGTGGGCCGTTACAGTATGTCATGGGAAACCACTCGTCGTTTAAGATTTCCTCTTCCGTGGCATCCTCGAGATAACCCTTCATGGCCTCATAGGTTAGTTCCACCTCTGGGCCTTCGGTGCCATGACAGGCGGTGCACCGCCTGTCAGCTGCAAGCACCTTCTCCTCTATGGTTCTGAAGGATATATCCCCTGCCACGGCAACACTTGAAGAGAGAACAAAGGCCGCAATCCCACAGATGGCCTTAAAGCCCTTCATGACTCCCCCTGTCTTTTAAAGTTCATTTGCCTTCCACTCTTCATCCACCCATATGCCTATTACCCTGAGCTGCGGGTACCAGCCCTTGAGCCTTTCAACCGCCTTTTTTATGTGCTCCAGGTGTTCGGCCTTCTCAACAGGGTTTCCCGCGCAACCATGGTGGCCAACCAGGGCTATGAGGTCAGATTTGTGGTGTTCTATGGATATGTTGCACTTCTTCTTCAATGCCTCTATAACAGGGCTATCTTCTGGCTCTTCAGCAACTATCCTGTCCACACCAGGCTCTGTTATGGTATCCACATAGGTTGCACCATATTTTGTCTTAAGATGTTCTGAGACCGGTAACTGTGTTCTTCCATCCATGCAGTTTATTGCGGTTACAAACTTCATAGTGCGGTATACCTCCTTTCAAGAGTATTTTTTTAGTAGAAATTGTCCATCCTCGTAGACCATGTAGTTGAACTCTTCTCTCCAGCCACCCGGGTTGGCATATAGGCCCTCTTTTCTGGGTGTGGCGAGTCTTTCCATGCCCTGAATGTGGGAGTGGGCGAGCACCACCACATCGTAACCGCTCAGTATCCTTCTTTTTGCAAACTCCCTGTGGCGTCGTTCTATTGTGGATGCCCTCTCGGGATAGAGCCTGCCCCTTTCCGAAAGCCTCAGGGCTATCTTCCACACCAGCGATGGATGCAACACCATGAGGATGAACCTGAAAAGCGGGCTACGCAGGAACCATCTCCAGAGGTTGTAGCCAGGGCTTGGGTCCGCAATATCTCCATGGGCGAGGTAGAACCTCTTGCCATCGAGCTCAAGTGTTGCGGAATCACGATACACCTTTGCCCCCAGAAAGCCTGTGAAGAACTGGCCAAGGGAGAAATCGTGGTTGCCTTCAAGGTAGATTATCTCTGTGCCACCCTCTTTGAGGTGTTCAAAGCCCTTCAGCACGGGAAAATAGTGTGAGTAGATGACGCCGTTTAGTCCTGTCCAGAACTCGAAGAGGTCTCCAAGGATTATGAGCTTGTGGGGCCTATAGGTGGCAAGCCAGTCAAGAAACTCCACGAGCCTTCTCTGGTTTTCATCCTCCATGCCACGAAGATGTGCATCTGCAACGAAGACTATCCTCATGGTGCCTCCATCGACTGGACTGCTGTAAACCTCATGGCATCGATGGATGGTTTTTTGCCTGTCCATAGCTCGAAGCTGAGTGCTGCCTGATGGACGAGCATGCCCAGTCCCCTGTGGACCCTGAGCCCAAGCCTTTCGGCCTCTTTTATGAGGGGGGTGTCCAGGGGCCTGTAGACTATGTCCGACACTATGGCATCCCGTGGCAATCCATCTATGGATACCACCAGCCCACCTTTTGCACCCTGCATACCCACGGATGTGGTGTTGACAAGGAGATGACAGTCTCTAACATGCTCTTTTATGTCAAGACCTGTAGCAACAAGCCTTGTAGACCGGTATTTTCCGCCCACCTCTTCGGCAAGTGCCACAGCCCGCTCACATGTCCTGTTGGCTATTGTGATATTGCGGGGTCTCCTTTTGACAAGCCCGTATACCACAGCCCTTCCTGCACCCCCTGCACCTATCACTATTATGTTCTTTCCCGAGGGTTCGAACCCCATCTCCTCGGTAAGGCTGTTGAGATAGCCCAGGCTATCGGTGTTGTAGCCCTTGAGCCTTCCCTCTGTATTTACGATAGTGTTTATGGCCCCTATCTCTTCCGCCTCTTCATCCAGCTCGTCAAGGAATGCCATGATGGTCTCCTTGTGGGGTATGGTTACATTCATCCCTCTTATATGGAGGGCCCTTATGGCCACCACACAGTGTGAGAGCATCTCCCTTTTTACACGGAATGGCACATAGACATAATCCAGGCCCATGGCCTCAAAAGAGGCATTGTGTACATAGGGAGATATGGAGTGTTCCACAGGGTCTCCAAAGATACCCACAACCTTGGTCCGTCCTGTTATCTTCATCTAAGAAGCCTTCTCGCCATAATGGTGTCTTTTTCTATCTGGTCTGCAAGCTCCCGGGCTGTAGAGAATCTCTTCTCGTCCCGTATTCGATCCACAAGGGTTACCCTTATATCTTTACCATAGATGATACCTGAAAAGTCAAGTATATGTGTCTCCACCATGGTCTTTTCCCTGTTGAATGTGGGCGCCCTGCCTATGTTTATGACAGATGGATACTCTTTCCCTTCCATGGTGGAGAACCCTGCATACACGCCTTCTTTCGGGAGGAGTTCTTCTCTTACCTCTATGTTTGCCGTTGGAAAACCCAGTCCTGTGCCCCTGTCCTCACCCCTGACCACCTTGCCTGTAAGGGCAAAGGGTCTTCCAAGGAAGGTGGCAGTCCTTTTAACATCGCCCTCTTTTACGAGTCTTCTTATAAGTGAGCTACTTACAACTATCCCCTCTTTCCTGAAGGCAGGTATGATACCCACCTTAAAGCCAAGTCTTTCTGCCATCTCTTCGAGATACTCTACACTTCCCTCTCTGCCCCTGCCGAAGGAATAGTCGTGTCCCACCCACACCTCCTTCACCCCAAGCCTTCCTGCCAGTATTTTTTCCACAAACTCGCGTGGGTGGGTTGCTGCAAATTCCTTTGTAAAACTGGCTATGAGCAGATAGTCTATGCCAAAACCACCTATAAGTGCTATCTTCTCTTCCTGTGTGATTATAAGTGGTGGGCTCTTCTCGGGGGAGACCACCTTGCGGGGATGAGGCTCGAAGGTGTAGACGACAGAGGGCAGTCCCCTCTTCTTTGCCCTTTCAGAGAGGGTTCTGAGTATCTCCTGGTGCCCAAGGTGTATGCCGTCGAAGTTGCCAAGGGTAAGCACTACACCACCCGGGCCGTCTATCTCTTCAGGGGTTCTTACTACCTTCATATTACAGGTTTGTTCTTTCTCTTCCTGCTTCGTCTTTCCACAGGCTCAAGCTCTATCCTCCTGCGCTCTATGTCCACATCTCTAACCCTTACGAGCACCTCTTTGCCGATGTAGTATCTCTTCCTCGTGTTCTCGCCGATGAGGGCATGCCGTCTTTCATCGAACAGGTAGAAGTCATCCCGCAGGGTTGTAATGTGCACAAGGCCCTCAACGAAGTAATCTTTGAGCTCAACGAAGAAGCCAAAGCTTTCCACCCCTGATATGAGACCTTCGAAGACCTCGCCGATCTTGTCCTGCATGAATTGGGCCTTCTTGAGGTCCACACATTCTCTTTCGGCCTCCATGGCACGGCGTTCGCACCTTGAAGAGTTGTCTGCTATCTGTGGAAGAAGTCTTGCCATACGGCGCTGTTCCTTGGGGGTGTATCTTTTGTGAAGGAGCCTTTTGAGCAGCCTGTGCACCACAAGGTCAGGATACCTCCTTATGGGAGAGGTAAAATGGGTATATGTGGGAAAGGCGAGCCCGAAGTGGCCGATATTCTCATCAGAGTATACGGCCTGCTGCATGGCCCGTAGCATGACATGGTTTATAAGCTGCTCCTCGGGCCTACCCTTTACAGAATCAAGGAGCTTCTGGAAGGTGCGGGGGGTAACCTTCCTGTCAATGGTGTAGCCAAAGCCTGAAAGGAACTCCCTGAGGGCATCGATCTTTTCAGGTGCCGGGGTCTCATGCACCCTGTAAAGGGCGGGGTAATTACCCTTCTCGAACAGCTCTGCCACCTTTCTGTTCGCAGCGAGCATGAACTCCTCAACTATCCTGTGGGCTATGGTGCGCGGAGCCTTCACTATGTCCTGGGGTCTGCCCTCTATGTCTATGATTATCTCTGGCTCAGGAAGGTCGAAGTCTATGGAGCCAAGTTTTATTCGCTCTCGGTTGAGTTTTCTGGCAAGCTCCTCCATGAGCTTCAGCTCCTCGTATATGGAGGAATACTTCTCTATGACCGAGGTGTTCCTGTTCTCGAGCATCTCGGTTACCTCGGTGTAGGTGAGCCTGTGGCGGCTCCTTATGACACTTTCGTAAAACTTCACATCAACAGGCACCCCTCTTTTTGAGAACCCTATCTCCACGGTCAGGGTAAGGCGGTCTTCGCCCGGGTTGAGGCTGCATATGCCGTTTGACAGGTTTTCTGGAAGCATGGGGATACACCTGTCGGGAAAGTAGACACTTGTGCCCCGAAGATATGCCTCCTTGTCGAGGGGGGAGTCCTCCTTCACATAGTGGCTCACATCTGCTATGGATACATAGAGGAGGTAGTGCCCATCCTTCTTCTCTATGGCAACGGCATCGTCGAAGTCCCTTGCCTTTTCTCCATCTATGGTGCATATGTTGAGTGGGCGTAGATCCACCCTTCCAGCCAAATCCTCTGGAAGTGGCTCTGGAGGAATCTTCTTTGCCTCTTTTATGACCTGGCGTGGAAACCTTCTTGGAAGATCATACTTCCTTGCGATAATATCTATTTCCACATCAGGGTCTGTGCTATCGCCCAGTATCTCTACGACTCTGCCCAGCGGGGCCTGCCAGCTGGTGGGCCATTTTGTGATTTCAGCTTCCACAATCTCGCCGTCCTTTGCCCTGTCGCTCTTTCCAGGCGGTATTATTATGCGTTCCAGTATCCTCTCGTTGGATGGTATGACAAACCTCACCCCCTTGAGCCTAACAAACCTTCCCACAATCCGTTTGTGTGCCCTCGAGAGAACCCTTATTATGGAGCCCTCTCTCTTTTCCCCACCCCTTCTCCTCGCCTCTATCCTTACCACCACCCTGTCGCCATGCATGGCTCCATTGAGCCTTCTCGGGGGGATGAATATATCGGCTCCACCCTCATCCGGTGTTACGAAGCCGAATCCATCGGGATGGCATGTGAGCTCGCCTGCAACAAGGTTCATCCTCGAGGGAAGCCCGTATCTACCACCCCTTATGCGCACAAGTTCTCCACGCAGGACCATCTCCTTGAGGAGCCTTAGGAATGTTCTCCTCTCCTGCTGTGGGACATCCAGTGCCTTCATAAGCTCCTTTACCGAAAGGGGCCTGTGGGCACCTGTGTTCATAAATTCCAGTATGTCAGACTCTTTTATCTCCATATCTTTCTTCAAACTCCTTGAGTATTTCAAGCCCCGAGCTTGTGCCGATTCTGTCTGCACCAGCTTCGAGAAACCTCAGTGCCTCATCGAGCCCCTTTATGCCTCCGGCTGCCTTCACCTTCAGCCACTGTGTGTGTTCCTTCAGGAGCCTTGCATCCTCTATGGTTGCACCCTGTGGGGCAAACCCTGTGGATGTTTTTACAAAGTGTGCCCCACATTCTTCAATCAGCCGTAGAGAGAGGAGTTTCTCTTCCTGCGACAGGTAACAGCACTCGATTATCACCTTTACCACAAGCCCCTGCCCCAGGGATACTGTGCCGCCTATCTCTTCTCTTATGGCCTCAAGCCTACGGGACTTCAGCGCAGATATGTTCAGCACCATGTCCACCTCACAGGCTCCATCCTTGAGCGCCTCTTCTGCCTCTTTAAGCTTTACCTCGGGCTTCTGGTAGCCAAGGGGAAACCCTATAACGGTTATAACATGTATTCCTGTTTCTTCAAGGAGGTTTTTTGCCGTGGCCGTATAGATGGGTGGCACGCATATACCCGCAAAGGGATGGTGGCGTGCCGTCTCTATGATAGAGCAGAGTTCTTCCTCTTTGGTATCTGGCCTCAACAGGGAAAGATCTATAGAGTTTGCAAGCTCCTTAAGGGTCATAAAAAATGGTTGCCAGAAAGGCCTTTACTCAGAAGGAAAAACAAAACCCTCCAGTTCTTCCAGTTTGAAGAGCCCGGGGTAGCTCTCGTCTTCAAGGAGTATCTTTCTTACCCTTTCCTGCCACAGGGTTATGAACCTTTCTTTCTCCTCTTCTGTTGCAAGCAGGCCGATAACCTTTGGGGCGAGCTCGGTCAGCTCTTTCGGTTGCTCTATGACACCAGGGTCGTATACCACCTTCACCGTCTCTTCTGTATCCTCGCGCTGGAATATGAAGGTGCTGTAATGGAAGTCCTCGCTATCGAAGAGAAGCTTGTTGTATCTGCTGTATCTTCCGCCAAGCCCCTTGAACCCTGTAACCCCAGAGGCACCTGTTATAAGCGAGATTACCTGCGACTGCGGGCCATAGGAAAGCTGTGTGGGATCTCCCTTTATGAGCACCCTTATCTCTCCCCTTACAGGCAACTCTTCTCCATAAAGGAACTCGAGTGCCTTTGCAGTAAGTTTATAGGCACCTGCCACTGCAGGACAGGAATGTCCTGCAAGCTTTACCGCATCTCCATAGGTGAACACAAAGGGCTCACCCTCATCGAGTGCACCAAGGATATAGGCAAGCGGGTCCTTGAGCCGTATGGGCTCCACATCCCTGTAAAAACCGTGTTTCCAGCGTGTCTGTTCTTCCACAATATTACCCCCCCATTTCAGAAAGATATAACCGTTCAAGTTTAACAGACCGAAAATAAATGTCAAGGGAAAGATATTGACATGTCCTGATGAGTCAATATCTCCTGCTTCTCAGCACTTCTTGTAAATGAGAGGGAAGAAATGTTACATTATCATCATGGTTTCAAATGATGTGATCAGGGTATGCACGGAACTCTGTGGTGGTATATGTTGCAGGCCCTGGTGGGCCATCATAGTCTATACCCTCAGGAAAAATGGTGGGATTTCAGGGCTTGGGGACATCAAAAAGACCATAGCCCGAAGTGTTCGTGAGAGGATAGACAGGGTGGTAACCAATTATGTAACCACAGAGCCCACCCCACGCCGACTTTTTGCAAGGCCGGAAAGGATATGCCTCCATGTGGAGGATGTGGCCCAGGGGCAGGGCTTTCTCAACATAAGGCTTCGTGCCATGTTTGCATTCAGGTGTGCCTTCGAGGGAGAAGAGGGGTTCTGCCTGATACACCCTGCTATAAAGGGTGTGGATATAAGGCCCCGCTGGTGCAGGGAGCTTGGCACCCCCGGGCGGAAGCCGGGCCATGAAGGGTTCTGCAGGATAGTGGATACCGCGGTCTCATCAGATATGGACATGGAAAAGATAAAGAAGGCTGTGGAGATCGAAAGGAAGGTGAATGATTCACACTTTCAGAGGGGCTTCGGGACAGTGGAAGAGGCAGTAGAAGAGCTCATCCCGGAGATAAGAAGGCTTGCAAGGGAAAAACTGCCACAACTGAACCCCCGAAGGATAGAGAAGAGTCCTGGCAGAAATGAGCCCTGTTTCTGTGGAAGCGGGAAGAAATACAAGAAGTGCCATGGCAGGTTCTGAAAAGATCAGGCTTACCACATACAGATTTGGAGAAGAGGGCGGCACCCTCAAGGATGCCTTGAGGATAGGTGCCGTAAGGTTCCTGCCAAGAGGGGTCAAGAAGGAGGACTACCAGGACAAAGGCTACTTCGATGTATGGCTGCCCCTTCTTGCGCCTCGCAGTGAGCTTGTGAAGGAGCTGAGAAAAGAGCCTGCCACAAGGTGGAAGGAGTTTAGAAGAAGCTACGAAAGGGAAATCCTTGCCAGCAGGGATGCAAGGGCTGTGCTCTACCTGCTGAAAGAGATGGCAAGAAGGGTGCCCCTTGCCATAGGTTGCTACTGCAGGGATGAGGCCCTCTGCCACCGCTCTATACTAAAAAGGCTCATAGAAGAGGCACAGCAGTAACACCCACCTATTTTACGGCCTGCTTTTTAATGGCCTTTCTTTTTTCCACATTCTCGAAGTGCAGTTTGTAGAGTATGTAGTATTTGTTTATGTTGCTCACATACTGAACCGTTTCCTGCCCTATGGTCTTGAGCACGGCTATCTCCACATTGCGGAACCATCTGTTTGGGGCAAGCCCCATCTTTTTGGCCGCAAGGCGGGCCTTCCTTATCTTGACAGGGCCTGCGTTGTAGGCTGCAAGGGTAAGCCTCAGGCGGTCTCTCTCTTTGAGCGAGGGGTCTGAAAAGTAACGGTCCCTCAAGAAGGCAAGATACTTTGTGCCCGCATGGATGTTGTTCTCAAGAAGGTGGATCCGCTTTATCCTTATGTTTCTATCCCTTGCGGTGGCAGGCCTGACCTGCATGATACCTATGGCCCCAGAGGGGCTTCGTTTCTTCTGGTCGAGGCCCGATTCCTGGTAGGCAACGGCCATGAGAAAGAGCCAGTCGAAACCGTATTTCTTGCCATACTTCTTGAAGAGCCTTACATAGGGCTTTCTTGCAATATCCTTATCCAGGGGGTTCTTTATCCAGCGGGTGTTCTCAAAGTATCTGTTGAAATATATGTTGCCTATGCGGGTGCCCTTGCGATGGCTCTTTATAAACCTGTTGAGACTCTCTTTGAGTAGGGGGCTGTCTTTTCTCACCATCCAGGCTATCTTGCCACCTTCTCTTATGGTAGCATCCTCGAGTACACGGATGTTCTTGAAGACCTTCGACCATATGCGGGCCATGTGGCTATCTGCTATGGTTATCTTTATGGCACCTGTGTTCACCATCTCGAGGATGTCTTCCGTCTCAAGGCTCCCATCAGCTGCAACTACCCTTACAGGTTTGAGCCCCATAAGGGTGAGTTTGCTGTTCAGGAGCTTGAGGCTCTCATGGTAACTGCTCGTGCGCCTTACATACACACTCTTTCCAGAAAGGTCCTCTGCCTTCTTTATGTCCTTCACCGAACGGTGCACCACCACCACCTCGTCCACACTGGTAAGATAGGGGGTCGTAAAGGCCACCTTCTTGAGCCTTTCTGCCGTTATGGTGAGCCCTGCGGCAGCTATATCCCCATAGCCTTCGAGAAGAAGTGGTATGAGGCGGTCCCTGCTTACGGGTATGAACTCAAGGGTTATCCTTAACTCCTGCCTCTTTATGCCACGATTTATGAACTTCTCGTAATCCCTGAGCAGTGAGTACTCAAACCCGTATGTGCGTGAGTTGGCTATAAAGAAGTTGGTCCTGTTGAAGGTGGTAAGAACCCTTATGTGTCTTCTCTTTACAAGCTCGGGAAGGTCATGGGCATATCGCTCCTTGAGATGGGCGGCAAGGGGTATGTCATCAAACATGTCCTTACCGTAAGATGGGCCTGTAAGATAGAGGATCAGTGCCGTGGCAAGAAGAACCCTTTTTGTTATGCTTCCTGTATTACCCATACAGTATGGATTTTAGCATATATCCCCGAACATATAAAGGCCACCATGGGGGGTTGGTTTTCAGGGTGGTTATGGGGTAAAATAGAGGGCATGCTTCTTGAAAAGGTTGAAAAGACGATTGAGAGATACGCCATGCTATCTGCAGGCCAGAGGGTTGGTGTGGCAGTCTCGGGTGGGGTGGACTCCATGGTGGTTCTGCACATACTCACAGAACTTGCCAGAAGGTGGGGGCTTGAGCTTACAGTATGCCACCTTAACCACAACCTGAGGGGTGAGGAATCCCTGCGGGATGCCCACTTTGTAAAGAGGGTGGCAGAAAGGCTGGGACTTAAGCTTGTATCCAGAACCCTCAGGCAGGGAACAATGCCCCCTGGTGTATCAACCCAGAGCTGGGCAAGAGGGGAAAGGCTCGGGTTCTTCCATGAGACCATCAAGAAACACGCACTCCACAGAATGGCCCTGGGACACAACATGGACGACAACGCAGAGACAATCCTTATGAGGCTTATAAGGGGGACATCCCTTGAGGGGCTCAAGGGTATCGAGCCTGTAAGAGGTCCATTTGTAAGACCCCTCATAGAGGTGCGTAGAGAGGAGATAGAGGAGTTCGCAAGAGGCCACTCCATAGAGTATGTGGAGGACTCAACGAATCGTTCGACAAGATACCTTAGAAACAGGATAAGGCTTGAGCTCCTGCCTTATCTCAAGGCACACTACAACCCCTCTATAGTGGAGACCCTCTCGAGGATTTCAGGACTTCTCAGAAGGGATGCCCACTATATGGAAGGCCAGGCCACAGAGCTTTTCGAAAGGCTTGCAACAGTTAACAAAGAGGAGGTGCGCTTTAGAAGGAGAGAGCTTCTCTGTGTGGACGAGGCCCTTCTTGCAAGGCTCTTTCTGAAGGCGGTGGAGACACTCTGCCACAGAAGAGACCTTATGGAGACACCACAGGTAGAAGAGTTTCTATGGGCACTCAGGACAGAAAGACCCAACCTTACTGTATCACTCGGCGGAGGGCTATATCTTAAAAGGGTGTATGGTGAGATTGTAGTTTCAATGGGCAGGCCATCAGGAACACCGGTGCCCGAGGAGACCATGCTGAAGGTGCCAGGGGTTACAACCATCGAGGGGACAGGCTATCTGCTCAAAACAGAGGTTGTGGCAAGGCCCGAAAGGCTGAATGAAGGAAGGAATGTGGCATACTTCGATCATGAACATCTTCCCAGCCACCTTGTGGTAAGAACCTTCAGGCCAGGCGACAGAATCCATCCACTTGGTATGGATGGCACAAAGAAGCTTAAGGAGCTCTTCATAGACGAGAAGCTCCCCCTTGAGGAGAGAAGAAGGATACCCGTTGTTGTGGCAGATGGAAGGATAATCTGGGTTGCAGGTATGAGGCAGTCCGAGGAGTTCAGGGTAAGGGACGATACAAGAAAGGTGTTGAGGATAGAACTCCTCAGGGAGGACAGGCCATAAACTCTGTGGGGGTCAACTGTTGTTTTTATTTAAGCCGGATTTCACCCATATTATATATTCCGTGCCTTCTCGCCTGTTCCATAATCTCGTTGCATAAAAGTGGCTATTCTGATAAATTTTAATAGTTTAATGGGTTTCTTTCAAGGGAGGCCACCTTATGATATTTCCATACAGAGGGGTATACCCGGAGCTCGGAGAATCTGTCTTCATAGAAGAGAGTGCAAGGGTTGTAGGTGATGTAAGGGTTGGAGACTTTTCCAGTGTGTGGTTCAATGTGGTGATAAGGGGGGATGTAAACTACATAAGGATAGGCGAGAAGACCAATGTGCAGGACAACTCCACCCTCCATGTAACCAAAGAGATATACCCACTCATAGTAGGCAGTGAGGTTACCATAGGCCATGGCGTGATACTCCACGGATGCACCCTTGAGGACAGGATACTTGTGGGCATGGGTGCCATTGTGCTCGATAATGCCCATATAGGCGAGTGCTCCATAATAGGGGCAGGTGCCATAGTAACAGAGGGTGCAAGGATTCCTCCCAGAAGCCTTGCACTTGGAGTTCCTGCAAGGGTTGTAAGAAGGCTCGAGGACGAAGAGGTGGAGAGAATAGTGCGCTCTGCAGGAAACTATGTGGAATACGCAAAGGACTATATGGAGAAGAAAAGGTGAGGCTTGCCTCCATAGACATAGGCTCCAATACATTGAGGCTGCTGGTTGCAGAGGTGGACCATGAAGGAAGAACAAAGGATGTCGCCCGTGGCCGCAGGATAACAAGGCTCGGTGGCGGGTTTACAGAAAAGGAAGGGCTCACAGAGGATGCCATCACAAGAACCATCGTAGCCCTCAAGGAGTTCAAAGCCATCGCAGACAGAAATGGTGCAGACCAAATACTCTCGGTTGCAACGAGTGTGGTAAGGAGGGCAAAGAACAGGGAGGCATTCCTTGGAAGGGTCAAAGAAGAGACAGGTATAGATGCAAGGGTGATAGATGGCACAGAGGAGGCCCATCTTTCGGTAGAGGGGGTGCTCTCTGTTGTATCCAGCGAGAAAGAGGACATCCTTGTGGTGGATATAGGCGGGGGAAGCACAGAGTTTGTATACTGTAGAAAAAAGAGGATACTGAAATCGATCAGTATCGAGAATATGGGGGTGGTGCACCTTACAGAAGGGTTCATGAGGTCTGACCCACCGGATAGGGAGGAGCTTGAAGGGCTGGAGAAGAAAGTAGAGGGGTTTGTGCAGGGGGTGAAGGAGGCCCTTTCAGGTTTTTTTTCGGCCGAAAGGTGTGAGCTCTGTGGCACCGCTGGCACTGTAACCACACTTGCAAGTATAGCCCAGGGCCTCGAGGTCTACCAGCCAGAAAGGATAAACAACCATATCCTGACCCATGAGGGTGTTGAGGATATATACAAGAGGCTTTCCAGCATGAGACTCTCGGAGAGAAATAAGATACTCTCCCTTGAGAAGGGCAGGGAGGACCTTATAATCCCGGGCACAGCCATAGTGCTTGCCTGCATGGAGGCCTTTGGCATCTATACCATGAAGGTAAGCGATGCGGGGCTTCTGGAAGGGATAATAATAGATGCATTGAAAAAAGAATATTACAGAAAAGGGGGTGTGGGTTAAATGGAAAAGGATATGAGGACAGCTCTTACCTTTGACGATGTGTTGCTCCTTCCATCATATTCAGAGGTGTTGCCAAGGGATGTGGATGTATCTACGAAGCTTACAGAGGAGATAACCCTCAATATCCCCCTTCTGAGTGCCGCGATGGACTCTGTTACAGAGGCACGCATGGCGATAGCCATTGCACAGGAAGGTGGGATAGGGATTATACACAAGAACCTCACCGTCGAGGAACAGGCCCAACAGGTGGACAGGGTCAAAAAGTATGAATCGGTGGTGATACTCAGGCCAAAGACCCTCGAGCCGGAGCAGAAGGTGTCAGATGCGCTGAAGATTATGAAGGAGGAACAGATCTCCGGCTTTCCAGTTGTAAAGGGCGATGGTGTGCTCGTGGGTATCGTTACCAACAGGGACTTAAGGTTCGAGGAAGACCCGGAAAAGACTATATCAGATATTATGACCAAAGATGTGGTTACAGCACCTCCAGATATATCCATTGAAGAGGCAAAGAGGGTGCTGCACCGCCACAGGATAGAGAAACTTCCACTTGTGGATGGCAGTGGCAGGCTCAAAGGTCTCATAACCATGACCGATATAGAGAAGAGGGAGCGTTTTCCGGACTCCTGCAAGGATGAGCTGGGAAGACTTCGTGTGGGAGCCGCCG
Source organism: Deltaproteobacteria bacterium (assembly GCA_015492245.1). Taxonomy (GTDB): domain Bacteria; phylum Desulfobacterota; class GWC2-55-46; order GWC2-55-46; family DRQE01; genus DRQE01. The sequence goes on along the minus strand of WGFM01000006.1, from coordinate 23,765 downwards.
TGGGTGTGTCGTTCGATAGGGACGAGAGGGTTGATGCCCTCCTGAGGGCAGGTGCAGACTGTATAGTCATAGATACAGCCCATGGACACAGCAAGGGTGTTATAGAGTCCGTAGAGGCCATAAAGAAGAACTTCAGTTGCCAGCTCATAGCCGGAAACATAGCCACGAAGGAGGCAGCCCAGGCCCTCATGGAGGCAGGTGTGGATGCCATAAAGGTGGGTGTGGGGCCCGGCTCCATCTGCACCACCAGGATAGTTACGGGCATAGGGGTTCCCCAGATAACCGCCATAATGGATGCCGTGAGTGTGGCAAGAAAGAAGGGCATACCGGTCATAGCCGATGGAGGCATAAAGTACTCTGGAGATGTTACGAAGGCACTTGCCGCAGGGGCTCACTCGGTCATGATAGGCGGGCTCTTTGCAGGCACAGAGGAGAGCCCAGGAGAGACCATACTTTATCAGGGACGCACATTCAAGCTCTACAGGGGAATGGGCTCCATAGAGGCCATGAAGAAGGGCAGCAAGGACCGCTACTATCAGGACGATGTGGAGAGTGAACTGAAGTTCGTGCCAGAAGGCATAGAGGGCAGGGTGCCACACAAGGGCCCACTTGCCTCCACCATATACCAGCTTATAGGCGGGCTGAAGGCAGGTATGGGATACTTAGGATGCAGAACCATAGAGGAACTGCATAGAAAGGCAAGGTTCGTAAAGCTAACGCCTGCGGGCCTTCGGGAAAGCCATGTCCACGATGTGGTCATAACAAAGGAGGCCCCAAACTACCAGATAGAGATAAAGTAAGATGAAGGACATACACCGGCACAGAATACTTATACTTGACTTCGGCTCCCAGTATACCCAGCTCATAGCAAGAAGGGTGAGGGAGGCCCATGTATACTGCGAGATACACCCATACAACAAACCACTGTCTGCTATAAAAAGGTTTAATCCAAAGGGGATAATCCTTTCAGGCGGGCCATCGAGTGTGCACGATAGGGGTGCCCCGAAGGTCTCAAAGGTACTCTTTGATCTCGGCATACCTGTGCTCGGTATATGCTACGGCATGCAGTTTACGGCAAGGCTCTTTGGCGGAAAGGTGGAAAGAAGTGAGAGGCGAGAGTACGGCCCGGCCTATCTCACCATAGAAGACACAGAAGACCTCTTCAGTGGGTTCAGGGATGAACCCATAAAGGTGTGGATGAGCCATGGCGATGGGGTTGAGAGGCTTCCAGCTGGATTTACGGCCATTGCACATACCGAAAGGGGTGTAATAGGGGCCATGAAGGATAAAAAAAGAAGGTTCTTTGGTGTGCAGTTTCATCCAGAGGTGGTGCATACCCCGAAGGGTAAGAAGATACTGAAGAACTTTCTTTTCAGGATATGTGGCTGCAGGCCACTGTGGACCATGGGCTCTTTCATAGAGAATGCGGTGGAAGGGATAAGAGAGCAGGTGGATGGCCACAGGGTGGTATGTGGAATAAGTGGTGGGGTGGACTCTGCGGTTACCGCCGCCCTTGTGCACAGGGCGGTGGGAGACAGGCTTACCTGCATATTCGTGGATAACGGGGTTCTGAGAAAGGGTGAGCCAGAGAAGGTATACTCAACACTGAGAGAGAACTTCCACATGCGAATAAAGAGGATAAACGCCAGAAAGAGGTTCTTCGAAAAACTCCGGGGTGTCGTAGACCCCGAGAGAAAACGCAAGCTCATAGGCAACGAGTTCATAAGGGTGTTCGAAGAGGAGGCACGAAAGATAAAGAGGGTCAAGTTCCTTGCACAGGGCACCCTCTATCCCGATGTGATAGAGAGTGTGTCCCACAAGGGACCCTCTGCCACCATAAAGAGCCACCACAATGTGGGAGGACTTCTAAAGAGGATGTGTCTTGAGCTTGTGGAACCACTGAGGGAGCTGTTCAAGGACGAGGTGAGGGTGCTTGGTAGAGAACTTGGCCTTCCAGCAGAGCTTGTAGAGAGGCATCCCTTCCCAGGCCCTGGGCTTGCCATAAGGATAATCGGAGAGGTTACCCCAAGAAAGTGCGCCATACTGCGCAAGGCAGATGCAATAGTGCTCGAGGAGATAAAGAAGGCAGGCCTTTATGGAAAGGTGTGGCAGGCATTTGCGGTGCTCCTTCCTGTAAAGACAGTGGGTGTTATGGGAGATGAGAGAACCTACGAGAATACCCTTGCCGTAAGGATAGTCGACAGTGTGGATGGCATGACCGCAGACTGGACAAGGGTGCCGTATGATGTGCTCGAGCGCATATCATCAAGGGTTATAAACGAGGCAAGAGGCATCAACAGGGTGGTATACGACATAAGCTCAAAACCACCAAGCACCATAGAGTGGGAGTAGATGGAATGGCAACCATAGATGACCTTAAGGGGAAAGAAACATGGCGGCTCTTTCGTATACTGAGTGAGTTCGTAGAAGGCTTCGAAGAGCTTGCAGACATAGGACCAGCGGTGAGCATATTTGGTTCTGCAAGGTTCAAGCCAAGGAACAAGTTCTACAGGAAGACCGTTGAGGTTGCAAAAATACTTGCAGAAAATGGCTATACGATCATAACAGGTGGAGGCCCTGGCCTCATGGAGGCCGCAAACAGGGGTGCCATGCTCGGTGGAGGGCTATCTGTCGGACTCAACATAACACTGCCAAAAGAACAGAAACCAAATCCCTACCAGAACAGATCCCTCCACTTCAGATACTTCTTTGCAAGAAAGGTGATGTTCGTAAAATATGCCATGGGATATGTGTGTATGCCAGGTGGGTTCGGAACCCTCGATGAGTTCTTCGAGGCACTGACACTCATACAGACACACAAGATATATCCATTCCCTCTCATACTGTTCGGTATAGAGTACTGGGCACCTATACTCGACTTCATGGAAAATACTATGCTAAAATATGGTACCATAGACAGGGAAGAGCTCAATATAATAAAGGTTACAGACGATCCCCTTGAGGTGCTCAGAATAATGAACAAGCACAGAGACTGGAAAGAGGATATTAGGAAGAAGTTTGAGAAGAAATGAATATATATAAAGGAGACAGGGGGCTTATAGAAGAAAGCATGGTGAGAGGTATCATACTTATAACCCTTGTGGCATTCCTCTACAGTTGTGTGGCGCTCAAACAGAGGGAAGACTACTACAGTGCCATCAAGCAGGGTAGATACGCAGACGCATATGGAATACTCAAAGAGCTCTGTGCAAAGAATCCTTCGGATTTTCTCTGCAACAAGATGGAAGAGACAAGCCGCAAGTACGCAGGCCAGAGGCTCAGGACATTGACGATGGCTGTAGAAGATACCCCAGAGCCCGTGCCAATGGAAAGGCTCGCACAGTTCGAAAAAGAGCTTGATGAGGTTGTAAAGATAAACCCCTCTGTGGATATTACAGGGGTGAAAGCCCTGATAGAGAAGAAGAGAGAGAATACCATTAAGACAGTAAGAGACCTCATGGAAAAGGCCTACACAGAGGAGAAAGCAAAGAGGATTAAGGAGGCATTTGTCCTTTTTGAGAAGGCTGTAAGGCTTGATCCATCGAGGCAGACAGTTGTTGAGGAATACAGGGCAAGAACTCTCAGCACACTCTATGAAGAGGGTCTAAGGGCAAGGAAAGAAGAGAGATGGCAGGTTGCACACAGGATCTTCGGCACCATCTACGAGATAGACCCTGCCTTCAGGGATGTAAAAGAAGAACTGGCATTGACAAAAGACAGGGACTCCTACAGGTATCACATTGAAGAGGCAAAGAGGGCCTTCAGGAAGGAAGACTTCGAGCGCGCCTTGAGGTTTGCCGAACTTTCCATTGCCTACAGCGATACGAAAGAGGCAACAGAATTGATAAATACCACACTGCAGATGTGGGCAGAAAGGCTTCTAAGGGCAGGGATGGAGTTCTCAAGAGAGGACCTCCTGCTCTCTTCTGGTGCAACATTCCTTAAGGCCATATCCCTGATCAAGAGATTGCCCTACGAGAAGAGAAGACATGTCTCCGTGCCAGCAGGAGAGATAAAAAGGGTGGTTGACGAGATGTTTGTGCGGGCAAAAGAGGAGTGGCAGAATGGTGAAAAGGAGATAGCATACCTCTATGTCGATGTTGTCTCAATGATAGAGCCCGATTATCCAGAGATAATAGCCCTCAAGGATGGCTGGAAGGAAGAGCTCGAAAGATATTCCCATCCAACCCTTGCGATAATACCCTTCAGCGGACCCTCCTACAATGTGGACGCAGGCAATATGCTCGCAACACGGATACTCTATTATGTATACAATGAACTGGGAAAGGATGTGAAGATACTCGAGAGAAGTGCCATGGAGGCAATAATAAAGGAGAAAGAGGTGAAGGCACTGCAGGGAGGAGAGCTGAGAAGGGATATACTGAAACTCATAGGGGCTGATTATCTGATCATAGGAAGTGTTACGGATTACAGGGTGGAGAACTCTGTTCTCAACAACTTCAAGACCATGAGGGCAAAGGTGGGCACCAGAAAAGCACTTAATCCTGCATACGAGGAATGGGCCGCAAAGGGAAGGACAGGCAGTGAGCCACCAAAGTATATTGATGAACCAGTGTTCGAAAATGTGAAATACAGGATTACACACTACAAAAAGGTGGCCAGCGTGTCGGTTGGATGGAGGGTAGTGGACTCGAACGGTAACATCATATATGTGGATGTGGTGGAGAAGAAGGAGGCCAGAACCTCTGAGGGAAGAGAGGGCGTCAGCATAGGAGACATAAACATAGAGGAGAGGCTGCCAAATCTACCTGCCGACTCGGAACTCCTTAAAACCGTCGAAGACGAAGTGGTAAGAGAGATGGGAGGAAAGCTTAAGGCCATCTTCTCAGAAGCGGAAAAGCGACTGTTCCAGAAGGCCTTGAGACTTGAAGAAAGTGGCAACCTTAGAAAATCCCTGATAGAGCTGGTAAGGGCACGCTTTATAGCAGAAAACAAGGGTGTGGATGCCACACAAATAAAACGGCAGATGCAGAAAATACTGGCAGAAGGTGTAATATAATATGCATGGAATAAGGGGGCTTCTAATCCCTTTAACCTTTCTCCTCGTTATCTGGACAACCCAGGCAATACCAGCCAGCCCTGATACAGACACAAAGGATAGATTTGCCAGAGCCCTTCTCGACGGAAACTGGGCGCAGGCAGCAGATTCTGCCACAGAGTTGCTCAAAGAGAAGGATAACCCGGCTCTGAATGCTACGCTCGCCTATTCACTTTTCAGAACAGGCAGAAAGATGGAAGCCATTGAAAGACTCAAGGGTAGAAGTGAACATATAAGCCTTCTTACCATGGCTGCCATAAAAGGCTCATCAGGGGTGAGGCTGCCTTTTCTCAAAAAGCCTCCTGGAGGGGTGGCCGTGGTATTCGTAGAGAACAGGCCTAAAGGTGGCACAAGTCTTGGTGTGGTATCAAAGGTGGTGGAAATGAAGGCACTCAAGCAGGCCTTCTATGAACTCATAAAAGAGCCCACCACAGAGGAGATAAGACTGTTCAGAGAAAAGGTGCTTCCACATATCCCCGACTATGTGCTTACAGGAGAGACCATCCATCAGACAGAAGATGGTGCCATCTACATGATGTTTGTTGATACGGGAAGACTCAAGGAGAAGGTGGACTCAAGAACAGAAAAGAAGGGGTTGAGGATAGGGGTTATAACCCACAGGGGAAGCGATAGATATAGAAAGGACTTTATAAAAGAGCTTGCCTCACATGGATACAGGGTGGAGGACCTTGGCAGGGGAGAGTTCTACAAGATACAGGATAAACTTAAGGCTGTGGATGTGGCTGTGGAACTTGTAGAGGATATAAAGATAGGCGAGCAGGTGCTCGGTGGTAACTTCAAGGAGTTTGATGGTAGGGTTGAGATGACCCTCTACAGTGTGCACCCCTTCAAACCACTTGCCCATCTCAGGGACAGAACCAGAATAATCCATGTGGACGATGCGATGGGCAGGAAGACAGCCATAAAGAACTCCTATGCGAAACTGTTCGATAGATTTCATACCACCATGGGCTCTGTAAAGAAACGGCTTTCAGAACATGGGGGTGCAGAGCCACCACTTAAAGTAGAGGTCAGTTTCGATAAGGTCTTCTCCAGTAACTACAAATACTATGCAATTCATCCTGCAGGAACGATAGTACTTAAGAATACAACATCTAACCCCCTGGGTGATGTAACCATATCCATAGCTGTCAAAAAGTATATAGACTATCCCACAAGGATAACCGTAGGCAAGCTTCCACCCGGAAAGACTGTAAAGAAAACCCTGAACATAGTCTTCAACAGCAAGATACTCGACATAACAGACAACACATTCATACAGTCCGAGATAAAGGTAACCTATATGGACAGGGGAAAGAGAGGTGTGGTTACTCTCAACAGTCCCATATATGTGTATGAGAAACATGCCCTCCTGTGGGATGACAAGGGGAAGATAGCCTCTTTTATAACACCGAGGGACCCTGTTGTAGTTGATATTGCTACAGATGCCGTGGTAGGTTACAGCGATAGAGGGCTCGGCCGTAATCTCGTCAAGGCAGCCGCCCTCTTTGAGGCCATGGGGGTTCTTGGCATATCCTACATGGAGGACCCGAATTCACCCTACAGCGTTGTATCTGGACTCAAGGGGGTGGTTGATTTTGTGCAGTTTCCACGGGAGACCATCGTAAGAAAGGTTGGCGACTGCGATGACCTTACAAGCCTTTATTCCTCATTGCTCGAGGCCGTGGGCATAAGGACAGCCATTGTGGATGTGCCAGGCCATGTGTTCGTCATGTTTGATACCGGTGTATCAGAAGATGAAAGCATATACTTCGGCTTTCCAGAAGAAAGCTATGTGCCCTATGGGGGTGCCATATGGATACCTGTGGAGACAACAGTTGTGGGAGCATCCTTTACCGAGGCATGGAAGAAAGGTGTGGAAAACTACAGGAGGTTGAGCAACAAGCCCAGGATAATGGAGTTTGAAAAGGCACGCGCCCTCTACCTTGCCCCCAACCTGCCAGCAAGAACAGCTGTTGTAAAGCTGGACAGAGGAGCTGTAGAGAAGAGACTTTCCAGGCAACTCGAAAGGTTCCGCAAAAAGAGGCTTCAACATGTAAGGAAAGAACTCGAAGGGCTCGGAACCCCGGGGCTTGTTAGACTGGTAAGATTCTATGCCATGGAGGAAATGCTCGACGAAGCGCTGAAAGTGGCAAGAAGCATTCCGGAACTTGATAGAAAGCCAGCACTGTTGAACAACATGGGCAATATATACTACCTTAAAAGAAGATACGAAAGGGCCATCAAGTACTACAAGATGGCACATAATCTGGACAAGGAGGATGGCAACATACTTGTAAACATTGCACGGGCCTACATGAGGCTTGGCAACCGCAAGATGGCAAAGTATTATTTTATGAAGGCTGTTGAGATAGACGGAAAACTGAAAGACAGATACATAACACTGTATACAGATATAAATGGTTAAAGAAGGAGGTTTGCAGGGATGAAAAGGTTAGTCGTGTTTGCAATCCTTATGCTTTTTCTTTCGGCCGGGGCAATGGCTTCTGAAGGTATTAAGGATGCACTGAGTGTGTGGCTCAAGAATGTGTCCCACAAACTAAAGATGGTTACCAAGGGCAAGGATGATAAGAAGGAGAACAGAGAGGCCATAGCAGGAGTCAAGGGAGCGGAACAGAATGTGGACGAAGGGCTTTACTGGAAGGACATCAGCATAAGCAAGGAGGAACTCACCCTCATGGAGGATGCCCTGGAGCACATCGAAAAAGGAGAGAGGAAGAAGGCCATAGAGAATATGGAGAGACTCCTCAGGGAGTATCCCGAAAGTCCACTTGCAGAGGATGCCAGAAGGGGGCTTAAACTACTCAAGGCGGAGGAAAGATGAAAGAACACCACCATCACGAAGAGAAACTCGTAAAGATAAGTGTGAACATAGAGGAAGACCAGCTCGCACTTCTCAGGGAACTTGCCAGCGAGTATACCAGAAGGCTCGGACAGCGCTGGAGCGTTAGTGCCATGGTGAGGCTGGCAGTGGGGGATTTTCTGGCAAGACAGGGAAAGATGGCCTGACCCGACCCCAACAGGCACTGTAAGCCCCATCTTTCTGTGTGCACACAATGATGAGCAGGTGCATCCATGTCGCTTTTCCATAGACTCTTCGCCACTGGTTCTTTTCTGTGGCTTGCAAGCATGTATGTCTTCCTTGTAGGGCATCTGGGTATTCTGCGGGGTGGGTTCGTTGTTCTGCCAGGGCTGGCAGTGATTGCCGCAATAGCAGTGCTATCTGGTGGCCTGCCTTCATACTTCAGAGGATCGGGTGCAAGGGAGGCCGCACTTTCAGCCTCTATAGTGGGGGTGATTCTTCTCATCTTGCCCCTTGTATCCACGCCACCTGTCTCAAGGGATGCCCTCATACACCACCTTGCCGTCCCAGAGCTATATCTTGAGGCAGGCGGTATCTACGAGATACCATTCATGGGTTTTTCTTACCTGCCCATGAATCTGGACTACCTCTATATCATACCCCTCTACCTGGGTATAGACACAGCTGCCAGGTATATACACTTTGGATTCGCCCTTCTTACGGCATTGCTCATATACGACTATATAAGAGAGAAGGTGTCCACCTTCTATGGGCTTGTGGCTGCCCTCGTCTTTCTCTCCACCCCTGTGGTGGTGAAGCTATCTGCAAGTGCCTATGTTGATCTCGGAGTTACATTCTACTCGACCCTCTCTGTGGTGGCTCTGCTTAAGTGGATGGATGAGGATAGAAAGAGGTATCTACTGTTTTCTGCCATGGCCGGTGGGTTTGCCGTGGGGGTAAAGTATAACGGGGCGGTAACGGTCTTTATCCTTTCGGTCTTTGTGCTCTGGTATTCCACGAGAAAAAAGGGCCTGCTCACTGGTATCAAGGAGTTTTCTCTTTACTCTCTTGTGCCTGCTCTGTTGTTTCTGCCATATCTTATAAGAAATTATATATGGGTGGGCAACCCCTTCCATCCCCTGATGGGTGGCATGATAAAGGGTGTAGACAGGCTTTATATAGGTGAGGCACTCTCACCTGTTGAGAAGAGGTATATCCTGTATGGAGAGAATACACTGGACATACTCCTTGTGCCTTTCAGGATCTTTCTCGAGGGAAGGGATTCAAGCATGCAGCACTTCGATGGGGTGCTCAACCCTGTGTTTGTTGCCTTCATCCCCCTGATGTTTCTGGTAGGAAAAAAGAAGGGGTGGTTCGGCTATCTTGTGTGTTTTTGTTTTTTATACCTTTATGTAGCCTTTTTCACTACAGATCTCGTCACAAGATATGTACTGCCTGCCCTTGCCGTTTTCATCATATTGGTTGCCCTTGCCATAAAGGAGGGACTTGAAAGGAGGTATGCAAGGCATGTGGTGGTCCTGCTTCTGGCAGCCATGTTTCTGTTCAACCTCTCTTATGTATATGGATTGTATGAGAGGTACAGACCTCTGGGATATGTTACCGGCAGGGAGACCAGGGATGCCTACCTTTTGAGGGTGCTGCCCGACTATGAGGTTGTCCTGTGGGCAAACAGAAATCTTCCAGAAGATGCAAGGGTCATATTCTTCTTTACAGGCGAGAGGGGTTACTACTGGCAGAGAGATTACTACTACGAAGGAAGGCTTGGAGAAAACCTTATAAGGCTTGTAATGGGGAGCAGGACATCAGATGAACTAAGGGATAAGCTGTCCAGAAAGGGATTCACGCATATATTCATAAACAACCATCTTTTCGAGAAGTTCTCCTATGACAACTTCGATGTCAGAGGGCTTGCCCTTCTTTCAGGCCTCTTTAGAGATCACCTTACAATGCTCTACAGTGCACGGGGGTTCAGCCTCTACGAGATAGGCCACAAGGGGTAGAGTTTTTTTCATGTATTTGGCCTCCATGGTGGGGGTTTTTCCTTGCAAATGTAGACTTTTAAAGGGTAAAATAATATGATATATCCAAAAGGATATTTTACGCATAAGGATGTCTGTTAGCAGATGATATGGTAATCCGTGGCGATACATACCTCAGCATAGTTGTTCCGGTCAAGGATGAAGAGGCAAATATAGAACCTCTCGCCAGTGAGATTACCGGTGTGCTCGACAAATGGGAAGGCAGCTGGGAGTGTATATGGGTGGATGATGGCTCCACGGACTCTACCCTGTCTCTTCTCGAAAGCCTTCATGCGCTGGATGAGAGGCATCAGTTTATCTCACTTGATCGTAACTATGGACAGTCCACAGCCCTTATGGCAGGCTTCAGGCATGTAAGGGGCAAAGTGGTGGCAACCCTCGACGGAGATGGGCAGAATGATCCCCATGATATACCCCGACTCATAGAGATACTCGAGAGAGAGGATGTGGATGTGGTCAACGGAATAAGGAGAAAGCGTAGAGATTCTCTTGTAAGAAAGGTCTGCTCACGCATAGGTAACTGGTTCAGAAACATGGTAACAGGGGATAACATAAAGGATGTGGGTTGTTCCATCAGGGTGTTCAGAAGCGAGTGTCTTGATGGGCTCATGGTCTTCGAGGGCATGCACAGGTTTTTGCCAACACTCATAAAGATGCGCGGCTGGAAGGCTGTGGAGGTCCCTGTGAACCACAGGATGAGAATACGGGGCAAGACAAAGTATGGCATATCGAACAGGCTGTGGGTGGGGCTGGTGGATACCTTCTTTGTAAGGTGGATGAGAAGGCGCATGATAGACTACAGGATAAAGGAGATGAGCCACACACATAACGTAAGAGACCTCTATATGATGTATGCCGAAAAAAAAGGAGAGTATAAAAGGTGAGTAGCACTCTATGGCTTATCATTGGATTTACAGGACAGGCGCTTTTTGCCAGCAGATTCATAGTCCAGTGGCTGGTAAGTGAAAAGAGGGGCAAGAGTGTTATACCAATAGCCTTCTGGTATCTGAGCATATCTGGCGGACTGTTGCTCCTCACATACGCCATATGGAGAAAGGATCCTGTCTTCATACTGGGACAATCCATGGGTGTCTTCATCTACACCAGAAACCTTATGCTCATCTACAGAGAGCGGCGTGGTAGCAGCCTGCCACAGGACCTGTCCTGACAAGCTCTTTCCATGAGAACCCTTCCAGAAAGGATAAACGGCCTTAAAGACACCACCATCGTGCTCGCTATAGCGGCACTGGTCCTTACACTCTACATCATCCTCATACAGATGGAGCCTACACCAAAGATAATGGAGGCCAGGTGCGCAGTCAGCGCAAGGGAGTGTGTGGAAGATGGCAACTGGTTTGTGGTAACGATGAATCACGAACCCAGGGTGCGAAAACCACCACTGCCCACATGGTTTGCCGCCCTCTCGATGGAGCTTGCTGGCACCACCAGCAGTATATATGTTGCCCGCCTTCCTGTTATACTCATGGTATTCCTTGCTGCCCTCTTTACCTATCTCTTTTCGAGAAACTGGTTCGATAAGGCATGGAGCCTTGTAGCAGCCCTGGTTATAGTAACAAGTGGCATAATGCTTTACGAGGGGAAGCGCATCCAGTGGGATGTCTTCGCCGCAGCATTCGCATTCGGTGGGGTATGGGCGCTCTACAGGGCACTCAAGGATACGAAAAAGAGGGTGCTGTGGGGTGGTGGAGCCGCACTCCTGTGGGCACTTTCGATAATGAGCAAAGGGCCTGTAACACTCTACTCGGTCATGCTGCCATTTGTTGTGGCCATGGTCCTTGCAGAGGGGGTAAGGATAAGGTGGCTTACCATGGGTGGTGTGCTTGCCGGCTCCGTGGTAATCGGGTTTTCATGGTACATGGCGGTCTACCTTCTGTATCCTGAAACATTCGACATACTGCAGGAAGAGGTGCAGGCATGGCATACCCGAAGCATAAGGGGGTTCTTTCATTATTTTGTCTACCTGCCCATATGTATTTTCCCATGGACAGCTGCCTTCTTTGGCTCACTGATGTTGCCGTTCCTCAAGGAAGGTAAAGGTTATCTCCTTACAGATGGGAACAGAAGGTCTACCCTCTTCTTCCTTGTATGGTTTGCAGCAACCATTCTGCTTGTAAGCCTTGTGCCCGAGAAGAAGACACGCTATCTTCTGCCCACCATAATGCCACCGGCACTGCTTGTTGCCTCCTTCTTCAGAGAGGTTTCGGACAGGGGTGCTGATGGGTTGAGCCCTCTTGTAAGGTTCTTCTGGTATGGGCAGGTTGTAAGCCCAGCGTTGCTTGCCGCTACAGGCATCATAGGCACAGTATATATGTGGCTCGATGGTTCTCCACCCTATGTGCTCGGTTTTGTAATAGCCTTCATTGCAGTATCCCTGTGGGCATGGAAGGAAGGAAAGAGGCCCCTGAACCAGGCCCTTGCGCTTTTTCTTTCGGTCCTGATATTTTCGACCACCCTGACTGTTCTTGTAAGGGATTTTCACGAGCGCAGGGGAAAGTGGGATATAGAGGGTGCCATACTTACCAGGAAGGTGGTTGGAGACAGCCCCTTCTATTTCTACCGTTACAGAAACGAAAAGATAGTATGGGCAATAGGCATGACAGGCATGGTCATAAGGGAGGATGCATCCAGGGTAGACCCCCCATTCAAGCTCATAGTGGGGGAGAGGCATCTTGAAAGCTTCAGGGACTGGGCAGAGAAGGAGGGGTTCGTCTACCACAGGATACACAGTTTCACCTATAACGCAGAGGGTAATCTTTACACCATATTTCAGGTGGAAAAGAGGTGATGCCTGTAGAGAATTTGTTCTTCAGAGGGCAGGGGTTGTTTCCTCAGGTGGTTTGAAGTTCGTTCTGCAATAGGGGCAGAACTTCCACTCTGTCTCGCGATGACGCCCACAGGTGGGACACCTGGATACGATGGAGTATCCACAGTAGGGACATGTAACGAAGTCCGACTTAAGGGGCCTTGCACAGCCCCTGCACATGATTATCTCTTCTTTTACATAGAGCACCCTCAGGAGTTCATCTACCGATGTTATCCCCTCTTTTACCTTCTCTATGCCGTCTTCCACCATGTACTTCATGCCACTATCCACCGCTGCCTTTAGTATGGCCTCTTCTGGCGCATCACCTGCTATGAGTTCTTTTATGAAGCTGTTGCACACCATGACCTCGAACAACCCTGTTCTTCCCTTGTATCCTGTCTTGTCGCATGTGTTACAGCCTGTTGCCCTGCAGAAGTATACTGGTTTCTCTGGCATGAAGGTGATACCGAGCTTGAGGAGATCTTCCCTTGTTGGCATATATGTCTCCTTGCAGTCATTGCACAGTCTTCTCACAAGCCTCTGTGCCACCACGCCGTTAAGGGACGAGGCTATAAGATAGGGCTCTATTCCCAGATTCTTAAGCCTTATGATTGCGGACACTGCGGTGTTGGTATGAAGGGTAGAGAGCACAAGGTGTCCTGTAAGGGATGCCTGTATGGCTATCCTTGTGGTTTCGGCATCACGCATCTCTCCAACCATGATGACATCCGGGTCCTGCCTGAGCACAGAGCGAAGGGTATATGCAAAGGTAAGCCCTGTTTTCTCGTTTATGGCCACCTGGTTGACTCCCTTGAGCTCGTACTCTATGGGGTCTTCGAGGGTGATTATGTTTATGGCCTCTTTCTTTATGTGGTTTATCATGGCATAGAGGGTTGAGCTCTTGCCACTTCCAGTGGGCCCTGTAACGAGCACCACTCCCTGTGGCACCTCTATGAGGGTTCTGAGGCGCTTGAGGTCCTTCTCAATGAGCCCGAGTTCCTCTATCCTCATTATGGCCATTGCAGAGTCAAGCACCCTTATGACTATGTCCTCACCGTAATGGATTGGAAGGGTGGACACCCTCAGGTCTATCTCCCGGTTTTCCACCCTTATCTTGATTCTGCCATCCTGGGGTATGCGTTTCTCTGCTATGTCCATCCTTGCCATTATCTTTATTCTGGATGTTACAGCCCCCTGCACCCACTTGGGCAACTGAAACACCTCCCTGAGGAGTCCATCAACCCTCTCCCTTATGACAACCGATTTCTCCCGTGGCTCTATGTGTATATCGCTTGCCCGATTTTTTATGGCATGGTAGATGATGTTGTTCACCATTCGTATGATGGGAGGGGATTTACCCTTTCTTATGGCATCTTCGAGCTCGAGATCCTGCACCATCTCAACCGTTTCTGGCACAACCTCTACGAATCCGTGGCTCATCTTCTCGAGCACTTCCTGGAGGGGTTCCGAGAGGTGGTAGTAACGCTGTATCGCCTTTTGTATCTGTGTCTGTGTGGATACTGCAGGCCGTACATTCATGCCAGAGACGAACTCTATGTCCTTTATGGCCTCGAAGTTGAGAGGGTCTGCCATGACCACCGTGAGCACCTTCTTCTCTATACTTGCTGGCAGGGCAAGGTGTTTTCTTGCAATCTTCTCTGGCACCTTGTCTATGGCCTCTGGTTCCACCACTGCGGTGGCAAGGTCCACATAGGGTATGCCCAGCTGGATGGAGAGTGTTCTGGCAATATCCTCATCTGTTGTGTAGCCGAGCTCTATGAGGACTTCACCAAGCCTTTTGCGTCTCTTTTTCTGTTCCTCAATGCTTCTGGCAAGCTGCTGTTCGGATATAAGGCCCGATTCGATGAGTATCTCACCGAGTTTCTTGGAGGTATAGCGGTATTTGGCAGGAAGACTCATTCAGTCATCATATGTAGAGTGTAAGGTTTGCATCCTTTACTATGTCCATGAAACCAACGAGCCCTGTAACCTTGTCGACTTCCTCTATGAGGTCATCCTTCGAGATGTTTAGAAGCCCCATGGCCCCTGAGCATGCCAGTATCTTGAGCCTGCCCAACCTCTTGCCCATACGGAGCATCTCAAGGATGGTCTCTATAGAGCCTTTTTCAAGATGTCTTTGGAACTCTTCTTTGAAGGGAGTGGGCTCACACTCATCTATCATGTCTGTTTTGCCCCTTACCAGCCGTTTCAATGCCCCATAGGTAAAGAGCATGTATACCTCACCACCCCTTGCCAGTATTACATTGGCAAGGGCGAATGCCTCGTGAATGCGGTCATATGCACCTGAGTGCATAAAGAAGCATGCCCTGAAGGTATCATCCCTTCCCATGGGCTCAATGTTTGCCCCTTATCTTTTCAGCCCACTCAAGAAGGGGCACACCTTTCTCTCTTGCCTCGGTGAATTTTTCAGCCAGGGCCTCAAGCTCTTTCTCACCGAGCCTTTCCGAGAGTATGGCAAGCCCATCACAGTTGCTAACATGCACGAGAAGCGCCATCGCCTGTTTTTCTGCCTCGCGGGCCTCCTCATCGGTGAGCGAGTCCTTGCCAAGAAGCTCGGCACAGGCGCGTGCCGTCTGTATGGCAGAGTCGTGCTCCTCAAGGAGGTCATCCACATATTCTCCAAGGAACTTTCTGAGAGTGGGATAAAGGCTTTCCTCTTCGTAGCGAAAATGAGGACCAACCATGGCATCGAGCCTGCCCAGGACCTCTCTTGCCTTCTGTATGTCCCTGTTTCTCAGTGCCTCTGCGATTTCGAGCACACTGTCTCTGACCTTGCGGTGGTCTTCCCTGAACTCGGCTATTGGATCAAGGTTCTGTGCCATAGGGGTATCCTCCTTAGCATGAAAAGATTTGTTTAATGGTGAATATACTACGATTTCTCCAAAAAGACAAGCCTTTTTATTTACAGACTTCCTCTTGAAATACCTTGACATAAGAGCCAATTATCTTATAATAATTCAGTTAAATAGTATTTTAGAATGGGGTTATAGATGTTCGACAGCCTTTCCGACAGACTGCGCGGCGTGTTCAAGAAGATACGGGGACATGGCCGCATAACGGAAAAAAACATAGAGGAAGCCCTCAGAGAGGTCAGAATAGCCCTTCTTGAGGCGGATGTCAACTACAGGGTGGTCAAGGACTTCATCGAGGGGGTAAAAGGCAAGGCCCTCGGCGAGGAAGTGCTCTTGAGTGTAACCCCCTCGCAGCAGTTCATAAAGATAGTAAGGGATGAACTTACAAGGATACTGGGGGGGGACAGTGAGGAGCTTGTCTTCAAGGGCAAGCCCTCTGTGATAATGATGGTGGGGCTTCAGGGTTCCGGAAAGACCACCACCACAGTTAAGCTCGCAAGGTTCGTAAAGTCCAGGGGCAGAAGTCCCTATGTGGTGCCTGCAGACCTTTCGAGACCTGCGGCGGTGCTGCAGCTCAAGAAACTGTCCGATGCCAATGGTATAGATTGTTTCGATGTGGAGGGCTACGCAGACCCTGTCAAGATATGCAGGGAGGCCTTGAGGGTTGCCAGAATCAAGGGTTATGACACGCTTATAGTGGATACTGCTGGAAGGCTGCATATTGACGATGCGCTCATGGATGAGCTCAGGATGGTGAGGGAGGTGCTCTCTCCCCAGGAAGTGCTCTTCGTTGCAGATGCCATGACAGGCCAGGATGCGGTAAAGAGTGCCTCCGGGTTCGATGAGGCGGTGGGTATTACAGGGATAATCCTCACAAAGCTCGATGGTGATGCCCGTGGAGGGGCCGCCCTGAGCATGCGCATGGTAACGGGCAAACCCATAAAGTTCGTTGGCCTTGGGGAGAAGGCCGATGCCCTGGAGGTATTTCATCCTGACAGGCTTTCGGGCAGAATCATGGATATGGGGGATGTGCTCACCCTTGTGGAGAAGGCCCAGGAGGCCATGGATGAAAAGAAGGCCAGGGAGCTCGAAAAGAAGATAAAGAAAGACAGCTTCACACTGGAGGACTTCAGGGAACACCTTCAGCATATAAAGAAGATGGGCCCAATAGAGAACATACTCTCCATGATACCAGGGTTCAGCAATATTGCAAAGACCAGGGGTATAAAGGTGGACGAGCGAAACATAGTCAGGGTGGAGGCCATAATAAACTCCATGACCAGGGAGGAACGAAAGAACCCCTCCATCCTTAATGCAAGAAGGAGGAGACGCATTGCAAAGGGCAGTGGCACAACTGTGCAGGATGTGAACCGCCTTGTAAAACAATACAACGAGATGCGCAAGATGATGAAGGTAATAAGGAAACGCGGGGCCGAAGGGCTGCGTAGATTCCTGCCCATGTAGGCAAATACTCGAAGGAGGTGAACAGGCAAGCAGATGGCTGTTAAGATCAGACTGGCAAGACACGGAAGCAAGAAGCGACCTTTCTACAGGATCGTGGTTGCAGATGAGAGGTGCCCAAGGGACGGCCGATTCATAGAGGTGGTCGGCACCTATGATCCGACCAGGGAGCCTGCGAAGGTGGAACTGAAGGAGGAGAGACTCCGTTTGTGGCTTGAAAGAGGCGCTCAGACAACAGAGACGGTTAGATCACTGTTCAAAAAAGCAGGACTGAAGGCTAACTAATCCACATCAAATAAAGTACACGCTTGAAGGAGGTTCAGTGATGAAGGAGTTGATTGAGTACATCGCAAAGGCACTTGTAGATCACCCTGACCAGGTGAGGGTGTCTGAAATCGAGGGTGAGAAGACCTCGGTAATCGAGCTTGCTGTTGCAAAGGAGGACCTGGGCAAGGTCATAGGCAAGCAGGGAAGAACCGCCAAGGCCATAAGGACCATACTTACCGCTGCAAGCACAAAGCTCAATAAAAGATCAGTCCTCGAGATAGTTGAGTAACAGGAAGGTAGCCTTCGGTAAGATCGTAGGGGCCCATGGTGTCAAGGGAGAACTAAAGGTTCTCCCTTACATAGAAAAAGAAGAAATGGATGGATTACTATCAAACCTTGAAGGACTCCTCAAAGAGTTCTACATAGACGACACCCCCTACGATGTCAAGGGCATCAAAAGACACAAGGGTGTCTTCCTGGTCAAGCTGCGAGATATTAGAAGAAGAGACGAGGCAGAGGCCATGATAGGTAAGGAGGTCTTCGTCGAGAGAGGGACACTGCCATCTCTTCCACAGGGTGAATACTACGCCTTTGAGATCATAGGACTCAAGGTGGTAACCCGGGATGGCAACCTCCTGGGCACCCTCAGCCACATATTCTCCACAGGAAGCAACGATGTCTACGAGGTCATGACACCGGAGGGAGAGGAACTCCTTCTGCCTGCCACAGAGGATGTGGTACTCGCCATAGAGCCAGAACGGGGTAGAATCGTGGTAAGGCTTCCCGAAGGGCTCGAGCCAGAGGGGTCTGGAAAGTAGAAGATGAAGTTCAGTGTTCTGACCCTTTTTCCTGATTTCTTCTCCTCCCCACTCAGCCAGAGCATAATAGGAAGGGCGATAGAGAAGGGGCTCCTTGAGGTAAGCCTCCACAATATACGGGACTACGCACAGGACAAACACGGAACCGTGGATGACACACCCTATGGTGGTGGGGCAGGCATGGTGCTCAGGGTGGAGCCCGTGGTAAGCTGCCTCGATGCGGTAAAGAAGGGATGCCACGCCGAGAGTACCCTTACCATACTTACAACCCCACAGGGTGTAAGGCTTGATCAACGGCTTGTAGAAGAACTTGCAGGATACCAGGCCCTCATAATACTCTGCGGTAGATACGAGGGCATAGACGAGCGTACAAGGGCCTTTGTGGATATGGAGGTCTCGATTGGAGACTACATACTCACAGGCGGAGAGATAGCAGCCCTTGTCCTTATAGATAGTGTTGGAAGGCTTGTCCCCGGGGTGGTTGGCCAGAAGGACTCCCTCAAGACAGAGTCATTCACCACAGGGCTCCTTGAATACCCACAATATACAAGGCCCCCAGAGTTCAGGGGTATGCGGGTTCCAGAGGTGTTGCTCTCAGGCCACCACCAGGAGATAAGAAGGTGGCGAAGAAGAGAGAGTATAAAGAGAACCCTTGAGCGAAGACCCGACCTATTAGATAGTGCGGAGCTCACAGAAGAGGACATAAGATTCATAAAAGAGTTGACTGGAAAGGGTTAATGGTGTAAATTAGTTTATCTTAAGTTATATGTGTTTTCTGGAGGATGATTCAAGATGGACAGCATTCTGTCAGGCATAGAAAAGGAATATCTGAGGACCGACATCCCGGAGTTTCGTCCTGGAGATACGGTGGTGGTTAAAGTTAAGATAAAAGAGGGCGATAAAGAAAGGGTGCAGGCCTTCGAGGGTGTGGTAATCAGAAGGAGAGGCGGGGGGACAGGCGCAACATTCACGGTAAGGAAGGTCTCCTACGGTATAGGTGTGGAGAGGACATTTCCTCTCCACTCACCAGGTATAGAATCCATAGTTGTAAAAACCAGGGGGAAGGTAAGAAGGGCAAGGCTTTACTACCTCAGGGGTCTTAAAGGCAAGAAGGCAAGAATAAAAGAGCGCAGGGATTAAGAAGACCTTTTTATGGACTCCTTTGAAGCAAGGGCCCTCAATGAGGGCTATGATGTAATAATAGGGATAGATGAGGCAGGCAGGGGGCCTATAGCAGGCCCTGTGGTTGCCGCTGCAGTTGTATTTTCAAGAAGACTCCTCGAGCTCGGCCTCGGGGACTCGAAAAAACTCTCCCCATCAAAGAGAGAAGCCTTCTCTTACAGCATATTCCTCAACAGCCCCTCTGTGGGTGTGGGGGTTGTATGGACAGAAGAGGTGGATAGCCTCAACATACACAGGGCAACCCTTGCGGCCATGAAGAGGGCTGTTAAAAACCTCGAGAAAAAGGGCGTAACCCCTCAGATACTGCTTATAGACGGGCCATACTCCATTCCGGAAATGGAGATACCACAGATACCCATCGTATCGGGTGATTCATTGAGTGTAACGATAGCAGCAGCATCCATCGTGGCCAAGACCGTAAGAGACAACATAATGAGGGCATACCACAGGCTCTACCCCGACTACGATTTCGAGACAAACAAGGGTTACCCCACAAAAGACCATATAACCACTCTCGATGAGATAGGACCCTCACCAATACATAGAAGGAGTTTTTCTCCATTAAAATGAAAGGTATCCTCAAAAGGCTCTTTGCCCCTTCCACTGCAAGGATGGGCCTGGGAAAGGCAGGCGAGAAGGAGGCAGAAAGGTTTCTCAAAAAAAAGGGCTACAGAATAGTCGAAAGGAACTACAGGACACGCCGTGGAGAGATAGACATTGTAGCCCTCGATGGGGATACCCTTGTGTTCGTTGAGGTAAAGACACGGCTCTCACATAGTTTCGGCACCCCACAGGACTCTGTGGACAGAACAAAGATGGCCCACATAATAAAGGCTTCGAAGTATTACATCACAGAAAACCCGGCACTTAAGGACCACAATGTGAGGTTCGATGTGGTGGGAATTACCGTCCATAAAGATGGCCTCAAGATAGAGCACATTCCCCATGCCTTCGAAGTAGAGGAGTAGAATGTGCTGTGCAAGAAAGGACTGGGTTATCTACCTCAGTGTGGTGGCCCTGCTTTCAGGACTTACACTGTGGAGAAACATGGTGTGGAAAGAGGATGTGGCACTGTGGCATGATGTGGCAGGAAAGAGCCCGCAGAAGCTGAGAGCACTCAACAACCTTGGTAAGGCCTATATAGAGGCAGACAGGCTCGATGAGGCAGAGAGGGTGATAAAGAGGGCCCTCGAGATCGAGCCAGACTTCGCTCCCACACTCATAAACCTGGGGCTTGTAAGGCAGAGGCAGGATAGCCTCGATGAGGCAGAGGAACTATACCGTAAGGCCATAAGGATAGACCCCCTCTGGTGGCAGGTATACAACAACCTTGGCAATCTGTATCTCAAAAAGGGTAGCCCCACCGAGGCCATCGAGGCCTTCCAGAGGGCGATAAGGCTCGAGCCTCTAAGCGGGCTACTGCACCTCAACCTTGCCCTTGCCTATCATGAGGCAGGCTTTCTCGGGGCGGCAGAGATAGAGTACAAGAGGGCGCTCTCTCTGGGGTATGAATCAGCGGTGCTACGCAACAACCTGGGGCTTGTATACCTTTCGAAGGGAAGGCTTGAGGATGCCATTCAGCAATACAGAAGGGCCATAGAGCTCGAGCCAGATTATGCCGAGGCCCACAACAACCTTGCCAATGCATACGGGATGCTGGGAAGATTCGAAGATGCCATCGAAGAGTTCAAGAGGGCCATAGAGCTTGACCCCTCCAGTGCGGATATACATTATAATATGGCCATTACATATATAAAGATGGGGCAGAAGGATAAGGCCCTTGAACACCTGCGTACAGCACAAAGGCTTCGTCCCTCTGACAGAGGCATAAAGAGCCTTGTGGACAGAATACTAAAAGAAAGATAGATGGCAGAGGAACTGTTCATAATAGACGGCACATCCTGTATATACAGGTCCTTCCACGCCATACCACACCTTTCCACATCCGATGGTATGCCCACAAACGCTGTATACGGGTTTGCCCAGACGCTTAGAAAGATACTCAACACCTACAGCCCATCCTATGTGGGTATAGCCCTCGATGCAAGGGGGCCTTCCTTTCGCCACGAGATGTTCGAACAATACAAGAGCGAGCGTCCCCCCATGCCCGATGACCTCTCGATGCAGCTTCCACTTATAAAAGACCTCATAGGGGCATTCAACATACCGCTCATGGAGAAGGATGGGTTCGAGGCAGATGACATAATAGCCACCCTTGCCGAGAGGCTTGCAAAGAAGGGGATAAGGATAGTCATAGTAACATCTGACAAGGATATGTTCCAGCTGGTAGATGATGGTATAGTGGTATACGACTATACGAAAGACAGGTTCTTCGACAGAAAGGCTGTCCTGGAAAAGCTTGGCGTGGCCCCAGAGTGCATACCGGACTTTCTGGCACTCGTTGGAGACAGGACCGACTTCATCCCCGGGGTGCGTGGCATAGGGGAGAAGACAGCCCGAAGACTCATCGCACAGTACGGAACCATTGAGAACCTCTATGCCCACCTGGACGAGATAACCCCACGGAGAGTAAAAGAGGCCCTTGAAGAGGGCAGAGAGGCTGCCCTCCTCTCAAAGGGGCTTGCAACATTGAGGAAGGATGTGCCCCTTGAGTGCCCGCTCCAGGGGCTTGCCAGAAAAGAACCTGACTACAGAAGGCTTGCCACAGTTCTTAAAAGGCTTGAGTTCTCAAGGCTCATAGAGGAACTCATTCCATCAACCATGCCTGATGTGAGGACAGAAAATATAGAGGACGAGGAGGCCATGAAGGTCTTCCTCAAGGAGGTCTGTAAGGCTGGAAGGGTTTCTGTATCATTACATGGGAAAGACCATGGCATAGAAGACACCCTGTATCTATACGCAGGCGGGGATGTGGTCTGGCAGATTGAGGGGAAGGAGGCCCGCTGGTTGAGAGAGATTCTGGAAGCCCCGGGGCTACTAAAACTTACAGACGACGCAAAGGGGCTGTGGCTATACGGGTTGAAAAATGGTGTGGATATAAGGGGTGATATGGTGGATGTAACCATAGCCTCCTATCTTCTGAACCCTGCGCAATCACACAGGCTCGAGGACATAAGCTACAACTATACAGAGCTTCGTTTTGATGCCACAAGAATGCCCTATCTGAGGGCCTATGCTACATGGCATCTTTCCGATGTGCTCACAGAGAGGCTCAAGGAGGATGGCCTGTTCAGGCTCTTCAGGGAGCTCGAGATGCCCCTTACGGAGGTCATTGCCTCTATGGAAGAAAGGGGGATAAGGCTCGATACAGATGGGCTTGAAAGGGTTTCTGTAGAGCTTACAGAAAGGCTCAAGGAGATAGAGGAGGGCATATATCACATTGCAGGCTACAGGCTGAACCTCAATTCCCACAGACAGCTGGCACACCTTCTGTTCGAAAAACTGGGGCTTAAGCCTGTAAAGAAGACCCGTACAGGTTATTCCACCGATGAGGCTGTTCTGACCATCCTTTCCCGGTATCACGAGATACCAGGGGCCATAATAGAGTACAGGCAGCTATCGAAACTTAAGAACACCTATGTGGATGGCCTTCTTTCCCTTGTTGATGAGAGGGGAAGGATACACACCACTTTCAACCAGACGGTTACTGCCACGGGAAGGCTTTCGAGTTCCAACCCGAATCTTCAGAATATTCCCGTAAAGGGTGAGCTCGCCGATAGAATCCGCAGCTGTTTCGTTGCCGAGGATGGGTATATGTTCTTGAGTGGTGATTACTCGCAGATTGAATTGAGGATCGTTGCACACCTTTCAGGAGATGAAGGACTTCTTGAGGCATTCAGGAAGGGAGAGGATATACACAGAAAGACCGCAAGCGAGGTCTTTGGCGTGATGCCCGGGCTTGTAACCAGTGAGATGCGCCGCAGGGCAAAGGCCATAAACTTTGGCATCATCTATGGTATGGGCCCCCACGGGCTCTCGCAGGAACTGGGCATAGATGTAAGGGCTGCTAAGGAGTACATAGAGCGGTATTTTGAACACTATAAGAAGGTAAGGTTATTTATAGAGCACACCATCGAGGAGGCAAGGGAGCGGGGCTACACGGAGACCATCTTCGGCAGGCGCAGGTATGTGCCAGAGCTCAGAAGCACGAACGATAATGTAAGAAGGGCAGGTGAGAGGATAGCCATAAATACCCCCGTACAGGGCTCCTGTGCGGATATAATAAAGATGGCGATGATAAGGGTGCATAGAAGGCTTGAAGAAGAAGGGCTCTGTGCCCACCAGATACTCCAGATACACGATGAGCTTCTGCTGGAAGTGAGAGAGGACGCCCTCGACAGGGTCAAGGCCGTGCTCAAAGAAGAGATGGAGGGGGTTGTGGAATTGAGCGTGCCCCTTGAGGTGAAGGTTGGGGTTGGCAGGAACTGGCTCGAGGC
>WGFM01000005.1 GCA_015492245.1 Deltaproteobacteria bacterium | reverse complement strand
TTTATCTCATGCTTCAACGCCTCTTTGAGCTGTGCCTCTGAAATCTTCTTATACTCTCCAGCGGCACTGTATCCAGAGAAGCCAGCCATTAATACACCAGCAAGAATAAGAGAAAGTAATGACCTTTTCATGGTATTTACCTCCTTGTTAATTAATATTATTTTAGCAAAACTCGTCCACCTTCTCCAGTGTTTTTCACCTGGTATATGAAGGGGTGTTTCACGGGCTCACCACCTGGTGTAAAGCTCATATCCCCTGTAATGCCGCGGAAGTCCTCTATATGGAGCAGTGCATCCATCACCTGTGTGGGCACAGTCGAGTCTGCCCTCTCGATTGCCTCTACTATGAGGAGCGAGGTATCATAGGCAAGGGCTGAGAACAGATCAGGCTCCCTGCCTGTGGCATCTCTGTAGGAGCGGGCAAAATGCTCTGTCTTCTCATTGAGCTCAGGTGCATAGGCTGTGTAGAATATGGTTTCTCTGATGGCATCTCCACCGCTCTTTCTGAAGGCCTCTTCTGCAAAGACCTCTGTTCCTATAACAGGCAGTTCCACCCCAAGTTTACGCAGCTCCCTTACGAACTCACCCCCTTCTTCTGCATCACCCGTGTATATGATGGCATCTATGCCGCTACCTTTCTTAATCTTTTCGGCCACCCTGGCAACCTCGCTTCTGCCCTCGTAGGTATTGTATGTATCTGCCTCGAGCACCACGGTGCCACCCCTATCGAGGATTGCGTTCTTGAAGAGATAGCTTCGTGCAAGGGAGTAATCTATTATGGATGATGTTACAAGTGCGTAGTTCTTGTATCCCAGCCTCTTTGTGGTAAGCTCCAGGAGGTCTTCCACTGCAATCTCATCTGGCAGCCCAACGCGGAATATATAGGGCCCGCTTCTTTCTATGTTTCTCTTGGTTCCCACAGAGAAGAAGAGGGTTCTCGTCTGGTTCACCTGGTGTATTGGCGCAAAGGTTGACCACCCCGTGGGTGAAGACAGTATGGCAACCACATGTTCATCGTGTACAAGATGTGTTATACCCTCTACGGTTGTCTCGAGTTCTCCTTTGTTATCATAGCTTATAACCTTTATCTTTCTGCCCCCTATACCACCTCTGGAGTTTATCTCCTCTACGGCAAGCCTCACCCCTGCAAGCACACTCTGGCCGTACTTTGTTTCATCCCCTGTAAGTGGGCCTATAACGCCAAGCTTCAGCTCTCTTGCATCTCCCTCTTCTTCTGCCATCTCCTCTTGTGGTGCCTCTGCATTTTCGACCTTCTCTGTGGCTACCTCTTCGGCCTTCTTCTCTGTCTTCTCCTTTTCTCCTCCGCCACAGCCCTGAAAGATGGCAAGCAGAGACACGAACATTATGGATAGGATTATCTTTCTATATACGCTCATCTTCTGCACTCCAGTGTTCTGCTGGCTGGAGCAGATGGTGCACCATGTCTTCTTCCACAACGAAGACCCTCTCGGCACCATCCCTTTTTGCAAAGTATCCCCTTATCTTTCTGTTCTTTCTGCCCACAATGAGCCCCTGGCGCCCCTCCTCATCCTCCATGTAGAGCTCAAGGATGGGCTCGCCGAACCCGTAGTCCTCGTCCTTTGATGGCCTGTCTACAAAATACTTTATATCCGACTCTTTCAACCTGTAAAGGGTCTCGAGTACCTTCTCTATGTCCGCCCTTGCCCTTATGGGCTCTATCATGTCCCACTTGCCACCCAGGGGTTGTTCTATTATAACATTTTTTCTATCTTTTCTATAGAGTTCTATCTTTTTTGTCTCAAGTGGCTCGAAGGCTATTATGGTCTTGTCTCTCATGTCATAGAGTCCCTTGTCCGCCTCTTTTCCCACATCCGAGTGTATGCGATACACCCTTGGGTCTCCCTCGAGCATGGCATAGGATATGTTGTGGGTGGGCCCTTTCCTGCCGAATATTACCTGTGTTGTGCCCCGTGGGGTTGTAAAGACCACCGTTATGTAGGGCCTTGCAAGCCCAAGTTCTTCGAGTTTCTCAGAGTCTGCCTCTTCAAAGAGTATGGCATCTTTTCTTGCATTCACCACATTATCGAGAAAGCTCTCTATTGTCTCCTCATCACCCCTGTCGATGACGGGCTCTACAACCCACCACACTTCATCCCGTTTCTCCATCTTTATGGTCTGTCCATCATTCCTCTTTATTACAAATGCGGTAACCTCCTGGGGCAGGAAGGGGAAAAGCCTCATGGCCTTCTCTCTTTCAATCTTCACATCCTCTGCCCTGCGGTCTAAGAGGTAGAGCCCTCCGCCTATTATTACCAGTATTATGAGCCAGAATATGGTCTTTTTTGCAAAGTTCAACTCCTCATCCTCCTGCGCATGAGCACCCCTATGCCTATGACCACAACCACCGAGGGCACTATTACCACAGAGAGCCAGAACACAAGCCTGCCCTGTGTAAGGGTGAGCACAAGTGGGGAAATGTCTGCCTCCTTCTTTCTTATGGAAATCATTGAGGTCTCTTCGTTGAGCCAGTTTACGATGTTAAGGAAGAAGTCCCTGTTGCCAGCAAGGTTTATGTTCGTGTTGTTTGCAAAGTCCGAGTCTCCCACCACGAAGAGCTTTGCCCATTTTTTAAGCTCTTCGTCCTTTCTGCCCTTCTCCTCTATCTTTATGACACTCACGGCTGCTATGCCCAGGGGGCCTTTCCGGTCTCTACCGGGCACAAACTCTATCTGGTCTGCCTCAAGTGCACTCATCTCTGTAACAGCCCAGCTGCTTGGGCCTGTGCGGGCGAGGGTGTAGTTACCCCTTGTGGGCTCATCCTTTATCTCCACCGTTCTTGCCACTGGGAAGAAGGTGGCAAGGTTGAACTCCTTTGTAAGGGGATGAGCCTTGTTGTAGTCTGTAACCACGGGGGTAAGGTAGTTCGTGCCGAATATCTGCCCCAGTTTGTCCACTATTATGTTGTCCCCTATCTCAAACCCATAACCTTCAAGATAGCCCTCAAGGGCTGGTAGAAGAGCAGGGTCCAGCATGACCAGAAGCCTGCCGCCTGCCTCCACATAGGCCCTGAGTTTTTCCACCTCCCCTTCTACAAGATCCTTCTTTGGCCCACTTATCACAACAAGCGAGGCATCCTCTGGCACCTGTTCCACACCCATGAGGAACAACTCTTTAACCCTGTAGTTTTCCCTCTCAATGGAGTCCTTCGCAGCCCTGTATCCACCCTTTTCAAGCCCCTCGATGGAGTTCTCTCCGTGTCCCTTTGTAAAGTATATGACCTTCTCTTTATCACTGAGAACCCTTATAAGGGCGTTTGTAACCTTCTCTTCTGACTCAAAGCCCACGATCTCCTGCCTGTTACCACTTCTTATAAGGGTTGTTCTGTATGAGGTAATACCATAGCGTGCTGCCTCTGCCGGTCTTTTATCAGGGTCTATGAACCAGAACTTGAAGTGTGGTGAGTAGTAGGAATACTCCTTCAGAAGATCAAACATGGCCTGTCTTGTTCTCTCATCACTGCGGTAGAAGGCTATCGCCTCTACATCTCTGTCGAGAGAACGCAGTATCTTTATTGTCTGTGGCGAAAGGGTATATCGCTTGCTATCCGTAAGGTCCAGCCTCCACTTGTATTTTACAGACATGGCACTCACAACACCTATTATGACAAGGAATATGAGTATCATCACTGCCGTGTTGGCGCCATATCGTGTGGAGCGCCTGGATACAAGCCTTACAAGGTCCTGAAAGTTGAGATAGAGGTATAGAAAGAGCAGCAGCAGGCCCACCCATATGAGAAAGAGGGCCACCACCCCGAGCTCTCTCGTTACAGCATATACGAACCCGCCAGCCACACTCAAAAGGAGCCCTACAGGACCTGCCCAGCCAAGTTTTCTCATCCTCTCCACCTCCTGGACTCAATACTGCGCAATGTGAGAAAGAGAAACAACAGTGTAAAGTTCACATAGTAGAGTATGTCCTCTGTATCGAGCACGCCTTTTGCAAGGCTTTCCAGGTGCTCTGTCATCGATATGTAGGAGATAAGCCTTCCAATCTCAGGTGGTGCGAAGAGCATGGAGTAGCTCAGAAGCCAGAATATTATAAGTGCTCCAAAGGCTATGGTTGCCGACACTATCTGGTTTTCGGTAAGGGAAGATGTGAATATCCCGAGAGAGATGAACGCCACACCAAGAAGAAACAGGCCCAGATAACCTGTAACTATTGGCCCAATCTCTGGCTCACCAAGGAGTATAAGCAACACAGGGTAGGTAATAGTGGAAAAAAGCATCACCCCAAAAACAGCCACACAGGCAAGAAACTTGCCTACAAGAACCTCCACATCCTTTACAGGGTATGTGAGCAAAAGCTCTATCGTGCCTGTCTTCTTCTCTTCTGCAAAAAGGCGCATTGTAAGCAGTGGCATCATAAGGAGCATAATCATGCTTATATTGCCAAAAAGTGGCCTTACCACACTCTCGTTTATATTAAGGAGGTTGTATTGCCTTGCGATTATGGGGTTTGTCTCTGCCTGAAAGCTTATGAGAGAGAAGGTGGCCAGTATATTGTAGAAAAAATAACCTGTTATTATAAGGAATATGGTTATTACCACATAGGCGATTGGTGAGGTGAAGTAGGACTT
This sequence comes from Deltaproteobacteria bacterium, assembly GCA_015492245.1. Classification (GTDB taxonomy): domain Bacteria; phylum Desulfobacterota; class GWC2-55-46; order GWC2-55-46; family DRQE01; genus DRQE01. The sequence goes on along the minus strand of WGFM01000005.1, from coordinate 19,583 downwards.
AAGCTCTTTGGAGAAGATAAGGTATATATTCCTCATTGTACCATTCCTTCCTCCCTGGTAATAAGCCGTATGAAGATGTCCTCAAGGCTAAGCTCCTGTGTTTTCATCTCCAGAAGGTCCCACCCGCTGCCAACTATTGCCTCTGGTATCTCTGGTCTTGGGTCAACCCCCTTTTCGAACTCCACGCTCAGCCCCATCGTGCCATCATCTCTTCTGCCATCTATCACCACCTTTTTTACACCCCTTATGGTCTCAAGCCTCTCCTTTATGGCCTCTGCTGGCCCTCTCACACCGAGGGCTACCCTTCCTGCCCCCTGCACCCGTGCGGTAAGGTTGTCCGGGGTGTCCACTGCAACGAGCCTTCCCTTGTTTATTATTATGACCCGTTTGCATACCATGCTCACCTCTGGCAATATGTGGGTAGAGAGTATTACCGTGCGTCTGCCTGCAAGCTCCTTTATGAGTTTTCTTATCTCTATTATCTGTCTCGGGTCAAGCCCTATGGTTGGCTCATCGAGTATGAGCACCTCAGGGTCATTCACCAGTGCCTGTGCAAGCCCCACCCTCTGGCGATACCCCTTCGAGAGTTCCTTTATCAGGCGTCCTGCCATGTGCTCTATGCCGCACTCTCCCATGACCCTTGCAACCTTCCTGTCCACCTCGCCTGATTCCACCCCTTTGAGAGCCGCGGCAAACTCAAGGTAGTCTTTGACCTTCATGTCCAGATACAGGGGCACACTCTCTGGCAGGTAGCCAATCCTTTTTCTCACCTCAAGGGATTCTGTAAAGCAATCGAACCCTGACACCTTTGCTGTCCCACCTGTTGGTGGGAAGAAGCAGGTAAGTATACGCATGGTTGTGGTCTTTCCGGCACCATTTGGCCCGAGAAAGCCCAGTATCTCGCCTTTCTCTACACTGAATGTTATTCCATCTACGGCCCTGAAGTCTCCATATTCTTTTACAAGCTCTTTTACCTCTATCATAGTCCTTCCTGTTGATACTTGTATGCTCCTGGTGCGGTCTTACCCTTAAGTGCACTCTCTATCTTCCTATCTTTCACAGGCACATCGAGGAATCTTGCCAGGGCCTCATCGTTTTCAAGCAACCTTTTGATGTCCTTTTTTCTCCAGTCTCCTTCCCAGTTTCCCACCACCGCATTCCACACCTGTGTTATTGCAATGGCTTCGGCATCTGTAAGTTGCTTTACATCCATGGCACCTTTTTTCTGTGCTATGTCTATATACTTTTTCATGTAATGCACCACGACTATGAAAGGCGGCCCACACCTTGAGCAGTACTTGATCATCTTCTCTTCGTTATGGCAGGTGGTGCATCTTGCGTAGGCGAGCTCCATCGCCTCCTGGGGGGTATACTCAAGATAGCCCCTTGCCTTGAGCTCACCCTTCATCTTTTTGTTCAGGGGGTTTGGCACAAGAGCCAGTGCCAACACGACCCCGATTATCGTCAATGCCACCATCAGATACTTCTTCACAGCAAGCTTACCCCTCAAAAAAGGTGGGGTAATTCTCCTGTGAAGAATTACCCCCTCTTTTTTATTTCACCACAAGGGTGGAAAAAAACCCCGTCTCTGCTATTAATAGCCCTTCTTCACCTTGGTTGCCACATCTTCGGGTTTCTTTCTCAGACCACCCTCCACGAACTTACCACCTTCTATAACGCCGCGGCCGCCGAGCATCGCCTCGAGCATCTCCTGGGCCTCCTCGAACTCCTCATTCTGTGCTGCATTCAGTGGTGTTATAGAGTTGGCCTTGGATTTTGGATTGAACGATGACTTTGGATTCAGATAATCCTTAAGTGTCTTTGGTGGAGGCACATCTGCCATGGCCCTTATGAATGCGATTATATTCCATATATCCTGATCCTGAAGCACATTGCCCCATGTGGGCATTACAGGTGAAAGGTCAATTGCCTCACCGCCACCTTTTATGGCCATAAACAGCTCAAGGTTTGTCTTCTTGTTCATATAATCGCTGCCTCTTGTAAGTATCCTTGGCTTTGGGTCCAGCAGATATGCACTTGGCCCATCACCCTGCAGATTCCAGCCATGACAATCCACGCAATACACATAATACCACTGTTTTCCCTCGTTCGGGTCTGCACCTGGCACAAGTGTTTTATCGAACTTGGGGGACCAGTTGTGTACCCACTGGTTGTAGACCGTCTCACCAGGGGCTGGCTTCTTCACCCTGTCCCAGAGCTCTGTCTTACCTGTAACCATACCATATCCGCTATCACCTTTTGTCAGTTTTGTTTTAGGTGTTCTCTTGCCCACACCTGTAAGGTAATCATAGGCACTTATACCATAGGTACTTCCGGCCACACCTTCCATCATGCTCAACGCCTCTTGCTCAAACTTCTCGGCTGCCTTCTCTAACACCCTGTCAGGCTGAACAGGACATTCCACCTTTCTGCCTTCAACTGTGCATCTCTTCTCAGCGGCTATAGCATAAGAAAAGCTCAGAACAGCCATAAATAGTGCAACCATTAACACTGACAGATATTTTGTTCTCATCTTCTTCACCTCCTTTTTATAAGTTCTGTTTTATATTTGTTGAAAGACTGCTCTTCCCACATGCCCCGCACAACACTGCTGTCTACCCTTACTATTCCGTTCCTTCCAACATCGGCAATCCACACTCTGCCGCTGGTATCCACCCTTATATCATTAGGCTGGGTGCCCTTTTTCAGTATGGTGAGCTCGAAAAAGCTCTCCTTCTCAGGATTGAACACCCCTATCTTTCCCTTCCTTCTCAGGGAGAACCACACATTACCATCACCATCGAGTGAGATACCCTCTATCACGCCTCCACCGGGCAGGGGAAAACTCTTGAAGTCCCCCTTGTTCATATCGAACATCATGAGCTTCTGGTTACGCCTTGCAGAGAACCATATTCTATCCATCTCGTCTATAGCCATGTCGATCGGCATTGGAAACTCCATGGGTATCTCTATCTCCTTTATCTCTCCGGTGGAGGGCTCCAACATACCGAGTTTGCTTCCCTGGCTCTGCACAAACCATACCCTGCCCTTCTTATCCACGGCTATACCTGTGGGCCTGCTCATGGGTGTTGGTATCTGGTACTCTGTGAACACCTCTTTTTCAGGGTCAAACATGGCTATCTTGTTGCCATAGAACTCGGTAAGCCATACCCTGCCCCTCACATCTATTGCAAGCCTGTAGGGAAAACTCTCCACGGTGGGCACATCGTACTCCCTGAAGCTACCGTTTTCTGGCTCGAATCTTCCAAGCTGGTTTGCATCCTGCTCTACAAACCATATGACACCCCTGTGGTCTATGGTTATATCGAAGGGCATACTCTTCTTTGTTGGTATTGCATACTCAACGAACTTCTCTGTAGAGGGACTGAACCTTCCTATCTTGTTGGCATTGGTCTCCACAAACCACACCTCGTTGTTGTCCACCGCTATCCTCGAAGGAAGAGAGTAGGGCGTGGGCACCTCGAAGAAGACGAATGTATCTGCCCAGGCAACACCACTCCACATTACCAGCATTGCCAGCATACTCCTTTTCATCCCCTTCCGTCTCATCTGCCCACCTTCTTCCTTGTAGTATAGAGATATACTGCCAGCCCTATGATCACCATGCCTATCAACACAAAGACCCAGCCAGCCACTCTACCCTCTCTGGCAGTCCTGTCTTCTGTTGTCAGGGGGGCTGTCTCTTCAACAATGCTCTTAACCCTTTCTATATCCACCTTTCCGAGTCTTTTGGCCTCTGTGGAGGTCTCTGCAAACCACACACGCCCTCTGGCTCTGTCCACCGCAATGCTACCAGGCAGACTGTTGAATGTGGGTATGGTGTATTCATCTATCCTTGCTGTTACAGGATCAAACCTGCCCACCTTGTTACCCAGATACTCTACAAACCACACATTGCCATCTCCATCTATCCCGAGCGAGTTGGGCAACCCCCTCTGTGTTGGTATTATCAACTCGTTGAACACCTTTCTTTCAGGGTAGAACACCCCTATCTTGTTTGCACTCAACCCTGCAAACCATACCCTGCCCTCATCATCCACACTTACAGCCACAGGATTGAAAAGCGGGGTTGGTATCTCGTATTCCTCGAACCTCTTCTCCCTTGCGATGAACCTTCCAATCCTGTTGCCATTGGCCTCTGCAAACCATATGTTACCCCTATTATCTATAACGAGCCCCCTTGGATAGGCATTTGGTGTGGGTATGGCGAACACATCGAATTTCAGACCATCGGGTTCGAACCTGCACAGTTCGTTATCATTCACATCTATGAACCACACAATACCCTCTTCATCCACCACTATCTCTTCTGGCACATGCCCTTCTGGAATATTGTATCTTTCAAACACTCCCTTGTCTGGCAGGAGTCTACCGAGAAAATCTGTTCTTTCCACATCCTCAGCCCATCTTCTTACAGAGAACCATATGGTGCCATCTCTGGCTATGGTGAACTTCTCTGGGCCCACATTCCCCCACTCCATGGGTATCCTGTATGGCCGAAATAGCTTTTCATCTGGCTCATAGAGGACTATCGATCTGCCCACCTTCTCTGTGAACCACACATTGCCATCGTTGTCTACCCTGACCTCTCCCGGAGAGCTTATACCCTCTGGCACCATTATCTCTTCCACCACTTTGTTGTCTTCTGCCATTGTACTCTTATAGATCAGTGCAAGCATAATCACCTGCAAAAAGACGATATATGTCCCTGTTGTTCGCATTACCATGTCATGGTCGGCTCGTACATGTGTCTCAACTGCCAGTTTGCATCCTTATAGGTCTCCACTCCTCCAATGGCCAGGGCCATATCTTCACCCATGGTCTTACCTGCCCTGTACTTGCCAATCTCTATCTGTCTCTGGCGTTCCACCCTGTAGTATTCACCCATCTCTGGTGGAGGAAGCGCCTGCCTTGCACCCATCATGGGATTATGGCATGACATACATCCATAGACCTTTGCCGGAGCCCCTGCTCGCCAGAAAACAGCCGCTGATACTACAAAAAACACCCCGATCACCGCTGCAAATGCCACCTTCTTGCCAGCAGGAAGCCTCTCTCCATGCCTCCACCCTCTATCGAAGATAAAGGGCACCAGTATCAGAAAAACCACAAAGATCAACGGAAGCCAGAAGGTAAAAATGCTTCTAACCACCGTCCACTCATCGCCTGGAAAATACCAGAATGGCAGGAACAACACCAGCAGATACCACTCTGGCCCCGGTATATAGGCGCCATCATCTGGAAGGGGTAGCATGTTTACATCCGAGGGGAACTCGTAGTAGTAGGAAAGCACCACGATTGCCATAAGTATTATGGTTACCAGCCCCCCTGCCTTCAGCACATGTCTTGGCCAGAAGGAGTAAAACTCCTGCGGATATGGTGGAGTGTATCTCTGATCCCTCATGCCTTCTCTCTCTTCCATAGAAAAAACCTGGCCAGATATTTTTTTATAGTGGTCCTGATATACCGTGTTTTCTTACCATCTTGAAGTGGAACCACAGAAGCACCATCAACACAAGAGGCAGTATCCATATATGTGTAACAAAACCCCTGTTTATGGTAAATGTATCGAGCAAAAGATTGCTCAGATACCCGCCTATAACAGGCCATGTTGCAATATAGTCCACCCATATTGAAAAGGACCAGTAAGCCTTCCAGTCCCATGGAAGGAATATGCCTGTGAGCAGTATAAGAAATACAACTACAAACTGAAACACCCCTGTAACCCAGTTGAGTTCCCTCGGTCTGCGATATGCCTTGTGATAGAATACACTTACCATATGAGTAAACATTGTTGCCAGAAGAAATGTTGCCCCCCACCTGTGCATGTTTCGAAAGAGCCATCCCAGTGTAACCTCGTTATTCATCTTGTTTATACTGTCAAGGGCAATAGCCGGGTCTGGCACATAGAAGAAGAGCATGAATATTCCGCTTACCACCTGAATGAGTATGAGGAAGAAGGACAATCCACCGAAGCAGTAGAATATGTTGACATGAGCCGGTATGGGTTGAGTCTTTTTCTTCTGTATCCATTGTTTTATGCCCGTTCTTTCATCGAGCCAGTCCAGTAGCCCCATCTCTTAAAAACCTCTATTGCTTCTTTGTATATTTCTCGTCATCCACTGTCTCACCTGTGAAGTCCACCTTCCAGCTGTTGGTCTTCCTGTCAAACCTCAGTGGTATGGCTGTCTTTACCGTATATGTACCACCGAACATGGAAGCCATCTGGTACTCTATGCTCACATCTGCATGGTCATCTTCTATGTTGCTTCCCACCACATTAACATTGAAGTCTGGTGGATAGTTCCTTACTATGGACTCGAACCTTTCCTTGCTGAGCCTGCATCTTTCATCTACCATTTTATATGCTTCCCCTATGGCCGTTGGTCCGCCTTCTGCTATGTAGGCATAGAACCTTTTTATAACGCTTTCAGGACTTTCAACAGCCTTGCTACCTACCCCGCTCTCTCCGCAACCTGCGAGCACAACCGCCATAAAGAGCGTCGTTACGAAGAGCCTCCTTGTTACCTTCATACCCATCTTTTAGAAGCCACCCCCTTCTGGTCTGCCGCTCTATCTTAAGGGAAGCCCCGCCCGGGAAGGTTCCCTGGGTCTCTTCCCGGGCGAAATCATCCCCTGGTCAGCAGACAAATCAGTGTGTTACAGTCTTTGCCTTTTCCAGGCCGTCTTCAAGCAGCCCTGGTACATCCTGGGCCTTCTCGTATTCACCAACTGCAAGGTTTGCTGGGCCTTTCTCCGGGTCATCCACAAAGAAGGTCGCCCTCATCTCCAGATGCAGCGGTCCGCAGAAGTGCTGACAGTAGATTTCATACTCGCCGGCCACATCCGCCACAAATTCGGCAACTGCCGTTACACCCCTTGGTGCACTCAGGTTGGTCCTGAGTCCATAGGGACCATATATGGTGAGTCCCATGGTTACATCGGGGTTCTTGGTTATACCAGCTGCCTTGTCTATATTGGTAACGAATATCCTTACCTTATCACCCTTGTTTACCCTTATCTGCCTGGGGATGTAACCATAGCTGAATGCCAGCACATGTACTTCCTTTACACCATTCACCTCTCTTATGCCAGGCTTCAACCTTTCCATGGGCAGATAGTATATCTTTGCATCTGCCCTGTGTGCAGGGAAGAGCGCAGGGGTTGGGCCTTTGAAGAGTTTCTTCTTCTCCGCCTGTCCCATGTTCCAGCGCTTGATCTGGCTTGCGAAGAGAAGCTTCATGTTGTGGGGCTCACCATCCACAGGTATGAGCTTAAGTGTCTTGCCATATGTGGGGCTACCCTCTCTGGCATCCCACATCTCGAAGTTCACGGGATACACTATACCCGTGGGGCTGAAGAGCCCTGTTGAGAACTTGTTAAGAGATACCACAAAGTTGTTCTCAGGTGTTATGGCTATGTGCCCCACCCTGTAGTGTATGGGTATCTCGTCCACCACCTCGAGCTTCTTGATGTCTATCTTCACATTACTGTCAGAGACGAAGCAGCTCTGATAAGCGTACTTCGAGGTAAGCCCCTTCTGGCTATCCTTCCAGGGCTCGTAGACGCCACCGTTCTTGTCATAGACATCCATCACCGTGTGCAGTGGTCCTGCACATGTGGGTATGACCTTCTTTACCTTGAGTTTGTCCACATCTATGACGGTCATGGTGGCTGAGAGCTTATCACTCACCAGCACCATCGTGCTCTCTGGTATCACATCCACACCATGTGGGTTCTTTCCAACGGGTATCTCCTTTACGAACTTGAATGGATTGGTCGAAAAGACACCCACCGTGGAGTGATAGTAGTTACCTGCAAAGACATATCTACCCTTCTTGTCCACATCGAGATAGTCTGGTGCACTCGGTGCAGGACCCCAGTCGAGGAGCCACACCTTGCCCGTTGCTATCTCTATCTTTGCCATCTTTCCGGCAAGCTCACCGGTAGCGTACAGATACTTGCCCGTGTCATCGAGGGCTATGTGGTGTACACCGAAGGGAAATGGAAGGGCTATAAGCCTCTCCAGCATGGCTGTCTGCAGGTTTATTACACCTATCGTATTCGCACCCTTGTCGTTCACATAGAGATACTTGCCGTCTGGACTCAGATTCTTGTTACCAGCGTTTGTGCCGCTGAATACCGGCTCGTGCAGGTCTACTCCCACATCTATATGCCTGTATGTCCTCATGCTGGGGAACCCTATTATGGCCACCTTTCCATCCAGACCACCGGCAGCATAACCCATCACGGGATCCTTTGTGGGGGCATCGGTGGGAACAGGCTCTGCATAGTGCCACGGCGGTATCTTCGACTTCTGCTTGGCATCAGCACCAGAGGGAGCGACAAGACCGATTGCAAGAATTAACAACATAATAATCCAACACACCAAACCATTACGCCTCGTCTTTTTATCCATTGCTCCCTTTCACCTCCTTTTTATTATTTTTGTTCGGGTATCTCAAAAGTTCTTCCTCCTTTCTCTGACTATCACGCTCCTTTCTGTTTTAATCATTAAATTCTTTTAATTTGGTTAAATTATACACCTTATCAAAAAACTTTGTCAATCAAAATAGGACTCCATGTCTACTCATCGAGCATATCCTCCGTCTCCATGTGCCCTGGCATCATCTCCTCCATGGCCTCCTTTATTACTGATGAGGTTATGACCGTATGTCCACGCTCCTTGCCATAGTTCTCTATGGCGCTCTTTGCCATCCCCCTTGCGAATCCAGGAACCTTATTCATAAGCTCTTTGGCCTCTTCTGTCCACTTAAGCGTCTCCTCCTTTAGGATGCCTTCAGGTGGGCATACCTCCTTCTCCATGAACAGAAGGTTGGCATGGCAGTCAAAGAGCAGGTTCTCTGCCGTGCTTCCTATGTCAGCATCCTCCTCTGCGTGTGAGCCCGTCCTTCCACATACAACAAGGAAGGGTTCGAGTCCCTCTACCAGTTCCTTTATCTTCTCGTAACTCTTGCCTGCAAGCAGATGCACAGAGACCTCCACCCCCCTGCTCTCTGCCATATGTTTTGCCACATTCAGATAGGAACCATATATCCTTGCGAGCCCATCGTCTATAATCTTCTCATGGAGTTCTTCCTGCTCCTTGAATCTGAAGATCCTTGCCCCCTCTTCGCTCAACACCCTGGAGAGACTACGGAATATTACCGTATGGAAGTAGGGGTCATATACTGCCACAAGATGAAGTTCCATGCCAAAGCGTGCTGAAAGCTCTATGCCTGCCGCAACAGCACCATATCCCTTGAGGCTTCCATCAACACATACAACTATCCTGTCCGCCTTCCTGAAGCCCCCCTCTTTCTTTACAACAAGCATGTCTTTTCTTATCCTGCGAGCACTCCTCAACGCAACGCTTCCTATGCCCCTGTCATCCACCGCCCCCACACCCCTTACTCCGAGGCAGAGAAGCCCGTACTCACCCCTGTTGGTCTCTTCCACAAGCCTTTTGTAGTTCTTCCCTTCAAGTGACAGGGGGCGAAAACCCACACCTCCATCTACACACTTTTTTTCAACTATTGCAAGGTAAGAGTCTGATATGACCTTCATTCCCTTCTCTATGAGAAGATTGTGCACATGGCGCTGCCTTTCGAGCTCGCTGTCCTTGAGGTATTTCCCCGGCAATGTATACTCCATTGCCCTGAACCGTGAATCGTGCAATCTTACAGCATACACATGGCATCCTGTTATGGTGCCCTCGAAACTCTTCCCCAGGGCTATGGCCGCATCCACAGCCCACAGAGAGTATATGGAGTTATCCACACCTACTATGATTTCCTTCCACATGGTCTCAATCCTTCCTGAATCTTCTTAAAAGCAGGAGCTCACCCACCAGCACCACCACTGCAACAGCTATTGGCACTATGTAGATGCTTGCACCAACCGGTGGCTTCAGCAGCAGCCAGTACCATGTGGTGAGCTCGTGTTTGGAACCTTTCTCACCGTTACTGCCGTCCCATGCAGCAAAGGCCACTGGTATGAACTTGCCCTCAACGAACTGTATGTCCTTATCCTTCTCTTTGGTAAAAAGGGGTCTTTTCATAACCACACGCCATGTGCCGTGGTCATACACCCCCCTGGCTGTAAGCCCTATGGCAGAGGGGTCTCTCTCCTCGATCTTATCAAACCCCTTGCCCTCAAGAAGCTTGAGCCTCTGGGGCTCAGTTGTGGTCTCGCTCTGCCAGAACCATACGCTCACAGGCTTGGCCTTATCGCCCATTGCGAAGTAGGGTTTCTCACTTCCCTCGGGCACCACAACCGGCAACTGTATGGCAACACCATCTCTGAAGACCTCTCCGGCTGCAATCTCTTCTGCCTTCGCATCACCTGGCACGCTCTTTGTGCGGTCATCCCATTCCAGAAGGAATGCTATCTCCTTGTCGTTGTAAACCACCTTTACCGACACGGAATCGAGCGAGGGCTTGAAGTGTCTCTCCTTCGCTATCATCTGTGGGACCAGCCAGAAGCTTGTATACTCTGCCTTCTCCCACACAGGGCTTGAGGGATTATCGGGCACCTCTTCTTCTATACGCAGGGCCTTTATAACCGTATTCTCATCCGGTTTCTTGTAAGGGGCGGCTATGGAGACCACATAGTTTGCCACATGCCAGCGCTCCTCGTCGTTAAGGCGTTTTTTACTCTCCGGGTCCGCAAAGCTTGGCATCTGTGTGCCAGGGATACCCACGGTGATACGTGTGTATATGTCCTCCACCGTGTCGGTCATCCTGAATGTCCATGGCTTTGTGAGGTTACGGGGCCATGTTCTATAGCCCCAGTCGTCTTTGAGCATCTTCGTGCCGTCGCCCCTGCCCTCTTCACCGTGGCACTCTGCACACATCTCTCTGAATATCTTTCTGCCCTTCTCTATACTATCCTCTGATGAGGCAACCTTGTTGCCCACACTTATGGGCCCCTGTTCTGGCTGTTCGTACTCAACTATACTCTTAATGTATGCCACAAGGTGCCATATCTCATCGTCTTTGAGCATATCTTCCCAGCCGGGCATGGAGGTATTGTTCATGCCATTCCATCCTGCCACATGCTCTTTCATCAGTCCACCCTTTATCATATTGAAGAAGTCCTCGTCACTGGGGATGAGTTCATCGAAGGGTGTGCTCTTGAATTTATAAACACCCTCTGTAAAGTCCCTTGGTGGAGGCAACATGAACTCTGCCGCTGGACCATCTGCCGCACCCTCTTCACCATGGCACCACCAGCACCTCTTCATATAGATTTCCCTGCCCTTTTCAGGATCCCCCTTGGCCGCATGAAGAGGGGAGCCTGCAAAAACTATGGGGACAAGGGCAACAACAACTATGCTTATTATTCTGCCCATCATTCCCATGACCTCGGCACATTTCCTGTATAGTCGTATATAAACAGTATTACCTTCCATATCTCTTCCTCTGTAATGAAGTCTTCCCATATGGGCATGGCCGAAAGCCAGGGTGTGCTCTCCTTTGGCAGTCCTGGTCCACCTGTTGCTATCCTCCAGAACACATAGCTCTCCTGAAGCTGTGCTATGGTATCTTTACCCTGGAAGGGAAGCGGCAGGGGGTTGAAACCCTGTCCGTAATGGCCCTTGCCATCGAGCTTGTCCCCGTGGCAGTAGAAACAGTGTTTGAAGTATACTTCCCCACCCTCTCTGACAAGTTCCTTGAACTTTTCAGGGTCCTCCTTCTCATACTTTCTGTAGGGGTTCTCCAGGGCGAGCAGATCATAGGTCTTGCCATATATCTTTATGGTAGACGGCGGTGCGGGATGGGTGCTTCTCAGTTCCACAGGTGCCTCATAGGTGGGTTTTATCTGTTCGTATGTTATGACCCCGGCCACAATGGGCACTATAACGAAGACCACATTCCTTATGAGTTTCTTCGATGGGTCCTCGAGCATGCTCTTTATGGGTGCAAGAAGCTCACGGGTGGACTTCTCTGTAGAGGTCATAACGAGAAGTATCATCACCACCGCAAAGAACATGTACATGAGGATAAGGCTACTCGGTATGGGTTTGCCCATCAATATTCCAGGCAACTTGAAGAAGAGGTAAGATATGATGACCCATATGACGAATTGTAATAACCTCATACCCTTCTGCCCCCTATTTTTGTCCTGCCATGTATTCTACAAGAAGCTCAAGCTCTCCTGCCGTCATCTGGTCCTTGTATGTATCGGGCATCATCGGTGAGAACCCCTCGGTAATCTCTGCATTGGGGTCCACAATGGCCCTTCTCAGGTATTCCTTGTCCCTCTTTGCCCCTATCTTCGAGAGATCGGGGCCGAGTCCAGGGTCCATACCCTCTTCTGTCATCTTATGACAGGCACTGCATCCGTACTTTTCCAGAACAGCCTGCGGGGTCCTTGCCGGCTCCTCTTTCTCCTCTTTCTTCTCTTCGGTTGCAGCAACTGCCTCACCTCTTGGTATCTCAACGGTTATATCCACACCGGCAAGCTTCTGCATGTAGGCAACCACCGCCCACAACTCCACCTCATTGAGCCCTATGGCCCCCTTGGATACATCTGGCATGGGACTTACCGTATCATTTGTGCCTGTAACACCATAGCCCTTTGCCACATATGCCGATGGATCCACCAGCGACTCGTACAAATACTCCTTTACCGTCTTTGCCTTACCCCTGTAGCGCGGATCCTTGAGCCTCTCCTTCGCCACTACGGCGGTCCTTTCAAGAAGGGGTGCCCTCTTCATAACAGGGTTGTGGCACAGGGTGCATGTGCCCTTCCCATCGTATATCTTCTCACCAAGGGCCAGGAAGTCATCCATGGTCATCTCCGATAGGTCCAGCACCTCTTCCTTTGGAGGCGGTGCCGGGGTTATGGGTGGTATATAGTTTGCGGAAAAGACAACATACAGCCATATGACCACCAGGGAGAAGACCACAACTTTTATAAAGTTACCCATAGGCTCACCTTTGATATTCTGTCTGTTTCTTGCCACTCAAGTGGCTCAACCAGAAGATGAATATGACAATGGCCATGAATATGATCGTGCCCACCGAGACCACCTTCGCCGCATACCCTATTGTTGGTGTAAATGCATCCACAGAGTTGTCCCTCATCACCGTGTAGACATGCCAGTGCTGCCTTATGGCAGACCTTATGAAGCCCATAAGCCCCATAAGCCATGTGAACGAGACGGCAAGCAGGAACAGGGCATACTGGCTTCTCTCGGGCATCTTGCCCCACTTGAGTGGGCCAACCTCTTTCGCCCCCCTGTACATGAACACATCTATCACCACACCTGCCACTATAACCATGAGGGTTGCGACCACCTGTGGCACACTCGAGGCAACCTTGTAGACCGTGTTGGTGAAATACCCGTAGTAGACACCGAGTATCATTATGTTCACCATGGCAGCAGTGAATATGCCTATCTGCACGCCATTGCCAAAACTCGCCCAGCTTACGGTGGGTATCTTGTTGGCCCTTCTGTAGAGAAGGAAGCTCAAGAAGGTGAATATTATCATTATGTTGACAGCCGTGTTCTTTGCTGGCATTATTCCCAGGGGGCCAAGTATTGGATGATACTGCCCACCAAGGGCCTTGAGCTCAGATGGTGTGAGTATCATTGTATGCGGGGTGAACCACACAAGGAAACATACCACTATGACAAACCCTATATACTTTATATAAGGTGTGTACCTGTAGGCACCCTCGCTTCTTTCCATACCACACCACAGATAATAGTTCGCAGAAAGGAACAGTGCCCCTATGAGCACTGCCTGTACTATGAAGAGCCATGCGAACACACCTCCCATGAGGGTTATGCCCATCTGCTGGCTGTAGGCGTATATCTCGGCCGTAAGCCAGTAGCCTGCAAAGGGCAGTGGCAGGAGTGCTGCTATGGCTATGAAGTTCGCCGTATAGCCCATCCAGTCGTAATGGGCCTTCTCTTCTTCAGTGGTTGCACTCAGGAACTTGTAGGCCGCATAGGCACCCACCACACTTCCACCATAGGCAACATTGGCTATGAAGCGATGAAGATTTATGGGGTTCCACAGATGGTTGTGTATGGCCTCCCACATATTGCCGCCGAAGACCCCACTCGCATCCACCCCCTCGGGGCTCATCATGAATGTAACCCATGCATTGGCAAACAACATGAGTGTGGTGCCCACACCGTTCAGGAGAAACCCTATTGTAAGATGCATCCACTTGCGGAAGCCATGCTTCATGGCATTCCAGCCGTAGTAATATATGTAGAGACAGGCGCTCTCTGCAAAGAAGATGAGGGCATACCATATGAAACTATCGCCAAAGATTAGTGTCAGATACTTCATGAAGTCAGGATAGAACACCATGAGAGAGATAGCGAGAAGCCCGCCGAATATTGCTGTGATAGAGTAAGCGGTAATGCTTACCTTTATGAATTCGTAGGCCATCTTGTCGTATCGCTCGTCCTTTGTTGCCATACCGATGGCCTCTATTATGAAGACGAATATGGGAACTGCGAGCACGAATGCCGCAAACCACAGATGCAACTGTGCAACGAGCCATACAAAGACCCTGCTGTTTATACCCGATATGGTGGGATAATCACTCTCTTTGAGTTTCGGTGCAGGCGGGTACTCTACCTTGCCTGCCTCTGCCCCCTCTGAAGAGACCGCCTCTGAGCCTCCCCCACCGCCACCGCCGGCATATACAAGGCCGTCTGTCCTGTGGAGAACGTAACCATCTCCAGCAGGCACCATCAACATGAACAGCACCACAAGCCCCGTCAGGGCAAGCAGCAACAAAGCCCTCTTGCTTCTCAATATTGGTTGCATAAGCCCCCTCTCAACAAAAAAGGGTATCTGGCTTGCCAGATACCCTCGAGAAACCTACCCTTTAAATATCAGACTCAACCCCTGAAGCCTGAAAAGCAGGAGATCTACCAAAAGAAACACTATAAGACTTATGACAAAACTTACGACAAACCCTATGATAGCCTTCATCTAATATCCTCTATACCAACGCCTTTTGTCCTGGCCATGTTTTTTCATCATGTTGTCTAATGTCCTTGCCCTGTCAGAAACCAGTAGAAGAAGACGAGTGTTGCAATAACCACCGCTGCGAATATCAAAGGTCCTGCCAGCCCTGCCTTTTCCTCACTCATCTTGATACAATCACTCCTTTGAACAACCCTTTGATTGACAAGCCCTGCCCTTTAGCATTATAATTCAACTTATGAAGTGGCAACCAACACCAGCAGATTATCTCATACTCACAGGGCTTGTGGTAAACCTTATAGTTATAGCGCTTCTGTCAATCTACTACTTCACCCACTGATTACAAGGTTATTTTCCCTTGCAGTTACAGAGCTTGCGCAGGTACTTTACCAGATCCTCTATCTCCTTGTCAGTAAGGGTCTTACCGAAGGGCGGCATAAGTGCGGATTTACTCACCGCTTTCCCGCCGTCCTTTATGGCCAGCCTCATGTCCTCATCCGAAAGCTTGTTCATGTCCTCTGCGCTCCTATGGTTCCTTGGAGTTACAGACATATCGGGCTGCTTTATGTCATACTTTGAGGGCCTTGAATTCGGCCCGTCACCGGTGCCCTTGAGACCATGACACTGTGTGCAGTACCAATCGTAGTTCTCCTTTGCCATAGTTGCCCACACCTGGTAACCACCTGTGAAGACAAACAATAAAAGAAAGGAAAATGCAAGTAGAAGTGCCCTCTTTTTCATTTTTTCTTCCTCCCCTGACTTGCTACAAAGCCTGCAAGTGCTTTCATCTCTGCATCATTTATAATGCCGGCAAATACTGGCATACGCTTTATGGGCTTGAACAACTTGGGCTTTTTAAGATACATGTACACCCAGTCCCCCTTAAGCCTCTTGCCTGCCTCTGACAGATCAGGTCCTGTCACGCCTCCGATCTTCTTTTTCTTTCCCTTCTTTATGGTATGACAACCGATGCAGCCATACTTCTTTTTGAAGTTGAGCTTTGCCCTGGGACTGGACTTCTCCTTGACCACCCCTTCCTTGACGGCACCTGACTTGAGTGTAAGCAGATAGGCAGCAACATCCTTTGCCTGGGCATTGGAGAGTGAAGGATGTCCGCCCTTGCTCTTCTCCGTAATGGAGTTGTATTTAAGGTGCCTTATAATGGTGGGATTTGCAAGCCATTCCTCGAGCCACTCTTTCCTGAACTTGTCGCCTGCATACCAGAGCTCAGGGCCTTTCTTCTTCATCTGGTCTTCGAATGTCTTCTCCTTTGCAGGCCCCTGGGTCTGATGACACTTGCCACAGTTCTGCTTCTCGAATATGGCCTTGCCCTCTTTAGGGCCGGCAAAACCCGTGGTTGCAGTAATGCCTATACTAACGCCAAGGGCTATACAAAAAACTATGAGTTTTCTTGCACCCTCACTGCTCATTCTAAAGACCTCCTTACTGATTAATCCCCCTCTTTCACAGAAGCAGGAAACATTGCTTTTTCAAGACTCCAATGATATAATCGCCGGAAAGCTGGTTAATTAAATAGCAGAACATACCAACCCTGTCAAGATTTTTTTTAAAAAACTTTTAACTTTATATCCATGATAAATATCATAGTTTACATAATCCTTTTATTGACAATAGCTTCGATGCCATCACTGGCCAGTGATAATCTTAGAATCGGGAGGATGAACATAAAGATATGGCCAGAGTACGATGATCCCGGGGTGCTGGTTATATACGACGGAAGGTTTCGGGATGCCACAATGTTTCCTGCAAAGGCAAGGTTCCTCATACCTCAGGGTTCTGTTGTAAGTGATGCCTGCAGTGTGTCTCCAAGGGGAGAACACTTCTGCCAGCTCTACAGTGTGCGCACAACAGACGGCTTTGACGAGATAACCCTGACACTGCCGTATCCCAACTTTTATTTGAGCTTTCATACACCGGCACTGGGCAGGGGTAAACAGAAAAGCTTCACCTATACCATAAAGACAACATATCCTGTGGACACCATGGAGGTGGACATACAGCAGCCGTTAAGGTCGGAAAGATTCGTTGTGTCTCCCTCTGCAGAGCCCAGGCTTATAAGGGATTCTACACACTTCACATACGAGATAAAAGATGTTAAAGAAGGAGACACAAGGGAGTTCACACTCTCCTACTTCAAGGAAGACACGAAGCCCTCTGTGGATATAAAGTACTCTCCACCCATGATGGAAGGTGGCACAGCCCCAGATGGTTCACCCTATTCCACACAGAGGATGGTCAGGATACTGCTCTACGGAGGCTTTGCCGCAGGGCTTCTTATATTCGGGGTAATAGTTGCATGGTTTGTAAGATCAAAGAAGGCATAGCAGGACTTATATTAATTATCCTCTTAATTCCATCTCACGCCCACTCGGCCACCGTCATGGAGGTTGCGCGGGAGCTGGCCTGTCCATGTGATTGTCCGCTGGTGCTTGAAGACTGCAACATGAGTTGCGGGCTGCAGTGGAAGAACGAGATAGGAGGCCTCATCGCCCAGGGCAAGTCGAAGGAAGAGGTAATAGGATACTTCATAAACAAATACGGAGAGGAGGCCCGCCTCACTCCTCTGCAGAGACTCCACGGTAAGATATACCAGTACACAAGAGGGTTCGATACCACCGACTGGACCATAGCCATAGCAGGTGGCATCATCTGGGGTTTTGCTCTGTTTGGCCTCCTATACATTGCTGTTGCGAGGTTTCTTAAGCGAAGATGAGAGCCCTTCTCATAAGCATAGTTCTCATGGCTGCCATGGTGATTGCGGGTTATGCGGGCTTTGTATACTTCTTCGTGAACCCTTCAGAGGGTGGCATACACTACACATATACCCGTGCGAGGCTTCTGCTATACAACTATTCCCTGCTGAATGACATAACACCGGCAGAAAGAAGACTCCTCTATGAGGCCACCTGCACCAGAAGGTGCCACAGCCGCGATGTAGTAGAGAGGACATCCCGTACCGCAAAGGAATGGGAGGATATTGTAGAGAGGATGTCAGAGAAGGCAGCCATGAAAGAGCCTGTAAAGAGAAGCGTGGTCGCCTATCTTCAGGAGAACTTCCTCAGCAATGTGCCCACCATCATATCAGATGAACTCATGCGGTTTCTTAAAAGATACATGTGGCGCATGGACTTCGGTGAAGACGACCTCTACATAGACATAATCTACATACCCGACAAACTACAGAGTGTGCTTCCCTATCTTGGTGTGCAGGAGAGGATAGAGCCCGGTAACACCACATTCCTCGTGTTCCTCAACACCCATCAGAGTGTGCTTCCTGCGTGGGATCTTGCAAAACTATCTGTGTTGATGTATAAAGGTAAGAGGCTTGAGCCCATGGAGTGGAAGGTTCTCTATGTGGACAGCAAGGGCCACCACAAAGAGGGACTCCTTCTTTTTCCACCTGTAAGGCTCGATGACATTGAAGGCTTCGAGGTGATTATAACCCCCCCTGGCATAAAGAAGAGAGGCTTCTCCTGGCGGCTGCCAATACCCGATTTCGAGGGAGAATATGAAAAGAGGCTTTAAGACAATCTCTCTGGTTCTGTTGATTCTCATGGCCATCCATGGTTGCACAGAGAAGAAAGAGGATGCCCCCAGGGCAGAGCCAAGGGAGGCCCAGGAGTTCTCCATAGAACTCTTCGATGGTGCCATATTCAGACTTTCCGAGCACAGGGGTAGCCCCATTGTGCTCAACTTCTGGGCTTCCTGGTGCGGCCCCTGCAAGAAAGAGGCACCAGAGCTGGAGAAGGCATTCAAGCGGTATTCCCCTAAGGGGGTCGTCTTTCTGGCCATCGCCGTGCAGGATACAGAAGAGGATGCAAGAAGGTTCATAAAAGAACATGGGCTCACCCTTCCCACAGGGCTTGATAAGGACCAGAGCATTGCAGAGCTCTACGGTATCATGGGGGTGCCAACAACATTCATAATGGACAGAGAAGGCATGATAGTATACACCCACCTTGGCGCCGTTACAGAGGAACTTCTGGAAGATGAACTGGAAAAGCTGCTTTAATATTCATAGAAACCACATCATGGCACTCCTGGTTATCTGTGCCGTTGTTCTGGCACAGGGTTGCTCAGAGGGGAGTAAGGGGGGCTCCCTCATCGTTGTTGGAAGCCCTGCCCCTTCTTTCAGCCTCACACTCTTCGATGGTGCCACATGGACGATGGATGCCCATGAAGGCGACCCCGTTGTAATAACCTTCATGGCCTCCTGGTGTCCCTGCTCGAACGAGTCTGCGCCATTCCTCAGGGAGGCATACGCAAGATACAACCCCCAGGGGGTAGAGTTTCTCCTTGTGGGCATACAGGACAGTGCGAGTAAATTCAAAAGGTTTCTCGAAGAAAGGGGGGTGGCAATACCTGCAGGCTACGATGAAGATGGCTCGATTTCTGCCCTCTACGGTGTGGATGCTCCGCCTGTAACGGTATTTGTAGACAGGGAACACAGGGTAAAACGCGTCTACTTCGGTAACATAAAAGAGATGGGCACGGAGTTCTTTGGCTGGATAGAAGAGGTGCGCTGATGACAGGGCTTACCCCATTGGAGGCACTCTGGGGCGGGTTTGCAACCTTCTGGAG
>WGFM01000004.1 GCA_015492245.1 Deltaproteobacteria bacterium | reverse complement strand
CAAGAAAAGAGGTATTTGGGCTATTTGACATTGATCTCGCACATTTCTTATCCATGCCATGTGTGAATTACGGGCATTGGGGCCTGTTTCACAACCAAGAATTACCCAGTCGAGTTTTTCGCACCACACATCTGTGATACTCTGATTCTGAATGGACATCAAGTCTACTTCTGCAAGTATTGGTTCTATACTTACGAATCTCTTTTTTGCGGGAGCCTGTAGAAGCAGGGGTATTATTTCGTTTGCTGTGGACTGGTTTTCGGCGGTGACTCCGAGCCATACGTTGGGAAGTGGCCACAAAGAGTCTTCCTTATCCGAGAGTTCAAGCAGTATTTTGTGTGGCACCTCGAATCTGGTTGCGTGAAAGGCACATTTGAGTGCTGGATGTGGTTGTGCGAAGTGTTTGATGGTTTGTTTTTCCATCCATTTGAACCATTCCAGCATTCTTTCCGGACGTTTGGTGAGCACCAGATATACATGCTGATCTGTCCATGCCATTATGCCGAAGGCTGCTGCAATGAACTCTAAAGGCACCTTTTCGTGGAAAAGGTCGTTCCAGATTGCGAAGACTTTTGAGAGAGCGTGATGCGGGCTCCCTTTATCATGAAGACCGAAGCCCAGTCTGAATCACCTATTCTGTACTCTTTTCTGGCATACTTCTTTGGTAGCTGGGCAAGGATGCCCTTTTGCGGGATGACCGTAAGATAGGAGTCGTGGTCTGGCATGTTCTTTATGACCGTAAAGGGTATGAGATAACCTACCTTGAGCATGACTTCACTGATAAATTCATGCGTTTTAACAGGTATTACATTAGCGGTACAGAGAGTGGAGTAATACATAGGTAAAAGACACAAGGGGGATGAAAAGGTGCTCAGAGAACCTCTCTTTGACAAGCACGGGTATCCTGCCGAGGAGACTCTCGAAGCTATAGAGAAGTGGCCTTACGAGGATGGCTTTGTTGAGCTCATGGAGTTCGTTGGTATGGCATGGAACGAAGATTATGGGAAAGTGGAAAATGAGGAAAGGGAAGGGATGATGGTTTACAAGTTCGTGACCGGTGGCTGGAGTGGAAACGAGAGCATTATAGGAGCTCTGGAGAGGAATTTCGTGTTCTGGAGTCTGTGCTGGGTGAAGTCCGAGAGGGGAGGGTATTTCGAGTTTGAGGTGAAGAAAGAAACAGTAGAAAATGGACATGTGAATGGTGTCTGATGAGCAAATCTTTTTCTATGGTTGAAAAGACTCAACCAGAGTCACCAGAAAAGGCCTTCGTACGCATCGGAAGGATAAGGTCCAAAATAGATGTAAGAAAAGACGTCTATCTCTTCCGGAATAGTTGCGCCCTTAAGATTTCCACATTTATGGCATAAGGGTTGAAGATTCCGGAAAGCAGCGTCACCCCCGTTTGCTTTGTGGGACAATATGGTCGATATGAAGACGTCTACTTGAGCCACAGCCGAAGCATCTATTATCGTATAGCTTGAATATCTGATCTCGAAGTCTTTTTGAGGGTCTTCTTCGTCCTGGAGTCTCAAGAGGGATGGCGTAGTGTTCTTCAAGATGATAAGACACAACATAGACCTTGTCATCGATCCAGGGTTTGAGTTCTCTTCCGCATCTCTTGCAAAGGAGGGCGAAATCGGTGGTTACACGAAGTTCCTTTTTTATACGTTCAAGAACAGTATGGCCGACCTCCAACGCTATGTCCTCCTCCCAGTTGCTCGGATTTATATGAGGAGGGTGGTTTCCAGTAAAGGGAACAGAAAGAGCGCATTCCCCGCAATAAGGAGCCAGTAGCCACAGGTTCATCACCTCCATGAAGCTGCAATTCTGACGCCGCTGCTGAACATAAAAACGATAGCATTCTTCTTTGTGCCATAAGTCAAGTTCATGGTGCTCTCTACCGGTTAGTATGCATGGCTCTATAAGTGGCATTTTATCCTACACACCATATAATATTCTGAAACTAACACGCTCCAAGAAGTTGAGGTCGCAATATCATTGCTCCTTGGGTTCCTCTTGCGTCTTCTCGATTAAAGTAAAGTTTACACGAGCGATTGGTCAAGCCCTCTACTTTATATCCTCGATCCAGATAATGTGCTTTTTGAATCGTCCATTTCTTATAGCCTTGTAAAGCCTCCTGTCGGCTGTAACCATCCTGCCTTTGAGAATGGCCGCAAGGGCGATATATAGACAGTCGTATATGCTTTGGCCTGTCTGATTGGCAATGGCAAAGGCCGAGTCGAGAAATGTGGTGAACGAGTGATGGTGTATCGGGTATTTGCGGAGTGCATCTCTCAGCTCCATTGCCTCCTCCTGGACTGCACCCTTGTAATGAGACAGCAAATATGTCACACTTGCCACACAAGGAGGTGTTGCAAGTGGCAAAGAAAAGACATTCAAAGGCGTCCAAGCTGATGGTTGTCGAGCGTATGAAGAGGTGCGACAATAAAATCAGGCAAGTGTGTCGATCCAGATTGTCTCGACAGAGGGGTGCACCCCACCCCATTGTGATAAAATTGTGATAAGATTTGTTCCACCCTTACCTCGAACTCCTCTATACCTTTCCTCAGGCTTTCCACGGAGTGATGAGCATGGAAGATTACACCGAAATGTAAAAAAATTACACTAATATTGTTGACATGGGCAGGTTTTACATTATACTTGTTGTTAACAGAATTTTTACCGAAAGGAGGATAGGGCCATGTCAGCAGAACTTATTGTAAGGAAATTCTATGATGCATACAACGATGGGAATCCAAGTGGCGTGACAGAGCTGTTCTCAGAAGGAGCAGTAGTGGAATATGTGGGCGGAATTGAGCCCGAAGGCAAAAGGCTCACCTGTAGATGTAAAGACGAGATTGCTCAACTCTTTGGCGAGATGTTCAGGAAGTCCAAAGAACGCTTAGGAGCCGCTGTTTCTTGTCCAAAAACCATTTTGGTGCAAAACGGTATAGTTGCGGTGGAATTTTTGACCATACTTTCTGATAGGTCTGGCGCCTCGTTCAAGGTTAGAGGTGTCCAGGTTTTTGAGATTGAAGACAATAAGATCGAAAAGCTGACCCTCTACCTGCCAACACCGACGGAGAAACCCTTTGTTTTAGCTGACAGGCTTTCTGTCAAGGATTTGGGTGAATTATCGGCTATTGCATGGGCTATCGTTTGAGGATGTGAGACTTTATGTCTCATTACTTCTTCAACCAGCCTCTGTATGTCGTGTGGGAAGTTACCCACAAGTGTAATGCGCTGTGCATTCATTGCTATTCAAACGCTGGTCCTGATGTGGTGACAGACGAGTTATCTACCGTCGAGGCCTTGGATGTTATAGACCAACTTGCCCACATGGGGGTCTTCATATTAGGATTCTCTGGAGGTGAAGCCTTATTACGCCCTGACTGGCGAGACCTCCTGAGTCACGCTGTGGCGAAGTCCCTTCGTGTAACAGTAGGCACCAATGGGAGAACCTTAACCCCTGATGTTGTACACGATCTCAAGACAATTGGTGTTCACAATGTAACCGTCAGTCTTGACGGTGCCAGCAGTGAAGTTCACGAGAAGATCAGAGGGCAACAAGGTCTCTTCCAATCTGCCCTGGAAGGGATACAACGGCTTGTAGCAGCAGGTGTTCCTGTTACCGTAGGGTTTACTCCCACCGCTCTGAACTACCGTCATGGTCGGCAGGTCGTTGCGCTGGCCGAAAGGCTTGGTGTGAAGAAGGCGAACTTGTCTACTTATGTGCCGACGGGTCGCGGTGGGCTGGATATCGCATTGAGTGATCACCAGCTGAAATGGGTGCTTGAGGAGTGGATCGAGATGAAGCGGTCATATGCCGGGAGAATGAAGATCCTCTGGCACGATTGCAGGGTGGCCTTGCTGGTTGAACCTACCGCCTCGTCGAAATATATTGGCTGTGGGGCAGGGGTTGTCACCTGTCGAATAACTGTTGATGGAAAGGTAACGCCATGCGTATCACTTCCTCTACCAGCGGGGGATTTACGCCGTTTCTCGTTTAGCCGGATATGGAACGAGTCGGACATCCTCTGGCGGATACGCGACCGTAACAATATCGTCTCTGGCAACTGCAGTAAGTGCGAACACAAGATGATTTGTGGTGGCTGCAGGGCGTTGTCTCTTGCATATTATGGAGATGCCTTCAACGGCGACAGCTACTGTTGGATCAAAGCTGACGAAACTCCGCAGGACTTTGGCATTTCCAACTCAAAGGAGGATACAGCATGATAGATTTGTTAAGCTGTAAACCGCGTATACGCGATGATGTGATTCTCCGCAAACAGGATGAAGGCTATCTGCTCTATAATCCCGCTACCGATCATCTCCATTCCGTTTCAGACGAGGGGGTTCGCTTTTTAAGCTTGTTGGATGGAAAGCTGAGTATTGAGGATGCTATCCGGATATTCGTGCATGCCCTTGATTGTGATGAAAAAGAGATGGAACGGGTGAAATGGCTTACTCTCTTGTTTGTAAAGGACCTTATGGAGCGGCAATTGTTAGAGATTCAGGCGGTGGAATGACACCAAACCAGCAGACAAATGTATTTAATGTACTTATAGATGCCTTTATACGCAGCTTAGCATGTCCCCTCTGCCTTGGTTCCTTAGAGCATGACAACAGGGGCGCGCTTCTTTGCCGACTTTGCAACGCCAACTTTCCTGTCAGAGCAGGCTTCCCGAGTTTTATTACACCGCGTGTCTTGAAGTTGCTCACATCACGAGGCGTATCAGAAAGCCTGCTGGGCCGATGGGCCGAGTCCATGGAATCCACCTACTCCTGGCGCAACAAGAAAGATTCCCATGCCAGATCAAGAGCTCCTTTTTCTCGGAAGCTTACGAAGGAACACCGTCTTGATCCTGAAGTGATATACAAGCTATTAGACCTGATACAGCTTGCAAAGGGCAAGTGGGTTCTCGACCTTGGGTGCGGGACCGCTCTCAGGGCAAACCATTTCCCTGATAGCAACTATCTTGGTCTCGACCCATGTGTGGCAGCAATAAATCATGGAGTGCCTTTTGTGCAAGGCATTGCCGAATGTTTGCCCTTACAGAGCAACTTTTTTGATGTTCTTTTAAGTATCGATGTTTTTGACCATCTCATCAGCCCTGATCTTGCCATGGCAGAAATCCTCAGGGTTCTCAGGCCCGGTGGATGCCTTTACCTAAGTGTGGGTGATACTGAAGATGAGGCTTATTTGCTGCACAAACAATCCCGACAGATGTTTGGTATTTCCGAGGTTAAAGCTCACTTGCATCGGTTCGACTCTTCTTTTTTTCAGATGCGGTTAGGGGATGCCTTCTCTGAGCTGGAAATCCACAGGTCGAAAGGCTATCTATTCGTTCATGGCAAAGGGAAACTCTATGAGAGCAAATGAGGTGCCAACAGGCCAACGCAGGAACACTCCGGCTCAAGATCTGGAACTGTACATCCACATACCTTTTTGTAAGACCAAGTGTAAGTTTTGTTTTTATGTCTCCTTCGTCGAGGTTTGCGAGGCAGAGATTAACGCCTACCTTACCGCCCTGGAACAGGAGATCGAGTTTAGATGGCATGGTTGGAAGCCCAGGGAATCCATAGTTAATTCACTTTACATAGGAGGCGGAACCCCGAGCTTGTTGTCGCTTCGGCAATGGAGCCACCTGATAAGGGTCTTAACAAGATTCTGGGAGACAAGAGAGATTCCCGAAGTAACTGTTGAATGCAATCCATCTTCAATAGATGAGGCTAAATTGCGAATATGGAGAGCAGCAGGATTCAATCGTATCAGTCTGGGAGTACAAAACCTTGATGGCCAGCTATTGCAACGATTTGGCAGGGAGGGGACACCAGGGCGGTTCTCCCACATGGTGGACCTTATACGAAAGAATGGCTTTGAGAACATCAATTGCGATGTTCTCGTAGGTCTCCCTGGTGAGACACAAAGATCAGTTGATGCCACCCTCGATGTGTTGGTTCGAAACAAGATTCCACATATCTCGGTATATCCCTTTGTTCTCAGAAACAATACAGGGGTCTTTGCAGATGAAAGTCTACGCAGAGAATGCCTGGCCTACAAAACAGAGAGAATGGAACGTTTCAGAAGTTCAACCGATTACCTTCTGAGTCATGGGTATCTTCGTATAGGCACAGCCCATTTCGCCCTTGACGACAAGTATGTCTGTATCCATCATCATAAATACTGGGATGGGGGGAATGTCCTTGGTTTTGGGGTGTCAGCCCAGTCATTTATAGATGGTCGTTACATGAAAAACATATCTGACTTGGAGCAGTACATTGGTAGAACACCTGATAACACACAGGCGCTGTCTATTTCTTTGGACAGTGGCGACTTGATCAGGCGCTGGGCTCTTTTAGGGTTATCAAAAAGAATGATGTTCCGGTATTCGGATTTAGAGGCCAGATTTGGCTCAGGCTCTGTAAAATATTTGCAAAAAGAGCTCTCAGAGCTGTCAAAGGCTGGGCTGGTGGAACTCAACAAGGATCAGGTGCATCTGTCCTGGAAAGGGATGGAACAGATACACCTGCTTTCAGCGGTATATTTTAAATTCAAGAACGAAGAATACTTGAGGCGAGTAATGCGTATACCCGAGGAACTACAGCCATTTTGTCCTAAAAAGGATGTGGTCGATGACTGATATTAATGTCTATCCTTATCACATACTGTGGCAGATCACCAGGGCTTGCAACTTCAGGTGCCTTCATTGTTCAGCGGATGGAGGAAAACCAGCGGAAGAAGAACTGTCACTGGAAGAAATCCTGGATATTATGGACCAGCTGAAATCAATCGGGGTGGTTGATTTGGCGTTTTCAGGGGGAGAACCTCTGTTACGAGCCGACATCTTTGATATTATCACGGCCGCTGTCAAGAAGAATTTCTGTGTTGGCATTGGGACCAACGGCTGGAATGTCAGTCGTGAGGTTCTTGAAGAACTCAAGTCATGTGGTATCAATCGACTTCAAGTCAGTATTGATGGGCTGGAGGAAAGCCATGATTCTATCCGTCGTCCCGGTTCCTTCGTTAGGGCTTTGGAGACTGTCCACAGTGCTGTATCAATTGGATTGAAGGTTCATCTATGTTACACACCGCAGAGAAGCAACTTACACCATTTTGAACCCCTCGTGAAGTTGGCCTCAGATATGGGGATTGCTCTATTCAATGTTTCACAGTTTGTCCCGGTCGGCAGGGGCACCGAAGACCAGGATCTGTCTCCGCAGGAATGGAAGTGGGTTATGAGCAAATGGAAGGAAATGAGAGATAACTACAAGGGCAAAATGGAATTCAGGACGCATCTGTCCCAATTGGCTTTGATAGATCCACTTCATGCCTCCAGGCAAGGGTTCAGAGGTTGTGCTGCAGGTAGAGGACAGGCGTGCATTACTCCTGAGGGATATGTTACTCCATGTGTATTGATACCAGCGCCTATTGGTGATTTAAGGATCCAATCGTTCGGTGAAATCTGGCGCGGTTCCCCTTGCGTAAGAAAGCTTCAGGTTGGCCGAAATCTTAAAGGCAAATGTTCCGTCTGTATCTTCATGGAAAGATGTGGTGGTTGCAGAGCAACAGCTCTGGCTTACCATGGTGATCTGTTTGGAGAAGACCCGCATTGCTGGCTCTAACGCTTGTTCTTGTGAGATGTATGACTCGTAGGTGGCTTTCGATAAAAGGCTAAAAAAATTGTTTCCGCCCCTTTCCGGCGCGGGTAGCTATAAGCCCTGCACTTTGTATTCTTGGGCAAGACCATCAGATCACCAGGCTTAAGTATCGTCGAACTTCCGCCAGGGAATACCACCTTAAGTCTTCCCTTGACGATAAAAATATGATCCGTTGTGGGCTGGGAATACCAGCTTGTGTCAATCTCTTCCGCTTCTTTTCGCACCCAGACCACCTCCATATCCTTACCACGATAGCAGTAGCCCACAGATCCATAAGGTGTGTGCTTGAGCTTTACGGCTTGACCATCCAGCACATTGAATACCTTAACCCTGCCTGGTAGAGAACTTCTTCTGGTTTTCTTCATAAATTGACCTTGTCGTTTTTTACCATTCATGTATATACCTCTTGATCAATCTTAACACTTTCTACTTGTCTTTTTCAATCCCCTGCCCTTTAAGCTGTAAACCCTATCTGTCATCTTTATCACTTTTTCGGGACCCATATCTATAGGGGTCCCTATGCTCTGAACTCATGATAGCCATTTACACGAATATAATCTATTTGTGGTGTATCCTTTACCGAACAACTGTGTCTAACAATAGTAAATGTGGTAAGGAACTGTTCTCTAAGGAGGCACATTTTTGAAACTTTTCAGTGAGATTCGGAAAGAAGTTAGGGGCACCTGGTATAGACATATTTACCACCTCTATGTGTTTGGTTCAACACATTGTTCAGGGGATCTATCAGGGACACAAGCTCCTCAAGGATTATCACGGGAAAATGGAGTATTACGGAGTGTTATCATCGCCTTTCTGCTCCTTAGCTTCTCTTTCGGGGTCATACCTTCCATTCTCTGATATAATGGTGAATTAACTTGACACAGGAAAACTGTTATTATATATTGAGCCGAAATCACACAAACTGGCGGATGCGTGGAAGAGGGGTGTGAATCCCCCGCTGCCCCGCAGCCGTGATGGGAACGAAAGCCCACCAGAGCCACTGCCATGGATAACACCATGGTGGGAAGGCGGGCGAGTAGGCTAACCTGCCCCAAGCCGGAAGACCCATCCGTCAGGAAAATCCTCGAGGGAGGTAATGCCATGGAAAAGTTCATTTCCTGCCAGATACACATTTCGCTGGTAGACCCACCAGATTCATCTGAAATTACCTGATACCACGCAGAGCCACACATACCCATAATCTTGTGTGGAAAGGCGCTGGTGTGTCTTCATGCACCCATCGTGTGTCCCCCTCAGGTCAATGGGATTTCTTCTTTCAGTGTGTCAGGCCCGGTGGAGTGTAACACGGTCTTTTAAAAAATTATGGAGGTCTTTTAACAATGAAGAGGTTTCTTGTATGTCTCGTAATCCTTCTCTTGACAAACACAGCACTTACCGTGCAGGCGGATAGTCTTGGAGAAGTGGTCGTTACAGCCACAAGGATTGAGGAGCCAAGAAAAGATGTATCCTCTCCGGTTCAGATTATAACCAGTGAGGACATAAAGAACTCCACCGCACAGGATGCAGCAGATCTGGTGAGCGAGGCAGGCATCGGGCATGTGCACAAGTATCCCGGCACACTCAGTGCAAGAATGGGCCTGAGGGGGCTTGCAACAGACCTTTTCAGTATCTACAAGAGCAGGGTACTCGTTCTCGTAGACGGGCACAATGCAGGCACGGTGAACCTTGCAAAGATACCTGTTGAGGATATAGAGAGGATAGAGATAGTAAAGGGACCTGCCTCCGTGCTCTACGGTTCACAGGCAATGGGAGGGGTTGTAAACATAATAACCAAAAGGGCGAGGCGCACGGGTGCAGAGCTTGGGACAGAAGGTGGCTCGTGGGACTACTCGAAACAGTGGGCAGAGTTCAGCCTTAAAGAAGGAATGGTAGACCTTCTGTTTTCTGTGAGCAGGGCATCAAGGGGCGACTACGACGCCAGAGAGTACGGTAAGATTCCAAACACATCCTACAACGACGAGACCTTTTCCTTCAGGCTCGGCTACGGGCTCAAAGAAGGCGGAAGGCTTTCCTTCGGTCTCGAGCACTGGCGTGGCTGGGACATAGGCTCCCCAGGGCCAAGGTACTCACCAGCTCCGGACGACTATTCGGATAAGAAAAGAGACGGCATAGATATTGCCTACACCACAGAGAGCACAAAGATAAGCTACTACAGTATAGACGACAAGGACGAGTGGTACAGTAACACCAATGTAACCACAAAAAATACACAGACCACCGGCTTTACAGCACAGAAAAGCTTTGAGTTCGAAGGTGTGCGCCTTGTAGCTGGTGCGGACTGGAACAGGATAAGGGTCTCTTCAAAGAGAACCGCAGGAGCTCCCTATAGCCCGAACTCGCGGTACAACACATATGGAGTCTTTACAGAACTCAGGGGAGAGCTTCTGGACAAAAGGCTCACCCTCAACGGTGGACTGCGATACGACTACTTCAAGAACGAGGTGCTGAGCACCCCTGGTGTCTCTGTAACCCCAAGGGATGAGGACATGGACTACACAGCCTTACGGGGTGGTGCAGTATACAGGCTTACAGAGCATACAAGGGTTAAGCTCAACATTGGCACGGCCTTCAGATCTCCTGCCCCTGATGAGCTTGCAGCAGACTATGTCTCTTCATGGGGAACCCGTTATGTGGGAAACCCTGAGATTGAGCCCGAGGAGAGTGTAACCTATGATGCAGGTGTGGAGTTCTCAGATGGGATGAACAGTGTGGAGCTTACCTTCTTTCATACAGAGTTTGACAACAAGATACTGGGCTACTACGATGCAGGCCTTTCTGCAAGGACATGGAAGAATGTGGATGGTGCCACTGTTCAGGGTGTGGAGACAAACCTCTCTACAGACATAGGTGCTCTTCTGGGCTGGTTCACCTCGGTAGAGCCATTCGTAAGCATAACCTACCATACCCGCTACTCTGCAAAAGACAGGACCGAAATAGACGAGTACGGAAAGACCCTTCTATACACGCCAAAGTGGGTTGGCAGTTTTGGCGTAAGGATGATGGGTGAAAGCTGGGATGCAAGGCTCGTTGCACGCTATAACGGAAAGGAGAAGGTTACAGACTGGAACTTCTCTTCACCAACCTATGGGAAGACCATAGAGAAGAGAGGCTTCCTTCTTGTGAACCTGAAGGGTTCATACAGGGTGCACAAGGAGGTTGAGTTAGGGTTTTCAGTTGAGAACCTTCTCAACAGAAGCTACGAGTATGTGGCGGGCTATCCCATGCCAGAAAGGACATACACAGGGATTGTGAGGCTCATAATATGAGGAGGCGTTCGTGCAGAATCCATCCATAGATACGGCTCTGTGGCTTCTTGGCATGAGTATAAGCCTTGGGGTGTTCGCAGTAAAGACAGGCTGTGGGCTTGGGTTTGCGAGAGCCACACTTAAAGAGGTGGGGCTTGTCTATGGAGGCTACATGGCACTCTTCATCATCCTGAGCCTTGTTGCTGAAGATGTGGTGGGGGTTCTTTCAGGCGTGCTTGGGGCAGGCATCTATCTTCACGCAATAGTTGCCGTAGCATTTGTAGGCTGGGCACTGTGGATACTCAAAAACCACAGCGTGTGCTGCACCGAGCGGCAGAAGAAGGTTTCACTTATTCTGCTCGTCGTTCCGTGCCCTGTATGTACGGCTGCCATTGCATACTCTGTGTGGTCTGCGGTGGCATTTACAGGTAGCTCCCCCGTATTTATGGGAGGCTTGCTTCTCGTGGTCTTTCTTACGCTGACCACAGTTTTTCTTTTTGTTGCGAGGGCATCGAAGGAGAGGGGCATAGTCAACCTCTCTTTCACACTCTTTCTCGTAGGGCTATACTTTATCCTTTCTCTTTTCGTTCCAGCAGTGGTGGAGAAGGCAAGGCCTGTGTACTCTGGTTTTCTTGGGGCAAAATCTCCTGTAATGCTTACCGCAGATGCACCTGGTGTTGTGGGGATTCTTCTCCTTGCAGCAGTCACTGGTTTCATAACCAGCGGGAGGAGAGTATGAACATATTCGCAGGGCTTCTGACATTTCTGTATGTGCTCTCCGAACTTATGCTATACCCTGTCGTGGCAGGCCTTGTGGGGCTTGTCTTCTGGGTTCTTTTCTGTTCGGGCGCACTTCTGCGAGAGTATATCGAAAGAAAGAGAGGTTATGAGTACGATGTGGAAAGATTCTGCGATAGCCTTGAAGAAGAGGTTGAAAACAGTGAATCCACAGATACACTGGACATACTTATAGAAAGGGAGCTACAGCGCAGAGAGGCAGAGCTTACCGACGGGCTCAACAGGATAAGGTTTGTCATAAGGGTGGGGCCTGCACTTGGACTCATGGGAACCCTCATACCGATGGGCATAGCCCTGAGCTCTCTTGCCAGGGGAGACATACCCCAGATGGCAGGCAATATGGTTACAGCCTTTACGACCACTGTGGTGGGGCTTGCCTGCGGGGTAGCTGCCTATGTGCTGAGCCTTGTAAAAGAGAAGTGGGTGAAAAGAGACATACTCAGAATGGAGACCCATGCAGAGATTCTTTTGAGGAGGAGACAGAAAGGATGAGGTTTCTTAAAAGAAGAAGGCTCTTTTTCGATTCCAAAGAACCCATAGAGGATCCCATACAGGGTGTGGCAAACCTCTTCGATGCAGGGATTGTCTTCATAGTGAGCATGATGGTAGCCCTGTTTATGGCATACAACATGCTGGAGCTTCTGAACCCCGAGTCTGAACTCACGATACTAAAAAAGGATGGAGACGGAAAGATCGAAATCATAACCAAAAAGGGCCGTAAGATAGAGGCAAAAAGGGTTACAGACAGGAGACTGTCTGGCAGGGGAGTAAAGCTTGGCACCGCCTACAGGCTCGAAGACGGAAGGGTGATATATGTTCCAGAGTAGGCTCTTTCACATAGTGGCACTTCTATTGTTTCTTCTTGCAAAGGAATCCGTTGCATCGGTCATAACCATTCTTCCCGCGGATAGCCACACATTGCCTCTTGTAGAGGCAATAAAGGCCATAGAGAAGGAGCACCCTGAGGTTGAAAAAAGGGTCTCCTTCAAGGTTCTTGATCGCTCGGGTATCAAAGACAGTAAGCCAGAGAAGGGCGAGCTCTTTGTCATCTACCTTATGGATAGAAGAATCGTTATGGCAGCAAGGGACTATGTAGAAAGGGTTGTTAAAAATGGCGGCAGGGTCTATGGGGTAAGCGAGCCCTATGACGAAGAATACCGAAAGATGGGTATACTGAGAGACCCTGTTCTTACGGCCTACTACGACCATGGTGGCACGGAGAACCTTAAGAACATGCTCCTTTTTCTTGTAAGGAAAGAGCCTGGAATCGAAGTGGAGCCAGATGCCCCACGGAAGATGCCTTCTATGGGCATATACATACGAGGGGAGCACAGGTGGGTGGAAAGTGTTGATGAGTTTCTGAGACACTACAAACCCAGGAAGGATGTCCCATGGGTGGGGCTTACATTCTACAGAAATTCACTGGTTACAGAAGACACCAACCTTGTTGACGCCATAGTGGATGCCCTTGAGAAAGAGGGGTTGAATGTCTTTCCTGTCTTTGGCTGGCCAGAAGAGGAGATGCTGAAGAGATACTTTCTTGAAAACCCGGAGTTCAGGGTGAGTATCATAGTGGGCCTATCTCTTAAGATAGGGGCAAAGACCTCTATGGTGCCCATACTTGAGAAGATAGGGGCTCCTGTAATAGATGCCATAAGCCTCTATAGAAAGAGCCGCAGCGAATGGCTCCAATCCAGGAAAGGGCTTTCCATATTCGAGAGGACATGGCAGGTGGCAACCCCTGAACTTGCTGGAACTGTGCAGCCAGTGGTGGTGGGCTCCAGAGAACGGTACAAGGACCCATCAACCGGTACAACCTATTACAGGACAGAACCCATAAGGGAAAGGGTGGAGATGCTCGCAAAGAGGGTGAGGGCATGGCTCAATCTTAGGAGCAAACCCAACAGGGACAAACGCATCGCCATCGTTTACTACAACTATCCATCTGGCAAACATAACATAGGGGCATCCTATCTCAATGTGATCGAGAGCATATACACCATGATGGATGGATTCAGAAGGCAGGGATATAACACAGGCAACAGAGGGCTCACGAAAACGGGGCTTTCGGAGAATCTCTTCCGCTATGGACGAAACCTTGGCAACTGGGCAGCAGGAGAGCTCTCTCGCCTTGTGGCATCTGGTAAGGCTGTATTGATTCCTGTTGATGAGTACTCGCGCTGGTTCGGTGAGCTTCCAGAGGGGTTCAGAAAAGAGGTCATAAAAGAGTGGGGTAGCCCCGGGGATGGCACCATAATGATGTGGAAGAAAGATGGAAAGGACTACATCGTGCTACCCATTGTCAGGTATGGCAACATGATACTCGCACCCCAGCCTGCAAGGGGCTGGCTTCAGGATGTAGACAAACTCTACCACTCTGCGGAACTACCACCCCATCATCAGTACATAGCCTTTTATCTCTATCTCATGAAGGTCTTCAGGGCAGACGCCATAATACACCTTGGAACCCATGGCACCCATGAGTGGCTTCCGGGCAAAGAGATGGGGCTTTCAGAAAGCGACCCACCAGATGTGTTGACCCAGCACACCCCGGTTGTATACCCCTACATAGTGGACGATGTTGGCGAGGGGCTTCAGGCAAAAAGGCGTGGCATGGCAGTTGTGATAGACCACATGACGCCACCTTTCGATAAGGCAGGGTTGAACCCTGATGTCAGAAGACTGAAAGAACTCCTGAACGACTACAGGAACGCCCTTGCACTTGGCGCCACCTCTTTAGATGAAACCCTGAGGGAGCTTAAAGAGCTTGCAGAAAGGCTTGGTATATTAAGGGCACTTTCAGTAAAAGATGTGGCCGATAGCGATGTGCTCGACAGAATCGAGGCATACATGGATGAGATGGAGAATGCCCCAACACCCTTTGGGCTCCATACCTTTGGAAAGACACCCCATGAGGACATGGTTGACAAGACGGCTGTTGCAATTGCTGAGGCTGTTGGCTCGTCAGAGGATGTGGAAGACAAGAAGGCCCTTTATCGCAGACTCATCCTGCATTCCGCAAAGGAAGAGCTTGAAAAACTCTTCACCGCCCTCAATGGTAGATACATACCAGCAGGTCCTGGGGGAGACCCTGTAAGAACTCCAGAGTCTCTTCCCACAGGCAGAAACTTCTTTGCCTTCGACCCATCAAAGATACCCACAGAGGCCACCTACAGGAAAGGGGTTAAGATGGCAGAAGAGCTCATGGAGAAGCACCTGAAAGATGAGGACACCATGCCACAAAAGATAACCATAAACCTGTGGGCTGTTGAGACCATAAGACACAGGGGGATCATGGAGGCACAGGTTATGGCACTCCTTGGTGTAAGGCCTGTATGGGATGAACGCGGAAGGGTGGTTGATGTTGCAGCCATACCGAGAGAGAGGCTCGGAAGGGCAAGGGTTGATGTGGTGATGGTGCCATCAGGGCTTTACAGGGACACATTTCCGAACCTCATGGCACTTCTCGACAGGGCAGTAACCGTGGCAAAGAAACAGAACGAAAGAGACAACGCGATAAGAAGCCATACACTGAAACTCAAGGAGATACTCATCAAACAGGGCGTGGAAGAGAGGCTTGCAGAGAGGCTTGCCACGGTGAGAATCTTTACCGAGCGCTCCGGCACCTATGGAACAGGGCTGAGTGAGGCGGTGGCAAAATCGGACTCATGGAAGGACGAAAGAAGCCTTGCAGAGCTTTTTCTAAGGCGGCTGGGATACCTCTATGGACAGGGCTTCTGGGGTGAGGATGCGACAGCAGGTGGGCTGAATATCTTCTGGAAGACTCTTTCTGGCACATCCATGGTGGTCCACAGTGTCTCTGGCAACCTCTACGCAACGATGGACAACGACGATATGTTTCAATACCTCGGTGGGCTTGCCCTTACTGTAAGAACCATGGATGGCAAGAGCCCGAATGTCTATATAACGAACCTCATAGACCCTGACAGGATGAGACAGGAAGCACTTAAACGGTTTATGACAAAGGAGGCACAGACCCGCTACCTAAACCCGCGCTGGATAGAATCCATGCTTCGTGAGGGCTATGCAGGTGCACGGTTTTTTGCAAATCTGATGGAGTATCTCTGGGGATGGCAGGTAACTGTGCCAGAGGCTGTGGGAGATACCATGTGGCAGGCATTCTATGAGACCTATGTGCTCGACCGTTACAGACTGAACATAAAGCAGAGGATGAAAGATGCCAGTAACCTCTATGCATACCAGAGCCTTGTGGCAAGGATGCTCGAGGCAGTAAGGAAAGGCTACTGGAAGGCAGATGGTGAGACGGTGAAAAGACTGGTAAGCGAGTATACGGAGACTGTGGAAGATGTGGGGCTTACCTGCTGTGATCATACATGCAACAATCCGAAACTTAAAGAGTTCACAAGAAGTGTCATGCTACCTGTGCCGGCACTGAAGGACGGAGCGGCATCCTTCGAGAGGATATTCAAGAACACAACCACAGCTGGCAGCACATCCCTAAGGGAAGAAAACAGAGAACCTGTGTCCAAAGAGAAGAAGCCACAGACCGTTGAGGGCTATGAGATGGAAGAGGTGAAAAGAAAAGCAGAAACAGGCTCTGCACCGGTGCCCTATCTGTTCATAATGGGCTTCATGCTCTTTCTTCTTCTAATATTTCTTGGCTACAGAAAAAGTGGAAGGAGAATGTGATGAGAAAAACTGAAATGGTGGCCTTTATCCTCACATTGAGCTTTCTTACAGCACTTCTTTATAGTGGGCATTTGTATGCCTCTTCTTACCATGTAAGTTTCACCGATGGAGCAGGCAGAAGGGTTGCAATAGACAGGCCTCCGTCAAGGGTGGTGTCTCTGGTGCCCTCGGTTACGGACATACTGGTTGCACTCGGTATGAAGGATGAGCTCGAAGGTCTCACGTATCACGACAGCCACACCGAAGGTAAGGAACTCCTGGGAGGCTTTCTTTATCCGTCTCTGGAGAAGATAGAAGCCCTCGAGCCAGATTTGATGTTTGTTGCCAGTGTTCACAGAGATGCGATAGAGAGGCTAAAAGGCAAGGCAGCCATCGTTGAGCTCGATGCCCACTCGATAGAGGACATATACGGAAACATAAGGATCGTGGGAAGAATCTTCCAGAAAGAAAGTGAGGCAGAAAAGCTGGTGAAGGCCATAAGAGAGGAGATAGAGCTTGTGGCAAAAAAGTTGAGCCATGTACCCAGGGAGAGGAGGAAGCGGGTTGCAAGAATTATGGGTGGAGACAGGGTGATGGTCCCTGGGGATGACTCCTTCCAGCTCGACTACATAAGGGCAGCAGGTGCCATACCGCTTACGACAGGAAAGCAGGGCGATGTGGTAAGCATTACAAAGAAGGAGTGGATGGAGTTCAACCCACAGGTGATATACGCCTGTAACAAGAAGAGCAGGGCGATTGAGACTATAGAGAATGAACCGGGCTGGAAGGATGTGGAGGCGGTAAAAGAGGGCAGGATACTATTCTTTCCCTGTGAGCTAACCTGTAGAGCCTCTGTAAGTGCAGGACATTTCGTCTCATGGCTTGCATCGAACATATATGTTGAGGAGTTTGCAAAGAGTAGGGTTTATAAGGATGCCCCTGTTGGCTCAAAGACCCTGCCTCTGGAGTTGGCCTATGTGGAAATGAGCCGTATAGACCATGTGCGTATAAACGACTTTATACACAAAAGCCTTATCGTTCGGTTCAGACAGCCCTTGAAGGTCCTGTCAACCCTTGAAGGATGGCGTGAAGGTGTGCGCTATGTGGGCAACCACTATCTGCCCCCGCAGAACTGGGCGGTGGCACACAGGGTTGGGCTTAAGAGGTTGAGGGAGCAGGTCTGTCGTGCAACGGGACTCTTGGAAGAAGAGGCGAGCCTTCTCTTCACAGGGGCGGATATGGACAACTTAAGTGTGGCAAGAGAAGACTACAGGGGGCTTACAGTATATGCCATTGTAACTGCCGGTGTTAGGTCAAATGCCCTTCGTGCATCTGAGGATGAGGGCAGCTTCTACAGGCCCGGCACCATAAATATAATAATAATGGCTAACAGGAAGCTGTCGCCACGGGCTATGGCACGAGCTCTCATAACAGCAACAGAGGCAAAGACAGCAGCCCTTCAGGACCTTGATATAAGAAGCTCTCAAAGCCCTGCTGTAAACCAGGCGACAGGCACCGGCACAGATAACATAATAGTGGTTGAAGGAACGGGGGCAGATGTGGATGCCACAGGTGGACATACAAAGGTCGGTGAGGTCATGGGTAGAGCGGTCTTCAGGGCGGTCAAGGAGGCAGTCTTTAAACAGAACGGTATAGGGATGAGGCGTTCGGTCTTTGAAAGACTTGCCGAGCGGAACATAGAGGTTTACTCACTACTGGATGGGGCAGGGCTTTCAGGGGCAGAAAGGGCCAGGCTTGTTGAAAGACTCGAGCAGATACTTACACTGCCCCTGTATGCATCTTTTGTAGAGGGTGCATTCTTGATAAGCGATGGTATAGAGCATGGCTCAATAGGTGGGCTCGATGGATATATGCTCTGGTGTGTGGCTGTAGCCGAGAGGCTGAGTAAAGGCACGGTAGAGGAGCTCGAGCCGCTTGTCAACAGGAGGCTGAAACTCCCTGTAGCATTACGCAGGGCTTTCAACTGTCTGTTCAATGGCATACTCATGGGCTTAAGGCATGATAGGACCGCAGGCG
The DNA here is from genome assembly GCA_015492245.1 of Deltaproteobacteria bacterium. Taxonomy (GTDB): domain Bacteria; phylum Desulfobacterota; class GWC2-55-46; order GWC2-55-46; family DRQE01; genus DRQE01. The sequence goes on along the minus strand of WGFM01000004.1, from coordinate 29,755 downwards.
AAAGGTAGCCGTCTGTCCACAGTAGCTTTTGCATGGGTTGGCTCCTTGTTGCTCCATGTATCTGTTGTTGCAGCCATTGTGGTCCTCGGTCCAAAGACACACAGCAGGCCAGATGGAGCACCCGATGTGGTTGTGTTGAGTATCGTGCCAGAGGCCGCCTATAAAGAAGGCAGGAGCATTACGAACGGTGGCGATGGTGCTGATGTCGGACCCCCCGGACCCAATAGAAAGGCGAGAAATAAAGGCAATGTGGCACACTACAGGGCACAGGACGACAGGGTGGCCCCGGCCTCTGTTGAAAAGAGAAAGCCCCGTGAGCCCCCGCAGGTGCAGCCTTACGGTATGGAAGGTACTCAGAACTCCCATCCCGCGCATGCCGGCAGCAAGACCCCCGATAGAGCCATCAGCCCTAACGGCATGCAAGAAGATGGTGATGATGGCTATATGGCAGAGTACAAGAGCATGGTAAGGACGATTATAGAGCAGAATATATTCTACCCCATGGTTGCCAGAAAGAGGGGCTATGAGGGAAGGGTGGGGCTATACTTCTACATCCTGAAGGATGGCACCATAGCTGGCCTGCGCGTAAGCTCACCGTGCAACCACAGGGTGTTGAACCGTGCCGCCATAAGGATTGTAGAAAGGGCTGCCCCCTTTCCACCAGTCAGAATCGGCAAAGACAGGGTGATGATGGAGGTAGAGATAGTCTTTAGACTGCGTTGATGACAGCCATTTGGTGTTCAACGGAACGGGGCTGGTTGACCAAAAACAGAGTGGTCAAGATTCGTTCTAACTCGCTATGGGTGTGTTACACCGAAATGATGATGTCCTCCTCCTGTTGTGTGATTGTAAACTTTCTTCAAAATCTTAGAGAGGGTTGCCATGAGCATGAAGGAGTTCAGGAGGTCGAGGATGCTCGCTGTGGGGTTTTGGGGGTGTGCCAATCCAGGCTGTCTAAACAGCAGGCCTTCCACGGAGTGATGAGCATAGCGCTGGGTGGTGAAAGGGGTTCTGTGCCCCATGATCCTCTGTATAACATTAAGGATAGCCCTGGGGACATAGTGTCCCCCCAGGGCTATTAAGAGATGAAGGGTGTTAGAGGTTATCTGGAAGGGGGGATGGGGAAGTGTCTCTTTCTGTATTCATCTACCTTCTCTGGTAGTTCTCCTGGCCTGAAGCCCTCATAGACTATGCCTGTCAACATGCCACCAGGATATACACCATTGTTCGACACATGGGGAACCACATGACAATGGGCAGGGAATATGCCGGGGTTATCCGCCTCGAATATGAAGTCTATCCTCTGTCCTGGGGCTATGGGGAGCGTGTCTATGAAGTAGGGGTCCTGCACAGGGTAGCCATCGTAGTGGGTAACCAGAATCTTGTGCCCGTGAATGTGCATGGAGTGTAGCTTGTAGCCCATGTTTATGAGCCTTATCCTTATCCTCTCGCCCACCTTGACACCTGTAAGTGCTACATCGAGTTTGGGCCATGCAACCGAGTTTATGGTAAAGTAGTTGTACTTGCCGTTGACCCCTGAAAGAGGGAGGTCATACCACTTACCATCCTTTATGACAGACCATTCATCGAGGAACCATACCACATCTCTGTCCGCTTCGTACCTCTTCTCCTTTGGCTCCACTATGAAGGCTCCATACATGCCCATCTCGAGGTGCATTATGGTCTGATAATGGCAGTGGTAGACATGGGTTCCGGTCCTTCTTGCAACAAACTCGTAAACAAAGACCTCCCCCGGGTTGACCTCTTTCTGGCTGACACCGGGCACTCCGTCAGAGTGGAAGGGTGCGTTAAGACCGTGAAAGTGTATGGTATGTGGTATGTTATGGGTGTTCTTGAAGTAAACCCTTACGAAGTCTCCTTCGTTTACCCTTATCTCAGGGCCTGGCACAGTAGCCTCTTCTCCCTCGAGCCCGAAAGCCCAGGTTGTAACCTTCACACCAGGGGCTATCTCTATTTCCACATCCTTCACCACGATGGTGAACTCCTTAAGGGGCCTCTTGCCCCTGTAGTCTGTATCCCATTTACCATCTTTGTCCATCTTTGCCACTTTTATTGACTTTGCCGGGCCATCGTATGGCTTGATGTAGAAGCTCTTCTCTGTGTCAGTTGCATAGGACCTGCCTGCCGTGACAGCAAGTAGCAGGAAGAGTAAAAGAACCAGTCTGTGTGCTCCTTTTCCCATGGATTGTTTTACCTCCTCACCTTTTTTAGAAGCATTATAATCAAATAATGATTCTAAAATAGGACAAATATCATCTTTTTCGTGAAAAATGGAAAAAAAACTTCCCCACCATGCCGTTCACAGGCTAATACGGGTTAAGGTCATAGAGGTGGCTGAAAGGTGCTTCACATGCTCGGACAATATAGTATAATCGTGTAATATGCGTTACATAGCCATATTGACAGACAGGTTGAATGGGCCTTTCGGGGCTGTCCCTGCTTTCAACTTTGTGTTGATGGACGCGGGATTTTGAGAGTCCGGTATCATGGCTATACTTTAGGGTAGTATAAGCCGGCCCATTGCAGAAATGGATTGACATTACTCGTTGGCAGTTATTAATATATTGAAGCTTTATGGCATGCCGTGGCAGAGAGTCTTTTAGACAGAGGAACTTGGTTTATGGTGAGAGCGTTAATAACCGGTTTGATAGGTCTTGTACTCCTGTCCTGCAGCAGTGTTGTAAATACAGGTAAGCTGACGGAGTTGCCAGATACGGCTTCTGTCGTGGTTCTGCCTCTTGAGAACCATACCGAGACCCCCATGGCTGGCTTACGGGTTGCCTCATTGATGGAGAGTGTACTGAGAACGAAGGGGTATGCCGTCGAGGAGAGGTTCTGGAGGCTCAAGGAAGGGGACTACACACCTGAGGAGATAAGGCAACTCTTTAAAGAGGCTCGCGGAAAGGGTGCAGGCTATATCTTCACAGGTAGTGTGAACGAGTACAGGTACAAAACAGGCATAGACGGGGAACCTGCGGTAAGTATCACCATAGACCTCTACAGCACGGCAGGTGGCAGGGTGGTATGGAGTGCAGCAGGTTCTGCAACAGGCTGGTCCCATGAGTCCATAGGAACGGTTACGCAAAAACTTCTCAATAAACTTGTCCGTAAGTAACAACCTTAAGCCATAAGGATGCGCACCATACTGTAAGATTGCTCTTGGACAGACTTGAGAACATTTCATAATAACAGCTTCTCATGGTAGCTCTACAATTACCATCTCAAAGGCATCCTGAGTCTGATAACCAATTGGATAGCAGAACAATGGTGGTGATGACTGCCTGCGCAGAACAAGCTCGTTCAGTATCAGGTTACAGATTGATTGTGCTGTCCATCCTCATAGCAGAGAGGTAACAGGAATTGATAAGGTTGAAGCCAGCCAGCTCTTTCTTTCAGGATGTCAGCATAAAGGTCTTGCTGGGTGAAATACTGGTTCTTACCGCAGGGCTTGCCTTTGCTGGCTATCTGCTCAACCCGGAAGATCCCTTCCTTGTCAACGAGCGAACAACCTACCTGATGGTTCTTCTGACGGTGCTCACACTCTACTATGGTCTTGGGGCAGGGCTCATAGCGCTGTTTGTCTCCACCCTTCTTATACTCTACTTCTACGAGACCTTTCCCACAGACTACTTTCTGTGGCATGCCCTTCTCACACTCATAATGGGAGAGTTCAACTTCTATTGGCGAAGACACATGGAGAGGGCTACCCTCAAGACCAGTTATTTAGAGGACAAACTCGATGATATGGCGAGAAACTTCATCCTGCTCAAAGAGTCTCACAACCAGCTCGAGAGGGCATACCTCATAAAACCTGTGAGCATAAGAAGTATCCTTTACGATATAAGAGAGGCTGTTGCGAGAGCAGAGAAGAAAGAGGCATATCGTGTACTGATAAGTCTGCTTTCCACAAACTTCAAACTCTCCAGGGGAGCCATCTACAGAAGGGAGGATGGCACCTTCATCCCTGTGGTATCAACAGGAGAAGATGTCCAGCTTGATATGAAAGACCCCCTTGTAAGAAAGGCTATCGAGGAAGAGAGGGTGTGCTACATATCCATGCTCGATCTCGAGCGGGAAGCCTCACAGTACCTTGCCGTCATTCCAGTTGTGGACAACAGACCTGAACTGCTCATGGTGATAAAGGAGATTCCCTTTGTATCCCTTAACAGGGACAACCTTTTCCTGTTCTATGTGCTGCTTCACTATCTATACAAAGAAGAGAGGGTCCTCGAAGAGATGAGCCCACTGGCGGAGGGATTAAGTGATATATCGGTGGACTTCCTGAAAGAGCTCAAGACACACTATGACCTCAAGCACAACCTTGGTGTGGAGAGCACACTTGTGGCATTCTACATAGAGAAGAGCACCCTGGATGTGGAGGAGATTGTAAGGGATAACCTGCGTACCCTCGATGTAATCTGCGAGGTGGACAGGGCTGATAGGGAGATATTCCTCATTCTGCTTCCCTTTGCTGGCATGGAGGATGCAAAGGGCTTCTACAAACGCCTGAGCAGAACCCTTGTAAACTACATGGGCATTGACAACTTCACAGAGAATGTGAACTGCAGGTTCTTCAGGCTCACGGAAGAACCCGATGTGCTGTTGAGAGATGTGCTTACACTTGATGCACAATAACAGACCGTGAACCACTATGATGTCGTATATACCAGACAACTATCAGTTGGCTATACTAATAGTCCTTACCATGCATGCCCTGGCTGTTGCTCTGCTTTCCGCGCTGGTGCAGCCTCTTCTGCCTGAAAGATACAGAAAGTACAGGCTTGCAGGCTTTCTGGTATTCTTCGTTGTGGGCTTCACCACATTCGTAGCAGGATACATTGTGCTCATAGCCCTTTATCTTCTCCTCAAGAGCCGCATGCAGCAGAGGGTAATCTCATACGATACCATAGCCACGGGTGACATCATGGAAGAGGACCTCTTCTTTGAAGGAAGAAGGTTCGGAGAGGGTGCATTTGCAGAACTCCTTCAACCCGAGAAGGCAAATGTTGAGGCAAAGCAGAAGGTCTTCCTTGGATTCGCTGATTTCAAGACACCTGCAGCCTTTGAAATCATAAAGCAGAACCTTTCGAACCCTGTGGATGAAATCAGGCTCTATGTGTTTGGCATACTGAACAGTGCAGAGAAGGAGTTTGTAGAGAGTATACACAGTATAAAGAAGGCTCTGCCGGCAGAGGCTGACAGGACAAAGAGGGCAGAGATGCTCAAAGAACTGGCACAGACCTATTACGATCTCTTTTATTTCAATATAGTGGATGACGCAATAAAGCCGTCTGTACTTGAAGAAACGATAATATACGCAAGGGAGTCCATAAGGGAGAACCCCGAAGACCCTGCGGCATATGTGGTGCTCGGAAAGGCCCGTCTTAAGATGGGTGACCATGATGGGGCGATGCGTGCCCTTGAGAGGGCTCGTAGGCTGGGCGTGGAGGAGAGTAGGACCATACCCTATCTTGCAGAGATATACTTCAACCGTGGCGACTACAACAGGACCAGGGAGCTTCTGGAGCAGATGGATGTGGAGACGGTGCTCAACAACCATCTACGCAGCATAGTCATGTTCTGGAGAGGCTCATGAAGAGAATAGACATAATGATACTGGCTGAGGGAACCTATCCATATGTGAGCGGGGGTGTGTCCACATGGATACATCGTCTCATAACGAGCATGAAGGAGTTCACCTTCGGAGTGGTCTTCATAGGTGGAAGGGCTCGGGATTATGGGGAGAAGAAGTATATACTTTCCGACAACCTCGTACACCTCGAAGAGCACTATATGTTCGAGCCTGTTACAGGGCCTACCCCACAGGCACAGCGTATAGAGGAGAGTAGCCTTGAGTATGTGAGACACCTGCACCTGTGGTTCAAGGGAAGACACACAGAGGATGTGCCAGAGAAGCTCAAAACACTCAGGTTCTACATAGAGGAGGTCAAAGAAGAAGCCTTCCTCTACAGTAAGGATGTGTGGAAGTTTATAAAGGAGCAGTACATAAACTACGATATGGAGTCTCCCTTTGTTGACTACTTCTGGACCATAAGAAACATGCATCTGCCCATATGGAAACTTGCCGATATAGCAAAAAATCTCCCATCTTTCAGGTTGATCCACAGCCCCTCCACTGGATACGCAGGCTTCCTTGCCTCCCTTTTGAGATACGATAGAGACATACCCTTCGTTCTCACAGAACATGGCATATACACGAGGGAGCGAAAGATAGACATAATGAATGCCGACTGGCTTGTGGACAGAAGGCTGTTCTTTCAGAAAGAACACGGCGATGTGGAGCACTTGAGGCAGGTGTGGATAGGCTTCTTTGAGAGTATAGGCAGGTTCATCTACAACAGTGCCGAGCCAATAATATCTCTCTTCGATGGTGCAAGGGAGGTTCAGATAAAGTATGGTGCCAGCCCTGACAGGACATGTATAATACCGAACGGCATAGAGCTTGAGAGGTTCTCACGGCTTAGAAGGTCCCCTGACAGTGATGTCCCCAGGGTTGTGGCGCTTATAGGAAGGGTGGTTCCCATAAAGGATACAAAGACATTTATAAATGCCGTGAAGATTCTAACCGATGAACTACCAGATGCACGGGGCTGGATAGTTGGACCCACCGACGAGGACCCAGGCTACTACGAGGAGTGCACAAAACTTGTAGAAATACTCAACCTTGAGGACAGGGTCGTATTCATGGGGCTTCAGGACATAGAGGATATACTTCCCAGGGTAGGGCTTGTTACAGTTACATCTATAAGCGAGGGCATGCCCCTTGTTGTGCTTGAGGCATTTGGCGCGGGGGTGCCTGTTGTGGCAACCGATGTGGGCTCCTGCAGGCAGCTTATACAGGGTGGACTCGACGACGAGGACATCAAGATAGGCATGGCAGGGGAGCTTACTCCAATAGCTAATCCTCATGAGCTTGCCCGTGCATACAAAAGGTTGCTTTCAAACAGAGGGGACTGGAACAGCTGCCAGGAAGCTGCCATGAGAAGGGTGGAGCGATACTACAGGCTCGATACCATGATAGATGCGTACAGGAAGATATACAGGGAGCAGATGTATGGCAGGCATAGGGTTTGAACTCAGGTCCATATTGAGAGAGAGGAAGCTCACATCCGTACTAACAGCTTTCGGCTATTCTGCCATGTTGAGCTCGGGGCCCTATTTTGTCTCTATCCTGAGCATAATATTTGCAGGATGGCTCGCCTACACATTTGTTGAAGACAAGGTTCTGGTAAGGCAGTTTCAGGTGAGCGTAACATACCTCATAGCCTTCAGCCTCATCTACACAGGGGCGAGTCAGCTTGTGTTCACAAGATACATATCGGATGTGATATTTGTAAAGGAGTTCCGCAGAATCATGCCGAACTTTGCTGGTGTGGTGGTGCTCAACATGATTACAGGCTTTCTTGTCTGCTTGGGATTTGTTGTATATGCCTTCAGGGACCAGGGATACCTCTATGCCATACTCTTTCTTTTCAGCTTCACCACACTGTGTGGCGTGTGGATGACCACCATACTGCTTACAAGCCTTAAGAACTACAAGTATATTCTGCTCTCCTTCTCGGCTGGATACGGAGTGTTCGTCCTTCTGTCCTACTTTCTGGTCAACTACGGGCTGAATGGCCTGATGTTCTCTTTTCTTGCGGGTCAGGCTGTGTTGTTCGCGCTGCTCGCAGGCTACACGATGCATTCTTTCAGGTCCGAGATGCTCCTGGAATTCGATTTTACCAACCTCAAGAAGATATATCCATCGCTTGTGCTCACAGGCTTCTTCTACAACATGGGTGTGTGGGCAGACAAGTTTGTCTTCTGGCTAAACGGGTCCACGAGCCAGAGTGTGGTAGGCCCCCTCAGGGCTTCTGTCCTTTACGACATACCAGTCTTCCTTGCCTACCTTACCATGGCACCCGGAATGGCATCACTGTTTCTCAAGCTCGAGGGAGAGTTTGCAGAGATATACGACAGATACTACAAGGCAGTAAGGGAAGGAGCCACGCTGGACAAGCTCTATGACCTTGGTGATGAGGTTGTGGACTCGGCAAGAACCCTCGTACTCGATGTGATGAGGATACAGGCAATAGGGCTTATATTTGTGTTCCTTTTCGAGGTGGTCATATTCAGGTTCTTCGGTCTCTCCCTGGTCTACATACCCCTGTTCAATGTGCTGAGCATAGGCACCTTCCTGCAGCTACTGTTTATCGCCATACTCTCGCTGGCATTCTACTTTGATAGAAGAAGAGAGGCATTCCTCATGAGCCTCGCCTTTGTCCTTCTCAATCTCTCGTTGAGCCAGTTGTCCATACTGCTGGGTCCCTACTATTACGGATATGGCTTTGTTGTATCCCTTTTTGTATCAAACATAATGGGTATCGTACTTTTGAGGAGGTTCCTCTATGAGATACATTATCAGACTTTTATGCTCCGTTAGTCTGGCGTTTTTCATATTCACGGGTATGTCATGGGCAGAGCCACGGTGTGTGGCGGTCTACTACGGGCACGACCTGCCAGAGGAGGCGCTCTATATCTATGACTGGCTCATCGTGGACCCAGATGGTCTTTCCATGGAGAGACTGAAGGAACGGTTCTACATAGAGAACAGAAGGGCAAGGCTTATCGCCTATGTGAGCGTGGGCGAGCTGGAACAACACAGGCAGTATTTCAGAGATGCCAGCAGAGAGTGGTTTCTGGGTGAGAACAGGGCATGGAACTCGATGATAGCCGACCTGAGAAGGCAGGCCTACAGGAAGTTTCTTCTTCAGAAGGTAATAGTGCCTGCCATGGAGCAGGGGTTCGACGGTGTCTTTCTTGATACCATGGACTCCTACCAGCTTGTCCTCAAGGAGGAGGAATGGGCTGAATACGAAAGGGCAGAGGTTGAGCTTGTAGAAGAGATAAGGAGGCTCTTTCCAGAAGGACTCATAGTCATGAACAGGGGCTTTGAGATTTTAGACCATGTGCACACCATGGTGGACGGTTTTCTGGTCGAAGGGCTGTTCAGGGGGATAGAGCTCGAGAATAAAGGCTACAGGGAGGTAGGCGAAGAAGAGAGGGACTGGCTTCTTGAAAGGCTGCAGAAGGTGAAGGCCTATGGCCTGCCTGTGGTGGTGCTGGACTATCTTTCACCCTCAATGAGGGAGCTTGCAAGACAGACGGCGAGGAAGATAGCAGGGCTTGGGTTTATTCCCTATGTGAGTGATTACGAGCTTTCAACCATTGGGGTGGGAGGTTGCGAGCTTATTCCAAGAAGGGTGCTGCTTCTCTATAACTCTGAAGCCCAGCCCGAGCGCAGCTTTACAGAGGTGCACAGATTCGTTCAGATGCCCCTTGAGTACCTCGGTTTTGTGCCCGTACTTTATGACATAAAGAACGGACTCCCAGAGGCCTACCTTGCGGACAGATACGCAGGGGTGGTCGTCTGGACAGGCAGGCTCGTAGATTACAGTGCCTTCCACAGCTGGGTCGTGGAGAAGATAGAAGAGGGGCTCAGGGTCTTCTTCATGGATGACTTCGGTTTCCCAGCCGACAGTAGCTTGCTTGAGCCTCTGGGTATAGGGCTTGTAAGGGCTGGCACCACAGGCATCAAGACTCTACGGGTAAGGAAGACACTGCTCTCCTTCTTTGAGGCGGAGCCATCAGTTGCCTCCACGGTGCCTGCCCTTATGCCTTCTAAGGCAAGAAGGATTCTGGTCATGGCAGATGAGGATGGCACAGAAAGTGTTCCCTTTGCAATGACCCCATGGGGTGGATACGCACTGGACGGGGCGTTGATAGTAAAGGAGTTTGAGGCATGGGTATACGACCCCTTCGAGGTCTTCAAGGAGGTCTTTCCCCAGGGGTTCATGGCAGTGCCAGATGTTACAACAGAGGTGGGCAGACGCATCCTTACAGCCCACATAGATGGCGATAGCTTTTTCGGCCATGCAGACTTCGATATCAGGAGGAACCTTGGTGAGGTCATAAGGGATGAGGTGTTGAAGGAGTTCAGGCTGCCACACACCGTCTCGGTGGTGGAAGCAGAGGTCGCCCCCTGGGGGCTTCATGGGCAGATGGCAGAAAGGCTTGAGGCCGTGGCACGCTCCATATTCAGCCTGCCCAATGTGGAATCAGCAAGCCACAGCATGAGCCACCCCTACTACTGGAAGGCACTAATCTATGGAGATAGCGGTGAGGATGGCAGCCCACCCGAGGGCTATAATCTGCCAGTCCCCGACTACAGGTTCAGCCTCGAGAGAGATATAGATGGCTCCATAGAGTATATAAACCAGAGACTCACCCCCGAGGATAAACCCGTAAGGGCATTCCTGTGGACAGGCGACTGCCTGCCCAACCCAGAGGCAATAGGGCACACCTACAGGCTCGGTGTGTACAATGTGAATGGTGGAGATACCTACATAACAGAGGCCAACCCCTTTCTTGTCTACATATCCCCAATGGGCGTGGACAGGGAAGGGTACTTTCAGGTCTATGCACCTGTTCAGAACGAGAACCTCTATACCAACGAGTGGACGGGTCCCCACTACGGTTACTCCAATGTGATACAGACCTTCGAGCTAACAGAGAGTCCCAGAAGGCTCAAGCCCGTGAGCATATACTATCACTTCTACTCAGCCCAGAAGGTGGCATCCCTGAAGGCTCTTAAGGAGGTATACAGGTGGGCTATGAGTCAGGAGCTAAACCCCATGTATCTTAGCGAGTATGCCCAGAGGGTCTTCGAGTTCAGGACGATGGGGTTTGCCAGACTGCTCGATGGCAGAGTCATTGTAAGAGGAGACCACACACTCAGGACACTCAGGGTTGACAGGAAGGCAGGTGTGCCAGACCTTGAGCTATCAAGAGGGGTTGTTGGCTACAGGGAGTGGAGGGATGTGGTCTATATACATCTGGATGGGTCTGGAGACTACATGATTGTATCAAGGAAAGACCCTAAGGAGGGCTTCAGGCTCATAGAGGCCAACGGACAGGTTGTCTTCCAGGAGAGAAAAGATGACTCCATTTCCATAGGGCTTCGCAGCCACATGCCACTCGAGTTCTCCATAGAGAAGGGTGGCTGCAGTATCTCCGTAGAAGGAGGAAGGGTTGAGACAAGAACGAAGGAGAAAGAAGTTCTTTACAGAGTCCCAGATTCCACCGAGGCGACTATTAGAGCAAGATGTAAGGGTCAGGTTCGTTGACTACTCTGAGCTGGTGGTGTTCTCTCTGGGCATACTGCTGGTGATCTTTCTGCTCTTTCCCAGGGAGAGGCTCGAACTGCTCATAATGCGAGAAGAAGAGACCAATCTGGACCTGAGTATCATCTACATAGAGAACCTGCTTTCGGTAAAGCCTGATGACAGGATGAAGCTCTCCCTTGCGAAGAAATACATGAAGACCAGGGACTACAAGGAGGCTGGAAGACTGCTTGAAGATCTACAGCTGTCTCCACTGGCCTATGTGAGGCATGAAGCCTTCTCTCTGAGATACGAAACACTGAAGCGCGAGTATTTTGAGGGCAACAGGGAACTCATGGCAGAAATAGAGGAGGAGCTGAGAGGAGCCATAGAGAGAACAGGAGACATAAAGACACTGAGGAGGCTCTACAGGGAGGGACTGCTGATGAACATGCCACAGCTTGCCCTCATTGCGGCAGAAAAACTCTCAGAGATAGACAGGAACAGGGCATACTGGCTGGGCGAGGCTTACAGGCAAGCTGTGGCGACATCGAAGGTGAGAAAGGCCATGGAACTTGCAGGCAGGCTCGCAGAGGTGGATAGAAGGCGCAGGGCATACTGGCTGGGCGAGGCCATGAGGCTTGCCATGGCACTCAAAGACTTCAAGGCTGCAGAGAGCTATCTTGCAAGGCTCGGTGATACAAGGAAGGATGCCAGATGGTATGCCATGGCCGCAGAACTCTATCTGCAGAAGGATGACTACAGAAGAGCCGTGGATGCCTATGTAGATGCAATGAGGCTCGAGAAGAAGAAAAAGAGAAGGTTCAGCCACTTCAGGCGTGCCATAGAGGTTGCCCTCTGGAACGAGGACTATAGGGCGGTAAGGAGGCTTATTGATGTCTATGGAAGGCAGTTCACAGACGAGGACGAGATGGCAGAGTTCATACTGAACTCTGCCCTTGCCACAGGAGACACGGTGTTTGCAAGAGAGATAGCTCTCAATGTGTTGAGACACCTCGAGGAGAAGGCTCTGCGGTGACGAGAACCATAGTGATACTCATATCCACGGTGTTTGTGCTTACCGCAACAACTGCAATCACCTGTGGAGAGGAGGCTGCGGGGGGCTCTGTAGAGAAGAAGCTCACCTCGTCAAACAAGAAAGGCGAGGTCTTGAGGCTGCTTCTTTCCACATTCCTTGCATCAGGAGACCTTGAGAACGCCCTCAGGGTAACATCCATTGCCACAGCCCTCTTCCCACAGGACTCGTTCTGGTGGGAAAAACAGGCAGAGATAAACCTGTGGACAGACAGGCCAGAGGAGGCACTCAATGCCTACCTTGAAGCCTACAGACTCTCGGGCAGGGAGGAGATGCGAAAGAAGGCTGTGGAGCTTGCAATCTCACTTAACAGGTTCGATGTGGCAAAAAGGCTTGTGGAGAAGAGGATAGAAGGGGCAGGGGCAGAGGCAGAGGAACTCAAAGGGCTTGTCAGCATATACGAACAGGCAGGCAGTATTGATGAACTGATAGGTATCCTGGAGAAGTCCTACAAGGAGAGGGCAGATAAGGAACTCTTGGGTACCCTTGCCCGCCTTTACTCCTTCTATGGCAGACCTGGCGATGCACTCAGAACACTTGCCGAGATGGAGAGAAGATACGGGCTTAGCCCCGAGGAAGCCCTCTTCTATGCACGCACACTCTACAGGCTTAAAAGATACGGGCAGGCACTTTCGGTGCTGAAAAGATACAGCAAGGCAGTATCCCCTGAGGACAGTGAATACTGGGAGACCATGAGCGATATTGCATGGGCTATAAGGGACTATCCCACGGCAATACAGGCAAGCCAGATGCTCCATGGGACAGACATGGCAAGGCAGGTGGACTATGAGAGACTCTTCCTGTGGTGGATGGAGAGCAGGGAGGAGAGGGCCCTCGAGTATGCACTGGAAGGCTGGCAGCACTTCGGGATAGACTACATGTTCTACTACTTCCTTAATGCAGCAGTATCTCTCGGAAGATGGGAACTTGTGGTCAGAGAGGTGGAAGGGCTTGAGAAAGAGGACTTCCACAGGTTCATGAAGAACCCTGCATTTGTCTCCATCTATGCTCAGGCACTGGCAAACACTGGACAGGTGAGCAAAGGAAGAGGGCTATACGAAGAAGTCCTCGGAAGGGAGTTTACAAAGAAGTTGCTCGCAGACTACCTATACTTCCTCCTCCATGTGGACGACACCCTGGGACTCAGGGGGGTTGTCAAGAGGTACTCCCACATGGAAGAGGAGCGGGAGCTTTTAACCCCCTTCCTGCTGGCATATGTAAGGCTACAGAAGGGTAAGAAAGCCCTTGAGCTTTCTTATCTCCTTCCAAGAGACACAGTAGACGGTGAGCTTCTCTACATCGACATACTCCGCCTTTATGGTAGAGAGCATGAGGCAGAGGCCTTAAGGTATGGCATCTACCGAAGGCTCGAGAGAAGGCTAAAGAAGGAGCCCCATCTGCTCAGGAACAGAGCCTTTATGGAGAGCTTCCTGAGGGTTGCAACATACTACGAGCCACCAGAGAGGATAGATAGGTACTTTCACATGGCAGAGGGGGTGTTGCCACGCCGCATGGTGGAAGATATAAGGCTGTCCTCTCTTCTGTGGAGGGAAGAGCGAGACAGGGCAAGCTATCTTCTTAAAAGACGGGCTTACATGGGGCGCCCATGGATGTATCTTAACCTTGCACTGTGGGAAGACGAGCGGATGAAAATGCTCGAGCTTCTCAAAACCCATATTGACACACTGCCAGTGAGGGACAGGGTGGAAGCCCTCACCAGAACAGGCAGGATATGGGATGCACTCGGCTATGCCTACCGTGGGCTCGACGATAACAGGGAGGAAACCCTCCTTTACACACAGTATACAGAACTCGTCTCAGAGCATGCGGAGCACTCAGGGGTTGAGGTTGGCTACATAATGTATGGTCCCTACGAGGAGTCTAAGGAAGAGGTCTCCCTCGGTATCTACCTGTCGAAGGGTATAGGGCTTGAGCTCTCAGGGCTTATGGCACAGAAGAGGGTGGTGGACAAGGCCAACCTCGTGAACCCACCCTCTGACAGAAGAAGGTTCGGCATAAAGGTTACAGGGCTCCTTGACAGAGGCAGGATAACCCTTGCCCTTGGGCGCATGAAGGGGCTCAAAGAGAACGGCTTCTACAGGCTCAAACTCGAGGGATTCTATCTTGAAGACAGGCTGGCAGTAAGCCTTCTTTATGGAAAGAATCTCTTTACGAACGACAATGTCTATCTCTACCTTGGTGGCATGAGGGAGAGCTACATGGCCACCCTGTCCTACAACCACAGCTACAGGACTCTTTTGAGCCTTGAGCTTGGCACCCACAACTACAGTTCGCAGGATGGCCTCGAACTCGGCAGTGCCACCATCCTGAGACAGAATGTATTCTACAAGGTCAGGGCAGGCTATCCCGACTACACGCTGAGGCTCTATGTTGAGTCCCTTGACTTCAAGGAGGATAGAGAAAGGGGAGCCATTGTAGAGAGACTCTATCCCTACGAGGCGACAAGGGTGCTCAACCGTAGCTACAACCTTGCAGGTGTGGGGATTGTCTTCGGGCTCAAACACAGGGATGGCTACACACGGGTGTGGAGACCCTTTGCAAGCCTGAATGCTACATGGAACAACAGGACAGACCTTGGCTTCGATGTAGAAGCTGGCATAGGGGGTGGGCTCTTCAGGCAGGATAACCTCTCTGTAGGCTTTAGATATGTGGAGGGCTTCAAGGCAAGGGATGACGAGTTCATGAACATCTACCTGCGATACAGTCTCTTCCACTGAGGGGTCCTAAATTTACCCTTCAAAAATACCCCTGGGTGATGGTATCATTATATTCAATGGAAAGAGGCAGGACAAGAAGGCTCTATATAGGTGGTGTCTCCGTGGGTGGTGGTGTACCTGTAAGGGTGCAGTCCATGACCAACACCATCACCGCAGACATCGAGGCCACGGTGGAGCAGATAAGAAGGCTTGAAAGAGCAGGCTGTGAGATGGTGCGCCTGAGTGTGCCCGATGAGGAGTCTGCGAGGGCCATAAGGAAGATAAAAGAGAGAATCACCATACCCATTATAGCAGACATACATTTCAACTGGCGCCTGGCAATAGAGGCGGTAGAGTGTGGTGCCGATGGGCTGAGGCTCAACCCGGGAAACATAGGTTCTGCGGACAGGGTCAGAGAGGTGGTAAGCTGTGCCCTTGAAAGAAGGGTGCCCATCCGTATAGGTGTGAACTCCGGCTCCCTTGAGAAAGAACTCCTTGAAAGATACGGCCGTCCCACCCCGGAGGCCATGGTGGAGAGTGCGTTGAGGCATGTAAGGATACTGGAAGACGAGGGCTTCCAGGACATAAAGGTGTCCCTCAAGGCATCTGAGCTGTGGACCACCATAAGGGCATACAGGCTTATGGCCACAAAGGTGGACTATCCGCTCCATGTGGGCATAACAGAGGCAGGCACCATCTTTTCTGGCACAGTGAAGTCTGCCACAGGCATAGGTATACTCCTTGCAGAGGGCATAGGAGACACCATAAGGGTCTCCCTTACGGCAGACCCTGTCGAAGAGGTAAGGGTGGGCTGGGAGATACTCAAAGCCCTGGGGCTAAGAGAGAGGGGAGTAAATGTCATAGCCTGTCCCACCTGCGGCAGGATAAAGATAGACTGCATAGAGCTTGCAGAGAGGATAGAGCGCAGGCTCTCACACATATCCACCCCCTTGAAGGTGGCTGTAATGGGTTGTGTTGTGAACGGCCCTGGCGAGGCCGCACATGCCCATGTTGCCATAGCAGGTGGCAATGGTGTTGCCACGCTCTATGTGGAGGGCAGGCCCGTTGAAAAACTCAGGGAAGACGAGGTGGTCGAAAGGGTTGTGAAAGAGGTGGAAAGACTCTGTGCCAGAAAAGAAGGCCCCACAGAAGGACTCCACTGATCCGTGCCTGTTGTCAGCCCCGCATGGTGTATTAAGTAACAGGAAGGCCCGTTGTCTACAAACCTTCACAGAGACCAACGATCTTAAATATCTTACGGAAGCCGATTAATACCAAAACACCTCTCAACTAAATCCACCCACATGCCGATAAATATAATGAAAGGTGAGGTCATCCACCTTAGGGACATCCTGCGGGGTGTGGTGAGAGCCATGCGGCTTCTTAAAGGTAACGATATAGAACGGTTCCGGGAGGTGCTCTCAACCGCAAGGAAAGAGAGGATGGCCTCCTGATACATAGGTTTACCATCCACTACCCACCTCCTTACCTGTGGTGTTGTGTGGTGGGCTGAGAGAGCTCAGCCCACCGCACCGCACAGGTTTTCTTGGATATTCCTGTCTCTCGAGGCACCTGAACTGGAAGGGTTAGTCCTTTGAGTTCCTGTCAGGTACGGGTGGCAGCAGGTCTTCACAGGTTGTATCTGTGTCGTAGGACAGGTCTATGGTTGGTGCCGGCAGACCATGGAGCTCACAGGAAAGGATTGCCTTTATCTTAAGCATGTTTGCAATCTGTGGGACCTCCTTTTCGGTCAGACAAAGCAGCATGCTCTCAACAACCTGTTTTGGAAACTTCCCTATGACGAGCCTTTCGTTATCGAAGTCAATCATGTCAAGGATGTCCTCGTTCTCTGTAAGTCGTGATATGGCTACATCTGTGCCGAGTATTTGCTTGGCCTCTTCCAGTATCTCGTTTGCAACCATGCTCCATGTATCCAGCATTGTTTTGTCCATCTGGTCTGTCAGAAGGTCTGCACCCACATAGAGTCTTTTCATCCTGTTGAGGAACTCTCTTACCAGCCTGCCCTTTATTATCGAGCCATGCTGTGGGGCTATGATTTCAACAGGTGGCTCAAGTCGGGTTATCTGTTCCACTGCGTGCCTGAGGGCACTGTTGCAGGGCATGTAGAGTTCATGAAACATCTTTATTCCCTGCCAGTTCTGCTCGGTAGCGTAGAGCTCCAACATGTGGGGGTTCAGGGTAACTCCACCAAACAGGTCTCCTGTGAAGAGTATCCTGTTAGATACATCATATATTGCAAAGGCACCTGTGAAGTGGCAGAAAGGGGTGGGAACAAGCTTCAGCTCCCTTTTGGCTCCTTTGAATCTTAACCCACTCTGGAACTGTTCCACCAGCCTTACCCTTTTCTTTGGTATGCCTGTGTGTGACACCAAACGCCATGTGTTCTCTGTCATAAGCACAAGGGCATTGGGGGAAAATCTATTGAGAAGGACTGGAAGGGTAAGGATTATGTCAGGGTCCTGATGGTTGATTGTTATCAGTGAGAGACGCTCCAGACTACCCATAATTTGTACCACTTTGCCACTACTTACCCTGAAGTCCATGGGAGAACCAGGGTCTATCAGAATGTACAGTGTACCCACATCCCTCTCTATCTCTATGAGATAAGAGTTGCAGTGTAGAAGCTCATCCTTCGTTCTTCTGCCGACCCAGAACACGCCAGGACACAGCTCTACCGGTAGTTCGTAATCTGCCATAAGTTCATCCATCTTCATCGTGTCCACCTCCTAAAAATAGTCTCTCCTGTAATGGTTGGTTCTACAGGGATGGGTGAATGTATACAGGATTGTCCAAGGGCGGACAGGATGGGGCTCAGAATGGCTTGCCGACTTATAGTAGTTGAAATATAAGGAAAGGATTGCCTGTATATGGCATAGCCTCTGAGCAGCCCCTCTGTCACCCTGTTGGGCCATCGAACAGGAAACTATCAATAGCAACAATGGTGCCAAAGTATGATGTGAGATGTTTGCCTGTAATTTCAGTATGTTGGGGCACCAGCACATGTTACAATACCGTACAACAGGTGCGGCACTATTGTATGTCAGGTGGTGAGCAACACAGAGGCAGCCCTTTTGGTATATGCCTGTTCATGGCTTTGTGCAAAAATGCCGCAGTAGAGACATGTTTTACATAGGTTCTACATGGACCTGTTTGACACAAGCTCTTCTGATAGGTTAAAATTCAAGGAATCTCCTTTTAAGGTGTGGCCTGTCAATGGAAAAGGTTGTTTTGATCTCTCTGGGTGGCATGATAGGGGCTCTTTTGAGATACGGTGTTTCAGGTCTGGTGCACAGGTTTGCAGAGGGTATCTTCCCCTGGGGAACCCTTGTGGTGAATCTGGTGGGCTCACTTGTCATAGGGATACTCTGGGCTCTGACCGAAAGGTTTACAATACCGGCATCGTTCAGGGTGTTCCTGTTCGTGGGTGTGCTTGGCTCTTTCACCACATTTTCAACCTACACGCTCGAGACTGTCAACCTACTGAGAGATGGCGAGCTGAAGGGTGCCATAGTCAACATGGTCCTGAACAACCTTGCAGGTGTGGTGCTTGTGGTGGCTGGTTTCATGGGCACACTCTATGTTGTAAACACTTCGATGGAGAGGTGGTAAGACACTATGAAGCTGCCGGAAGAGGGGGTTCTTCTCAGGATATTCATAGGAGAGATGGATACCCATGAGGGCAGACCTCTTTATGAACAGATAGTGCTCAAGGCACGTGAGATGAGGCTTGCAGGGGCTACTGTCTTAAGGGGTATAATGGGATTCGGTGCACACAGCAGGGTGCACACCTCGAAGATACTGCGCCTGTCAGAGGATATGCCGGTGGTCATAGAGATAGTGGACAGAGAGGAGAGACTCGCAGAGCTTATGCCCTTTCTTGATGAGGTGGTGAAAGAAGGCCTCATAACCATGGAGAAGGTGAGGGTGACAAAGTATCGCCATGGAGATGGCTAAAAATGTGGGTTGACACCCAGTCAAATAGCTGGTATTCTACAAAACTACGATGAAAGTCTATCATAAGATAACAGGCATATTTCTTCTGGCTCTTATCGTTGTTCAGCTTACAGGGATCAACTGTATAGACAAAGGTGACATCCCTTTCAGTGGAGATCTGGAGTATGGCGTTACGCTGATACATGCAAGCCAGTCAGCCTCGATAGACAATGCCAACAACCACGCTGACAGTGATACCTCCATTTTTGATGGTTGTCCCTGTCATTTTCAATTCATACCCAACCCTGTGCTTGCGAGTACAGGCATTTCTGTAGGACTCGTTCAGTTCCTGCCAGCCTACAGGCAATCGGCAAACTTGCTTCCAGGGGGAATATCCAAACCCCCCAGGCTTGTGTAAGATCCCAACAGCCAGATAAGGACAAACCACTTTAAGGTCTGCCGCTCTTTTGCGGTATCAAGAGGGCGCAGAGGCTATTTACATACTACCTGTCAGAAGGGGGCGTGTTTATGATAAGGCAAATTGTGGCAATGATTGTTGCCATCCTGCTTCTCGGCACATACTTTGCGAGGGCTGAAGACACCAGGGGTGTATATACCCTTGAGGAACTCATAGGGATGGCTGAACGGTGGAACCCGTCGGTAGCCATAATAGAGGCGAGGCTCGAGGCTGCAAAGGCACGAATAATATCTGCCTCAGCATATCCAAATCCTGAGATAACTCTGGAGAGTGCCGACTATCCTGACGACTACAGATACGCACTTACCATAGAGCAGCCCTTCGAGTGGTACAAGAAGAGGGCATACAGGAAGGCTTCTTCCCGTGAAGCCCTTGGTGTGATGGAGCAGGAGAAAGAAGCACTCATGAGGGAGCTCAAGTGGCAGATAAAGAAGGCATTCTACAGGATACTCTTCGTGAAGAAAGAGGTGAGCCTTCTGAACGAGAGCAAGTCCGTGATGGAGGAGTTTCTCGATACCGTCAGAAAGAGGGTGAATGCAGGGGAGGACACCTTCTTCTCGCTTCTGAGGGCACAGGTCGAGACCATGAGGATAGAGAAAGAGCTCAAGACCTCGACGCAGATGCTTTACATAGCGAGAACAGTGCTGAGCGCCCTTCTTGGAAATATGCTTCCCGATGGATTCGAACTCAAAGGGGACTTCCATATAAAACGAAAGAGCTATGAGAAGGATGAGCTGATAAGCAGGGTCATTGCAACCCATCCGCTTATAAAGAGGGAAGAGAGGAGGATGAAGCAGGCAAGGCTTGTCCTTCTCAAGGAGAAGGCATCTGTGGTGCCAGATGTAAGGCTCGGTGCAGGCATGGAAAGAGAAGAAGGTGTTGACGCAACAACCCTGGGGGTATCTCTGAGTCTTCCTCTGTGGTACAGAAACAGAGGAGGCATAGAGGAGGCTCAGGCAGAGCTAATCATGAGTGAGGCAGAGCTCAAAAAGACCAGAATAGAACTCACAAGAGAGGTGGCGGAGTCCTACAGAAAGTACCGTATGGCACTCGACAGGGTGGAGCTCTTTGAAAGAGGGCTTCTCAAGGAGGCAGAGGAGGCCCTGCGGATAGCAGAGAAGAGCTACAGGTACGGAGAGACGGATCTTCTCAACTACCTGGACACACAGAGGATTCAGCGCGAGGTGTTGCTCGAGTTCAACAGGGCGATTTTCGAGCTAACCCTTGCCGTAACAGAGATAGAAAAACTTCTGGGAGAAATATAATGAAGAAGGGAGAGTCGGTTATGAGAAGTAGACCTTTATTCATAATCTTGACACTGACTGTGGTAATCATGCTAAGCCTTACCGTTGCACCCCATACCGTTGAGGCAGGCACAGAGGGGCATGAGGAAGAGGGGCACGAACAAGAAGAAGAGGTTGTGAGGTTTACAGAGAAGGAACTAAAGGAGTTCGGCATAGAGATAGACAGGGCAAGGGGTGGCAAGCTCCGTGTGTTTGTGGAGGCAACAGGTGAGATAAGGCCCGATCCTGATCTCGTCTCACACCTTGTGCCACGGGTCGGTGGAATAGTGTTCAGTGTCAGGAAGAAGGTTGGAGACAGGGTGAAAGAAGGTGAGGTGATAGCAATAATAGAGAGCCGCGAGCTTGCCGATGCAAAGAGCGCCTACCTTACAGCGAGGGAGAGGTTCAAGCTTGCGGAGTTCGAATTTCGCAGGAAGGAAAAGCTCTGGAAGGAAAAGATAGTGGCTGAGAAGGACTACCTCAAGGCAAAGAAGATGTTTGCCGAGGCCCAGATAGAACTTATGGCACGGGAACAGAAGCTCCATGCCCTGGGACTCACGGATGAGGATGTGAAGGGACTCAAGGACCATAGAGACATACCCCTTACCCGCTACGAGCTTCTTTCACCCATAGATGGAGTGGTGCTGGAAAGGCACATAACGAAGGGAGAGTTCGTGAGCACCGATATGACGGTCTTCAAGATAGCAGACCTCTCGAGGGTATGGGTGTTGCTCGCAATATACGAGAAGGACATACCCTACGTAAAGGATGGACAGAAGGCTATCATCGAGGTTGGTTACGGTGTTAAGCCTGTTGGATGCAGGCTTTCCTATGTTGCCCCTGTGATAGAGGAGAAGACGAGGACAGTGGCCGCAAGGTGTGTGGTATCGAACAGGAGGGGGATTCTCAGGCCAGGAACATTCATAAGGGCGAAGATAGATGTGGAGAGCATAGATGTGGGCCTGGTGGTGCCCAGAACAGCGGTGCATACATTCAAGGGGAATACGGTGGTATTCGTGCGCACCAAGGAAGGATTCGTGCCGAGGGTGGTGGTTACGGGCAGAAGCGATGAAGATAGGGTGGAGATATTGAAAGGGCTTGAGCCTGGTGAAGAATACGCGAGCAAGGGAGGATTCACCATAAAGGCAGAGTTCAAGAAGGCGGAGTTCGGTGAAGGGCACGCACATTAAAACCCATGTAGATGTGAGGAGGTAGAAAAGGTGAAAGGATTCATAGAGTTTGCACTCAACAACAGGCTTTTGATGGTAACACTTGCCATCTTTGTCCTTCTGGCAGGTGCTATAAGCTATAAGAGGCTTCCCATAGATGCATTTCCAGATGTGTCGCCCGTGCTGGTGCAGGTCTTTACAGAAACAGAGGGCCTTGCCCCACAGGAGGTGGAAAAGTATGTAACATACCCGGTGGAAGTGGCAATGAACGGGTTGCCCAACCTTGAGAAGATTCGTTCTGTATCCAACTTTGGCCTTTCGGTGGTCAATATCTATTTCGAGGACGGCACAGACATATATTTTGCGAGACAACTGGTTAACGAGCGATTGCAAGAGGTAAGGGAAGAGATACCCGAGGGCTTTGGAAACCCCCAGATGGGGCCAATATCCACAGGTATGGGGCTCATACTATTCTATTACCTTGAGGATACAACAGGCAAATACACACTTGAAGAGCTCAGAACCATACAGGACTGGGTGGTAAAGTTCAACCTTGAGACGGTACCAGGAGTTACAGAGGTCCTGAGCATAGGTGGCTATGAGAAGCAGTTCCATGTGGTGGTACACCCCGATAAACTCCTTCGTTACAGTGTTACCATAGAGGATGTTATAGAGAAGATAAAGGCAAACAACCTCAATGTGGGTGCCCAGTTTATCGTAAAGAACAACGAGGAATACATAGTGAGATCCATAGGGCTCGTCTCTGATATTGAGGACATAGAGAACATCATCATAAAGGCAGAGGATGGAACACCTGTCTATCTCAAGGACATAGCCCATGTGAAGATAGGAGGGGCCATAAGAAGGGGCGTGCAGACCATGAACGGAGATACCGAGGTGATCTCCGGCATGATAATAAAGCTATACGGAGAGAACTCTTCTACCGTTATAAAACGTGTGGAGGAGAGGATAGAGAAGATAAACAAGATGCTGCCCGAGGGCATAAAGATAGTGCCCTACTACGAGCAGAAAAGCCTCGTGGATGCCTGCATAGAGACGGTTACATCTGCCCTGATGGAGGGCATAGTGCTGGTGATAATAATCCTCATGGTCTTCCTTGGCGCAATACGCCCATCTGTGGTGGTTGCCCTTTCCATACCATTCTCTGTGCTCTTTGCCATGGTGGGCATGTACTACCTTGGTATATCTGCAAACCTTATGAGTTTTGGCGGACTGGCAATAGCCATAGGTATGATGGTCGATGGTGGTGTGGTCATAGTGGAGAACATAGACCGATGGCTCAGAACCGAAAGGGACAAGAGCTTCATGGAGATTATAAGGGCTGCCTCTGTGGAGGTCATAAGGCCCATAACCTTTGCGGTGATGATAATCATAATAGTCTTCCTGCCACTGTTTACCCTCAGTGGCGTGGAGGGGAAGACCTTCAGCCCCCTTGCCTATGCGGTTGCCCTTGCCATGGGTGGCTCGATAGTGTTCACCATATTCGTAGCCCCTGTTCTTGCATCCCTTTTCATGCCGCTGCCAGGAAAGGGCAAGCACAGGGAGAATATTGCCCTGAGGATACTTTTGAGATACTACGAGCCCCTGGTGCGTTTTTTCGTTCAAAGGCGTATGATCGCCATCGGGCTTGCGGTGGTCTTCCTTGTGACAGGTATAGCCATATTCCCCCAGCTGGGCTCAGAGTTCACCCCAAGGCTTCAGGAGGGAACCATAGTGGTAAGGCTCACCATGGCACCATCCATATCTATTGATGAGAGCCAGCGGGTAACGATGCTCGTCGAAAAGCGGCTACTTGAGATACCAGAGGTGGTGAAGGTGGTCTCAAGGATAGGCAGAGGCGAGGTGGGCGCCCACACCGACCCTGTGAACAGTGCAGAAATGTATGTGATACTCATACCAAAAGATGAATGGAGAGTAGAAAACCAGGAGGAGATTGAAGAACTCATAAGGGATGAACTGGGCAATGTCCCGGGTGTGCTGGTCAATATCACCCAGCCCATAGCCATGACACTGGATGAGCTGATATCGGGCATAAGGGCAGAACTTGCGGTAAAGCTCTTTGGAGACGATCTCGATGTGCTCAAGGAGAAGGCAGAAGATATTGCCTCTGTCCTAAGGAAGATTCCTGGCAGTGCAGATGTTCAGGTGGCCCAGGTAACGGGCACCCCTCAGCTCATAATACACATAGACCGCCACAAGATAGCACGCTACGGGATAAATGTTGAGGATATACAGGAGGTGGTGAGGTCCAGCGTTGGTGGCGAGGTGGCAGGAGAACTCTTCGAGGGTATAAGGAGGTTCTCCATATTCGTGCGTTTTCCAGAGGAGTTCAGGGACTCACCTGATGCAATAAGAAACATACTCATAAAGACCCCTGATGACAAGCTGGTCCCACTGGGACAACTTGCAAAGATAGAAGAAGTGGTTGGCCCGCGGCAGATAACCAGGGAGGACAACCAGCGATTCATCACCATACAGTGCAATGTTACAGGGGTAGACATAGGCACCTTCGTGAGGAAGGCTCAGGAGAGGCTGGAAAAAGATGTCTCCCTTCCACCAGGCTACATGGTCACATGGGGAGGACAGTTCGAACTACAGCAGGAGGCAAACAAACGGCTCATGGTGGTAATACCCATAACACTGTTCATAATATTCATACTGCTATTTTCAGCGTTCCATTCGCTTCGCTCCACCATTCTCATATTCCTGAACATACCGCTTGCCCTTGTGGGAGGCATAGTGGCACTCTTCATCACAGGCCAGAACCTCTCGGTGCCGTCCACTGTCGGGTTCATAGCGCTCTTTGGTATAGCCCTTCTCAACGGCATAGTGCTGGTTACATACCTGAATCAGCTCGTGAAGGCTGGTATGGCTGTGGACGAGGCATCCGTCAAGGGGGCATGCCTGAGGGTGAGACCCGTTATGATGACAGCCCTTGTGCAGGCATTTGGCATGGTGCCACTTCTTCTGTCTTCCGGGGTGGGAAGCGAGATTCAGCGCCCACTTGCAACTGTGGTGGTGGGAGGACTCTTTACCTCCACGGTGCTCACTCTACTTGTGATACCGGCAATATACAAGTGGTTCGTGGTGGAAGAGAAAGGAGAGGAGAAGGCCATGGAATGATCCCTATATCTTGAATCTGTCCTTAAGCTGCAGCATCGCCTCTATGTATTCCCTTGTAAGCTCCTCAACGCCGAGGAGCTCAAGGGTGTTCCGTATCACTGTGTCAGAGGCGAGCTCGTGGTGGACGATCTTTACCGTATTCTCGAGCTTGTCAGGAACAGAGAGGGAGGCCCTGTTTATGTAGGCGAACCCGGGGTCCACGAGTTCCCAGTTCTCGGTAAGCACTATGTTGGAGTATTTAAGGTGGCTGTTGCGCAGCACCTCTGCAAACTCGGACAGATGGCGATAGAACCTCTTGAAGAAATCTGTATCCCTTCTGGCAGCCCTGGCTTCAAGGAGCTTTAGCAACTCCTTGTTGGCGCCATAGGAATCGCTGTAGTCTGGCCCTTCCTTTATGAGCCTTTTGATTTCATAGGGTATCCTGAGAGAGGGATGAAGCAGTCTTTTGTCAGGATAGAGTGATTTGAGATCCTCCTCACTAAGGAGCTCTTTTATCTTGCTGCTCATAATAAGCAGTGCATCATTTGCCCTTACAAAGGAACCATCGAGTGTGCAGAGCACCTCTTCTTCTGCCAGGTAGTTTCTGAGCGGGGTGTTTATCCTGTCTTCGAGCAACCTGTCTGCCACCTCTTCTGCCCCGTAGAGCACTTCAAGAAAACTCTTGCTCCATCTCTTGTCTTTGAGAAAGGCAGGAATGCACCTTCTGGTTATCATGTGGAGTATCTCTTCACAGAGCCACCTGTTCCAGCTGGTATCCTCTACAGAGTCGGGCTGCTGTGGAGAGGGCAGAAAGTCTGCCTGGATGATAAAGTTGAACTTTGACATGGTCGTTCTCTGGGAAAGGGAGGCTGGAAAGCCTACGCTATAGCCATGCCCTGTTGTAAGAAGGTCTCCGTCCCCTTGGAGTCTGAATGCAAGGACAATCTTCTGCTTCTGAGTTAGGGGTACAGAATCTGAAGGAGATAGTCTCTTCGATACCTTCTCTGGAACATCTGCCATGTGTGTGAATACAACCCAGCCTTCACCAGGTTTCTCAGAACCATTGATAAACTCTCTTATCCTGTAGACAGCGTAATCTTCGGTTCTTCTGTCCAGACACTTCTGTATACGCCTGTGTGTATTGGAGGTGTAGTCTTTTATCTCTATCGTCTCCATATTATCGAGAAAGAGCAGTGTCTTGGGCTGGATGTACTCATAGTTCAGTGCAGAGTTGCACACCCTTTCCATAATGTGGGGGTCCTTTATATCTATCCTGAGGAGGGTTTCGAACCCCTCTGGCAGGGGTTGCTCCTGGTTTTCTATCCACAGTGGTATGAGTTGCCAGGGTATGTTTTCAGGGTGCTGCCAGTGGGTCTTGCTGAACATGAACCTGTACCCACCAGAATATAGCTCGATATGGTCTGACACCATGAATACCGACTTGAAGCCAGTTCCTGAATAGGGGTGCCTGTCCTGGCAGGGCTTGGGTGAATAACCGAGCATGCAGAGGCTGTCCACATCGTTTGCGCTCAAAGGTATGCCATCGTTTATCATGTTTACGCAGCTCCCGGTAAGTTCCATACGCAATCTGGTGCTTCCCGCATGGTCTGCGTTGTTTATAAACTCTGTGATGAATGTGCCTTCCCTGCCAGAAGAGTGTATAAGGCGCTCCACACTGTTCTTGAGCGAACGCAGCACAAACCTCTGGTCTGCAGACAGGTAGGAGCTTATTATCCTTTCTATATGTTCCCGTGCAGTATTCATGGTGTATTTGTGCCCCTTTAATATATGCATGCCTTCGCTTGGTAAAGGATTTACTCGTTATCAATCTAATAAGAAATATGTGCTATAATAATTAATAATTGAAGTAGTTCCCTGCTGGAAGAGGGAAGAGCAGTAAATAAAAATTCCCGCTAAAGGGGAATGGTTAATGGCTCAAGCAAATATATCTTCCATGACCTTCTTTGTTAACAGCTATCTAAATTTCTTCTTCCCTGCACCTTGAAAAGGACGAAAATTTTCTAATTATCACATAGATTTATACATCTCTTGCCTTGAATTGTCAAGATGTTTTCTGTATGCAGGATTGTTTTAACTTCAAGATGATTTATGTATCATTTGAAATTGGGTAAGTGTCTGATTTTGTAGATAAAAAAAAGGAGGCATGGTGAAAAGAGGTGACAGAACAAAAGAGCTTGTAGGAAAGAGGATAAAGGAGTTACGACGAGCAAAAAAAATGACTCAGGAGGAACTTGCAGAGAAGACAAACATAAGCGCGAAGTATTTGAGTAGCATTGAGCGGGGACTCGAGAATCCCACATTCGATACCATAATAAAATTAGCCTGTGCCCTGGATGTGGATGTGCCGGAGTTGTTCAACTATCCACAGCATCTTCCGGCAGATGACCTGATGGACTATATCACTGGCCTGTTAAACCACAGCGATGAGAAGAAGTTAAGGCTTGCTGCAAAAATATTAAAAGCACTATGTATGTAGAAAGACCAAAAGGCATTCTTTAATCAATCCTGGTTTCTTCATTGCTGTGTCAGCTGTGCCCTGTTTTTTTTGAGAGCCATGCCAGAGAGCCTGCCACCTCGTTTTGCAGGCAATATGCTCCTGTGCCCTTTTTCTGCTGATCCATGGAGATGTCTATCCCGTGATAAAGGCGTTGATGGGGATGGTACTGAGCCAGAAAGTGTCGTCAGGTCTGACAAATGGTGCCCCCGAGAGGACTCGAACCTCCGACACACGGATTAGGAATCCGTTGTGTGAGTCCAAAAAACCTGTAGATTCAATATGATATAAAAGTGATGTAAGCATATTGTAAGTCATAGATTCTTGTGAGCCTTCAAATACCAGTGTTTGATGCCTTTATCCCTTGCTATCTTGCGCAGGCGGATGGTTGCAATAAGAAAGAGTAGCCAGTATTTGTTTATTCCTTTACACATCGGCAGTAAGCTGCATACCGCATTGTGGACAGATGTAACGATAGCCGCTTTTGAACATAAAGTAGAGAATGCCAGGAAGAAGGAAGAACAACAATAAGATTATTCCCACAAGTGCATTGCCGCGAGCTACTTTCTTCGGGGAGCCCTTGTAACCACAATTTTGATTTGGACAGATGATTTCTTTGAGACGGGTTATTGCCATGATGACACCTCCCTATTTGCATGGTTTGTTGGTCTTTGTGTCCTGTTTCACCACTTTCTTTGCCTGCACCTTACCTATCCATCCTACAGCGCCGCCCTGTGGCTCTGGAGCCTTGACCTTGTAGTGATCCTTTGTCTCTTCGAGTATGAGAAGATGTGTGCCAGGTAAAAGTCTTGCCACGACCCCAGTGCGTCGTGGAGAGTCCCAGAGGTTTATTCTGTAGGATGCTGCATACGCTTCGGACACACCAAGCTCTTTCATGAGGTCCTCGATGCCGTATAGCACCACATGGCGTTTACACTCTGCCAGAAGTGGTGTGGTAAAGAATAGTGATAAGATGAGAGTGAGAAGGATTTTCTTCATGATGTGCCTCCTTTGGTTACAGTATCCAGTTTTGCTGGCTTTACCGCAAAAGCTCATCTGCCTTCTTTGCCTCTTTTTTTAACTTCTTGACCGCCAGGGATGCCCTTTTTAATAAGGCAATCAATCCTTTCACCTCTTTTGGGTCGAGGTATAGCTCTTCCTCGGCAAACATGTTCTCGAAGTCTTTTAAATGCAGTATTACATTCGTTTGTTTGCCCTTGTTTGCAGAGAAGAAAGTTAGAGATACACCGTATTCTCGATAATCGAATGATTTCATGAATAAACCAAGTTTTCTTGTGGTCTCCAGCTTGTTCTTTCTTGCCGTGTCAGACCACTTCAAAGACTTTTCGAGAAGGGCTATTGCTTTTCTTCTTTCAGCAGAGGTTAACACACCTCTTACAGGCAATACCGTGTCTGATGGCATGATATAAGTATTGCCTTTATTATCCACATACACGGTTATCTTTTTTTCGATCCAGCGTCCAAGCAGTTCATTGTAAACCTTACCTGTTGTGCTGCCTTCTACAGTTTTGGTGGCCGCAAGCGCAGATGATGCAACAAGTAAAAACAAGATCAATAGGGAAGCCTTAATGGTTCTCATGATGTGCCTCCTTGGTTTTACTTCCATTTTTTCAGAGAAAAGACCACCTTACCCACTATTGGGTTTGTTTCGCACGCATCAAGGCTTATGACCTCCACGCCGTGGATGCGCAGCCATTCAGGGTTGGCGCTTATGAGCTGGAGGGTGTTGGTCTTCTTGTCGTATTTGAGATGCTTCACCACAGTGCCCCATCCTGCATTCACTGCAAATATGCCCTTAGATGTGATGTCCTCGATCTTACATCGTACACGATCTATTATCACTAACTCACCATCAGAAAGAAGAGGCTCCATACTATCGCCTTCGACTTGAACGGCGACATATCTACACTCGTAACCCGCAGGACTCTTCAGATACTGTTTGGGTAGCCAGAGGTAGCCCTTTACCCTGTCATCAGCCACGGCACCTGTGCCTGCCGTTATCGTGCCCTCGACAATCGGAATGGAGTAGCCATCTTCTTCATGGATGGGTTGCTCCACATCACAAACAAGATGGGTGTCCTTGCCTGTGAGAAGCCTTTCTACCGTAACGCCGAGCACCTTTGCCACCTCATAAAGCTCATGAGCCCGCGGAATGGATCCACGCATTATGCTGCGCACAATACCCTCTTTTACACCACGGGAGATTAAAGAAT
>WGFM01000003.1 GCA_015492245.1 Deltaproteobacteria bacterium | reverse complement strand
TGAACTGCAACTTTGCCTTTATAATCATCCCAGTTGGACTCCGATACTGTCTTAACATCTATATGCACAAAGGAGTCGAATGTTTCATACAGAAGGTCTGCACCGACTGGAGATGAATTGGGATGTCTCATGGTATGTGAAAAGATATAGTGGAATATCCTTTCCGCTCCCGTTTCCATGTCGGAGGCTCTATTCTTTTTGGTAGAGATAAATTGATTATACCAGTCGTTCTTTATTTCCAGCCTCGATTGCAATCCGCTTATTATATCGTCTATATTATCCAGAAAACAATATCGTATTCTTTCAAGATGCACGAGTTCAAGTTCTTCTATTTCTTTGTGTGTTGAGTGCTTCACCATATCTTGTCCGGGCAAGCCACCTTAGACTTTATTAATACATGAATATCATATCCCTAAGGGGAAATCTAAAATTATTTGTCCCAAAAGTCAAGTCATTATGTTTGACAGGCCTATCAGAGGGTGTATAATTAATCATCATGAAGGATGTGCTTTTGATACTCGCCCCTGGCTTTGAAGAGATAGAGGCCCTTGCCACGGTGGACATACTGCGTAGGGCCGGGCTCTATGTGGTGGTGGCATCCACCACCGAAGGCCCTGTAACAGGCAGATGTGGGGTAAGGGTGCTTGCAGATACAACCCTTGATGATGTGCTGGGCCAGGAGTTCCGCATGGTGGTGCTTCCAGGTGGTGCGAAGGGCACAGAGAACTTGAGAGAAGACCCCCGTGTAGTTGAGCTTGTAAGAACACACGCTGCTTCCCGAAGATACATAGCCGCCATATGCGCAGCCCCCACGGTGCTCAAGGAGGCTGGTATAGTCTCTGGTAGAAGGATTACCTCTCATCCCACCGTAAGGGAAGAGCTTGGTGAGGCCATCCTCTGTGATGACAGGGTATGTGTGGATGGCAATATAATAACAAGTCAGGGGCCTGGCACGGCCCTTGAGTTCGCATTCACCCTTGCAGAACTCCTCGCGGGCAAAGAGACCGCAGAGAGAATAAATCGGGGTGTGCTTGCAAGGCTATAGAGTGTCTCTCCTTAAATCAGCCTGCTCCCAGAATACAGGTTTTCTGTTCCTTGCAGGAGCCTAATCGAACAGCCCCTTCTGGAAGGGGCGTCTTCTTTTGCGTTGTAGAGAAAGCTCCTCTATGAACGCCCCTGGTATCTCATCTATGAAGGGGCTTTTCCTGAATGGGCCATCACCGAGTCTTCTTCTCTCTGCACCTGTAAGATAGAGCCTTTCAGCTGCCCTGGTCATGGCAACATAGAAGAGCCTTCTTTCCTCCTCCATCTCTTCGCCTCGAAGGGGTATGAGCCCATCATCGCAACCTGCAACGAAGACCACCTTGAACTCAAGCCCCTTTGCAGCATGAAGGGTAAGGAGTGTAACCCTGTCTGCCTCTATGCCTGCCACATCTGGTGTATCCATGAGCAGGAGTCTTTCTGTAAGCTCCTCGGTTGTGGCACACTCTTTTGCGAGCGTCAGCACAAACCCTGCGAGCTCTTCTGCCACAGCGCAGCTCTCCACAAGCCCGGCGATAGCCTCCGGGGTTATATCCTCCATGGTCTTGAGGCCTTCTACCACCATCCTCATCCCCTGTGGAGGGCGCACCACCCTGTAGGGTATGGAAGAGGCCCTGAAGACCTCCTCGAAAAGGAGTATCTGCCTGTGGGTTCTGAAGAGCACCGCAAAATCAGAGAAGGTATAGTGGCAGCCATGGTGTGTTGAGCTGATACTGGATAGTCCTCCCATAAGGCTCTCTATCTGACTCGCAACGAACTCTGCCTCTTCCCTATCGTTACCTACCCTTATGTGTTTTATCTTCTCTCCCCCCTTCCTTACGGCCTCAACAGGGTGGGCAATCCTTCTGGTATTGTGTTCTATGACACTCGTTGCAGAGGCCACTATGGTCTCACTGGACCTGTAGTTTCGCTTGAGGGTTACAAGCCTTGAGCCCGGGAAACTCTCTGTAAAACCGAGGAAGCCATCGAGGTTGGCCCCCCTGAACCCGTATATGGACTGGTCAGGGTCTCCTATGGCAAAGAGCCTTGAGCCCTGTCCTACAAAAAGCCTTATAAGATATGCCTGCAGTGGGTTTATATCCTGAAACTCGTCCACAAGCAGATGAGAGAAAAAGGGGCCATCACCCTTTTTCAAAAGCTCTGAAATCTCCAGGAGAAGGTCATCGAGGTCAAGGGCGCCTCTGCGCTCAAGCTCCTGTGTATATAGCCTGAGTGTCTCTCTCTCCTCTTCGGATGGCTCTTCTATGGCCATGTTCTTTATAAGGGAGAGCCTTTCGGCCATCCTTAGAGGCCTCTTTATTCCCAGCTCTCCCAGTATCTCCACGGTCTCTTCTCTTCCATAGAGCCTGAAGGTCTTTATCTTCTTGAGCACCCTGAGGGCCAGCCCGTGGAATGTATCCACATATGGGAGCCTCACGGGGCTACCAAGGGCGGCCTCTATACGGTGGCGCATCTGGAGGGCTGCCCTGCTGGTAAATGTTATTGCACAGATGGTCTCGGGGCCACGGCCCTCTTCGAGACACTTGAGATACCTTGCCGTAAGCACCGTGGTCTTGCCACTGCCAGGCCCTGCCACAACAAGGGTGTGTGGGGCAACACTCTTTACGGCATCTTTCTGTTCCTTGTCGAGCCTGTCTATGAATGAATAAGTGCTCATACCGGGTCTATATGGACGAATGCCTTCTCTATGGAGCCTATCTTCTCTATCGCCCTTTCCACCTCGTTGCCTATCCTGTGGGACTCATAGGTGGAGATATCCTTTGGCACCTCCACATGGATTTCCACATGGATGAAGGGACCCACATAGTGTGCCTTTATGGTGTTCGTGTCTACAACCCCTGCGACAGATAGTGCCGATGCCCTTATCTCCTGCAGAAGTTCTTCTGGTGGGGCCTTGCCCATGAGGTAGTCTATATTCTCCATGCCTATCCTGTAACCTGTGTATACTATCCATATGCTCACAGCAAATCCCACAAGGGCATCGAAATATTCGTATCCCAGTTTTACACCCACAAGCCCTGCTATGACCACCACCGCTACCAGCACATCACAGAGGGAATCCACGCTGGTTGCGATTATTCCCGGGCTTTTCACCCTCTCGCCCACCTTCCTGAAGTACCAGGCCATGTAACCCTTCAGCCCTATGGTTATAAGCGGCACCGCAAGGGCTGCGGTTGTAACGGTTACATGGTCTCCAACCATAAGCCTCTCTATGGATGTCTTTACTATCTCGAAACCAAGGATACCCGCGAATATGGCCACAATTATGCCTGCAATGGGCTCTGCCCTTGAGTGCCCGAAGGGATGCCCCTCGTCCGCCTCCTTGTCTGAAATCTTGACACATATGAATATGGCCACAGAGGCTATGGTATCGAGAAGTGAGTTGAAGGAGTCAGAAAGCAGTGCTATACTGCCAGAAAGGAGGGCAACCCATAGCTTTATTGCAAAAAGAAAGGCATTTGCTCCTATGTTCAAAAGCGTTGCCCTTCTTGATACAGGGTTCATATCTTTCGAACCTCGCCTGTTAGCTCGTATATACGCTCAAGGCTCTGGCTGGCTATCACATAGAAGCTCTGCGCCCATGCAAGGGGCACATTCTGGTTCATCCTGCCAGCACTGTACAGCTCTGGCACCTTTCCATCAGGGGTCATCACATCTTCGAGTCTCGAAAGGTAGTAGCGTGCCTTCTCTATGAGTTCGGTGGGTTTTCCGAACATATCACCCATCCGTCTTATCGCCTTGTAGGCAAGTTTCGAGTAGACTATGCTGAGCCATGCAAACCCCAGCGGCCATTGTGCCTCGTTACCCTCTGGTGAGTCAGGGTTTGCATTCTGAAAGAGGTCTCCTGGATACCTTACAACCCCTCTTTCTCTTACCAGGTTGTCTTCTACATTCTTAAGTATCCTGTGGGCCTGTCCCTCTGTAACTATATTGTAGGGCCATATGAGGCTCAGCTGTGCGAGGTCGTAGGGGCGGCTATCTGACTCACGGGGCAACAACTCATCAAGTGCCCTCCTGCCCACCTCTATGAACTCCTGGGGAACAGGAAGATACCTGTATAGTTCCACCTGATGTTTGTATTTGTGATGATAGTATCCATCATCGTGCCACATGGTAAGCCCTGCAAGAACAGAGCCCACGCTTGAGGAATGCACCTCCGGGCCTTCTTCCCATACGCCGAAGTCAGGGTCGGAGTACCACCTTACGGTGGTAAGATAGAGCACGATGTCTCTTAAGAGTATCAGGGTTTCTGCATAGTCTGTGCCCAGCACATTGAAGCCCTTCTTTATCAGGTCTCCTGTCTTGTAGAGAAAGAGGCCGAAAATATCGAGCTGGTGGTGTCCCCACTCGCTCGTTATCTCCTCGAGTGTTACAGGATGCACCCTTGCGTGTATCACCTCGTCGGCACAGCTGCCAAGGTAGTGCCGCTTTCTTGCCCCGCTTGAAATCTTGTGTCTGTACTTCTGGAATATGTTGAGTATCAGCCTGTAGCTCTCTACCATCTTGTCGTAGGAGCCTATGTACTCGTTTGCGTAGGTGGCATACATTATGTCCCTGAGCCAGAACACATCGTATCTGTTCCCACCATCCTCTCCACTGTATGGAGAGGCTATGTAGCCACCGTTTAGCTGTCTTAGTTCCTCAAGGTGGGTATATGCAACGAGGAGTTTCTCTCTGGGGCCCAAGTCTCTGAATCTTCGTCCTGACAGGACAGGGATGTTGTCTGCCACCGTTCCAACCCTCCTTTTTCAATATGCCCATACCCTCAACGCCCCTGGGAGCACCACAAACTCAAGCCTTGCTGGTGCCATCACGGGTTCTCCATCGAGCTGTATGAGGCCATCGTTCGATCGCTCAACCTCCATCTCTCCTATCTCGAAGCTGCGGTAGTGTCTTGATCTGTGGAGCCTTCCTCTCAAAAGCTGGAGCCCTGTGGCAAGCCCTCCCATAAATGATACCTCATCGACGATGCATACTTCAAACACTCCGTCGTAGGGTTCTGAGTAGGGGGATACGACGAAGGAACCACCGAAGATGGGTGTGTTGGCCACTGTGAACAGAAGTGGTTTTACCCTCAGTGTTCTATCAGTGGTCTTCACCGTAACAGACTGGGGATGGTATCTCAGATATTCAAAGAGTGTTATGGGTATGTATGGCAGAATCCCCCTGGGGTTTGTAGGCAGGCTGTTGTAGGTCTTGCATATTCGTGCCTCGATGGCCAGGCTTGCTGTTGTAAAGAAGAACCTCTGTGCAACAGAGCCCACATCCATATTGATAATTCTACCCTTCTTTACAACTGCCACGGCCTGCTCTATGTCCGGTGGTATGTTCATCGCCCTTGCCAGCGCATTGCCAGAGCCAGCTGGCACTATACCCAGCACCGTGGGTGTGCCAACAAGTGAGGAGGCAACCTGGTGCACCGTTCCATCACCACCACATGCAAAGACATAATTGTAGCCAAGCCTGGCTGCCTCCTCGGAGAGGCTTCTGGTATGAAGGTCATCCCTCGCCAGCCTTACCTCGAATATTCCCCTGCGGGATGAGAATACCTTCCTTACCACCCCTGTGAGTGCCTCAAGCCCTATGGCCCTGCCAGAGGTCGGGTTAAGTATGAACCTTACCTTCAACTAAAGTCCACCTTCTTTCGACTGTAAATAGAGGGTTCACCCTCTTCTAAATACCAGAGACTATCAGTATAAAGGGGTTCTGTCCAACTTTTCAAGGCCTTTGATTTGCATAAGAAAGGGGCTGGAATTCCCCCAGCCCCTTTGTGAGCACAACCTGCGGGAAGCATCAGTGTCTTATGACCACATCGTCTCCGCCTGTTCTGTCTGCGTCTTTTCTCTTCACGAACTCACCGTCTTCGTCCATTTCCTTGAATATTTCCTCTTTCTTCTTGACCCTGAGGGCATTGCAGAGGACCTCGTCCATGTGTTCTGCCAGCACTATGTTGAGTCTCTTGAGCACCTGTGAAGGTATCTCTTTAATATCCTTCTCGTTCTCCTTGGGTATTATGACGGTGGTTACCGATGCCCTGTGTGCTGCAAGTATCTTCTCCTTGAGTCCACCCACTGGCAGCACCTTTCCCCTGAGTGTTATCTCTCCTGTCATGGCAACATCCTTTCTCGCCGGTATCTTGAGCAGTGCCGATGCTATGGCAGTTGCCATGGTTATACCTGCAGATGGGCCGTCCTTTGGTATGGCACCTTCTGGCACATGTATGTGTATGTCGAGCTTCTGGTAGAACTCTCTTTCCAGTCCCAGGCTTGCCGCCCTGCTCCTTATGTATGTAAGTGCTGCCTGTGCACTCTCCTGCATCACATCGCCCAGCTTACCCGTTATGGTGAGCTTGCCTCTACCAGGCATCAGGGCCACCTCTGTTGCCAGTATCTCTCCGCCAGCCTCTGTCCACGCAAGCCCCAGGGCCACACCAACCTCATCCTTCTCTTCTGCCCTGCCGTAACGATACCTTGGCACACCGAGGTATCTAAGGAGTGTCTTCGATGTAACCTTGATCCTGGCATCCTTACCCTTCTTTATTACAACCTTCGCTATCTTTCTCAAGACCCCTGCAATCTGGCGTTCCAGCTCCCTTACACCTGCCTCTCGTGTGTAGCGTCTTATTATGGCAAGTATGGCAGACCTTGTGAAGTCCACATTGTCAGATGTAACCCCATGGTATTTCAGTTGCTTCGGTATAAGGAACTGTTCTGCTATGTGGAGTTTCTCCTGCTCGGTGTAGCCTGGTATCCTTATTATCTCCATCCTGTCAAGTAGCGGATAGGGTATACCCTGCATGGAGTTTGCCGTGGTTATGAACATAACCTTTGAGAGGTCGTAGTCGCAATCCAGGTAGTGATCGTTGAAGGTATGGTTCTGCTCGGGGTCAAGCACCTCAAGGAGCGCACTTGCAGGGTCTCCACGGAAGTCATGGCTCATCTTGTCCACCTCGTCGAGCAGTATCAAAGGGTTGCTCGAGCCTGCCTTCTTTATGGACTGTATGATTTTACCCGGCATGGAGCCTATGTATGTCCTTCTGTGTCCCCGTATCTCTGCCTCATCCTTCACACCACCAAGGGAGACCCTCACAAAATTTCTGCCCGTTGCCCTTGCAACACTCTTCGCGAGAGATGTCTTGCCCACACCCGGGGGGCCGACAAGACAGAGTATGGGCCCTTTCATCTCATTGACAAGCCCTCTTACCGCAAGGTACTCGATGATCCTTTCCTTCACATTCTTCAGCCCATAGTGGTCCTCATCGAGTATACACTCTGCCTCCTTTATGTCCTTCTTCTCCTCTGTGTACTCCTTCCATGGCAGGTTCACAAGCCAGTCTATGTAGTTTCTCACCACCGTTGCCTCTGCAGACATGGGGGGCATGAGCTTCAGTTTCTTAAGCTCATGGGTGGCCTTCTTCTTTGCCTCCTCGCTCATCTTCTTGCGTTTTATCTTGTCTTCGAGTTCCTGTAGTTCGCTTTTGAACTCGTCCTTCTCGCCAAGCTCTTTCTGTATGGCCTTCATCTGCTCGCTGAGATAATACTCTTTCTGGGTCTTTTCCATCTGCTTCTTGACCCTCTGGCGAAGACGCTGCTCCACCTCGAGTATCTCTATCTCACCTTCGAGCAGTGCATAGAGTCTTTCAAGCCTCTTTACAGGGTCCATCGTCTCAAGAAGTTTCTGTTTTTCCTCGAGTTTCACAGTAAGGTGGGTTATCATGGTATCTGCCAGTTTGCCGGGCTCGTCTATGGAGGCCACACTCATCAGAAGCTCTGGGGGCACCTTCTTGTTGAGTTTTACATAGTCCTCGAAGCCCTTTATGACAGACCTTACAAGGGCCTCCACCTCCACATCCTTGTCATAGGGCTCGTCTGTAAGTTCCTCAACCTCAACGAGGAAGTACTCTTCCTCTTCCACGAACCCTCTTATCTCTGCCCTCTTTCTGCCCTCAATAAGCACCTTTACAGTGCCATCGGGCAGTTTCAACAGCTGCAGCACCGTTCCTATGGTGCCCACACGGTATATGTCATCTGGTGTGGGGTTGTCCGTCTTTGCCTGTTTCTGAGCGGCGAGGAATATGGTCTTCTCGCCACTCATGGCCTCATCGAGGGCCTTTATGGACTTATCCCTTCCCACAAAAAGGGGCACCACCATGGAAGGGAATATGATTATATCCCTCAACGGTATAAGTGGCAGTGTATTATCCCTGTCTCTATATTCCACCAAGCTAATCTCCTCCTATGGATAGTTTAGGGTTTATACAAGTCAAGGTAAAGTGCCAGAAGAGGGGAAGGGGCATCAGGCAGTGCCTGCCTCTTTATGGTGTTTTTCGTAGATCAGGATGGGTTTGCCCTTTCCAACGATTACATCCTCGTTTATGATGCACTCTTTCACATTAGTGAGTGATGGCAGCTCATACATGGTATCGAGCATCACAGACTCCAGTATAGAGCGAAGCCCCCTTGCTCCTGTCTTTCGCTTCATGGCCTCTCTGGCAAGGGATGACAGGGCACTATCTGTGAACTTGAGCTTCACCCCTTCGAGCTCAAAGAGCTTCTGGTACTGTTTGACAAGGGCGTTTCGCGGCTCTGTGAGTATCCTTACAAGGCTCTTTTCATCGAGCTCATCGAGCACCGCTATGACCGGAAGTCTCCCCATGAACTCTGGAATAAGCCCATACTTCATGAGGTCTTCTGGCTCCACCTGATGGAGTATGGCCGATATTTCGTCCTTTATGGGCTCTGCCTCTGGCGAGCGGAAGCCCAGGCTCTTTTTGCCTATCCGCTGTTTTATTATCTCATCTATGCCTGTAAACGCACCGCCACAGATAAAGAGTATGTTGGTGGTGTCCACCTGGAGGAACTCCTGCTGGGGGTGTTTTCTACCTCCCTTTGGCGGCACATTGGCTATGGTGCCTTCTATTATCTTGAGGAGTGCCTGCTGCACCCCTTCGCCGGATACATCCCTCGTTATAGAGGGGCTGTCGCCCTTCCGGCTGATCTTGTCTATCTCGTCTATGTAGACTATTCCCTTCTGGCACTTCTCTATGTCGTATTCTGCATTCTGCAAAAGCCCCAGTATGATGTTCTCCACATCCTCACCCACATAACCTGCCTCCGTAAGGGTTGTGGCATCTGCTATGGTAAAGGGCACATTGAGGATCTTTGCAAGGGTCTGGGCAAGAAGGGTCTTTCCGCATCCTGTTGGACCGAGAAGCAGGATGTTACTTTTCTGTATCTCCACCCCTCCAAAGGATGCCCTGCTCTCTATCCTCTTGTAGTGGTTGTATACTGCAACACTGAGCACCTTCTTTGCATGCTCCTGGCCTATTACATACTCATCAAGTATCCTCTTTATCTCCACGGGCTTGGGTATGGCCCGGTGTTTTCTCGAGAACTCCTCCCTTTCGTATTCCTCTGCAATTATGTCGTTGCACAGTCCTATGCATTCGTCGCAGATGTAGACCATTGGGCCTGCAACGAGCTTTCTAACCTCATCCTGCCTCTTGTTGCAGAACGAACAGGTCAAGTATCCGTTTCCTCCTCTTTTCTTGTTACCTGCCATACGAACCCTCCGTCAGGTTCTCTTTTCTATTACCTCGTCTATTATACCATACTCTCTGGCCTCTTCACCAGTCATAAAAAAATCCCGCTCTGTATCCCTGTGGATCCTGTCCATCGATTGTCCTGTGTGTTTCGAGAGTATCTTTGTGAGCTCCTTTCTGAGCCTGAGGATCTCGCGGGCCTGTATGTCTATGTCCGTTGCCTGTCCCTGTGCCCCACCCAGTGGCTGGTGTATGAGGATTCTTGAATGCGGCAGGGCATATCGCTTTCCCTTCGAGCCTCCTGCAAGGAGCAGGGCTCCCATGCTTGCAGCCTGTCCCATACATATGGTGGACACATTGGGCCTGACATACTGCATGGTATCGTATATGGCAAGCCCGGCGCTTACAAGCCCACCAGGTGAGTTGATATAGACGAAGATGTCCTTTTCCGGGTCCTCTGATTCAAGAAACAACAGCTGCGCTATAATCAGGTTTGCCACATTGTCGTCTATCTGGGTGCCGAGGAATATTATCCTGTCCTTGAGAAGCCTCGAGTATATATCGTAGGCCCTTTCACCCCGGCCTGTCTGTTCCACTACTATGGGGACGAGTGTCATTTATTACCTCCCTTGAGCAAGAAGTCGAATACCTTTTCTCTCCTCATACCATCCATTATCGCATCCATGATGCCAGCATTTAGGAGATTCTCTCTTAATTCCTCGGGGCTCTCTCCCCTGCGTTCTGCCATATCCTTTATGAGCCCTTCCACTTCTTCGTCGGATACGGCTATATCCTCTTTTTCTGCTATGGCATCGAGTATTATATCACCCCTTGCCTGCTTTTCCGCAACCCCCATGTAACGGGCCTTGAACTCTTCTGAGTTAAGGGGTTGCTGGGCAGGGTCTATGACACCCTTTCTCACACCCTCCATTATATTGCTTACTATCTGCCTGAAGTAGTTGTCCACAAGTGAAGGTGGTATATCGAATGGATTTTCCTCCATGAGTTTGTCCATGATCTCGCCTCTGATTCTATCCTTTTCCACCTTCTCTTTGGCCCGCAGGAGTTCTTCCCTTACCCTGTCTTTGAGCTCATCGATGGTATCGAACCCCACTGTCTTTGCAAACCTGTCGTCCAGGGCTGGCAGAACCTTCTCCTTCACGGATCTTACGGTTATATGGAACTCCACCTCTTTACCTGCGACGAGCTTGTCGTGGTAGCCCTCTGGAAAGCTCTTCTTGAAGCTTGCGGTATCTCCACTTTCGAGCCCCTCTGTGGTGGTATCGAACTCTGGAAACCTTGCACTCTCGCCGAGTATGAATCTGTAGCCCTTTGCCCCGCCCTCGAGTCTTTCACCACCACTCGATAGCTCCACATCCACTACCACCATATCACCCTTACATGCCTCCCTTTCCACCTCCTGGAATTCTCCGTAGCTCTGGCGGAGCTGCTCCAGGCTTTTCTCCACATCCTCGTCTGTAACCTCCACCTCTACCTTCTCGCACTCTATGTCCTCATAGCCCCTTACATCCACAACGGGTCTTATCTGCACAAGCGCTGTATAGGTGAAGGGGCTTCCCTCTTCGCACATCTTGATTTCTATATCAGGAGCAGATACAGGTTTATAGCCCTTTTCTCCCATGGCCTCCGGGTAGGTTCTTTCCACAAGGTTCTTTGCCACATCACTCATCACCCTTTTGCCGAACCTCTGGCGCAGCACACTTTCTGGCACCTTGCCCTTACGGAAACCCTCTATGGCCACCTCTTTTTTCAGCTCCCTGTAGAGGCTGTCTACGAGTTCTGCAACCTCCTCCTGGGGCACCTCTATGGTGAGCCGTTTCATTACCGGGCTTATATCCTCTACCTCTATCTTCATCTTTGATTCTCCTTTCTCCTGTTTGTCTTCTTGTGTGGTGCGAGAGGGGGGACTCGAACCCCCACGGTTTTACCACCAGATCCTAAGTCTGGCGCGTCTGCCAGGTTCCGCCACTCTCGCCCAGACTCTTTCGATATTAAAAATCCCTTTGACATACAAAGGGAATCCATGAAACCCGTATGTCATTAATTATATGTAATTTCCACTGGATTGGCAATAACAAAAAACAGGGGTTATCTGTAGAGGACGAACCCGCCATTTACCGGGTCGAACCCTATTACAGCCACTGCTGCGGGCTCAAGGGGCAGTTCTTCTTCAAGGGAGTAGGCTGGCATCTTTTCGCCTTTCCTGTCCCACATGGTTATCCTTATACTGTATGGGCCGGCCTTGAGGGGAATCTCCTCGTATACATAGGAGGAGAGGTCGTCTCTTACGCCTCCTGGCCGGTATTCTTTGTGTAGCACAACCTTGCCGTTTATCTCGAGTCTTACTGTTACTGGATGCCTCTGTGGTGGGCATTTGGCGAGCTCCGAGAGGTCTATCTTTGCCCCTTTGCCCTCCTTTATGCTCCTTCGATAGATTTCTGCCATCTCCTTTATTCGCCCCTTCTCATCACACTCTACGATTCTCTTGCCACTGGTCTTGAACGCCACCTTCAAAAGGGCGTCATTCCTCTGGTAGAACGAATAGGGCACTGCCGAAAACAGCGCCACGGGCAGGAACATGGCAACAAGGGTTGCAACGAGTCTAAACCGGCTCACCCTTTTCCTCCTCCTTTTCGAGTCCTTCCATGAATGCCCCGAACTCTTCGAGGAACGCCTCCTTTTCTTCTGCAGAGAACCAGAGTGTCCTTATCCTCTTTCCTGCTGGACCTCCCGGCTTTATCACTGGTGGCCTTATGCCTTCGAGCCTCTGTGTGAAGTAGGTGTTACCCCTTCTATAGGCACAGTCTCCTTCTCTGCAACCTGCGAACACGAGGCCATCCACCCCTTTGTGGAGCACAACATCCACCATCCTTGACTGCACCATCCCTATGCACTCAAGGCTCAAGAGGGCCACACCCTTTTTGTCCCCGAGCAGTCTTTCTGCCTCCACCCCCCACCTGCAGGCAAACACCATCACCCTTGGTGCTTCCGTCTCTTCCTTCAGCCCATCGCACAGGGCCTCTATCCTCTCGTATATTGCCTCTTCCCTGAGTGTGCCAAGCTCTACG
This sequence comes from Deltaproteobacteria bacterium, assembly GCA_015492245.1. Classification (GTDB taxonomy): domain Bacteria; phylum Desulfobacterota; class GWC2-55-46; order GWC2-55-46; family DRQE01; genus DRQE01. Next base: position 29,736 of record WGFM01000003.1, on the reverse strand, counting down.
GCGCTGTATTCACATGCTCCCATGCATATGCCACAGGCTGCACACCTCTTGTCTGTAATCTCTGCCACAACAAGCCCCTCTTTTTCCTTCATCTGTATGGCCGTATAGGGGCAGTCCTTCATGCATAGTTCACAGCCCACGCAGAGGGTCTCCACCACCCTTGCGGGCTCATCTCTTCTGCCTCTTCCAAGCCATGGCACGGCTGCAACGAGTGCTGTGAGACCCACCAGCAGTGCCCATATCATCGCTTCTGACAGATGGTTGAACAGTGGATACACGAACATGTAGAAGACATCGAGAGTTATATCCACTGGAAGCCTCTTAAGGTCTGCCATGGCATCACTTACGGCTGGCCTCGCGATCGCCATACCGAGCAACACCAGGAGCACTCCCCACAGTATGGGGCGTGGTGGGGTTATCTCGGGCAGTGAAATCCTGTCGAGGTGTAGTGCAAGAAGCAGTGTTATGACCACAATGCTTGAGAAATGTATGAACAGCACTATGTAGAAGAACTGGTCCGACAACAGCCTTTCCACCGCAAAATTCAGCCCCACGGGTATTCCCAGCACAGGCAGGCTCTCGAGCAGCCTTGCCGAGAGGAAGGCTATCAGCTGGGCCTTCGTATCCCATACCATGAGGTAGCCGAATATACCGCTTATCCATATGAGCCACAGTGTCGCCACTCCTGTAACCCACACGAAGGCACGCCAGAAGTAGTATCTCTTCAATATAAAGACCCTGAACGCATGGAGCAGTGTAACCAGCACGAGCCCATCTGATGCATACCTGTGGAGGCTCCGCATTATGCCGCCGAGCCACCACTGCCTGTTTGTTACATACTCGACAGAGCTGTATGCCCCTTCCAGGCTTATCTCGTAGAATATGAAGAGGTATATACCGCTGAACAGTATCACCCACAGCAGCAGTATCCCTATGGCACCCAGGTGCAGAAACGGGTTGAAGGGGCTCTCCCTGTTCATCAGGGACTCGAGCCTTATGTAGAGCCTTTCAGCTCTTCCTCTCTCCATCGCCCTTTCTGGTCTAATCTCCTCTCTTCAGTATTCTTCTTGCAAACGCCTTTATACGCCCGCCCCACACGAGCATCACTATGGCCACCATTATGACGAGCTGGATGAGGGCGCCTGCAACCACGGAGTAGTCGAACACATACTTGCCTGTTGCAGGGTCGTAGCGGTAGCAGAGATACTTCACCCTCTCAAGAAGTGTCGCAGGCGAAAGCGGTGGTGGTGAGCCCTCGTAGAATCGGCGCAGTGTCTTCAAGAGAAGGTCTCCGTTCCTTCTTATCCCGAATATCTGTTTGTATATCCTTCCCTCTGGCGAGAGCACCGTCACCATGTCGAGGTGGTCGAACATCCCGTCTTCCCGCTTCTTGTAGTAAAAGCCTGTCTGCAGAAGAAGCCTTTTCATATTCTCCTTTGTGCCTCCTGCGAATACTATGAAGTCTCCACCGTATCTCTTTCTGAACTCACGGAGGCTTTCAGGGGTGTCGTTCTCTGTATCGAACCCGAGGAGTATCACATTGAACCTGTCGCCGAACTCTGCACGGGCATCTATCAGCGTCTTCTCCATGGACTGGGTTATAAGGGGGCACACGCTCTGGCACTTCGTGTATATGTAGGCCACCACAAGGGGCCTGCCGTCTTCGATGTATCCGTACAGGCGGAACTTCCTGCCCTCTTCGTCGAAGAGCTCGATGTCATCAACCTTTCTGCCCTCTTTTGTCTCGGCATTGCGGAAGGCCTCTTTCAGGGTGTCTGCACTCTGCCACCCCCTGCCCCTTTCAGCCCAGAGGTCCGCCTGGCTCAGAACCACCAGTGCAACCACAAGCACTGCTACAAAGCCCATCTTCATACCAATACTCCCTCCTTGAGAAGCTAACATAGTAAAGATACTCTATTGTATGATTTTTATCAAGAAGGGGATTGCTGGTGGTGGGGCAGTATATGGCTGAAACAGGGAAAACCACACCCTCCATATCTTCCCACGAGGAAAGTGTGGTTTTTCCGGTGTTCCATCTATCTTCCCTGTATCTTCCTTGGCTCTACTTCAACCTATTGGCCAGAGCTGTGTAAGCCACTTGTGGTGCATGAACCATATAACTATGAATAGCACAAGGAATATCAAAGCCAGTATGAAGACACCTGGCGCTTCCATCTTGTCTTTATCTCTCTCGGTCATGGTTACTACCTCCTTGGTTTTTTATGCCACCTTCTCGCCCTTGAATATGGAGCCAAGTGCCACCACTATGTACATCACTCCACCTGCTGCTGCAAGGACTCCGCCGAGTCCCACCATGGTCATGAACACATCTATCGATGGATCGAACGCGTAGGGGAACGATGCCCCTGCAAATGTTATGTCCCAGTGGCGCCTCGGCACGCCGAAGGAACCTGCGGCCATCATGCCTATGGAGAGTATGCTAACCCCTATACCGAACACATAGGGCTGTGCCTTTGCCCAGCCTTCGAGTATGAGCTTGCGGCGGAATATGGTGGGCAACATGAGGTATGTGAAGCCCATGAAGGCAAGTGTGGTGCCTCCCACCACTGTGCCGTGGAAGTGTCCTGGTATGGCGAAGGTGTTGTGGCGTATCATGTTGAACTGTTCTGTGCCGAAGACCACACCTGTTATGCCACCAAGGAAACCGAATATGACTATGGAGAGCGCTACGGCCGAGAACGCCGGGTTCCCCCAGGGAACCTTCTTGAGCCACTCGAATGCCCCTGCGGTGTAGCCCTTCTCACGCAGTGTGGACTCGAAGGAGGCTGGCACACAGAAGGCGTGTATCATGCTTGCAAAGACTGCAAGGTGCATCACATAGCTCGTGTTCACTATCTTGTGCCATGTGCTGAGTGCCGGGTCCACCAGGAGATGGTGTTCACTTGCCACATTTATGAAGAGTATGTAAAGGACGAATGCCGTTCTCGAGACCTTCTCGTTCACAGGCTTTGCACCCATCACCAGGTATGCCGTCATGTACCACACCGCCACCATGGCGCACACATTTATCTGCTGGCTCGGGTGTCCCAGGCCCCAGAATATGAGCCTGTACACACTGGCATCGAGGCTTGGCAGTATACCCATGCTCCACAGAAGGGTGGGTATCATTATCACCGCACCATGGAGCAATGTAACAACACCTATTATGGATGCTGCAAGAAGGCCGAATGTGCCAAGCGGCAGCGTGCCATCATAGGCACCTTCCCTTCTGGCATTGATTATATTTGCAAAGAAGAGTATGAACACTATTAGTGCTCCAACGGCAAACAGTATCACCCCTATGTAGTAGAGAGGGTCTGCCCTCAGGGGCACATAGGAGGTGAACATTACATCTGCCTTTCCAAGCAGCACCACTATGTTTATGAGTACACCGCCGACGAGCATCAACCCGAAGGCGAGCCATGAAATCCTTGGACACACAGCCCTTGAGTTCAATATCACCACAGATGTGAAGTAAATAAGGCCCATCTCGAAGAATAGTACCCATGCAAGGAGTGCATCTATACCGTGCAGTGTGAGGAAGCGGTAGTAAAAATCTGCTGGCAGAAGATGGACACTCGGCCAGCGTGTAAGAGCCATGAGAAGCCCGAAGAGCCCCCCTACGGCAAGCAGTGCCACGGCTATTCCCACATTCCATTTTATGAGGTTCTCTGCGTTTCTTTCTATCTTCAGCCCCGTCTCGGGACATGTTCTAAACTCTGCCATCATGCCACCTCCCTTATCTTACATATAGTTTGCCCACCATGAGATGGTGCCCCAGACCACAGTACTCGTTGCACACTATATGGTACTCACCACTTTCCATGGGGGTTATCTCCATCACATAGTCGTAACCGGGTAGAACCATCAGATTGAGGTTCAACGGTAGAAGCGAGAACCCGTGCTGTATGTCCACAGAGGACAGATGAATCCTGTAGGTCTTGCCCTTCTCGAGCTCGAGTATGGGATACCACTCCCACATACTGCTCTTCAGATACACAGGCTCTGAAGGGTCGGGATGCACAACAGGAACACCCTGTTCCTCACCAACCTGATATTTCTCGACCATGGCATCGACAAGGCTTGAGAATTGCTCCGGGCTTACCCTGTATGTCTCATCAGGAGGATTCTGTGAACCTGCTATGTGAGCATAGGGCATGTAGAAAAAAGATATAAGCATCCATACGAGCGCCACCGCTATCCATATCCTCTCGTCCTTTGTTAGCGGCTTCCACCAATCCTTCTCTGGTTTTTCTAAAGCCATCTTTCCACCTCCTGTTTTTTGGCTAATTTACCGGCAGGCTGGGAACATTTAAAATCTCTATCATTCCCCACACTGTGTATACCACTATCGGTATCCCCAGGCCGAGCACAAGCAGTGCCCACATGTTGTCGTAGAGCCTCTTCCAGAAATTATCACCATTTGCCATGGCACCCTCCCTCCTTTCCAGTAAGTTTAAAGAGAAGCTTACTCCATGCCACATCCATGGTAAATGACATTTGTCAGCTTTTCTTAAAGAATTTTAATCCATCTTTCTTTCTGTAAAACAAGAAGAATTCCTGCCTGCCCGGCCCGTGCCCCTGGTTTCAACACACCCCTTCCGGGCAGAACAAAAAAAAGGGCGGCCTTCCCTCGAAGGGAAGCCGCCCCTCTATTGTTATGGTTGCTTGAGGCTCAGTAGTTGGCCAGCACCTGGAAGTATGCCCAGTCCTGATCGTCGGCATCTGTGCCGGCACCCAGGGCGTCATCCAGCCTGTCGCCTGCGAAGAACCTCGAGTAACCGGTAAGGAAGCTCACAGAGTTGTTGTACTTGTGCTTCACTGTTATGTCTACCTCGCTACCCACATCGTCATCCCATGCGGAGTTTGCACCACGCACACCTGTGCAGGAAGCGTTCATCCAGTTGCCAGCGCCATACCAGCAGTCTGCCTCTTCATCGAGTGAGAAGTCCCAGTAGTCGAGCTTCACGGTGGTGTTGGGGGTTACCTTTGCGCTTGCATTCAGGTTCCATGCCTTGATGTTCCTCCAGCCCTGCTGGTCTGCATAGCCATAGTGCAGGTGGTTCGTGGGGTAGAGGTTGGAGAAGGTGTCTATGTCCGTATCGTTTGGGTTGTCATCACCACTTGCGAATACATACTGTCCACCTATCCTTGCAGCCATTGGGGCACCGGGTATGGCATAGCCCAGATCTATCGCGTATGCAAAGGCGCTTATGTCGTAGTCGGAACCACCGGTAACCTCCATATCGCCTGTCTGGAAGGGCACCTCGACGGTCAAGTCAACAGGACCAACCTTGCCCTTTGCCCTTACACCGTAGGTCCAGAGGTTTGTGTCGTTCACACCTGTTATTGTGCCTGTGTTGTTGAATGTTGCCTGACTGCTGCCATCGTTGACGAGGAGCACATAGAGGTCGAGCAGGAAGTTGGGTATGGTCTTAACCGTTGCATACACGCCGTAGAAGTCCTGGTCGTTGTTTGTGCCGTTCTCCTGTATCTTCGATGTCCAGAAGTCCACATCGAAGGCATCGCTTGTGTACATGAACTTCATGGCATCGAAGCTGCGGCCGTTGTTCGACCACCCGAAGGCTCCTATGAGTCTCTGGTCTCCGTATACCAGCTCCTGGCGGCCTACCCTCACCGCCAGGGGGGAGCCGAATATGTTGTCTATCTGGAGGTAGCCCTCGTGGATGTCGAGCTCGTAGTTGTGCTCAGTTGCACTGCTGTTCACCTCTGTCAGCCTTGGTCCGCCATTGGGGTTTGAGAACTCGCCCCACTCCCTCGTGTCCTGTATGGTTATCTTCACATTCACATCGTCCGTTGGGTTTGCCTTCGCCGTAAGCCTTATCCTCTGCCCATAGAATGCCTTGCCGTCCCCATAACCCGAACCATCCCTAAAGTCTGCATTGTCCCTGTACTCGCCTCTCAGCCTGTACTGCCCGCTGAACTCCACGGCCAGAGAGGGCAGTGTCCATGCAAGCCCCATTATTAGAGCAAAAACAATTGCCAGTAATCTCTTCATCTTCCAACCTCCTTACCTCAAGAATTTTTTATTTGTCGGTTTATAGAAGGGTCTGAATAACCTTCTTCCATGCCCTGTAGAGCCACAACGATCTTCTCTCTCCTCTTCCTCACCTCTCTTTCCTCTGTTGTTCTTCAAGGTTTCAAGGGTTTTCAATGGGTTAGTAAATCGGTAATATTGCTCCTTATATCTGCAAAAAGATAGTAAAGTTTGAATGAATTTAGCATTTATGAAAACCCTTGTCAAGCATTTTTTAAGGTTTTTTAACGAAAAAACTCTTTTTACAACACCCCTGCCCTTATGAGGTCGTGCAGGTGCACCACCCCGACCACTTTCTGCCCATCCCGTGATTCCACGAAGAGGGCCGTTATCTGGTGTTCCTCCATGAGCCTGAGTGCCGATTCTGCTATGGCCTCTTCCCCTATGGTCTTCGGGTTACGGGTCATGACCTGGCTTACCTTCTTCTTCAGCACATCGTTGCCCCTCTCCAGTGCCCTTCTCAGGTCCCCGTCCGTTATGACACCCACGAGCCTTTCGGCCTCGAAGACCCCTGTGATACCGAGCCTCTTGGCGGTCATCTCGAGGATCGCATCCTTCATCTCTGTCTGTGGCCCAACCCCTGGTATGGCCGCGCCTGTATGCATGAGGTCCTTGACCTTCATGAGCTTTCTGCCAAGGCTGCCTGCAGGGTGGAGGACCGCAAAGTCCTCTTCCCTGAAGCCACGCCTCTCGAGGAGTGCCACGGCAAGTGCATCGCCCATTGCAAGGGCTGCCGTTGTGGAGGCGGTGGGGGCGAGCCCCAGGGGGCAGGCCTCCTCCCTCACGGCGGTGTTTATGACCACATCGGCGTATCTACCGAGGGTGGAGCAGGGACGGCCTGTCATGGCAATGAGCCCGAGGCCGAGCCTCTTCACAAGGGGCAGCATCATTATTATCTCTTCCGTCTCGCCAGAGTTGGAAAGTGCTATGACCGTATCGTTCTTCATCAGGACCCCCAGGTCTCCATGGGCCCCCTCGGCAGGATGCAGGAATATGGCAGAAGTGCCCGTTGAGGCAAGGGTGGAGGCTATCTTCTGGCAGATGATTCCACTCTTGCCCATGCCCGTTACGACAACCTTTCCCGTGGTTCCAAGTATCAGCTCCACGGCATGCTCGAAGCTCGAGTCCACACGCTCAACGAGTGCCCTTATGCTTTCCGCCTCGATATCGAGAACCCTTCGGGCTATGTCCTTAATGGAGTCTGCCACCCTATGTCTTCGCACCCCCCTGATTACCGAATATCTTCTCTCTCGCCTGATGCAGCTCCTTCAGCCTCACCACAAGCCCCTCCACATCGTCGAGCCTCATGGAGTTACGGCTGTCCGAGAGGGCACGCTCCGGCTCGGGGTGTGTCTCCATGAATATGCCGTCTATGCCACAGCCCACGGCAGCCCTCATGAGGTGGGGCGCCATCTCCCTGTCTCCGCCAGAAGATGAGCCAACAGAAGGGCGCTGCACACTGTGGGTCGCATCGAATATCACGGGAAAGCCGAACCCCCTCATCACAACAAGGGAGCGCATGTCCACCACGAGGTCGTTGTAGCCAAGGAATGTGCCCCTTTCGGTAACAAGTATGTTCTCATTGCCTGTAGAAAGGACCTTCTCTATTGCGTGCCTCATGGCATGTGGGTCCATGAACTGCCCCTTCTTTATGTTCACTGCCCTTCCAGTGCGGCCTGCCTCAACGAGAAGGTCTGTCTGCCTGCAAAGGTAGGCCGGTATCTGCAGGCAATCGCATACCTCTGCCACAGGGGGGCAGTGGTGTTTACAGTGCACATCGGTAAGCAGGGGCACACCCACCTCTTCTTTCACCTTCCTCAATATCTCAAGGCCCCGCTCAAGCCCTGGCCCCCTGAAGGACTCGATGGAGGTCCTGTTCGCCTTGTCATAGGACGCCTTGAATACAAAGGGTACATCAAGCCTTGCGGCTATCTCCTTCAGGGCGGCTGCAATATGGAGGGTTGTGGCCTCGTCCTCCATGACACAGGGCCCGGCTATGAGGAGAAGCCCACCTGATGTGCTGACACTTCCTATACTTACGGTCTTCATCTCTTCTTCTTTTTCTTTGTGGTCTCTTTCTTCTTCTGTGCCTCCCTGAGCACGGCCTTTATGTAGTCTCTGAAGAGCGGATGTGGCCTTACGGGTTTGCTCTTGAACTCGGGATGGAACTGGCAACCGAGGAACCAGGGGTGCGTGGGAAGCTCCACGATTTCGACGAGTATTCCGTCTGGCGAGAGGCCACTCAAGACGAGGCCTGCCCCATCGAGCCTCTCCCGCCAGAGGTTGTTGAACTCGTAACGATGGCGGTGCCGCTCGCTTATCTCGAGAGCACCATAGGCCCTGTGGGCAAGGCTGCCCTTTTTGAGCACACAGGGGTACGCACCAAGGCGCATGGTGCCACCCTTTCTTTCCACGCCACGCTGGGTCTCCATGAGGTCTATGACAGGGTATGGGGTATGGGGGTTGAACTCGGAACTGTTGGCCTCTTCGAGGCCTGCAAGGTGGCGGGCTGCCTCCACAACGCTCAACTGCATGCCAAGGCATATACCGAAGAATGGTTTCCTCTTCGTTCTCGCATACTCTATGGCCGCAATCTTGCCCTCTATGCCGCGGCTGCCGAACCCACCTGGAACGAGCACGCCGTCCACATCCCTGAGAAGCCTTTCGGCCCCTTCCTTTTCGATCTCCTCGGAGTCTATGTATTCGAGCCTCACACGGGTGTTGTTGGCAAGCCCCCCGTGCACCAGGGCCTCGTGGAGGCTCTTGTAGGAGTCCTGAAGGTCCACATACTTCCCCACAATACCTATGGTAACCCTGTGCCTGAGGTTGTCCGCCTTCCTTACTATCTTCTCCCAGTCTTCAAGCTTGGGAGAGCGTGTCCAGATATTAAGAGTCTTCACTATCTTCTCATCGAGTCCCTCCTTGTGGAAGTTGAGGGGCACCTTGTAGATACAGTCCACATCTATGGCAGATATTACGGCATCACGCTCCACATTGCAGAAAAGGGCTATCTTGGACTTGAGCTGGGCCGACAGGGGCCTGTCGGAACGGCACACCAGCACATCGGGCTGGATACCGATTTCCCTCAACTTGTTCACACTGTGCTGGGTGGGCTTGGTCTTGAGCTCGCCCGCACTGGGTATGTAGGGCACAAGGGTCAGGTGTATGTACATCACATTCTCTCTACCCAGGTCGAACCTCAACTGCCTTATGGCCTCGAGAAACGGCAGGCTCTCTATATCGCCCACGGTGCCGCCTATCTCCACAATGACCACATCCACCTTGTCCGAAAGCCCGAGGATGCAGCCCTTTATCTCGTCTGTAACATGGGGGACCACCTGCACCGTGCCGCCGAGGTAATCGCCCCTTCGCTCCTTCGTGATTATGGCATCGTATATCTGGCCCGTGGTGTAGTTGTTCCTGCGGGTCATCCTTGCAGAGGTAAAACGCTCGTAGTGGCCGAGGTCGAGGTCTGTCTCTGCCCCATCGTCTGTAACGAAGACCTCGCCGTGCTGGAAGGGGCTCATGGTGCCGGGGTCCACGTTTATGTAGGGATCGAACTTCTGCAGCGTTATGGCAAGCCCCCTGCTCTCGAGCAACGCACCTATGGAGGCACTGGCTATCCCCTTGCCAAGTGAGGAGACCACACCACCTGTAACGAATATGAACTTCGTCTTCATCTCTCTATCCCCTGCCATGGTTCAGTCTTTGTGCAAACCTTCTTGCCTCTTCAAGGTCCTCGCGGGTATCCACAGAGATCGCATCACGGGACGACTCAACGAGCCTTACCCTGTAGCCATGCTCGAGGGCCCTGAGCTGCTCGAGCCCCTCGGCCTCCTCGAGAGGGGTGGGCCGAAGCCCTGAAATCCTCAGGAGCACCTCTTTTCTATATACATATATACCCATGTGCTTGTAAAGGGTAAAAGAGGTCTGGTGCCTCCTGTAGGGTATGGGAGACCTGGAAAAGTAGAGGGCAAAGCCCCTTCTGTCTGTAACCACCTTGACAACATTGGGGTTGTCCGCGGAGTGTTCGTCCCTTATTGGTGTCATGGGTGTGGCTATATCCACCGATTCATCTTCCATCGCCTCCACGAGCCTGTCTATGAGGGCGGGCTCAACGAAGGGCTCGTCTGCCTGCACATTTACCACCACAGAGGCATCCACAGAACCCGCCACCTCTGCAACACGCTCTGTGCCTGTTCTGCACCCCGAAGAGGTCATCACAACCTCCGCACCAAACCCCCTTGCCGTGGCCCCTATCCTTTCGTCATCGGTTGCAACTATCACTTTCTCGACCCTTCCTGCGGCCTCGACATTCTCGTAGACCCACTGTATCATGGGTCTGCCCAGTATGTCCGCAAGGGGTTTGCCCTCAAGGCGTGTCGAACCATATCTGGCAGGGATGACAGCAATGGCCCTCATCGAGCCCAATATATCAGATTCCCCTGCCCTCTTCAAGGAGGCTCTCATCCTTTATGAGCTTGCCCCTGCCCTTCCAGAGAAGAAGTATGGGGCTTGCAACGAATATGGAGGAATAGGTGCCCACAATGACACCAAAGAAGAGGGTGAGAGAAAAGTCGTGTATGACCTCGCCACCCATGAGAAGCAGTGCCACCAGCACAAGCAGTGTGGTGCCAGATGTAACGATGGTTCTGCCAAGCACCTCGCTTATGCTTCTGTTTATGAGGGGCACGAGGCCTTCCTTCTGTTTTGTGGTTGCCCGCAGCTTCTCCCTTATCCTGTCGAAGACGACCACCGTGTCTGTAAGCGAGTATCCCGCTATGGTGAGGAGGGCCGTAACTATAAGGAGGTTTATCTCCTTGTCCAGAATATAGATGAGGCCGAGCACTGCCAGCACATCGTGGAAGGTGGCCGCCACCGCCGCCACGCCGAACCTCATCTCGAAACGCCATGCCACATATATGAGTATGCCCACAAGGGCTATGGTTATGGCCCACAGGGCATCCTTCTGCAATTTCTTGCCCACCGTTGGGCCAACCTCTGTTACAGAGTCCAGGGTGAAGGGGTTGTCCTGCATATTCTGGCGAAATAGGGACTCAATGGACTTCGTTGCACCCCTCAGGTCCTCCGTCCTCTTGACCCTTACAAGGAGCTTTGTGGGGTCTGCAAACTCCTGCAGGTTTGCGTCCTCGAAGCCGCCCTCTTTCAGAAGCCCCCTCACCCTGTCTATCTCCACAGGTTTCTCGAACCTCAACTGCATGGCGATGCCACCGGCAAAGTCTGTGCCGAGGTTCGCCCTGCCCAGCGGTATGCTTATGGCTGCAACAAGCCCCACCAGCACAAGCACCGTGGAGACGACGAAGGTAATCTTTCGCTTGCCCATGAAGTCGAATATTCTACCCTTTATTATGTCCATCTTTTAAGGCTCCTTCAGATGCTCAATCTCTCCACACGCCACCTTGTTGTCTGTATGTCGAATGCCAGTTTTGTTCCAACAAGGGCTGTAAAGAGGTTTATGAGTATACCCAGGCTCAATGTTACGGCAAAACCCTTTATGGGCCCGCTGCCGAACTGGAACAATACGGCCGCCGTTATGAGGGTCGTTACATGGGAGTCCACGATGGTCCACCATGCCCTGTCATAGCCTGACTCCACCGCGGACTTCGGGGTTCGCCCGGTACGAAGCTCCTCCTTTATCCTCTCGAAGATGAGCACATTGGAGTCCACACCCATGCCGATGGTAAGAAGTATTCCTGCAATACCCGGCAGGGTGAGTGTGGCCTCGAACCATGCCATCGCCCCGAGAAGCATTATGATGTTGAGTGTAACCGCTACATCCGCGATTATCCCGGAAAGCCTGTAATAGAATATCATGAAGGCGAGCACCAGGAGGCCTCCCAGCACCATGGCCTTTATGCCTGCCTCTATGGAGTCCCTGCCCAGGGTTGGCCCAACCGTAACATTCTGCACGATGTTGACAGGCGCTGGAAGGGCACCTGCCCTCAGGACTATGGCAAGGTCTACCGCCTCCTCATAGGTGAACCCCCCTGTAATGCTTGCCCTTCCGCCTGCTATCTTCTCCCTTATCACAGGGGCGGAGTAGACATTGCCGTCCAGTATTATGGCAAGCCTCTTGCCAACATTCTCTGCAGTAATACGCTCGAATATACGGGCCCCGGTGGAGTCGAATGTAAGGGAGACATAGGGCTCGTTGAAACGGGAATCGAAGGCAACCCTTGCATCGTAGAGGAGGTCTCCGGTAAGGAGCACCTCCTTTTTCACAAGGTAGGGTATCCTCTCTATCCTGCCTGTGGAGGGGTCTTCCCTTCTCTGGTAGAGGAGATCCAGCCCGAAGGGTGGCCCCTCTTCCATCGCCCTGTAGGGGTCATGCTCATCGTCTACAAGGCGGAACTCGAGCACCGCTGTCTTGCCTATAAGGGCTATGGCCCTTTCAGTGTCCTTGAGGCCAGGCAGCTGCACCACCACCTCTCTTTCGCCCTGACGCTGTATGAGAGGCTCTGCCACACCGAACTTGTCTATCCTGTTCCTTATCGTCTCAAGGGCCTGTGTGGTCGCCCAGTCCTTTATCCTCTTCACCTCTTCATCTGGAAGCCTCAGGAGAAGCCTGCCAGGGTCTTCCTCTGATACCTCGAGCATGGGGTATTCTCCCGAGACGAGTTCCCTTATCTCTCTGCCGGTCTCCGAGCCCTCGTATCTTATCACTATGCCTGCCTCGTCCACCCTTTCCACCTCGATGTAGGGCAACGCCTTCTCATCGAGCAGGTTTTCCATGTTGACCGAAATCCTCTGGGTATAGTTCTCAACGGCCTTCGCCTGGTCCACATCGAGCACAAGATGCATTCCGCCCTGAAGGTCAAGGCCCAGGTTTATCCTTGGTATGTTGTTTGCCCAGAAATCAGGCAGATACCTGGATGCAGGGGTGGACGGCAGGAACAACACAAGTGCAAACAGCGTAAATCCACCCAGCAGCAGGGCTCTCCACAGGATACTCCTCATTATGGCTCTCCTTTAATGGATTATACAGAAAAGAGTGTTTTAAGAGGACTGGCCCTTCTTCTTAAGGACAGCCTGTTTCTCTATTCTGACACGCACATTATCGGCAACCTCGAGAGTAACTATGTCATCCTTTATGTTTACTATCCTGCCATAGAGTCCGCCGCGGGTTACTACGGTATCCCCCCTCTGCAGACCCTTCAGCATCTCTTCATGGCGCTGTGCACTCTTCTGCTGTGGACGAAAAAGGAAGAAGTAGAATATGAGGAGCAGGATTATAAAAGGCAGGATCATGGAAAAGAACGACGCGGCCCCACCTGCGCCACCACCCTGTGCATATGCCACTGAAACCGGTAATACATGTAACACCATCATACCTCCTCTAAAGAGTTTGTCTTCTCGTAAAAGCTCTTCTTGAAAGCGGAGAACCTGTCTTCCCTTATGGCATCCCTTATGTTCCTCATAAGCTTCATGTAGTAGTGGACATTGTGAACCGTGTTGAGCCTTGCCGCAAGTATCTCGCCAGAGATGTAGAGGTGTCTCAAGTATGCCCTGGAGTAGTTCCTGCAGGTATGGCACTCACACTCTGGGTCCACCGCCCGAGGGTCTTCTTTGTATTGACTGTTTTTTATAACCAATTTTCCCCTGCTTGTAAAGAGTAATCCATTGCGCGCACATCTTGTGGGCAACACACAGTCGAACATGTCCACCCCACGCTCTACTGCCTCCACCATATCCTCTGGCATGCCAACCCCCATGAGGTAGCGTGGGCTGCCTGTGGGAAGGTGCTCTGTCGAGGCCTCTGTCATCTCGAGCATGAGTCCCTTGCCCTCGCCAACACTCAAGCCCCCTATGCCATAGCCATCAAAACACAGCTCTGAAATCCGTGCGGCACTCTCCTTCCTCAAGTCCCTGTACATGCCACCCTGAACGATGGCAAACAGTGCCTGCCCCTTCCTTCTTTCAACCCCCCTGCATCTCTCAGCCCACCTGTGGGTAAGCTCCATGGAGTCCCTGGTATGGCCTCTGTCAGCAGGATAGGGTGTGCATTCATCGAGGACCATCACTATATCCGAGCCAAGGGAGACCTGTATCTCAACTGCAAGCTCGGGTGTAAGGAAGACCTCTCTGCCATCAAGATGGGAGCGGAACCTCACCCCCTCCTCCGATAGCTCCCTTAAGGGCGAGAGGCTGAAGACCTGATACCCCCCGCTGTCTGTAAGGATGGGCCTTTGCCAGTTCATGAAGCTGTGAAGCCCGCCAATCCTCTCTATGAGCCTGTGGCCTGGTCTCAAGAAGAGATGGTATGTGTTTGCAAGTACCATCTGGCAACCCATCTCTTCGAGCTCTTCCGGGGTGAGGGCCTTCACCGTTGCCTGTGTGCCCACGGGCATGAAGGCAGGGGTCTCCACCTCACCCCTTGGCGTGATGATACGACCCAGGCGGGGGGCCACGCTGCCCCCCCTTATGAGCCTGAAGCCAAACCCCCGGTATCCATCAGATGATGAGCATACAGTCTCCATAGCTGTAGAACCTGTACCTCTCCTTTATGGCCATATCGTAGGCCTGCATGACCTTGTCCTTTCCTGCAAAGGCACATACAAGCATCATGAGGGTTGAGCCTGGAAGATGAAAGTTGGTAACCATGGAAGAGACCACCCTGAAGCTAAAGCCCGGGTATATAAAGAGTGTGGTCTCTCCTTCGAGCACCGGCTCCTCTTCGTTGGCGAAAAGGGTCTCGAGTGTCCTGGTTACTGTGGTGCCCACGGCTATCACTCTCCTGCCTTCCTTCTTTGCCTTCCTTATGGCCTCGAACACCGCTGGCTCCACCCTGTAGCGTTCGGGATGCAGCCTGTGTTTTTCCACCTCCTTCTCCCTTACAGGCAGAAATGTGGCAGGCCCTGTATGGAGTGTTATGTAACAAGACTCCACCCCCCTGGAGCTCAATCTTTCGAGTATGGACTCTGTAAAATGCAACCCTGCCGTTGGGGCTGCAACAGAGCCGTCGTGTCTTGCAAAGACGGTCTGGTATCTTTCCATGTCAAGGGGTTCCGGGGTGCGCCTTATGTAAGGTGGCAGGGGCACCTCGCCGTATCTCGGGAGGGCATCCTCAAGGGGCAGGGAGAAACGCATAAGGAAGAAACCATCTGCCTTACTCTCTTCAACGGTTGCGTAGAATCTGTCTGCAATATCTATCCTTACCCCCTCTTTTAGCCCCCTTGCAGGCCCCACCATACACTGCCACAGCCCGGGGGCCACCTCTTTCACCGCCAGAAGCTCCACCGCCCCGCCAGTGGGCTTTCTGCCCCGGATGCGGGCAGGTATGACTCTACTGTCGTTAAGGACCACTACATCCCCTGCCCCGAGGTAGTCCACTATATGGGAGAATCTTCCGTGCTCAACCCTTCCGTCTTCTCTGTGGAGCACCAGAAGGCGAGAGGCATCGCGCCTTCTGGCAGGGTAGTGGGCAATGAGTTCTTCTGGCAGGGGATAGAGGAATTCTTCGGTTCTCATGGCCTTTGATATATCCTCTTTATTCTGGTGCCTGGATAGTAGTGCCTCAGTATCTCCCTGTAGGAGTATCCCCTCTCTGCCATGCCCCTGGCACCCCACTGGGAGAGGCCAACCCCGTGGCCTGAGCCCCTGCCCTGGAAGACAAAGAACCTGCCCCTCTTTTTCACACTGAAAAGCGTGCTCTTTATGACCCCGTAGCCGAGCAGTCTCCTCAACTCCTCGCCCTTCAGCACGATGGTCCTGCCATAGGCATCTCTTATGCCAACCCTCTTCGCCCTGCCTGTTGATGTCCTCTTCTTGACGACTATGGCCACAGGAACCGTGAGCCTGTGGCCAGCCCTGTGGAGGGCATCTTCTATGGTGGTTGCCTTTATGTAGGCCTCCCACCTGTAGTTTGGGGCAAGAGAGTCGTATCTGCTCTTTACCGGCCTTAAGTATGGATAGTCCTTTGACCACACCTCCCTTGCATATTCTGTAATACCCCCTGCATTGGAGTGATATGCTGCAAGCACGGGCTCATCCCTGTAGAAGAGAACCTCCCCACGGGTGGAGCTTACCGCACGAATCACCCTTTCGTCTTCCCTGTGGGCACCACCGTAGAGCTGGTGCATGTTGGTTGCCGTAAGGTGGTAGGAAAGATGCTCTCGCTTTCTCTTCTGGTAGATGGCGTATGTCCTCGCTATAACACTCTGTGCCCTGAGCACCTCCATGTGCCAGTTGCTCGAGACCTCGCTATTTATGATACCTGCCACATAGTCCTCAAGGCCGAGCTCGTTCACAACCCTAAGACCCCTGTCATCTGTGTCTATCTCTATCATGCCGCGGTAGGGTTTGCGTTCTATTCGGATAAACTCTCTATCAGGATGAAGCCTTATGGGTAGAGACACCCTTCTGCCGTTAAGCCTTACAGAGCCATCCCTTCGGTAGGACACTGTAACGGGGCTTTCCTCTTCTGCCCCCTCTATGCGGAGCCTCTTGGCTCCCTCTTTTATGAGTATCCTTACCGTCTGTTCGACCTCTGGCCTTACCCCCTTTTCTGGCACAGGGGGCTTCCCCTTGCCTGCGCAACCGGAGAGGAAAAATATGGGTACAGAAAGAACTATCAGTGAGGCCCTCTTTATGGATACTGTGGTTGTTTCTGTTCTCATCTCATGTAATACTTCACAAGATAGAGCACAACTATACCGGATGCCATGGATATTATACCCATGATGCGCAACTCCCTGTCGGGCACAGTGGCTATGGTGAGTGCCCACCTTTTGATTCTACCGGGGAAGGCAAAGTAGGGTATGCCTTCGAGTATGAGTATTACCCCTATCACACTGAATATAAGCGCCATATCCAGAGTTCAAGATACCAGAGGTTCGTGAGTAAAACAACTTTATAATTATAATACATCAGGGAATCTTATTTTATCGCAGAAATGATGTAATGGGAAGTGCCAAAGGATGTAACCCTGTCCATGGAGAACCCGCCCTCGGCCACCAGCCTTCTGGCCTCCCTCAGGGGAAGCCTTTCATGGAAGGGCGGCCCGTCTTTCTCTCTTTTCTTCTTCCAGTCGAGCACAACAAGACATGCCCCCTTCTTCATAATCCTCTTTACCTCTTTCAGGAACCGTCCCTTGTCTTCTGCCTCGTGCAGCACATAGGCAAGGAGTGCGAAGTCAACGCTTCGTGCATCGAGTGGTATCCTGTGCTCCTGGGATACGATGGGCACTATGTTCTTT
Source organism: Deltaproteobacteria bacterium (assembly GCA_015492245.1). Taxonomy (GTDB): domain Bacteria; phylum Desulfobacterota; class GWC2-55-46; order GWC2-55-46; family DRQE01; genus DRQE01. The sequence continues at coordinate 12,463 of WGFM01000003.1, read as the reverse complement.
CTCCTGGTTCTTCGTTTCAGCATCCTTATCATCTCTTCCTGCACATCTATCGCATAGACAAGCCCGCCTCTGCCCACGATATTGGATGCAGGAATTGTGAAAAACCCCGGGCCACAGCCCACATCTGCCACCTGCATGTCCCTTTCGAGTCCACAGTCTCTCAAAAACTGATGTGGCTTTATGTGGCTATACCTCTCGTCTGAAAGAAGCCTCTCTATACTCTGTGGGCTGAACTTGTGAGCCATCATCCACCTGTTCTCATCATAACTGCCAGTACAACTATGGCAAGGGCTATCAACAGGTTTGCCCTGCCAAGTATCATGGCTATCCTGGAATAACTCTGGGACGACCTCGCCCCAGGGCCGAACCAGAAGTCATGGAGCACACTGGATACAAGCACAACAACAACAAGGCCTATCTTTTCCAGCACCCTTCTGCCATAGGGTGTGGTGTAGAATGATGCATCGAAGAGCATATCCGGGGTTACACCCAGATAGTAGAGGTTTACAGGGCCTGTTACAACGAGTATAACGAGTGCTATCCAGCCCCAGAACCTGTACTTCGTGCCCACAACCTGGTATATCTCCCTTTTCTTCTCAAGCTCGAGGGTCTTGAGAAACGGGGCAACAACGAGTGTCAGGAAGAGCATGCCACCTATCCAGAATATGGCAGCTATCACATGAAGGAACAGAGAAATCTTCAGTATCACCTGTATCAGACCTCCTTAGGTTTATACTCTATAGCCCACACCTTCAACCTTTACAACCCGGCTGCGGGCCCTTTCTGAGAACTCGAATCTTACTGGCAGAAACCTCTCTATGATAGAGGCATTGGTTCTGGCATGTTCTGTGATGGCAGGGGTGGATAGCCGGGACATACCTTCTGCCAGCGCCATATAGAGAAGCAGCTGGTCAGAAAGATGTATATCCACAGCCCCCTCCATGCGTGCATACCCTGTGAACCCATCTACAAGCTCATCTGCAAGGGCCTCTACCCTTCTACCCCTCTCGCCAGGGGCTGTAAAACCTGCCCTTATATTTTCATACTCTACAAGAAGAAACATATACATACCCCTTCCTGCAGACCCAACCTGGCCCGAGTCCACCTCGATGTTGGTGAACCCCTCTTTATCGAGCCTCTCGGTTGCCCTTCTTACACCTCTCATGACGACATCTTCTGGCAGACCGCCTGCTTTTACTATTAAATATATCTTTTCGGGCCTTCCCCTTTCCATGACATTTATCGGTTTCAGTGGCAGGCCTGCCTTCCTGATTGCAAACCTTACGATGCCTCCACCCCTGGGGTAGAAGCCCCATCTTGACACCTCCATGGCTGCCTTAGGTCCCATCCTCTCTACCGCTGGCAGGAAGACCTCGCCTATGTAGTCTGCCACAGGGCTCCATCGCACATGGGTGCCGCCTTTTATCACAAGACTACAGTCTCTGTGGAACGAAAGGGGCACAAACACGGTCTGGAAGACAAGCCCCACAGAACCAGCTGTTCCGAGCTCTATACGGAACTCTCCTCTGTCCACCATGCCACGGGGACAGAACACGATTTCATTTGAGCCGAGCTCGGCCCCCTTCAGGCTTGCTCTTACGAGTTCTCCTGTGGCCTGGATGGCGCGAAGATGCTGTTCCCTGAGCCCTCCACCCTTCCTGCCCCCTCTTATATTGTATACCTTCACAGGTCTTGAAAGGATGGCCGAAAGGGTCAGCGAGGTCCTCAGGACCTGCCCACCCCCCTCGCCTGTGCTTCCGTCTATCTCTATTATTTCCTCAGTTCCCGTCCCAATCGCCTCTCCACAGACCTGATTTTTTCTTCTATTCTGTCCATGGGTTTGGATGGTCTGTCGTCTATCTTTATGGTGGTTATAGCCCTGGGGGAGGTGGCAAGCACCTCTTCGTGGCATCTTCTTACAAGCGCCATCACTTCGTCCCAGCGGCCCTCCACCACCGTTCCCATGGGGCCGGCCCTGTAAGGAAGCCCGCTCTCATCCACGAGCCTCAAGACCCTTGCAAGCTCATCGCCCATACTCTCAGCCCGACCTATGGGCACAATGCTGAACTCTACGAGCATCTGAAGACCTCCTTTCTAAAGTTCAACCCCATCTATCACAGCCCCACAATCAGGACACCTGCCGTCTTCTGTGTGGTTTGCCCTGACAAAAAAGCCGTATCTCTCTATGAGGAGCCTGCCACAGCTGTAGCAATGGGTGGACTCACCCACATCTCCAGGGATGTTGCCAGTATACACATACCGCAATCCCTCTTCCATCCCTATCTTCCTTGCCATATGGAGGGTCTCCCTCGGGGTGGGGGGCACATCGGTCATCCTGTAGGCAGGATAGAATGCGCTTATGTGCCACGGTATGGTTGGACCAACAGAATTGAGCCACCTTGCTATATTGCGCAGTTCTTCCTCACTGTCGTTATGGCCAGGGATTACAAGGGTTGTAACCTCCACCCATATACCTGCCTTGTGCATCGCCTCGATACTTTCCAGCACATGCCCAAGCCTTGCCCCTCCACAGACCTTTCTGTAGAACTCATCTGTAAATGCCTTCAGGTCCACATTGCAGCCATCTATCAGGCCTACCATCTGTTCGATACACTCTATGGTCATGTAGCCGTTTGTAACGAACAGATTACGGAGCCCCTCCTTCTGTGCAAGCTCTGCACAGTCCATTGCGAACTCGAAGAATACGGTGGGCTCTGTGTAGGTGTAGGATATGTTTTTGCAGCCTGTCTCCATGGCACTTTCTACAACCTCTTCAGGGGTTGCATCCTCACCGAGGATTATCCCCCCTTTCTCCTTTGGCATCTGGGAAATCTCGTAGTTCTGGCAATGGAGGCACCTGAAGTTGCATCCCACCGTTGCTATCGAATAGGAGTATGAGGCAGGCTGAAAATGGAAGAAGGGTTTCTTCTCTACGGGGTCTACATGCTGGGCGATGAGTTTTCCATAGTTAAGGCTGTAAAGTGTTCCTCCCAGGTTTTCCCTTACGCCACATATACCTCTTTTTCCCTCTCTTATGTGGCATCTGAAGTTACAGAGGTTGCACTCTACAGTGTCATCCTTGAGGGTTTTCCACAGCCCTGCCCTGTGCATCCACTCTCACCGCCTCCATAGAACCCTTGCTATCTTCACATCATCGCTCCACTTGTATTCCACCTCTCCGTGGAATGCCTTATGGAGGATTCTGCCTATACGCTGGGCGAACTTTTCTGTGGTGGTGCTTATCTCCACAGTGTCGCCAAGGTCTCTTATCTCTATTATCCTCTCAAGGGGGTTGGTGTGGCGCGCGATTTCCTCCTTGTTCCTGAGAAGATTCAGTATCTCCTCCTTGTGCTCCCTGAGGAAGTCTCCCCTGAGTGTTACATATCCACCAACGAACCTGTCCCTTATCTTCTGACAGGCAGGACACAGCCCCTTTTTGAATCCTTCTTTCCTTTCAAGCTCCTCCTGTTCCGGAAGGCGCCATCTCTTGTTACGGTATATAATATTGCATTCTGAACACATGGTCATATCTTCTGGCTCTTCCTTCAGAAGATATGGGTCCTTCTCTGTATCTATCGCCTTTCTTGGTGAGTATCTTCTGGTCATGGCAGACAAACCTCCGCTCTTTACAGTACCTTCGTTATCTCATCCCTCTCGTATATCCTGAGAGGTCTCCTCTTACCACCCTCTATAATAGTTATACCATATTTTTTCGATTTTACACTGCCCACAACTGTTGCAGGAATACCCGCCCTCTCGAGTTCCCTTACAACCCTTTCTGCATCCTCTGGACTTACCGCCATGAGCAGTGTGCCCGATGCTATGAGTCCCATGGGGTCCACCCCGAAATAGTCGAACACCCTTTCTGCCTCTTTGATGATGGGTATCCTGTCGCCGTATACCTCCATACCCACACCTGATGCCCGTGCCATCTCATAAAGGCCCATGGAGAGTCCCCCCTCTGTGGGGTCATGCATGGCATGGGGCCTTGTAACCCTCATTGCAACCTCCACATCCCTTATAACCCCTATTCCGGGTCTTTTAACAAACCTCTTCCATCTTGTTATGGTAGTTCTGGAGACGAGCTTTTCAATCTCTTCCGCCTTCTCCCTTGCAAGGATACTCAGTGCCTCAACGGGAACCGCCTTTGTTACTATGAGGCTATCTCCTGGTCTTGCCCCCTGTGAGGAGACAAGCCCCCTTCTTTCCACCTCTCCGATCATCTGCCCCACCACAACGGTGGTATTCACTGCCGGGGTTACCTCTGTATGTCCTCCGCATAGTGTAACACCCACATCCTCTGCGGCACGACTTATCTGCCTGAAGACCCTCTCGGCATCCTTAAGTGTGGTTCTGCCTTCTGGCAGTAGTATGGTGGCAAGGAACCATCTTGGTCTTCCGCCCATAACCGCTATGTCGTTGGCATTGATATGGAGGGCATAGAGTCCTATATCCTCTGCCACGAAGGTTATGGGGTCTGTCTTAAGTAGCAATACTTTCTTACTTACCTTTACGGCAGCGGAGTCCAGTCCTATGGCAGGCCCTATGATAACAGAAGGGTCTTTTCTTGTGGCATACCTTTTAAGCAGTCTTTCAAGCTCTCCTGTGGGAAGCTTGCCACAGGGGATAGCAGGGCCTCTGGTTTTCCTCATCAGATCTTTTCGAATCTATCCTCTAAGGACTTCATTACCTCAGGCAGTGTGGTGTATTCCATCTCCTCGTCGGGCAGGCGATGTGGCTGGAATGGGCCATGGCGCCGCATGTACTCGCCAACCTTGTCTGCAAGGCGTCTTGTTCCATCGAAGCTCGGGTCGTCGAACATGTCATGCGGGCCTATGAGTCTACCGTGAGCCAGCTGGAAACCTGCGCATATGATCCTTGGTGGCCCGTCGAACCTTGAGGGGTTTGCCTCGTAGAAGGGCACCGGCATTATGGGGCCCACATGGGAACCCCTCATCCATCCCTCCACAAGATGTGGGAAGGCAAAGGGCTCGAGCGCCTCACCCACCGCAGGGAAGCCAGATTGACACCTTACCACCATAACAGGGTCATCCTTGCCCACATACTTGCCTGCTATGAAGGAGAGCTTCTGTGTGGAGGCAACTGCGGCTATCTCTCCATCCGATGTGCGGTATACAGAGGAGATCATGTATCTTGAGGTAGAGCCTATGAGTGCAAGAAGTTTATAGGATTCCTTCGGGGTCTCTATGGTTGCGGCTCTTCCGTCCTTTACATCCACAACCTTGAAGGTATAGCCATCTATCATCTTCGGGTCTATGACGAGTCCTGCCGTGTTGAAGGGGTCTGCAAACATCCTGTAAAGTGGCAGGTTCCATGCCCCTGGTGAGGTCTTGTCTGCCATGAATACGAGCAGGGGCTCGCTCTTTCTTTCGGTAAACTCCATCTCCGCAACCCCTGGGCCCATACCCTTCACATTGCCAGAGAATGCGTCCTTCAGCAGATCCTGGCCTGCCCCATAGAGCTTGAGTTCCTTGGCTATCTCTGTGCCCACGCTGAACACATTCCATGCGAGCTCATGTATCTCTGTGTTATCACACCCCTTTGTATGGGTCATTATGAGTTCAAGGTCATCACCACATCTTAAGACATGAAAATCCTTGACAATACCCTGTTCCTTTGCATTGTTGAGTTTATCCTTGGCTGCATGGAGTATATCGGGATGTATATTTGTATGCCCCACAAAACCTCCAATATCAGCCTTGATAACGCTGAGGGTAATCTTTTCCTCTTTTGCCATATCTATCGCCTCCCTGTAAAAATTTGTTTTAGACAAACATCAAGAGACCTTCTCTGCGGGGGTCTGCCTTTTCAGTATATCCCAGATAGATATTCTGTCAAGAATAAATAGAAATGATGAAATAAGGTTTATTAAAGTCCGATGGAAAATGTTAGACCCTAATGCTCGAGTGCAGTCCTACCAAGACCGCACACCAAAAAGTCTTTTATTATCAAATAGTTGGGTGTTCCCTGACACCATGGCTCTAATTGCTTATAAAGAATCCTTTTACCCATTTTTATAAAACAAACTGGCCACTTTTAATGTTTGCTTTATCTTTCGGAGATAAAAGCTATTTTTGAAAGAAGTAGCTTCTATCTTGACAAAATAGGTGCGAATCCTTATGATTTTGTTTGTAATATTTCAATACAATCCCATATGGAGATTCGATATCGTAGAGGGTTAACCATCGAACAAGTAGGCTAAATAGCGACAAGAATGGCAAAGCTTAAGATAGCTAAAAAACAAAACGCTATAAAAAGCTTACAATCTGGTTAGAGCAAATAATGGAAAAACTTGGCATGTCCTACGATTCGGTAGACCATTTACAAAAAATATTAACAGAAAAAGTTTTTGGTTACGCTCAAGACTCTAAAAAAGCCGCTGGCAGGGCTCTTGGAACAATAGTAGAAATTATAACTTTCTATCTTCTAAAATCATGGGGCTTAGGCAAATCACTTTCTATCGAAACCAAAATTCCTGAGTTTGGCAATCCTGACATCACACACAATGTAGAGTTTTCTCTTCATCCTATCCTTTCTGAATACAACATCAAAATAAATAACTATAACAAATCTATAACAGCGCATAGGATAATGAAAGAACTTTCAGAAAAAGGCAACTTTATCCATTTTGGTAAAGTATCTAACAGCCTACTATCGAAAGACGGTATAATCCGAAATGCTTGTACTATTGCTTGCTCAAGGCATTCTCGCTTAGTTGCAACAATTGAAAACATAGATGAGCGTAGCATCACTATTTCTATTGTTGAACAACATTTAAAGCCGTATGGAATTTTTGAATGCAAAAGAGTAGGTGTTGAAGAAGGAACAAAGAAGGGGCCACAAACAATAGAAAAGGCAAAGCAAGGCTCTTATGTGGCAAAAGCAGTATCCTCGTTACAAAAAGTGCGGACACCAGATGGTCAATTATTTGGTATTATATATGAAGACAATGGAAAAGTGCTATATACAGAGCCATACCATACCTTATTACGAAAGGTCATTTGCTCTGATGCTCCTGCTCTTTTGAAACACTTTATTTTGACAGTAGGGGTAGTTAGCAATCATGGCAACTGGTTTACCTCGGAGAATCACAATAAAGAACTAAAAGTTCTTGCTCAGTCTTACGATTGGCTAATATTTCTTACAGACAAAGGTATTACAGAGTTTGTCGAAGAACTCATAATAAACCCTAGCAAGTGCTATGGATATGTTCGTTCTGCCTTCATTGAGAGCTATTCGAAAGATAAAAAGAAAAACTGCTTCACCAAGGTTAAAATGGATAGCCATGCAGATGCTGAATTGAACAGGTATTTCAAGGAATATCGCAGCAGGATAGAGTCATGGCTAAACATAATTTCTCCAGCGGACAGTTCTATAGATGAGATGAAGGAAGAAATTTCATTATTACAAAAAAAGAACTGGGGTTATATTCTAAAATGACAGCCGGACGGACAATAAACACAAAAAGTCAAGACTGGGGGACACCCCCTAAATATGTAGAAGCTGTAAAGAAAGTATTTGGGGGAAAGATTGCTCTCGATCCATGTTCCAGCAAGTACTCTATAGTTGATGCAGAGGTTGAGTACATGCCACCACAACACAATGGGCTGAAAGAGTCTTGGAATTACCCTACAATATATGTAAATCCACCCTATGGAATAGACAGAAAACATGGTACCACAATTAAGGATTGGCTCCTCCGTTGCGCGATGGCACATGAAAAGTACGATTCAGAAGTCATTGCATTAGTACCAGTAGCTCCAAACACCACACACTGGAAAAAATACGTATTTGGTAAGGCTACAGCAATCTGCTTTCTGTACGATACACGGCTCAAGTTTCTAGAAAATGGAAAGAATGGTGGTAAAGGTGCGCCAATGGCATGTGCTATGATTTACTGGGGGAAAAACTTTCAGAAATTCTATGAAGTTTTCATAAACCATGGTGCTGTAGTAGATATAAGAAATCTCATAGGCAAAAAGATTGGTCCACAGAAGAAACATTTACAACATGCACTACTAAAAGATATGGTTTAACCACATTTCGAAAGTAATAAGTATTTTATTATGTATTATAAACGCTGTTCCTTTCCCCTATCTAACCTTTAAATCTTTTAAGATTTAAAAATAGAGACATGTCTTAACTCATACATGCTCGACAGTTAAGGACTAAGGTTAAACAATGGTGGAGGCGGTGGGAGTCGAACCCACGTCCGGGATGTTTCAGCTGAGGGCATCTACATACTTAGCCTGTGTACCTGATACCTTCCGCCCCTGTCCCACAGGCAGGGCAGGTGGAGGAAGGGTCCGAAAAGGGTTTCGCCACCTGGGGTTTCGGACACCCCCTGGTGGCTATCCCGCATAGACCGACGCCCCCTACATCCCGCGGGAAGGGAAGATAAGGGGCGCTGGCTGGGCTATTAAGCAGCCAGTGCGTAGTTTTCTTCGGCAGTTATTCTGCTTCTGCCTGTTTTACGAGGTGGCAGACCTCGGCATGCTTCCCTCAGCATCAATACAACCCGTCGAAACCCGTCGCCCCCTTCATCTACATTCTACCATCACTCTGTGTTTTATTCAACCTCTTCTAATGCGCATCTTAAGGGCCCGTTCCATCTCCTTGTCCACAGTCTTTTTCTTGAGCGCCTCTCTGCGGTCGTGCAGTTTTTTCCCCCTTGCAAGGGCTATCTCCACCTTTGCCCTGCCATCCTTGAAATAGAGCCTCAACGGTATGAGTGTATAGCCCTTCTGTTCTGTCTTGCCGGCAAGCCTCTTTATCTCTGTTTTGTGCAGAAGGAGTTTTCTGGCCCTGCGGGGCTCTTTTTCGCCAAAGCCATCGGCCTTTTCATAGGGGCTTATGTGGGCATTTATGAGGAATGCCTCACCCCCTGTAATCCTCACATAGCTATCGTTTATATTGGCCCTGCCGGCCCTCAAAGACTTAACCTCATCACCCCTGAGGCTTATACCTGCCTCGTATCTCTCCTCTATTGAGTACTGGTGGGCTGCCTTCTTGTTCTGACATACAAGCTTTATACCCATATCAGACAATCCTTATCACCTGTGGCATGTATTCCTTGAGCTTCTCTTTTCTCCTGCTGTATAGGTTTACCCCAGCGAAGACCAGTGCCATAATACCGAACCCGAGGAATGCGGACAAGATGTCCTTGTCCACAGATGGCAGTGCATCTCCCAGGAGCTGGCCTGCCACAACCCCTGCCAAGAACCCAGCAAGGGGAAAGAGATAGACCAGAAGGCCTGCCTTCACAAGGGTTGTTGCACCTACTGTGAATACCACCCTGTCTCCCTTCTTTGCACCCACAGGGTTGATGGCCTCGAGGATCACTTCATTCTCTGTAACGCTGTGGCATAGCTCCCTCGATGCACAGCTCTCGCAGGCACTCTTCTTCTCGGTCCTTATGAGCACCGTGTCTTCTCTTACCTCTATGACTGTACCCGTCTCCTCCATACCTTCATGGTATCAGACAGGGATGGGCATTTTCAATACCCCATGGGGGGCTTTTACTGTTTGACACCAACTTTCTGGATGGTAAACTCTTAAAGACATGACACATCCACACCCCAACCCCAGAGAGCTCGCCCACCAGATACTGGTAAGGGTTGAGACCAGAGGCTCCTATGCGGACATCCTTCTTGAAGAGAAGCTTCCCACAGTCGGCAGACCCTACCGTGCACTCGTTACAGAGCTTGTCTACGGGGTCCTGCGCTGGCAGATAAAGATAGACTGGATAATAGAACGATTCTCCAGGCTCCCCACCCGCAAACTCGAGGCAAAAGTGCTCTGTGCCTTAAGGCTCGGTATATATCAGCTCTACTTTCTCAGGGGTATACCTCCCCATGCCTGCGTATCAGAGACTGTGGAACTTGTAAAACCCCTTGGCCAGAGGAAGGCAGGCTTTGTAAATGCCGTCCTGAGGGCCGCCCAGAGGGGAAGAGACACCGTGCCCTTCCCCTCCATAAAGAGAGAGCCTGTAAGGTATGTTTCGGTAATCTTCTCTCATCCCCAGTGGCTCGTTGAGAGGTGGCTTAATAGATACGGCCTCAAAGAGACGATGGAGCTCTGCAGGACAAACCTCACCCCACCACCCACAACCCTCAGGGTAAACACCCTCGTTACAACAAGAGATGGCCTTGTAGAAGAGCTCGAAAAGGATGGCATGAAGGCACTGCCCTCAAGGTTTTCACCCTGTGGGGTTGTGGTTACAGAAAGATGCCGCACAAGGCTGAGGCCCGTTGACAGAAGATACTACATACAGGACGAGGCAAGCCAGCTCATCCCCCTTATTCTGGCGCCATGTGAGGGTGAAAACATACTCGATGTGTGCAGTGCCCCGGGTGGCAAGACAACCCACATGGCCCAGCTCATGGAGAACCAGGGGCTTGTTGTGGCAATGGATAGCCATCCAACGAGGCTTAAGAAGGTGGAGGCCCTGGCAAGAAGATTCGGCATGGATATAATAAGACCCCTTCTTGCAGATGGAAGGACATTTACACCCCAGTTCAGCCTCAAGGGTATGGAGGAGACACCCATACCTGAAGAGGGCTTCGATGCCATCCTGATAGACGCCCCGTGCACGGGACTTGGCACCATACGGAGAACCCCGGATATAAAGCTGAGAAGAAGACCCGAGGATATAGCCTCTTCTGCCGCCTGCCAGCAGGAGATACTCTCCAACATCTCGATGCTTCTGAGGCCAGGGGGAAGGCTTGTCTACTCTGTGTGCACCCTGGAGCCAGAAGAGACGGAGGAGGTGATAAGATGGTTCCTCCGCCAGACCAGGGGGTTCGCACTCCAATCTGCTGCCCCATTTCTACCCGAAGGATGCAGAAGGCTTGTAACGGCCGAAGGCTTTCTCAAGACCCTTCCCCACAGGGATTCCCTCGATGGCTTCTTTGCAGCAAGGCTTAAAAGGATAGAATAAACCATCTTGTCTCTCTTACGGTCTATTCAGGCCTTGTAAGGAAATCGTAGCGGCTAAAGCCCCTCTATCCTTACTGCTCCTTCTCTTATGACAACAGGCCTTTCACCTGTTACATCCACCACGGTCGAAGGTAGAGTTGCCACGAGCCTATCACCTTTTATGACTGCATCCACACCATCGCCGAAGTATTCCAGAACCTCTTTGTAGTCCTGTGCAGGCTCCCTGCCAGAGGGATTGGCACTTGTGGAGGTAAGGGGAGAGTGGAGTATCTCAAGGAGTCTTCGGGTGATTGGCGAGCTCGAAAGCCTCACCCCGATCCTGCCTGTGCCCCCTGTAAGCAGTGCCGGCAGCCCCTTCTTTGCCCTGAAGATGAGGGTGAGCGGGCCAGGCCAGTAGCGCTCCATAAGGGAGGCTGCACAGGGTGGTATATCTGCCACAAGGCTGTGGAGAGAGGAGGCATCTCTTATAACCACAAGGACGGGTTTCCCCCTTGCTCTACCCTTGAGCGTAAAGAGCCTTTCCAGGGCCTCGGGCCTGAAGGGGTCTACCCCGAGGCCATAGAATGTCTCTGTGGGATAGGCTATTATGCCACCTCCTGCGAAGACACTCTTAAGCTGTGGGGCAGCCTTATCGACATCATCTACCAGGAGGGCTGGCAAGGGCTCATCCTTTCTCAACTGCTTCTGCCTTTTCTCTGACCTTTTCTGCCTGCCTTCTTCTGTACTCTTTCAGTTTCTGCCTGAGCGTTGCATCCTCTGTTGCCAGTATCTGGGCTGCAAGCACAGCCGCATTCCTTGCACCTGCCTTGCCTATGGCAACGGTTGCAACAGGCACTCCTGGCGGCATCTGCACAGTGGAAAGTAGCGAGTCCATGCCCTTAAGCGGGCCTGCCTCAAGGGGCACACCTATGACAGGCAGTGTCGTATGGGCTGCAACAAACCCTGCAAGGTGGGCCGCAAGCCCTGCCCCTGCAATGAAAACCCTTGTGCCCTTCTTCTCGGCCTCCTCGACAAACTCCTTCGTTCTTTCAGGTGTGCGGTGTGCAGAGGATATGGTCATCTCATAGGGTACGCCAAACTCCTCGAGCACCGCTGCGCACTCACGCATAACAGGCAGGTCAGAATCACTGCCCATAAGGATTCCCACAAGTGGTCTTTCCATCTCGTCTATTATCCTCCTTGTTTGAGCCTTTTTAGTGCCTTATCTCCTATATCCTTCCTGTAGTGCACGCCTTCCCAGCTTACACACTCAACCGCACCATAGCACCTCTTCTTTGCCTCTTCTATGGTTCTGCCCAGGGCCGTGATACTCAAGACCCTTCCGCCTGCTGTAACCACCCTGTCATCCTCCATGGCTGTGCCACTGTGGAAGATGTGGACATCCTCCATGGACTCTGCCTCTTCGATCCCCTCGATGGGCAGGCCCTTCTGGTAGCTACCCGGATACCCACCTGATGCCATCACAACACAGAGGGCACACCGTGGGTCCCACCGGGGGCTGAAT
>WGFM01000002.1 GCA_015492245.1 Deltaproteobacteria bacterium | reverse complement strand
CTTGCCGAAAGGTATTCGGCCAGAAGAGAGCTCCTGCCCTACGGCCTCTATCTTCCAGCCATCGTGCTGCTTGCCATATTCATGAAGAACCATGGCATGGTGCTCTATGTGGCAATAGGTGTAACCATCTTTCTGAGATTCCTCAAGGAAAGAGAGGGGCTCTATCTCAAACAGCTCCTTCTCTTTGGTGTGATAACCATGGTGCCTGTCATAGTGTGGATGGGAAGGGATGTACTGATGGGTGGCCTGGCTGGTGGGCCATCCTTCACGAAAAGCCTCGTAGAGGTATACAACCCAGCAGGAAGTGGTTTCTTCTCGCGGGTTGCTGAGAACACTCTGGACATGGCCTACTTCATACCGGAAAGCGTTCTCTATTCTTCCATCATGATGAAGGGGCTGCCACAACCTGTATGGCACATACTGCTCGGAATAGTGCTCATAGTCTTCTCAACGGGCTTCCTCTATTGCCTTATCAACAAGATGCGCCCTGTGGAGCTGGCACTGCTTCTGTATCTTGTAATCATCGTGGCCTGGCCTGCCTATGGCGTGGACATGAGAAGATACAATGTAGTATGCATACCCTTCATCTATTACTACCTCATGGTGGGTATTACCATCGTAAAAGAGAGAACAGGAGTTAAAGATGGCAGGGGCTGGATGGTGCTCCTTCCCCTCCTGGTGCTTCTTACACTCAATGTATACGAAAAGAGGGGTATGCTCATACCGCCATGGTCTGTAGAGAAGCTGTACCGTTCTACTGGGGTGTTCTATGAAGACTCTTTCAGATACTTCGAGCATGCAGGGCTCGATACCGTAACAAACCCTATCTTTCGCAGATACTTCCCCTGTTACCACAACTACCTCCAGGCAGCATATTACCTGAGGGAAATGGCCCCGGAGAAGACGAAGATCATGACACGCAGGCCAGAGGTGGTAGCCCTTCTCTCTGAAAGATGGGCCGTAAGGTTTCCATACACTAAAGATGGCAACAGGATGGCCTCTTACATCAAGCATACAGACACGGACTACATACTCACAGATTCCTGCTATCCTGAAACGAGGGCATTTCTTGTTCCATTCATAAGTAAGGCTCGAGACCTCCTCGAATACAGGGGTGGTTACAGGGACTCAGAGGTATTCGAAGTGAAAAGAGAGCTCCTACAAGGCACCATATAACGGAAATAACATGTACACACCCTTGACATCGCAACAGATTTTCTAATAACATATACGCTGCATTACAACCTACGGGAGTCCCCTATAACATGTCCCGCTCGATAAAACCCGACAGGACCACCTGGCGGCACTACTTTGGCGGGTTCACCATGCTCGCCCTCATGGTGCAGCTTCTTACGGGGATATTTCTTGCCCTCTACTACGAGCCCTCGCTGAAGGGCGCATACAGGAGTGTCCAGTATATTACCAACGAGGTTACAGGTGGCAGCCTCTTAAGGAACCTCCATCGCTGGATCGCCTTCGTCATCTTTCTTGCAGTCTTCATACACACCGTAAGGACCACCCTGCGCAAGGACTTCCTGAACCCTGAAAAGAGGGTTCTGTGGCTCACAGGGGTGGTGGTGATGTTGCCCATCTTTGTAGCCCTCGTTACAGGCCTGATACTCCCCTGGGAGTGGAAGGGCTACTGGCTGATGGAGATGGTGCCAAACTACTTCGGTGCCCTTCCCCTCGTGGGAGATGGACTCAAAAGGTTCTTCCTCGAGAGCTTCACACTGCCGAGATACGAGGTGCTCCATATACTCGTGCTTCCGCTCATAACATTCATACTCCTTGACTACCATTTCATAACGAGGCTTCGTAGAAGGGGCATATTCAGGTACATGGCAAGACACCTCATAGCATCAAGCCCGCTGTGGGTGGGTCTTGTAGTGCTTTCCATATACATAACCATACCGAGCCAGGACCCTGAGATGATTCCCATGCCACTTGAGGGCCAGTTCATACCGGCCCCCGAGTGGTGGGCCCTCTTGATACTGCTTCCTTTCATGTATCTCGAGGGCATCCTTGTGCCTGCACTTTCCTTCCTGCTGCCCCTGGTGGTCTGGACGGTGGCAGCCCTTCTGCCCTGCCTTCTTGCGAGAAAAGAGGTCGGCACTGAAGAAGAGAGAGAGCCACACCATGCTACACCCCACCACAGGGCACGGGGAGTGAAGCTTTTATGGCACAGACTCTGGCGTGGTGGAAGGATCACAAAGATAGCGCGGGCGGTCGTGGTTACGGTGATATTCCTTGTGTTCTTCTCTCTGGTGTATCTGGGCTCCTACAACTCTCCGACACTTGGTTGCAACTCCTGCCACAATCTTAACAACGGGTTCAGGATGGGTATGCCACCAGAGGACTTCAAGGACAGGACAAAGCTGCCATACCTCGATGACAACGAGTGGATGATGGGGCACTGGTTCTATCCCCAGGAGATATACTGATGAGCAGAAGGGGTCTCATAGCCGCAATGGCTGTGGCAACTGCTGGTGCTATAATGGCCACATATTACCTCACCTCTTCATCGGCATCCAGGGAGGCCGCAGATGCAGCCCGCATATACATAGAGGCGGTCAAGAACAGGGACTTTGAGACCATCTTCAGGTACCATGGTGCCTCCCAGAAAAGACGATTCCTCATAATGGTAAAGGGTGGCAGCGGCATGGAAGACTACCTGGACTCTCTCTACAGAGACCAGAAGACTTCCTTCGAGAATGCACCCCCTCCACATAACATCAGGGGTGCCTGGGGATGGATGGAGAAGTTTCTCTTCATACCATCGGGCAGGTTCGAGGTGGCAGGGGTGGAGATGAAGAGACACGAGGAGAATGTTTCACTGCCACTACAGAGTATAAATGTGCGTTACTATGGGGTGGTAACCATAAGGGCCACATACCCTGACAAGGAGAGGGCGCCCCTTATGGGGGGAAGACGGCTTAAGTCGGCTCTACTCGAGATGAAGATGGTGCACTCGGGTAACATTGCGCGCACCCTCAGGGGCAGGATAACCATAGACCGCTGGCTCTTCACCTCCCTCTCTGCAGGGGACGACTCCGTGGAATACTGGTAGGTTTAGTGTGGCTATGCCAAAGAAGGGGGCATGATACAATGGTTGTTGTTTTCTCCTGCACAGCAAATCGAGTGATGGTGGAATGAAATTTTTTAGCTTGACAAATAGTTGCAGTATTTGTCTATAATAGGTAGGCTATTTTTCTGCGAGTAAAAACACATAAACAAGGAGGCGAAGGATAATGAAGGGAAGAGTTCTGGTGTTATTACTGGTATTTATCACTGGCGGGCTTATACTCCTTTCGGCCACCAGTGGGCTCGCTGAATATGGCGACATAGTGTTGAACACAAAGAAAGAGAGCATGAAAGAGGCAGAGGTCAAGCCTGTTGTTTTTCCTCACTGGTTCCACAGGATAAGGTTCAAGTGCAAGGTGTGTCATGAGGACATCTTCATCATGAAGAAGGGGGCTAACGATGTTACGATGCAGGCCATAATGGATGGCGAGTTCTGTGGCAGGTGCCACAACGGGCTTATAGCCTGGGAGCCACTGTACTGTGACAGGTGTCATTCCTATGAAGGCAAGTAGTCTTTTTTTTGAAAGGAGGCATGAGTGATGAAAGCAATGGGTAAACTAACGAAGATAATCCTTTTATTTGCTGTTATATTATTTACAGGTTGTGTGGTCTTCAATCAGGCAGACGAGGTGGTTGCCCAGAACAACAAAGAAGCCACCCCTGTAATAGACCCTGATGACCCGACGAGTATCATATACCTGGATACCCGTGGGAGGCTGGCAGGCACAGGAGACCCGGACAAACCTGCAAGTGAGGCCTACAAGGCCGGAATGGGCTGGCATCCACAGGCCCTTGCTGCGCAGGGTCTGCCCAAGGATAAATACGGCCTTGTTGACTGGGCAAAGGTTGTAAAAGACGGGCTTATAAAGCCAAAAGGCACTCTTGACCCGGATGCAGAAGAGACGCCACCACTCGATATGGACATAATAATCCCTGCAAAGGGCAGGTTCGTAAACGATGTGAAGTATCCACACTGGATACACACATACTGGCTCAAGTGCGAGGTCTGTCATCCAAAATTATTCGTGCCAGCCAAGGGGCAGAACAACATGACGATGGTTGGCATAGTCAATGGACAGTGGTGTGGAGCATGCCATGGCAAGGTTGCATTTCCACTTACAGACTGTAACCGTTGCCACACGGAACCGAAACAGACATCGAGCAAATAACACTGCACAATGAAAGGCTCAAGATACATCCTTTTCTCATTATGCCTGTTTCTGGCCATATCCTTCCATGTCCCGCCTGTATCAGTTGGTGCAGGCGGGCTTGGAGATATGGTCTTTGACGACAAGCGCGAGAGCATGGAGGAGGCAGGGGTTGGCCCTGCGCTCTTTCCCCACACACGCCACGAAGAGCTCTACAGCTGTGAGGAGTGCCATCCCTCCATATTCAAGAAAAAACGGGGGGCCAACGATGTATCCATGAAGGCCAACATGGATGGCAGGTTCTGCGGCACACCGGCATGCCATGACTCCATAGGGGCCTTTCCCCTCTACATCTGCACACGGTGCCACATCAATGTGAAACAGCCCTGACAATCAAAGAAGGCTACTGGCTTCCCTGTCGAGAAGCCACACGACAATACCCCTCTCGGGTCCTACAAGCTCTGCAGGAAGCCCACACTGGTGCTCCTTGAGTACCCTTCTTAGTGTATCTGCCTTCTTGCGGCCTGACACCAGGAAGACCACGCATCGTGCCATATTGACCACAGGAAGGGTAAGGGTTATCCTCCAGCCCGGCTCTGTATGAACAGCCACAACGAGCCTGTCTCTTTCGTGAAGGGCGCTGTCTTCGGGAAACAGGGAGAGTACATGACCATCCACCCCAATACCAAGATATACAAGATCAAATACAGGCTCCCTGCCACCAAAGAAGTGTCTTATATCTTCTTCGTATCTTGCTGCACACTCATGGGGTGGAAGTTCCGTCTCTATCCTGTGGAAGTTTTCCTCGGGAAGTGGGAGCTTTGAAAGAAGGCTCTCCCTTATCATCCTGTAGTTACTGTGTGGGTGGTCTGGCGGCACCCATCTCTCGTCTCCCATGAAGAGATGTATCCTCTGCCAGTCAACATCCTTTCTTGTGGCAAGAAGGCGGTAGAAGCCTTCTGGTGTTCTTCCGCCCGAGAGCACAACCGTCTTTGTTCCCCCTCCATCCAGCCTGTCAAGGAATAGCCCGACCGCCTTCTTGTTTAGTTCCTCAAGGTCATCACATATATGGACAGAATGTGTCATATCTTGAGTTCTCTGTTGAGCTGTCTTGACACCCCGTAGTTGGCTGCTCCAAGGAGCACCACCTCTGGCCTGAGTATAACATGCACTGGCACCTCCTTGAGAAACTCCATGAACCTTCCCTTCCTTATGAAGGAGTCCATGAAACTACCATCTTTCAGGGCACTCAATATCCTGGGCACTATCCCACCACCGAGATATACCCCACCCCGTGCAAGCCCTTTAAGTGCAAGGTTGGAGGCCTCCCTTGCCAGCACAGTCAGGAATATCTCCATGGTCTCCCTGCAGGCAAGGTCTCCGTATTCCTTGATGGCCTCTTCTGTTATGACAGAAGGGGGGTCTTCCTTCTCTAACCTCTCCTTTATCCTGTCTGGAACAACCCTTTCATGGCTCAGAAAGTCGTATATGTTCTTTACTCCCTGTCCTGATGCCACCCTCTCATAGCTCACATGCCCGTACTTTTCCTGCAGAAAGAACAGCAGGCCTACCTCAACGGGGGTCTGGGGGGCAAAGTCTGTGTGTCCCCCTTCTGATGGCACCGGGATGTATCTGCCGCCTGTGTAGACCACTATGGACTCACCGAGCCCCGTGCCTGCACATATGACAGCCATGTTGCCCTCCCTCCTCACACCTTCATTGAGGGTGCAGAGGTCTTCCTCCCTTAGAAGCGGTATACCCCAGGCACATGCCACTATGTCGTTTATGGCATATACCCTCCCGATATTGAGCTCACTCTTGAGCTCTTCTCTATCGATGGTCCAGTCTATGTTGGTAAGTCTTATGGGGCCTTTCTCCACAGGTGCCGCCACACCCAGTGTAAGAAATGGTATGTGAGCCTTCCTGAAGTCCTCCCTGGTTATGAACCTGTCTATGATCTCTATGAGGCTATGGAACTGGCTGTTGAGGAATCTCTCTTTCTTGACGAGTTCTGGCAGCTCGTTCCTTACGGTGAATACTCCAAGTTCTGTCTTGGTTCCACCCACATCTGCTGCTATGAACACCTTGCCTTCAGGCATCTTCAAAACCCCTTTTTCAGTCTCTCTTCTCTTTGACCCTGTGTCCGCCGAACTCTCTTCTCATGGCGGCAAGGAGCCTTTCTGCAAAGGAGTCTTCAACCCTTGAGCGAAACCTTCTGAAGAGTGCCTCTGTTATGGCAGGCAGGTGCACCCCCATATCCACCGCCTCCTTCACCATCCATCTACCCTCGCCAGAGTCTTCCACATAGGCCCTTATGTTCTCAAGGTGGGCATCTTTCTTGAAAGCCATCTCTACAAGCTCGAGAAGCCATGATCTTATAACACTTCCATGGTTCCAGAGTCTCGAGAGCTTTGCAAAGTCCATACCTTCTCTATATGGTGATGCCCATATGAGCTCGAACCCCTCTGCATATGCCTCCATCATGGCATATTCTATGCCGTTGTGGACCATCTTGGTAAAGTGTCCTGCCCCTGTATCACCACAGTAAAGGTAGCCATCCTTCTGTGCAAGGCTTTTGAACAGGGGCTCGAGGTTCTGGCAAACCTCTTCTTTGCCGCCTATCATCAGGCAGTAACCCTCTTTAAGCCCCCATACACCCCCACTGGTTCCCACATCAACAAGGTGAATGCCCTCTCTTCTAAGTTCTTCTGCCCGCCTTATGGACTCTCTGTAGTAAGAATTACCCCCATCTATTATAATATCGCCATCCTGTAAATACTCTTTAGTCTCCTCTATAACCTCATCCACAGGCCTTCCATGGGGCACCATCATCCATACAATCCTTGGGGGCTCAACAGAGGTGGCAAGTTCTTTCAAAGAGTCCACCCCTCTTATTCCGTAACCCTGTGCCTCTTCTATCTTCTCAGGTGTCTTGTTGTAGCCGTAGACGGTGTGGCCATCTTCTACCAGTCTTCTTGCCATGTTCATGCCCATACGGCCAAGCCCAACCATGCCTACCTGCATAGCCTGATTACCTCCCTGTTTTAAGGTTACTCATATATTATCTCTTATAAAGTCAGCCACCCTCTTGAGTGCTTTCGTGGAAAGTTCCTTGAGGTTGAAGAGCATGACCTTTCTACCCCTCCTCTCAAGGCTTTCTCTGTCTGCGAAAGCCTGTGAGGTGATGAGGTCTCCAAAGGTGTAGTCTCTGTGTGGTATGGGGATGTCCACTTCTGGTGTATGTGTTATGATTATGAATGCTGCCTCTGGCGTGCCACCCTTGTGCAACTGGCCTGTTGAGTGCAAATACCTCGGCCCATAGCCGAACTGTGTGGCGACACCGAGGGTTTCTGCAATATCTGTCCTCATGGGTTCAAGCTCTCGGTAGAACTCTACCCTGTCTGGTGGAATATAGGCAAGGATTGCCACATAGCATCCCTCTTTTATCGAGCCGAAGAATCCTTCAACCCCTGTGGAAGAGTATATGGAAAAGACCTCTTCCTCTCTTGCAGGTTCTGGCAGGCCTGTGCCCTCCTGAAGGAGCCTCTTTGTAGAGCTTTTCGTCTCCTCCACATCGGGCTGATCAAAGGGGTTTATACCAAGCAGCGCTGCGCAGCATGCTGTTGCCACCTGCCACCTTACAAACTCAGAGCCGATGTTGTATACATCTCCAAGCTCTATCTCTGCAAATGGATGTTCCTCTATGTCAGGGGGTAGTTCTGGCTTTTCCCCACTGAGCCCTATGGACACAAAGACCCTGTCATCGCCATACCGGGCCACAGGTGGCTCGAGTGCCACTGGCACAACCCCTTTTCCCTCCTTACCAGTGCTCTCTGCTATGAGTTGTTCCAGCCACAGTGCGAACCAGCCCAGCCTTTCCGTGGTAACCAGTGTCAGCTTGTCCCTGCCCCTCTGTGCAAGAACCCCCATTGTGGCACCAAGCACAACTCCCGGCGACTGGTCTGCCCTCTGAAGGCAATCCTGGAGCATCCTCTCGGCCTCATGGAGAAGCCTTTCTACATCCACACCCATGAGGGCTGCTGGCACAAGCCCGAAGAAGGAAAGGGCAGAGTATCTACCACCTATATCCGATGGGTTCACGAACACTTCCCTGAAACCACGCTCCTTCGCAACCTCCGTAAGTGGTGTGCCACAATCTGTTATTGCCACAAAGTGTGTGCCAGTCTTTCTGCCAAGGTGGAGGCTGGCCTCCTGGTAGAAGTGCTCAAAGAGGGCCATGACCTCGAGGGTGGTGCCAGATTTACTGGCAACTATGAAGAGTGTGTCTTCTGGCTCGAGCCTCTCTGTAATATCCCTTATATGGTGGGGGTCTGTAGAGTCTATAACCGTAAGAAGGGGATTGTCTCCACGCCTTTCGAACACCTTCGAGAACATGAGCGGGGCAAGGCTTGAGCCCCCCATACCAATGAGCAATACATCCCTTATTCCCTCTCTTTCTATCTCTTCGGTGAGGTTCAGAACCTGGGAAAGCCTGTTTTTTGAAAAACCCACAGCATCGAGCCAGCCGAGTGCCCCCTTTATCTGTTCCATCTGGGAGGGGTCTTTCTTCCACAGGGTGGCATCTTTTCTTGAGAGCCTTTCTGTGAAGGCCTTCTCTTTCAGTTCGTTGAGTTTTTTCTGTATCTCAGGTGTATACTCTTTAAAATGGTATCTTACGGTTATCATACTCTCATCTTCTCGAGCAATCTCAGAGCCTCTTTCTCTATGTTCTCGGCGGTAAACCCGAATCTTTCAAACAGGACCCTGTATGGTGCCGAGGCACCGAACCTGTCTATACCGATAATCCTGCCATCCGTCCCTGTGTATCTGTGCCATCCCATGGTTGAGCCTGCCTCTACAGAGACCCTTGCCTTCACCTCTGGTGGCAGCACCTCTTTTCTGTATCCTTCTTTTTGCATCTCGAAGAGCTCCCAGCTCGGCATGTTGACAACCCTTGTCCTCACACCTTTTTCGGCAAGTCCCTGCCATGCCTCAAGCGTGAGGTGCACCTCTGAGCCAGTTGCCATCAGTATGAGTTCAGGTGTGCCGTTGCAATCTGCGATCACATAGGCTCCTTTTTTCAGCTCGTCGGCTGTGGACTCCCCATACAGTGCCCTGTCTATGACAGGCACGGACTGGCGTGTAAGGAGAAGGGCTGTGGGTCCTTCTGTTCTCTCCAGTGCCACCTCCCATGCGGCAACGGTCTCACAGGCATCTGCAGGTCTTATCACCACAAGGTCTGGCATCGCCCTCAAGGAGGCTATCTGCTCTATGGGCTGGTGTGTTGGCCCGTCCTCACCAAGCCCTATGGAGTCATGGGTAAAGACATATATCACATGCAATCCCGACATGGCCGCCATCCTTATGGCAGGCCTCATGTAGTCAGAAAACACAAGGAATGTTCCTCCAAAGGGAACAAGCCCTGTCAGAGACAAACCGTTCATTATGCCACCCATGGCGTGCTCTCTTATTCCATAGTGGATATTTCTACCGGCACCATCTGGTGAGAACTCGCCCATACCCTTCATATATGTGTTGTTCGATGGGGCAAGATCAGCCGAACCACCTATGAGAAGAGGGATCTTCTCTGCAATACTGTTAAGCACCTTTCCAGATGCCTTTCTGGTTGCAACCCCACCATCTTTGGGACTGAACCGTGGCAGAAAATCCTTCCAGCCTGAAGGCAGCCTACCCTCTATAAGCCCTTTTACCTCCTCGGCCAGTTCTGGATACTTTTCAGCGTATTCGTCAAAGAGTCTCTTCCACCCCTTCTCGAGCTCTCTACCCCTTTCCACCGCCTGCCTCATGTGGGCACACACCTCTTCGGGTATGTAGAACTCTGGGTCAAGTGGCCAGCCCAGGTGTCTCTTTGTTTCCACAACCTCTTCCCTGCCCAGTGGCGCACCGTGCACATCAGGGGTGTCCTGCTTGTGTGGGCTACCGTAGCCTATATGGGTTCTCGCCATGATGAGAGATGGTCTGTCGGTGGTCTCCCTTGCCGCCCTTATGGCACCCTCTATGGCATCAAGGTCGTATCCATCCACCTTCTGCACATGCCAGCCCAGGGCACAGAACCTTTTGCCCACATCCTCTGTAAAGGTCAGCTCTGTCGAGCCCTCTATGGTTATGTGGTTGTCAGAGTAGAGGTATACGAGACGGCCGAGCTTCAGGTGTCCTGCAATGCTTGCCGCCTCACTGGATATACCCTCCATCATGTCCCCATCGCTCACTATGGCATAGACATGGTAGTCGAAAAGTGGAAAGCCAGGGCGGTGGTATCTTTCCTCGAGGTAGCGCTGGGCCATCGCCATACCCACCCCGTTTGCAAAGCCCTGTCCAAGGGGGCCTGTTGTGGTCTCTATGCCTGTCTCGGGGTGGTATTCAGGATGTCCCGGGGTAGAGCTTCCCCACTGGCGAAAGTTCTTGAGTTCTTCAAGGGACAGGGGATAGCCTGTAAGATGAAGAAGTGAGTACAGGAGCATGGAGCCATGTCCTGCAGAAAGCACAAAACGGTCTCTACCAGGCCAGCGTGGATTTTCGGGGTTGTGCCTTAAGAACCTCGTCCACAGCACATAGGCCATGGGAGCATCTCCCATGGGCATGCCAGGGTGTCCAGAGCCTGCCTTCTCCACCGCATCCACGGCAAGAAACCTTACGGTGTTTATACAGAGTGTGTCTATATCATCCATACAAGCCTCACAGAGGGTGTTATTATACTATATCAGATTTTTTCTTCTCTTCTGGCACCACTATTCCTCCCGACATTATGACCTTGAAGGCATCCTCTACATTCATATCGAGGGGGATAACATCCTCCTCTGGCACCGCAAAGTAGAAGCCAGATGTTGGGTTGGGTGTTGTGGGTATGAACACATTTACTGTTTTCCTGTCCGTACGGCTCTGTATCTCTCCGCGGGTTCTGCTGGTTACAAACCCTATGGAGTACATGCCTTTTCTGGGATACTCAAGGAGCACCACCCTGTTGAACCCATGGGAGTCCTTTGAGAAGAAGGTTGTGAGAAACTGCTTTGTAACATTGTATATGGTTCTCATAAAGGGTATCCTTGCCAGTATGGCCTCACCCAGCTCCACCATCTTTCTGCCCAGGAAGTTTGTAACCACCACACCCACAAGGAATATACCCACAATCGTTACCACTATACCGAGCCCTGGTATGTGAAAGGGCATGTAGGTATGTGGCCTTACCTCCACTGGCAGTACGTAGAATATGGAGTCCAGGGCATTTACGAGGAGGTAGACCACATAGAGGCTTATGTAGAGGGGGACCACCACAAGAAGCCCTGCAATGAAGTATTTCTTAAAGTATCTCCTCATAGGCCCTGCCTGATGGAGGATTTGACGGAGCTTACCCTGTTCTTTCCATCCACATAGACGAGCACTGGTTTGTGCTCCCTTGCCTCGCTGTCCTCCATTACGGAGTAGCTTGCGATTATTATTACATCGCCCTTCGATACGAGCCTTGCCGCAGCCCCATTTATACATATACTTCCACTATCTTTCGGGGCCGGTATCGTGTAGGTCTGGAACCTCACACCATTGGTTACATTGTATATGTCCACCTTCTCGTAGGGGAGTATCCCCGCACATTCGAGCAGAGCCTCGTCTATGGCTATGCTGCCCTCGTACTCGAGGTTTACATCTGTTACCGTGGCACGGTGTATCTTGCTCTTTAGCATTATCCTGTTCATTTCTTTTCGGAACCTCCTCGTTATTTCTTGATTAGAAGATTATCTATAAGCCGTGCCCTGCCAATCCTTACAGCGATGGCACAGAGCACCTCCCCTTCCACCCTGTCCATGTCCTCAAGGGTTAGGGGATGGCATATTCTTATATAATCTACCACAATGCCTGGTTTTCTATCCATGATTTTTTTCATCTCCTCTATTATGTGGCTTGTCTCACTCACCCCCTGGGCCACAAGCTCCCTTGCCCTCTTAAGAGACTCTGGTATGAGGCGGGCAAGCTTTCTCTCTTCGGGGGTGAGATACTCATTCCTTGAGCTCAGTGCCAGCCCATCGGCATCCCTCACGGTCTCAACAGTAACTATCTCCACATCCATGTTGAGCTCCCTTACCATCTTCTCTACGACAAGCTGTTGCTGGTAGTCCTTGAGCCCGAATACCGCCTTATGGGGCATGACGATGTTGAAGAGCTTTGCGACAACCGTTGTAACCCCTCTGAAGTGGCCTGGCCTCGATGCCCCACAGAGCCTTTCGGAAAGCCCCTCTACAGTTACATGGGTTGAAAACCCCTGTGGATACATCTCATCTACCGAGGGAGCAAAGACCACATCCACCCCTTCTTCCCTGCATATACTCAAGTCTCTTTCCATATCCCTTGGGTAGCTTCTGTAGTCCTCACCAGGGCCGAATTGAGACGGGTTTACGAATATGCTCACCACTACCACATCCGCAATCTCCCCTGCCCTTCTTATGAGCTCTATGTGTCCACGGTGAAGAGAGCCCATCGTGGGCACAAAGGAGATTGTCCTGCCCTCTTTCCTGAATGTGCGGGAGAGGGCCTTCATCTCCTCTATGGTCTCAACGAGCCTCATCTTTCCGGGAATCTACCCTCCTCAACATCGGTTCTGTACTCTGTAGCTGCCCTCTTTATCGTATCGTAGAGATTGACATATCTCTTTACAAACCCCGGGGGGTTCCGGGTAAGCCCCAGAAGGTCGTTTATCACCAGCACCTGTCCATCACAGTATGGCCCGGCGCCTATCCCTATGGTCGGTATCTTGAGTCTTTCGGTTATCTTTCTTGCAAGCTCCTGTGGTATGCACTCGAGCACCACCGAGAAGGCACCTGCCTCTTCCACAGTGAGTGCGTCCTCCATCAACCTTTCTGCCTCTTCAGGGGTTCTGCCCTGCAGCCTGTATCCACCCATGGTGTGGACAGACTGTGGTGTAAGCCCTATGTGTGCCATAACAGGTATGCCCACCTCTGTGAGTGCCTTTATCAGGCGTGCCACGCCCTTTCCACCCTCGAGCTTTACAGCCTCGGCACCTGCCTCCTTAAGGAACCTTCCTGCAGAGCCTATGGCATGGGCTGGCCCCTCTTGGTAGGACATGAATGGCATATCGGCCACGACAAGTGCCCTCTTTACGGCCCTTGCCACACACCCTGTGTGGTAGAGCATCTCCTCCATGGTTACAGGCAGTGTGGTCCTGTAGCCTGCCTCCACCATGCCCACAGAATCGCCCACAAGTATAACTGGGATGCCTGCCTCATCGAGTATCCCTGCCACCGACCAGCTGTAGGCAGTGAGCATGGCTATCTTTCTGCCCTCTCTTTTCATCTCCACCATGCGTGGTATGGTGACCTTCTCTTTGTCTTCCACCCCTATTACCTCTCCTCCATGTTAATAGAATAAAAAAAGCCTTCCGAAACGGGAAGGCACCCATCCACCGCTCTACATGGCGGCTGTATCTTTAATGTTTGAAGCCTCCTGGGGTGTGTGCCTTCCGTCCCGGTCCAGGGCTGTTACTTTCTGGATCCAAGCGGAATATAGTATTGCACTCCTCCTTTTACAGAGCCTATCTCCTTTATGAGGTCTTCTCTATCCTCCCTGCTGTCTACAAAATCTATTGCCGAGGTGTTCACCACAAGCAGTGGGGTCTCCTTGTAATAGAAGAAATACCTGTTGTAGGCAACCACGAGCCTTTCAAGGTATTGGGAGGTTATATTCTGCTCGTAGTACTTGCCCCGTCTCTTTATCCTGTCTATCAGCACCTCGCTCGAGGCCTGTAGATACACCACAAGGTCTGGTTTTGGCACCCTTGCATCTATGAGCCTGTAGAGCTCTTCATAGAGGGCGAGCTCGTTCTCGTCAAGGTTCATGTAGGCGAATATCCTGTCCTTTGCAAAGAGATAGTCCGATACAACACTTGTGTTGAAGAGCTCGTATTGAGAGAGCTCTCGTTGCTGCTGGTATCTGCTCAAAAGAAAGAATACCTGTGTCTGAAAGGCATATTTCTTCGGGTCTTCGTAGAACCTTGGCAGAAAGGGGTTGGAGTCCACATCCTCAAGCAGTGTTCTTGCCCCCAGCTCTTCTGCCAGAATCTCTGCAAGGGTGGTCTTGCCAACCCCTATGGGACCCTCGATTGCTATATACCTTCTGATAGCCATAATGCTAAAAGATTATCCTACCAACGGGCACACTAAAAGTCAAGAAAGAGCTTTTCTGTCAGTTATTGAAAGGAGGCACCACCCTCGAACCTACGAGAGTCCCCATGTCCAGTTCTTTATCTCTGGCATGTCCTCGCCGTGTTCTTCTATGTATTCTCTGTGTTCTATGAGTTTATCCCTTACAAATTGCTTCAGATATGCTGCTATTGGGCCCAGTTTTGGCACCCTGTCTATAACATCTGCCACAAGGTGGAACCTGTCTATATCGTTTCGCACCGCCATATCGAATGGTGTTGTGGTGGTGCCCTCTTCCTTGTAGCCCCGCACATGGAGGTTTGGGTGGTTTGTCCTTCTGTAGGTAAGACGGTGTATCAGCCAGGGGTAGCCATGGTAGGCGAATATGATGGGCCTGTCGGTTGTAAAGAGGGTATCGAACTCCCTGTCAGGTAATCCATGGGGGTGTTCCTCTTCTGGCTGGAGTGTCATAAGGTCAACCACATTTACAACCCTTATCTTGAGCTCTGGTATCTCGCGCCTCAGTATCTCCACCGCTGCAAGGGTCTCTATGGTGGGCACATCTCCTGCACAGGCCATGACCACATCGGGCTCACTTCCTCTATCGTTACTTGCCCACTCCCATATGCCTATCCCTGAGGAGCAGTGCTTTATGGCATCCTCCATGGAGAGCCACTGGGGCTGGGGCTGCTTTCCTGCAACTATCACATTCACGAAGTCCCTGCTTTCAAGGCAGTGGTCTACCACAGACAGGAGGGTGTTGGCATCTGGAGGAAAGTAGACCCTCACTATGTCTGCCTTCTTGTTCACCACCACATCGATGAATCCAGGGTCCTGATGGCTGAAGCCGTTGTGGTCCTGGCGCCACACATGTGAGGTGAGAAGAATATTCAGAGAGGCTATGGGTCTGCGCCAGGGCACATCCTTTGCCACCTTGAGCCACTTTGCAAACTGGTTGAACATGGAGTCCACTATGTGGATGAATGCCTCGTAGCATGAGAAAAGACCGTGTCTTCCTGTAAGGAGGTATCCCTCGAGCCAGCCCTGGCATGTATGCTCGCTCAGGATTTCCATCACCCTGCCCTGGGGGGCGAGGTTCTCGTCTTCCTTAAAGAGCTCTGCCATCCACACCCTGTCGGTTGCCTCGAACAGGGCATCGAGCCTGTTCGAGGCGGTCTCGTCAGGGCCAAACACACGGAAGTTACGGTGGTCCTGGTTGAGCCTTACCACATCCCTCAAGTATCTGCCCACCACCCTTGTGGCCTCTGCCCTGGTGCTACCGGGCCGTGGCACATCCACCGCGTAGTGGCGAAAATCAGGCAGCCTCAATTCCTTGAGCAGCACCCCACCGTTTGCATGGGGGTTGGCACTCATACGCCTGTGCCCCCGGGGTGCGAGCTTGAGTATCTCCTTTACAGGTCCTCCATCCTTATCGAAGAGTTCTTCCGGCCTGTAGCTTTTCATCCATTTCTCAAGAAGCTTGAGGCGAGTCTTGTTTTTAGCCATATCTGAAAGGGGCACCTGATGGGACCTCCAGAACCCCTCCACCTTCCTGCCATCCACCTCTCTGGGGCATGTCCATCCCTTGGGGGTCTTCAGTATAATCATGGGCCAGATGGGGCGGGTGGGCCTTCTCTTTCTCTTTGCCCTTTCGCGAATATCCCTTATCTCCTCTATCACCCTGTCCATGGTCTCTGCCATCTTCTGGTGCATCCTTTCCGGCTCGTTGCCTTCCACCATATAGACCCTGTATCCATAGCCCCTGAAAAGGCTGCAGAGTTCTTCATCGGGTATCCTTGCAAGTATGGTGGGGTTTGCAATCTTGTAGCCGTTAAGGTGGAGTATGGGCAGCACCGTGCCATCTGTAACAGGGTTAAGGAACTTGTTCGAGTGCCATGCCGCAGCCAGCGGGCCTGTTTCTGCCTCGCCATCTCCCACCACACATGCCACTATGAGCCCGGGGTTGTCGAAGGCAGCACCAAAGGCATGCGAGAGAGAGTATCCCAGCTCTCCACCTTCGTTTATTGACCCAGGGGTTTCAGGGGCCGTGTGGCTGGGTATGCCGCCTGGAAAGGAGAATTGCCTGAAGAACTTCTTGAGCCCCTCTTCATCCATGGTTATGTGGGGGTAGAGCTCTGTGTATGTGCCCTCAAGATAGGTGTTGGCAACCACTGCAGGTGCGCCGTGGCCAGGGCCTGTTATGAATATCATGTCAAGGTCATATCTCTTTATAGCCCTGTTCAGGTGCACATATATGAAGTTAAGCCCGGGGGAAGTCCCCCAGTGCCCAAGAAGGCGGGGTTTTATGTGCTCCAGTTTCAGGGGTTTCCTTAAGAGCGGGTTGTCGTAAAGATATATCTGCCCCACTGAAAGATAGTTTGCCGCCCTCCACCATGCATCTATACCCTCAAGCTCCCTCTTTGACAATGGTCCTGCCATCTTACTACCTCCCCTCTCTATGGATTATCCTCTTTGTGTGTCTTGCCATCATACACTCTTCATCGGTCTTCAACACAAGAATCCTTACAGGGCTGTCATCTTTTGATATGACCCTCCTGTTGGCCCTGTTACGCTCCATGTGTAGCCCTATACCCAGAAACTCAAGGCCCTCTACTATTCGCTCCCTTATCTCAGCAGAGTTCTCACCTATGCCTGCTGTGAACACAAGTGTTGATAGCCCACCGAGGGTGGCACTGAGGGAGCCTATGAACCTTCTCGCGCTGTGGCAGAAAAGCTTGAGCGCAAGGGCTGCCCTCTCATCTTCCCCCTCTCTTTCGAGGAGCTCCCTTACATCATCGCTTCTGCCAGATACACCCAGGAGCCCGGAGTGGTGGTTCAAAAGGGTGTTGAGCCCATCCGGGGAAAACCCCTTCTCTTTAAGAAGATAGAGGATTACCCCTGGGTCCATATCGCCGCATCTTGTGCTCATAACAAGCCCTGCTGCAGGGGTGAACCCCATGGTTGTATCCACGCATCTGCCATCCCTTATGGCTGCCATGCTCACACCATGCCCCAGGTGGGCTATTATGACCCTGTCTAATGGCTCGCCACTGGCACCAAGCTCTTCCGTTATGTATTCATAGGACAGCCCGTGAAAACCATAACGCATTATGCCCTCACCATAGAACTCAAAGGGTATGGCATACACCTTCGACTCTTCGAGCATGTCCCTGTGGAAGGCCGTATCGAAGCATGCAACATCGAATGTGTAAGGAAGCCTGCCTCCCACCACCTCCATGACCTCCACCCCCTGTGGAAGGTGTTCAGGGGCAAGGTGTGTTATCTCTTTGAGATATTCGGTGAGTTCCTCTGTTACAGGGCAGTGCTCCCTGTAGCGTGGTCCACCGTGGACTATACGGTACCCCACGGCCCCAATGGACTCTCCATAGCCCCCCTCTTCAAGCCACTCCACAATAAAGGCTGCCGCTTCCCTGAAACCCCTGATGTTGAGCTCTTTCCTTAGAAGGGTTGTTGAGCCATGGGCAGATACAATGTCTATCTGGCATGGGGGGTTGGTGATCCTGCTTATCTCTCCTTTAAGGACGGGGTGGTCATCTGTCTTGTAAAGGGAGAACTTTATACTCGATGAGCCGGTGTTTATGGTGAGTATGTTTGAGCCAGGGCCTTTCATATAGAGTAATTATAGCCCTATAAAGGGAAATGTCTATAATCCTGGCTTCGTTAAGAGGGTTCCTTTAATGCCCCTGCTCTTCCCCACTGTAGAGCAGAGGCTCAACCCTTGTGCCAGGAGGACCATCGAGCATCTGTGCAAACCCCTTTAGTGTGCATGGTCCTGGCAATTCCGCGGGAAAGCAACCACTGTTTTTGCCTTCTTGTTATTTGAGATTGTTCAGACAGGCCTTGAGCAGAAGATGGCCTGTGGCAGGAAGGGGATATGGAATTCAGCCGCTTGACATTTAAGGTTGCACTGTTAAAATCATCAATATGGGTTACTCTTACATGGAACATACAGCCGACATGGGCATACATGTTGAGGCAGACAGCCTCCCCCACACCTTCGAGGAGTCTGCAGAGGCGATGCTCAACCTCATGTTCGAGCTTGAGAGCATAAAGGAGACAGGGTCTGTAACCTTCGGCATCCATGCAAAGGACATTCCCATGCTCCTCGTTGAGGTCCTGAACGAAATCCTCTCCATACAGGACAGGCACGGCCTTGCAGTCAAGAGGCTTCTGACATGTGAAATCAAGCCACGAAACAAGGGCTATCTTTTCATAGGCACACTTCGTGGAGAACCTTTCGATGACTCCTGCCACCCTGTGAAGACAGAGGTGAAGGCGGCAACCCTCTCGGGGCTCAAATACGAGGAGAAAGAGGGCAAACACATATTCGAATGTGTATTCGATCTTTGAGGGAGGAACGCTGAAATGCCTTTGGAAGTGGAATCATCTCTCAGCATAGAGAAGACAACAGACTATATCTGGCAGATACCCAGAACAGGTGATATGCGGGTATGCTGCCGTATATATGCGGACAGCCATACAATAGAGGAGCTTCTTAAGGACTATGAAGAAAAGGTCCGCACAGGTGGGTTCACCCCTGCCCTCCGTCAGCTCATAAATGTGGCCACCCTTCCCGGTATAGTGAAGGCATCCTTCGGTATGGCAGACATACACCCTGGCTACGGGTTCCCCATAGGTGGTGTGGGGGCTTTCAATATGGACGAAGGGGTTATAAGTGTTGCAGGTGTCGGGTTCGACATAAACTGTGGTGTAAGGGTTCTCAAGACCCCGCTTTACAGGAAGGATGTAGAACCCCTTAAGGAGCAGCTTGCAAACAAGCTGTTCAGGAACATACCCTGCGGGATAGGCTCGACAGGGGAAATCTCCCTTAAGGAACGGGAGATAGATGAACTCCTGGTGGAAGGAGCAAGCTATGTTGTGAAGAAGGGCTATGGGCTGGAAGAGGACATTCTATACACCGAGGAAGGTGGCTGCATCAAGGATGCAGACCCGACCAATGTAAGCCACCGTGCCAAGGAGCGGCAGTTCCGCCAGGTGGGAACCCTTGGCTCTGGAAACCACTACCTCGAGGTTCAGTGGGTGGAAGAGATATACGACCAGGAGGCAGCAGGGGCATTCGGAATAGAGAAGGAGCAGGTCCTCATAGCCATCCACTGTGGAAGCAGGGCACTGGGACATCAGATAGGTATAGACTATCTGTCCACACTCGAGGCAGCATCGAAGAAATACTCCATACCCATAAGGGACAGGGAACTCGTCTGTGCCCCCATAAACAGCAAGGAGGGCTGGCAGTACTTTACCGCTGTAAACTGTGGTATCAACTGTGCCTTTGCAAATCGTCAGGCAATAGCACATCTTGCGCGTCTTGCCTTCGCAGGGGTAACCCAGACGAGGCCGGAACAAATCAGCCAGCTATACGATGTGGGGCACAACACCTGCAAGATAGAGACCCACAATGTGGACGGCTCTGTAAAGAGGCTTCTGGTGCACCGCAAGGGCGCAACAAGGGCATTTGGCCCTGACAGAGAGGAGGTATCACAAAGATACCGGGCTGTGGGACAACCACTGCTTGTGGGTGGTAGCATGGGAACCGCATCCTACATATTGAGGGGCACCCAGAAGGGCATGGAAGAGTGCTTCGGCAGCGCGGTGCACGGCGCAGGAAGATCTCTCTCACGGATGCAGGCAAAAAAACAGTGGCGAGGCTCTGAAATAATAAAGGAACTCAAAGAAAAGGGTATAGTTATAAGGGCAAAGAGTAAGTCAGGGGTGGCAGAGGAGGCCCCGGGGGCATACAAGGATGTAGACATGGTGGTGGAGATAATGCATCGGGCAGGGGTGAACCACAAGGTGGCAAGGCTGCGCCCACTGGTGTGTATAAAGGGCTAAAAGTCCTCCTGAAGATATAGCTCGTCATCCCTGTTCTTCTTTAACTTGAGCGGGCATTCACAGTAGGGACAATATATCTCCTCGCCTATCCTCTCATCACCGCTCAGGGGTATCTCGCAATCACAGAGCGGGCATGTAAGGTAAGAGGAATAGGATCCCTTTATGGGCATATATACAGACCTCCCTCATCTATTATTAGTTGATTATACCCATAACCGCTGGTTAAAATTCAAGCCCTTTCTTGCTCTGAAATCCATCAGAACACAAGCAAAGGATTTTATAGTGTGGTGCAGAAAAACCAAAAAGGGTTAGCACCATTGCTAACCCCTCCTGCCTGCCATAGAAGTATGGCTGGGGGACCAGGATTCGAACCTGGATAGACGGATCCAGAGTCCGTCGTCCTGCCGTTAGACGATCCCCCAGTTGTTTTCTTTAATAACAGTTTTTCAGCTGTTAGTCAACCTGTTTGTTTACACAGAATGGATGGAAAATCCTGCACAATTTGTCCGAACACATTCACCATTTGCACACTCTGTCAACAGATGGCTCTTCGAAAAAAACTTGACATTCTGGTTCAAAAATCTTATCTTCAAATCTCCCGAGGGTTGCAATGCCTATGGATACAAAGATACTTATAGCTACGGCAATATTTGTTACTGTCTACGGTTTTCTCATCTGGGACAGGTTCGACAGGGCCATAATATCTGTGCTCGGTGCAGGGGGGCTGCTTTTCCTTGGCATCATCACACAGGAAGAGGCCATAGAGGGCATAGACTTCAACACCCTGGGGCTGCTTGTCGGGATGATGGCCATAGTCTCCATATGTCAGAAGACAGGGATGTTTCAGTATCTTGCCATAAGAAGTGCAAAGTTTGCCCGTGGCGAACCCATGCTGATAATGATATACCTTTCCATAGTAACTGCAGTGCTCTCCGCACTGCTCGACAATGTTACGACAGTGCTCCTCATAGCGCCCATAACACTTCTAATAACAGATGCCCTGAAGGTTACCCCCTATCCTTTCCTGTTCTCCCAGATACTGGCATCAAACATCGGAGGGGCTGCCACCCTCATAGGAGACCCACCCAACATAATGATAGGCAGCTCGCAAAAGTTTACATTCATGGACTTCGTAGTGAATGTTGCACCAATAATGCCGCTGATACTTGTAGTTACACTTCTCATACTGAAGATGCTCTACAAGAAGGAGCTTGCAGCCAGCAAAGAGTTGAAGCTCAAGATAATGGAATTCAGGGAAGAAGAGGCCATAGAGGACCCTGTGTTGCTCAAAAAGTCCCTGATTGTGCTATCACTGGTTGTGGTCGGTTTCCTCCTTCACGGTGTGTTCCCGGTAGAGCCGGCAACAACAGCCCTTACAGGGGCTGCCATACTCATGCTAATAAGTGGTGAGGAACTGCACAACATAATGGGTAGGGTTGAGTGGTCTACCATATTCTTCTTTCTGGGCCTCTTTGTGCTTGTCCATGGACTCGTCGAGGTGGGGCTAATATCCATGATAGCAGAGAAAATACTGTCTCTTACTGGTGGGAACATAGCCACAACCGCATATCTCACCCTCTGGCTCTCAGGCATACTGTCTGCCTTCGTAGACAACATACCCTTCGTTGCCACCATGATACCACTTATAGAGCATATGGAGACATACATGGGTGGCAAGGAGGTGGTGATGCCCGTGTGGTGGGCACTGTCCATAGGGGCATGCCTTGGTGGAAATGGCTCTCTTATAGGGGCCTCTGCCAATGTTATAATAGCAGGGTTTGCCGCAAGAAGCGGATACCCCATAGGGTTCGTAAGATTCATGAAGGTGGGATTGCCACTTACCATCCTGTCGCTGTTAATATCTCACATATATCTGTACTTCAGATATCTATCTTAACAAAAATGAACTTATAGGGTATAATATTACCATGATAGCAGCAAATGTCATGACAACGGATACCATAACACTTACGGAGCACAACACCGTGGGGGACGCCATCAATGTGCTTGCAGAAAACAAGATTCGTCAGGTGCCTGTGGTGGACAGGGAGAACAGGGTGCTCGGTGTTATGACTGCAAGAAGCGTTATAGTGGCACTTCTACCGGCATACATAACCAAGGGCTATCTCAAGGATGTAAGGTTCGCACCGGAGCCAAAGGACTTCGTGGAAAAGATGGAAGAGATGAAGACCATACCCCTGGGAGAATTCCTCAGAAACAGGACCGATACCATGGCTGACGAATATGTGTGTGTATCTCCTGACACCTCCACAATGGAGTTAGCCGCAATATTCATCAACAGGGAAAGAAGGGTGGAAAGGATACTCGTTGTGGATAACAACCAGAGACTGCTTGGCATAATATCTCCCATCGATGTGTTCAAGAAGCTATGGAAACAGTCCACCTGAAGGGCTCGGCGTATATATACACATCCCCTTCTGTGTAAGAAAGTGCCCCTACTGTGGGTTTGCCTCTGTTGCCACAGAGAATATCCCGGAAAGAGCCTACACAGAGGCACTCCTTAAGGAACTGTCCATGCTCGTAGAGGAAGAATCCCTCCACAAAAGCGTGGTGGATACCATCTACCTCGGTGGCGGCACCCCTTCCCTCCTCGGCCCCTCTTCGGTGGAGACCATAATAGATGGAGTCCTGAACAGCCTTCCAGCCCCTGCCACACCCGAGGTGTCCATGGAGGTAAACCCCGGCACCGTGGATAAGGAGAGGCTTTCTGGCTTCAGGCAGGCCGGTATAAACCGTATTGTAATAGGCATGCAATCCTTGAGTCAGGAGGGGCTGAAAACGCTGGGCAGGATCCACACCCCGGAAGACTCCCTCGAGGCATTCCGTAACGCAATCGAGGCTGGCTTCACCAACATAGGGGTAGACCTCATATACGCCATCCCTGGACAGACACTCAAGGGCTGGCTTGAGGAACTCTCGAAAGTCATAGAGCTAAGGCCACACCACATATCTCTATATGAGCTTACCATGGAAGATGGCACCCCCTTCGAAAGACTCCATCTTTCGGGCTCCCTGGTAATGCCTGACGAGCAGACCATTGTAAGGATGTATCTTGAGGGGACAGGGCTTCTCAAAGAATGTGGCTATATACACTATGAAATCTCCAGTTTTGCCATCGATGGCTACCAGTGCAGACACAACACAAGATACTGGCTGTCGGAAGACTATGTTGGGCTGGGGGTGGGAGCACACTCCTGGCTTAAAGAACGACGCAGTAGATGGCAGAACACCGAAGACCTCCATCAATACATGGATGCCCTGGCCACAGGCAGGCCTCCTGTAACCACAAAAAGAGAGCTATCCAGGATGGAAGCCCTCACAGAAAGGCTCCTCATGGGGATGAGGCTTACAGAAGGCGTGGACATGGGAAAGATAGAAGAGGAGTTTGAGACAAACCTGAGAGGGCTTCCACAATGGGGCTACCTTATAGATGAAGGGCTGCTGGAGGAAAGAGATGATACCGTAAGGTTTACTGAAAGAGGCATACTACTTTCCAACGAGATACTTGCACTTCTAATGAGGTCTTGACATTGTATCCACTGGTTGGTATTTTTGAAAATAATAAGGGGTTCTCTACCCTGCCCCATGGGTAGACATAAAATACAAAGAGAAGGCATTGGAAGGTATGGCTTCTTACAGGAAGGACAGGCTGGGAGAGCGCAAGGCAAAGGTCCTGATGGCTGTGATACACGAGTACATAGACAGGGCAGTGCCTGTAAGCTCCGGAACCATAGCCACCAGGCACTCCATAGGGCTGAGCCCTGCGAGTATAAGAAACATCATGGCAGAGCTCGAAAAGGAGGGCTACCTTGCAAGCCTCCATACCTCCTCTGGCAGGATACCCACAGACAGGGGGTTCAGGCTCTATGTGAACAGCCTCTGTGAGCTCGAAGAACCTGAAGATAGAATAAAGAACCTCATAAGGTCGTGCTTCAAGCAGTTCGTCACAGGAGATGAACTCATAAGGAAACTTACAAGGACACTCTCCTCTGTTACCCATTGTACAGGATTCGTCTTCACATACTCACGGACAGCACTTGCCATAAGAGACATACGGTTCGTACATGTGGGAGACCCTGGGGTGCTGGTGGTAATAATTGCAAGTGATAACATGGTGCATACCAGGCTTATAAGGCTTGAAGAAGAAATCCATCCACAGGATGTGGAGCGTATCTCCAACTACATAAACTCGATGGCAGCAGGGCTTACCATAAGGGAGCTGCGCTCGAAGGTGGCCAGGGAGATGAAAAAAGAGAAGAACCTCTACGACAGGCTTCTCTCAAGGGCATTGAGACTTGGAGCCATGGCAACAAGCGAGTTCTCCTCAGTCCTTGAAAACATATACATGGATGGTAAGATAAACATACTGGAACAGCCAGAGTTCAGAGAGGATGCGGAAAAGATCAAACGCCTTATAGGTGCCTTCGAAGAAAAGAGACTACTCCTGAAAATACTGGACAAGAGTATCGATGAAGGCACACATATATTCATAGGCTCGGAGTTCGATATTGAGGAGTTCGCCGGGCTGAGCTTCGTTACATCCCCATACGGAAGGGAAGGAGTGAGGTTCGGCACCATAGGGGTTATAGGGCCTGTCAGGATGAACTACCCAAGGATAATCCCACTCGTCGATTATGCCGCTGATTTTCTCGGCAAATCACTTTAAGGTTTCTCCTGAATTAAACCCGTAGAAAAGAGGATGAGCAATGGAGAGAAAAGAGAACAAGGAAGAGAAGGTTACAGAAAAAGAAGGGCTCGAAGAAAAGGAGCTTACAGAAACAGAAAGATTGGACAGACTCAAGGAAGAACTCGGAACAAAGGACGAGGAGATAGCACGGCTCAAAGAACTCTACCTTAGAAAATGTGCAGACCTTGAGAACTACAAAAAGAGGGTGGAGAAGGAAAAAACTCTAATAGTCGAGTTTGCAAATGAGGGGCTTATAAAAGAACTCCTGCCTGTCATGGATGACCTCGAGCGGGCTGTTGAGCACATAAAGGCGGGAGAGAAGGACGAGAATACACTCGAGTCCATGCTAAACGGTGTGGAACTTACACTTAAGAAATTCTTCGGGGTACTGAGAAAATTCGGGCTCGAGCCCATTACAGCAGAGGGCGAAAGGTTCGACCCATCACGGCACGAGGCAATAAGCCATGAAGAGACCGAAGAGTTCGAAGGTGGCACCGTTATAAAAGAACTACAGAAGGGATACCTCCTTAAGAAAAGGCTTCTGAGACCAACACTCGTTGTGGTGGCAAAAGGGAAGGAGGAAGACAACCAACATCAATGAAAGACTACTACCAGATACTTGGCATAGACCGCAATGCAACGGAAGAAGATATAAAGAAGGCCTACCGCAGGCTCGCCATGAAGTATCATCCAGACCGCTGCAGTGGGGACAAGGCGGCAGAGGAGATGTTCAAGGAGATAAACGAGGCCTACGAGGTTCTGAGTGACCCGGAAAAGAGGGCACGCTATGACAGTTTCGGCCATGTGGGCAGACCCGGTGGGTTCGAAGGCGGGTTCGGTGTGGACTTTCATGACCTCTTCGATGATCTCTTCTCTGAGTTCTTCGGCACCTCAAGAAGGGCCCGCTCACAGCCAGGCGAAGACCTCCATTACAACCTGACACTGGAGTTCGAAGAGGCCGTATCAGGTGTGGTAAAGGACATAGCCGTGCCACGAAGGACGGTCTGTCCCGTATGCCAGGGAAGAAGGACACGGCCAGGCACAACGCCAGCGGTATGCAGATCCTGTGGGGGAAAGGGGCAGGTTACCTTCCAGCAGGGTTTCTTCAGAATATCAAGAACATGTTCGGCCTGTGGAGGGGAAGGCTGCATCATAACCACCCCCTGCGATAGATGTAATGGAAAAGGTGAGATACAGATAGAACGAACGATAACGGTCAAGATTCCAGCAGGAGTGGATACAGGTACACGCATAAGGATTGAGGGAGAAGGTGAGCCCGGCACAAGAGGTGGTCCACCAGGAGACCTCTACCTCTACATAGATGTGAAACCACATCCAATATTCAGACGCGAGGGAGAAGACCTTGTCTGCGAGGTACCCATAAGCTTCCCACAGGCTGCCCTGGGCTGTGAAATAGATGTGCCCACACTTGAGGGCAGAGTGAAACTGAAGATACCGCCAGGAACCCAGACAGGGCAATCCTTCAGATTCAGGGGCAAGGGGGTGCCCATGCCCGGCAGACGTAAGAGAGGAGACCTCCATGTGGTGGTAAGGATAGAGACCCCCACAAGACTCACCAGGCGCCAGAGGGAACTCCTCGAAGAATTTGCGCGCATAAGTAACGATGATGTAATGCCACAGAGAAAAAGCTTCTTCGAGAAGGTAAAAGAGCTTTTCTGATGAGAAGAATACTTCCAACCCTCATAGTTGCAGTGCTCCTTGTCCACACCTCGAGCAGTATATGGGCAGCATGGCTGAAAACACCAGGGGATGTGCTCTGGGGTATACTCGAGGCCATAGAGGAAAAAGGACCAGCTGACGAGAACATAGAGAGTCTCGAGGGCTTCGTTGAAATCTATCACAACTCATCTATGGCAGATGAGGCACTGATAAGGCTCTCCCAGCTCCTCATAAAGAAGAAACGCTTCGAGAAGGCAGCCCTCTACTGCGAAAAACTCCTCTCAGACTTCCCCCTCAGCCCCTACAAGGATGAGGCCCTCTATCTTCTCGGATACTCAAGCTACAGGATGGGAAAGATAGAGGACGCCAGCACCTCGCTTACAGCCGTGGTGGACTCACCAACCTCTACCCTTACCCAGAAGGTCAAGGCAACCATCATACTGAATACCATAGCAGATGTGGAAGAGCTTCTCTCAATCCCTGATCGGCCCCACCTTGTTGGAGCAGTGCTACCCCTTGAGGGTACTTACAGAAAGTTTGGAGAAAAGGCATTGAAAGGTATGCTTCTGGCTGCAGGGGTGTTCAACGAAGAAGGTAGAAATAATGTGGAGATAAAGGTTGTAAATACAATGGACACTGAGGAATCCCTGGAGTCTTCCATAGAGGGGCTCACGGATGACAACAGGCTCAAAGGGATAATAGGCCCTCTTCTGAGCAAGAATGCAACAAGGGTTGCACACATCTCGCAGGAAAACAGTATTCCCCTCATAGCCCTCTCACAGAAGGAAGACCTGCCACAAATGGGCAGCTACATATTCAGAAACTTTCTTACCCCAGGGGCACAGGCCGAGACCATCGCACGCTACGCCGTGGAGGTGCTCGGCAAAATGCGCTTTGCAATCCTCTATCCTGAAAACAACTATGGCAGAGTCCTCCGAAGGGAGTTCAAGGAGGCGGTAGAAGAGCTGGGAGCAACGGTGGTGGGTGAACTCTCCTACACACCCGGAAAGAAGGACTTTGCTCAGGAGCTCAGAACACTTTTCGGCATAGAGGTGGAAGAACAGATCATCGGCCGACGCCATGTGGCAAGATATACACCCACTGTGGAGGTGGATGCCCTTTATATACCCGACTACTACCCATCTGTTGTGCAGATAGCCCCCTACCTTGCATTCTACAATATAAAGGAGATTCAACTTCTTGGCTCGAACGGGTGGAACTCACCAAGGCTACCACAACTTGCAGGTGAATATGTGGAAGGGGCTGTATTTGTAGACGGCTTCTTCCCGCAGAGCAAGAGATGGGCTACCGAGGAGTTTGTAGCAAAATTCAAGAATACCTTTGACTATACCCCCGGCATCATAGAGGCACAGGCCTATGATGCATCCATGATAATGTTCGAGGCAATCGAGTCTGCAAGCATGCGCATATTCATTAAAGAGGCCATCGGAAACATCGTCAACTTCGAGGGCGCAACAGGCACAATACAGTTCAGCCCCAGAGGAGAGGCTATAAAGGAACTTTTCCTTCTGAAGATAGAGGGAAGACGCATTGTGGAGATAGAAGAGCCATGGGCAGAGCTCAAGAAAAATACAGAAGAGACCGAACTAACAGAAGACAGGCTGCCAGAGGCAACCATGGAGGAATGAACCTTATTTTAATTGAACAGAGAAGGATTTTAAGTTATACTATCTTCTATGCGTAAGGAGAGATTAGAACACTTCAGGAAGATCCTCAACACAAAGCTTGAGGAACTCCTGCAAGAAGCGGAAAAGACCGTAAGTGGCATGAACCGTGCCGATGATGACCACTTCCCTGATCCTACGGACAGGGCATCTCTGGAGACCGACAGAAACTTCATCCTCAGGGTAAGGGACAGAGAGAGAAAACTCATCGTCAAGGTGAAAGAGGCTCTGAAGAGGATAGAGGAGGGTACCTACGGTATATGCGAGATATGTGGCGAACCCATCTCTGAGAAACGGCTCGAGGCAAGGCCCGTTACCACAAGCTGTATAGAGTGCAAGAAGGAAGAAGAGGAGTACGAGAAGTCGGCAAGGGCACACATCAAAAGACCTCATCCTTGACAGAAGCTTTTAATAGACCTTAGCCCAGGCTATCTTTATGCCCGAACTCAGGAAAGACCCCATAATCGGCAGATGGGTCATAATCTCCACAGAGAGGGGAAAACGCCCCTCGGAATTCGTCATCCCCCCTATCCCGACCAAGGGTGGGCTATGCCCCTTCTGCCCCGGCAACGAGGATATGACCCCACCGGAAATACTCGCATACAGAAAAGAGGGCACCAGACCTGACACACCGGAATGGCGAATACGGGTTGTGCCAAACAAGTTTCCAGCCCTCAGGATAGAAGGAGACCTGGGCAAGGTTGGCGAAGGTGTGTACGATAAGATGAACGGTATAGGAGCACATGAGGTGATAATAGAGTCTCCCAGCCATCAGGATACCCTCTCCACCATATCCACAGGACAGTTCGAGGAAGTGCTCTGGGCATACAGGGACAGGATAATAGACCTCAAGAAAGACACAAGGCTAAGATACATACTGATCTTCAAAAACCATGGAGAACCTGCAGGGGCAAGCCTGGAGCATTCACACTCACAGCTCATAGCGCTACCAATCGTGCCAAAACGGGTTGGTGAAGAGCTCGATGGCTCGCTGGAGTATTATAACTACAAGGAACGATGCATATTCTGTGATATAATTCGCCAGGAACTCATGCAGGGCATAAGGGTTGTGGCTGAAAACCAGGATTTTCTTGCCCTAACCCCCTATGCACCAAAGGCACCCTTCGAGATATGGATAATGCCCAGGTTTCATGAGTCCAACTTCGAGAACTCACAGAAACAGCACTACCACAACCTTGCCGCACTCTTCTCGGATGTGCTTAAAAGACTCGACAGGGTGCTCAACAAACCTCCCTATAACTTTATACTCCACACAGCACCTGTACGAAACGGAGAGACACTGCCACACTATCACTGGCACTTTGAAATCATGCCAAAACTTGTGAAGACAGCTGGTTTTGAATGGGGCTCAGGTTTCTATATAAACCCTACCCCTCCTGAAGAAGCTGCAGAGTACCTTAGGGGGGCAAGCCCGGAAGAGTCTTCTTAAGATGGGTTATGAACTATTAGGAAAGATAATAGAGCTTTCGGCATACAACAGAAGCCTTGAGGAACGGTTCAGAAAGGTTGCAAGGCTTACAGCACAGGAGCTTGGCTTCGATAGCTGCATAATATACGGGTGGAACCGTGAGGACAATACCTTCACAAAGCTTGCAACATCAGGCGCACGAAAATCTGTAATAAACATGTACGGCCATAAAGAGGGGCTGTGTAGCTGGGTGAAGAGGAACAGAAAAACACTCCAGATACACAACCCCGACCCCAGGAACATACTGTGGAACCAGATAGAAGACAGGGGTATAAAGGGATTCAAGACCATCGTGGTATCTCCAATAAAGGATGAGAGCCATCTCTACGGAGTGATATACCTCAAGGCAGGAGACAGGCTTTCCCTTGCGGAGCGAAAGAAGAATATACTCAATGTAGTGGCAAGGCTTCTGTGTTTCTTCATAAAGTGTGATATTGACTACAAGAGACTGAAGAGAACCTATACCAAGCTCAAGGAGATGCAGGCACGCCTTGGCAATGCAGAGAAGTTGATGGCACTTGGTGAGCTCTCTGCCACACTGGCCCATGAAATCAAGAATCCCCTTGTCAGCATAGGTGGGCTGGCCACACGGCTTCAGAAGAAACTATCAAAGGACTCCCCCGAATACATCTATGTGGAACATATAGTCAAGGAGGTTACAAAACTGGAGGACATAATAAACGATATACTCCACTTCACAGAGGATAGAACCCTCAAGTTCACCGCAGAGAAACTTGACAGCATAGTCGAAGAAGCCATAAAGGGGTTCGAGGATATATGCAGACGCAACTCTATAAAAGTTGAAAAACTCTTCTCTCAAGAACCCATATCAGTAATAGCAGATGCGGGACAACTCAAGATAGCCCTGGACAACATTATAATAAATGCCATACAGTCCATGGAGGGAGGTGGTACACTCAGCATAACCACATACCGCAGAAGAAGGTGGGCACATGTGGAGATAAAGGACACAGGTGGAGGCATAGAGCCACATCTTATAGGCAATATATTCAACCCATTCTTTACCACACGAAAGGGTGGGACAGGCCTGGGGCTTCCAATAACACACAAGATAGTAACAAGACACAAGGGACATATAGATGTGGCAAATGAATATGGAAAGGGCATAACCTTCACAATAAGATTACCGTTGACAGACAGCCAATCTGGTGGTGAAATGAAATGAGAGAAGTACAAACCTTTAAAACCACGGAGCATGGAGTATGAAGAAGAAGATCCTCGTTGTGGACGACGAAGAAGGGATAAGACTTCTCTATAAGGAAGAACTCGAGGAAGAAGGATACGATGTAGAGCTTGCCACCACAGGCGAAGAAGCCCTTGAGAAGCTATCGAAGGACAGTGATGTGGACCTCGTGCTTCTCGATATAAAGATGCCAGGCATGGATGGCGTGGAGGTGTTGAGAAGTATAAAGGAACGCTGGAAGAACCTTCCAGTGGTATTGTGCACAGCCTATCCACACTACAAACAGGAGTTCGGCACATGGGCATCAGATGCCTATGTGGTGAAATCCTCCGACCTCAGAGAACTCAAAGATGTTATAAAGGATGTTCTCGCCAAAAACCGATGATACTTATAACAGGAGGCACAGGGTTCCTCGGAACACACCTTGCCGCAAGGCTCATCCAGCGTGGCCACAGGGTCAGGTGTGGCTCGAGAAGGAAAAGCCCCAGGTTCAAAACAAAGGGGGCCCTGTTACCAGAGCTATGGTATGTGGATGTAACTGACGAGAACTCTCTTGCAAAGGCCATGGAGGGTGTGGATACTGTCATACACCTTGTGGGAATACTCACGGAGACGAGAAGAGAAAGATTCCACACCCTGCATGTAAAGGGCACAGAGAATGTAATCAACGCCTGCAGAAGTTACGGCACAAGAAGATACATACACATCAGTGCACTGGGCACAGGAAAAGATGCCAGAAGCCAGTATCACAAGACCAAGTGGCTGGCTGAAGAACTCGTAAGGGGCTCTGGGCTTGAGTTTACAGTGTTTCGCCCTTCGGTCATATTCGGAGAAGGCGATAGATTCACAACCCTTCTGGCAAAACTCATGAGGGTCTTTCCCATGGTGTTCGTGCCAGGTGATGGAAAGAACAGGATGCAGCCTGTATATGTTAAAGACCTTGTAGAAGCAATATCTGTGAGTATAGAGAGAAGCGATACCATGGGGAAGACCCTTGAGGTCGGAGGAAGAGACATACTCTCTTTCAACGATATAGTAGACGCAATAGCCGATGTGCTCGGCACAAAGAGATTGAAGATACACATACCACGGCCTGTTGTAAAGGTGGGGGCTTCTATTATGGAGTATGCATTGCCCAGCCCTCCACTTACCAGGGATGCCCTCTTGATGCTCGAAGAGGACAACATAACATCAAAAAACGCACTTGAAGACA
This sequence comes from Deltaproteobacteria bacterium, assembly GCA_015492245.1. Taxonomy (GTDB): domain Bacteria; phylum Desulfobacterota; class GWC2-55-46; order GWC2-55-46; family DRQE01; genus DRQE01. Next base: position 216,151 of record WGFM01000002.1, on the reverse strand, counting down.
TATTTGCCATGGAGCCCACCCATTTCAGGGATGGACTACGGCAGTATTTGTGTTAAAATGTTCTCTGCTGCGTGGGGGGTTAGCTCAGCCGGGAGAGCGGGTGGTTCGCAATCACCAGGTCGGGGGTTCGAGTCCCCTACCCTCCACCAGACAAAGATTATTTACAGTAATTCGCTTACCGCCAGTATCTTTCAACCACCTCCTGTATCTCATCTTCCGTGGGATTGCCAGCATATACATCGAGCACAGTGCCAGAGGGGGCTACTATGCATGATACAGGAATAAAGTATATGGTGTATTCATCAACTGTTGTGCCTGTCCTGTCCAGAAGCATCGGAAAGGTTATGCCCACATCCCTTACGAACTCTTCTGCCTCCTCTCTGCTCTGGTATATATTGATACCCACAATCCTGAATCCCCTCTCGGGGTATCTTCTGTAAGCCCTCTCAAGGGTTATCATGCCGTCTCTACAGCTAACGCACGAAGATGACCAGAAGATTACATAGAGAGGCCCCTCTCCAAGAAGTTCTTCAAGGGAAACACTGCTTCCTTCCATATCAGCAAGTGTGAAAGGAGGAGCCGTCTGTCCTTTCTCAAGAAATACCCTTTTTTCCCGGCTCCTGCCTTTTAACAGAGAACATAACCACAAACCCAAGGCCAGAAAGGGCAAAGAGCACCAGTATGGTTACACCTCTTTTCATATCCTGCCAACTTCCGGTTCAGTGCCTCTTCATCCTGCAGACCTTGACATCAAAAGACACTGTGCTGCCATCTTTGAGTCTGAATACAAGCCTCACCCTATCATCCTTCTTGAGTCTCTTCTTAAGCCCTATAAGCATGAGGTGATAGCCCTGGTGAGACAACCTCATGGTCTCCAGAGGGGCAAGGGTAAGGGTCTTCACATACCTCATCTCAGTGAGTCCCCCTGTTCTTGCCGTCTCATGCAGCTCTGCCTTCTTTGCCACAGGGGTTGCAACACTCACTATGGTAACAGTCCTGTTGGCCATGTTTGTTATGGACATAAAGGCTACGGCATTCGGGCTTCCAGGTGGAGGCTCCATAACACATGCATCGGCTGTCCTCAATGGGCCTGCCCCTGCCTTTGCATGAAAAGCTGTACAGGCTATGAGTATACCCACCATGGGGGCCAATAGCTGCTTCATCTTCCTTCATCTCCTTTTTATCCAAGTCCATATTGCTTTATCATCTTCCTCAGGGCAGCCACTATCTCTTCAGGGGTGGCCCTGCCTGAAAGGGTACCTGCTGTTGTGCCATCAGGGGCTACCACATGGATGAACAGGGAATGGGAGTAGTTGTAGCCAAGCTCTGAGCCTTCCTCCGCTGTCTTCACATAATAGGCATTGAATCTCTTTGCAAGCTCCCTTACCACATCTTCTCTGGCAGTTGCCCCGACGATGTTGGGATGAAAGTAGCTTGCATATTCCTTGAGTTTCTCGGGGCTGTCCCTTTTGGGGTCAAAGCTTATAAACAGGCCATTTACGAGCTTGAGTTCCTCTTCTGTCAGCTCTGAGAAGGCATCCCCCATGTTGAGAAGCACTGCAGGACACTCTACCGGGCAGCTTGCATAACCGAAAAACACCAGCAATATCTTTCCCCTGAAGTCCTCTATGGATACAGGCCCATCGGCACTCTCAAGCACCACCCTGTCTCTTACACCTGCAAAGTGGAAGAACCCGTAGAGTATCACCACCGCAACCACGCCTATGACTACATAGATTAATGCACCCGAAGATGCTCTGTCTTTATGCATACTCCATGCACCTCCACAATATTCTTGTTATTGATTGAAGTTGAACTGGATTGGGCTTGTTTATCCAGGGCGGGGTGGCTTGAAGAGACCTGCCTGCAAACCCTGAGGCCATGAAAGTGGTGGCATCGGAACTGTCCTGACACTGTGCCCGTACACTGGCATGGATATATCGGCAGTTATAAACTGTATGTCATTGATGGATAGATCAGACCCACCAGAGCCGGTGTGGCTACAGCAGATAACACTGTCCGAACCATTTCTGTTGCATTCATCTTCCATCTCTTGGGCCTTGAGATGACACATATCACTTCCTTCACACTCTGTCGAGTGGTGGTGAGTCCAGGAAGAGGCTTTCTCTCCACACAGAGAAGGGATGGCCGTAAGAGAGAACACAAAAAGGCCCACCATAAAAGCTGATAGAACTCTACCGTATATCATGGTATCATTTTATAATGTATAAATAATGTGGTCAAGCATGGTTACATGGAAAGGGAACTGGAAAAGATGATTATACTGGCATCTTCGTCTCCAAGGAGGAAGGCCCTTCTGGGCAGACTCATCGACAGGTTCTACATCTATCCTGTAAATGTGGATGAGTCCCACAGAAAGGGAGAGAGCCCTTCTCAGCATGTGAGAAGGCTTGCAAGGTGCAAGGCATTCAGGGCAAGGGAAGAGGGAATGAACGGTATCATAATAGCAGCAGACACGGTGGTGGTAATAGAAGGGATGATACTGGGAAAACCAGCGAACACCGATGAGGCCTGCTGGATGCTCAAAAAGCTTGGTGGCAGAACCCACAGTGTGTTCACAGGCATCTGCATATACGACACCCATACAGACAAAATCTTCATAAAGGATACAGAGAGCAGGGTTACAATGAAAGAGCTTACCCCCCGCGAGATAGAAGAATACATATCCACTGGAGAACCACTCGACAAGGCAGGTGGCTATGCCGTGCAGGGCGAGGCCCGCGTGTTCGTAGAGGAGGTGGAGGGCTCCTGGACGAATGTGGTGGGTCTGCCTCTGGAGAGCCTCGAAGAAGGACTCGCCCTCATGGGGCTATCTACAAGAAGAAGTAAAGACTGAACGCCATAATGACCATACCAGCCATTACTCCTGCTATTGCCACATGCTCGCACCTGTAGGAATAGGAAGATGGAAGCAGTTCATCGAGAGATATGAAGACCATGAAGCCTGCAACAACAGAGAGCATAATGCCAAGAAGCGTATCACCCATGAACCTATAGAGGAAAAGACCTGCCAGCAGTGCCCCGATGGGCTCGCTCACCCCGGAGAGGAAACTCCACCCGAAGGCCTTGAACCTGCTTCCTGTTGCACTATAGACAGGCACAGCCACGGCCATGCCCTCTGGTATGTTGTGCACAGCTATGGCAAACATAAGGGCAACCCCAAGGTCTGTATCCTTCAGTGCACCCACAAATGTAACCATGCCCTCTGGAAGATTGTGTATTCCAACACCGATGGCTATCAATAGAGACAACCGCTTGAGTCTTGCCTTTTTTCTATCGGCCACAGGTTCGAGTATGTAGGTGTGGGGCAGAAGATAGTCTATAAGAAACATCAGCGCCATGCCGAAGAAGAAGGATAATACAGCCACCTCAAACCCCGTGCTCTCTATGCCTGTTGCGAGAAGTTCCACAAAAGAGACAAACACCATGACACCAGCAGAGAACCCAAGGGTGAATGCCATGAATCTATGGGAAGGATTTGTATATACAAGTGCCACCACACTTCCGAGGGTGGTGGAAAGCCCTGCTATTGAGGCAAGCATTATGGCGGTAAGGAATGTGCCCTCCATACAGGAGTAGAGTATACAGGTTTTATATGGGCTGTCAATCACCCCTGTATGGATTTGACCTCGGGTGAGCTCTGTGCTAAAAAATTAGATATGCAGCGAAGCTGGAAGGACATAAAGAGACTCACAGAAGATGAAGCCAGAGAAGAGATAGAGAAGTTGGGAGAGGAGATAAACTACCACAACTACCGCTACTATGTGCTTCAAAGCCCTGTGATAAGTGATGCAGAGTATGATCGTCTTTTTCGTCGCCTCCAGGCCCTCGAGGAACACTTCCCACAGTTTGTAACCCCTGACTCCCCCACCCAGCGTATAGGTGCCAGGCCACTTGAAGAATTCGGTGTGGTAAAACACACCGTACCCATGTTGAGCCTGAACAACGCCTTTACAGAGGAAGAGGTTGTGGAGTTCGACCGAAGGGTCAAAAAGCTTCTTGGCACCACAGGGGATATAGAGTATGCCGTGGAGCCAAAGATAGACGGGCTTGCTGTGGAGCTCATTTATGTGGATGGACTTTTTGTGCAGGGAGCCACCCGCGGCGATGGCTACACAGGAGAGGATGTAACCCAGAACCTCAAGACCATCCGCAGCATACCACTCAAGCTCCTTTCCCGCAAAAAACTGCCCATCCCCAGAAAGCTCGAGGTAAGGGGCGAGGTCTACCTTGCCATAGAGGGCTTCAAGAGACTGAACAAAGAAAGAGAAAAAAGGGGGGAACCCCTTTTTGCAAATCCCAGGAATGCCGCAAGTGGCTCACTCAGGCAGCTTGATCCCAGGATTACCGCATCACGCCCACTCGACATATTCTGCTATGGTGTGGGTGTGGTGGAGGGTATTGAGTTCAGAACCCACATGGAAACCCTCGCCTATCTTAAGGATGTGGGGCTTAAGGTAAATCCGATGGTGGAGCTTGTAAAGGGTATAGAAGGCGCCATGGAATATCACCGCAGACTCGAGCATATGCGCGAGGAGCTCGACTACGAGGTTGACGGTATAGTCATAAAGGTCAACAGCCTGAGTCAGCAGGAAACCCTCGGTGTGCTGAGCCGTAGTCCACGCTGGGCGCTTGCATACAAGTTTGCCCCGAAAGAGGAGACCACCATTGTAAAGGATATAAAAGTTGGTGTGGGAAGAACAGGTGCGCTGACTCCTGTGGCTGTGCTCGAGCCAGTGGAGGTGGGAGGTGTAACCATCGAGAGGGCAACACTGCACAACCAGGATGAGATAGACCGTAAGGATGTGCGCATAGGGGACGCGGTGGTGGTGGCAAGGGCAGGCGATGTGATACCAGAGGTGGTCTCGGTAATAAAAGACAGGCGCACAGGGGGAGAGAAAAGGTTCACCATGCCTGACAGATGCCCCGAGTGTGGCTCGAGGGTTGAAAGGGATGGTGCCATACACTACTGCACAGGGGGGCTCACATGCCCTGCCCAGCTCAAAGAGACCATACGACACTTTGCAGGCAAGAGGGCCATGGATATAGAAGGGCTTGGTGGAAAACACATAGACCAGTTCGTAAACGCAGGGCTTATAAAGGATGTGGCAGACACATACTATCTTAAGAAAGAGGACATCCTTAAACTGGAAAGATGGGCTGAAAAGAGTGCGGAAAACCTCTTAAGAGCCATAGAAAAGAGTAAAGAGCCCCCAGAGCTTTCGCGCCTCATATTCGCCCTTGGCATAAAGGGTGTTGGCGAACACCTCGCAGATGTGCTGGCGGAAAGGTTCTCCTCCCTGGAAAACCTCATGAATGCCACATACGACGAGCTCACAGAAATACCAGAGATAGGGCCCGAGACGGCAAGGAACATAGTCAGTTTTTTCGGGGAAGAGCACAACCGCAGGGTGATAGAAAAGCTCAGGAAGGTGGGCGTAAGGTTTCCCCAGAAGAGGCCAGAGGCCGGAAGACTCAAAGACAGGGTGTTCGTATTCACAGGCACCCTCGAGGGCCTCACCCGAGATGAGGCAAAAGAACTTGTGGAAAGAGAGGGTGGGCGATGCTCCGATAGTGTGAGCAAACGGGTTGACTTTGTGGTTGTGGGCAAAGAGCCTGGATCGAAATACGAGAAGGCAAAAAAACTTGGTATGAAGATGCTCTCTGAGAAGGAGTTCAAAAAGATGCTGGGGCTTGAGTGAGGGGGGTGTTAGCCCACTATCTTGTTCTTGCCTTCTCTCTTTGCCTTGTAGAGCCTTACATCTGCCCTCTTTATAAGCGCTGGCAGGCTCTTTCCATCGGTAGGGTATGTGGCAACACCAGCACTTACTGTAACCTGCCGGTTCGGCATGGGGTAGGATGCTATCTCTTTGAGCACCCTCCTGCCAAATGCCAGCGCGCCTTCTTTTTTGATCTGTGGCATTACAACACAGAACTCCTCTCCACCAAACCTGCCAACCGTATCGGTTATACGGGAGTTCTTCTTGATAAGCCTTGCTATAATCTTTAGAATCCTGTTGCCCTCGAGATGTCCGAACTCGTCGTTGTAGTTCTTGAACCAGTCTATATCGAGCATTATTATGGATACAGGGTGATGATGCCTCTGGGCTCGCTTTAGCTCCTTTTGCATCTGTTCCATGAAGTAACGCTGGTTGTAAAGCCCTGTCAGCCCATCGGTAATGCTCAAAAGCCTTATGTCCTCTATCTTCTTTACCCTCTCTATGGTAAGCCCTGCATATATGGTGAGAAGGGAAAAGAGGGATATATCCTCTGCCCTGAACCTTCTTGTCTTGAAATCGTTAACATAGAGTATGCCCACTATTCTGCCCTCCACCATAAGTGGTGCACCCAGGATACTTCTGACACCCTCTTTGAGCAACAGGGGGTTTGGGTCTCTGGTCTCCCGTATGTCCGGTATGTATAGTGGGCCATTCTGGTTCAGTATGGTGCTGGTAAGCCCGCCCTTTCTTATCTCCCAGCGGTCGTGTTTTTTGAACTCCGAGCTGAACCCTTTTGCAGCAACGAGCACCATGTCTTCCTTCTTCTCGTCGAACAGTGCAAGGGTGCCAGCAGGTGTGTTGGTAAGCTTTGTTGCATAATCCACTATTGCATAGCCCGCATCTTTCAGGCTATCTATACTCTCTATGACGAGGCCCAGGTGGTAAAGGGCCTCGTGCTCCTTGAGCACCCTTTCTCTTTCCTCAACCCTTCTTCTTCTCTCCTCGAAGAGCTGCCACATTATCTTTGCCGAGAGCCCGCCCATAAGCTCTATGGTGGGCGGTATGCGCCTGCGAAGATCCTCTGCAATCTCTACAGAACCTGTAAGGTTTATGACCACATCCACATCGAGCTTGTCTGTTGTAAGAAATGTCCTGTAATCTTCAGAAAATGGTATATTCATGTTCTTTGCTATTGCCACACCATGTGCAGAGGGGTCTCTATCTGCCACCCACATTACCTTTACAGAAGGGTTCTCCCTGAAAAGGTTCAATATGGCCTCTCCACCCTTGCCGCATCCAACGATACCGACCCTGAAAACTATGGCATCCTTCAATTCCTCATCAAACGGTAGTGGTGGAAGAAAACCAAGCCCTATCGCCTGGCTTACGGCCTGTGCCCTGTTGGTTACATTAAGCTTTTTCATTATGTTCTTGAGATGATACTTAACCGTATACCTGGATTTACCAAGTATCATCCCTATCTCTTCGTTGGTCTTACCTTCCTGAACCCACCTCAATATCTCTATCTCCTTTGAAGTGAGCAAGCCCCCTTCTCTTTTTCTTCTTGCCATCGTCTATGTCCCCGGTTAGAAAGTATAGCTACCACATTATTCATTTAATGTAAGGTTTGAATATATAAAATCAGACAAAGCATTTCAACTACTCAAAAGGACAAGCTCAATTATTGGTGAAGACAATATGGGGTTCTCCTTTCTGCATGCCTATCTTCCCTGTCAGGCACACCTGTTCACTTAAAAATAGAAATATCCCCTGGCAACGAGGCAGTCTTCTCCCTTTCGAGTCTATACCGGAACTATCCGAGTGTGGATATACCGCCCAACAGAAGCAGCGCCTCCACTGCCCCATCTACACATACGCAGGAGAAGTCTTCTCTGAAGCCCTCATCAGCTTCATCAGGTTGTTCCTATAAAAATAAGAGAGCCTGTGAAAAAGTAAAAAATGGCCCTTACAAGAAGAGACACTCTATCGTGAATGTCTATCTGCCACCTTCGATGCACCGAAGGAGTCGGGCTTTGTAACGGCATAGTAGCCAGAGCCCGTAACCATGCCCACAACCTCTTTTATTATCTCCCTTGTATCTCCGTTGGAACCTATGTCGAGATGTATCTCCACGGGAAGGTTCCTGTAGCCGTTCTCTGAGAGCCTTTCCTGAAGGTATGAGGCAACCTCTATACTCAGGGTCGCCTCGTAGAAGATTCTGTGCCGCATGCTGTTCATGTTCTTCACCCGTCTTTTACGGTAGAAATACCTGCCACCATGGCCCACCCTGTGCACAATTATGGCTGTAACAAAAAGTGTTTCTCTTCCCTGGAAGGAGTCGGTCCCTATAATGAGGTTGTACCTTGTGGAAGGACTCTCCTCCATATAGTCCACCACCATGGAAAACATCTCCTCACAGGTGAGTCTTCCTGCCGTTGGACTCATAAAATAGACCTGTTCCTTCTTGTCGAACGAAGCCATGGATGGTATTTTACCCCAAAGCCAAAAGAAAAACAAGTTTTTTAATTACTTACAAATTTTATATATGGTAACACACCCTTTTGTGTGGTAAAATAGTTTGAATAAATTTCAAAATGGAGGTGGAACAATAGAATTGACAGAAAAGAGGAAGATCCAGGGGTATGATGCCGAGTCCATAAAGGTGCTTGGGGGTCTCGAGGCGGTAAGAAAAAGACCTGCCATGTACATAGGCTCCACAGGACCAACGGGGCTGCACCACCTGGTATACGAGGTGGTGGACAACAGTGTGGACGAGGCCCTTGCAGGTTATTGCAAGAACATACAGGTTATAATACATTCTGACAACTCTGTAACCATTGTAGACGATGGCAGAGGCATACCGGTAAAGGAGCATCCTGTAAAGAGAAGGCCCACCGTGGAGGTGGTCCTGACCGAACTCCATGCAGGTGGAAAGTTCGAGCACAAGGCATACAGGGTCTCGGGTGGACTCCATGGCGTGGGGGTTACCGTGGTCAACTTCCTTTCAGAATGGCTCCATGTGGAGATAAAAAGAGATGGAAAGGTTTTTGAACAGAGCTATCGTAAAGGAAGGGCTGTAACACCACTTAAGGTTACAGGAAGGACCAGGAAGACAGGCACAAGGATAACATTCAAGCCAGACCCCGAGATATTCGAGACCACGAAGCTAAGCTTCGATATATTGAGCCAGCGTCTGAGGGAGCTATCCTTCCTGAACGCGGGAATAAAGATTTCCATAGAGGATGAAAGAACAGGGAAGTTTCACGAGTTCCAGTACAAGGGTGGCATAAAGACCTTCGTGGAACATCTCAACAGGACAAAGAACCCTCTGCACCCAAAGGTCATCTGTTTTTCAGGTGAGAAGAACGGCATACAGATGGAGCTTGCCATGCAGTGGAATGACTCCTACTCGGAGAACATCTTCTCCTATGCCAACAACATAAACACCACAGAAGGTGGCACACATCTTACGGGCTTCAAGTCAGCACTTACACGCACCATCAACAGCTATGCCAACCAGCGTGGGCTTCTGAAGGACCTTAAGGAGGCCCTGCAGGGCGAGGATGTAAGAGAGGGGCTTACGGCTGTTATAAGTGTAAAGCTTCCGAACCCACAGTTCGAAGGACAGACAAAGACAAAGCTGGGCAACTCCGAGGTAGAGGGCTATGTAAAGAGCCTTGTAAACGAGAAACTCATGGCATTCCTTGAGGAAAACCCCTCTGTTGCAAAGAAGATTGTGCAGAAGGCCCTTGAGAGCGCACGGGCAAGAGAGGCTGCAAAGAAGGCAAAAGAGCTTATAAGAAGAAAAGGTGCCCTCGAGGCAACCTCTCTTCCAGGCAAGCTCGCAGACTGCCAGGAAAGAGACCCCCGATTGAGCGAGCTCTTCATCGTAGAGGGAGACTCTGCAGGAGGCTCTGCCAAACAGGGTAGAGACCGCAGGTTCCAGGCAGTGCTTCCCCTGAGAGGCAAAATACTCAATGTGGAGAAGGCAAGGTTCGACAAGATGCTCTCAAACGAAGAGATAAGAACCGTGATAGCTGCCCTGGGCTGTGGTATAGGAAAAGAGGAGCAGGATCCATCGAAACTGCGCTACCACAAGATAATAATAATGACCGATGCAGACATCGACGGTTCACACATAAGAACACTCCTTCTCACATTCTTCTACAGGCAGATGCCCTTCCTGTTCGAGGGCAACCACCTCTACATAGCACAACCACCACTTTACAAGGTGAAGAAGGGCAGGGAAGAACGCTACCTCAAGGATGATCGTGAACTCGAGGAGTTCATCTTCGAGCACATAGGCGACAGTGTACAGCTACGCTCCGGCGATGGCAAGAAGATGCTTTCAGGAAAGAGGCTCGTGGAACTTCTGAAGAAGGCATCCCTTTTCAGACACATACTCGACAGCATGGAGAGAAAGAAAAAAGATGTGGCAATACTCGAGGGACTTTCCCTTGAAAAGGGCTTCAATGTTGATACAATAAGGGGTAAAAAAGCTGTAATCAGGCTGATGGACAACCTTAGAACATACATAAAGGCATTCCATCCCGAGACCGTGCTCGAAGGCTATAAGCTTGAAGAGGATACAGAACACGGCACATACAACATGATAATAGACTCCGTGCGCAGCGGAACAGTGTTCAAAACAGTTGTTACCAGGGACTTCCTCCTCTCTGCAGAGTTCAACCAGTTGCGAGAGCTCTCAAAGACGCTCCTTTCTGCGGGCTCACCACCATTTCGTATAACCATGAATGGAGAGACGGAAGAGCTCAGGACCTTCGGGGACATGGTTGAACATATACTCAACAACGGTAAGAAAGGTATATCCATTCAGCGATACAAGGGCCTCGGTGAGATGAACCCGGACCAGCTCTGGGAGACCACCATGGACCCCAAGAGAAGGACACTTCTGAGGGTAACCGTGGAAGATGTGGTGGAGGCAGATGATATGTTCACAAAACTTATGGGGGATCAGGTCGAGCCAAGGCGAAAGTTCATAGAAGAACACGCCCTGGAGGTATCGAACCTGGATATTTAAGAGCATGGCGAGAGATTCTGCACAGAAAGTTGGCATATATGTGGATGTATCCAACATCACCCGCAACGGTGGACATGGGATGCGCTACGATATACTGCGGGACTTCGCCTGCCGTGAAGGGGATGAACCCATAAGGCTCAATGCCTATGTTGCCTATGACGAGGAACGGGCAAGAACAGACATAGACTACAAGGAGAGAACACTCAACTTCTACTCCACCCTCAGGGATTATGGCTACAAGGTTATAGAAAAACCCGTTACATGGTATGAGGACGAAACAGGGCTCAAGTACGGCAAGGCCAATGCGGATCTTGACATGGCGGTGGATACCCTTCTGCAGTCTGAAAACCTCGACAGGGTGCTCCTTGCCACAGGGGATGGAGACTTCGTGCAGGTGGTAAAGGCCCTCCAGAACAAGGGCTGCAGGGTGGAGGCGGTTGCATTCCAGAATGTGTCCTCGCTGCTCAAGCGGGAGGTGGACCTTTTCTTCTCCGGCTACCTTATACCACAGCTTCTTCCCATAAAGGAGAACGAGGAACGAGGTGTGCGCTGGGGAGAGATAAAGTCCCGTGTAAGGGGCATATGCTACAGCTACAACCATACGAAAAACTACGGCTTCATGCGGTTTCTAAAACACATAGGGCCTGGGCTCTGGATTACCGACACAAGAAGGCCAGAGTCTCCCTACGAGACCGCATTTGCCCATGAGTCCAACTTCGACACCGCCATAGATATGGACAAGCTGCCAAACCGTGAATACATCTTTGAGTTCGACATCGTGGAGGGTGAGGAAGGTAGATTCCAGGCGGTAAACATCGTGAGAATCTTTCCCAGAACTTAACCACCCTTTCTGCCAAAAAGCAATGCAAGGGCCACACCCAGCCAGTAGAGCACCATAAGGGGCAGTGCCATAAGGACCTGGCTCAAGGGATCAGGCGGGGTGAGAAGTGCCCCTGCCATAAGGCTCAGAACAAGGGCATACTTCCACCAGCCCTTAAACCTTCCTGCCTCGACAATGCCAGCCCTTGCAAGAACCAGCATCAGAAGTGGGAGCTGAAAGGCCAGACCAAAGGCAAGAAGAAGCCTCACCACAAGCCCCATATAGAGCGCCATGGATACATAGGGCTTGAGTAAGTCTGCGCTGAAACCCATAAGGTACCTGAAGGCCGCTGGAAAGACCACAAAATAGGCAAACAGTATTCCTGCCACAAAGAGAAGGAAAGAGAGGGCAACAACAGGAAGAAAAACCCTCTTTTCCTGCTCATATAGTGCCGGGGCAATGAACGCCCACGCCTCGTATAGTATATACGGCAGGGCCACCACCACAGCCCCCAGAAGACCCACCTTGAGGTAGGTAAAAAAGGGCTCTGTAACGGTTGAAAAGACTATGAAACGCTGTTCCTCAGGAAGATGGGGAAGAAGTGGTGCTACAAGAAGTCTGTATATATCCTCAGACCAGTAGTAGGTGAATACAAAGGCTACAGCTATGCCTATAAGTACCCTTATGAGCCTCTGACGAAGCTCTCTCAGATGACCCGTAAGGGTCATATACCTTGGGTCTTCCGTCATTTAGTCGTTTTTTCCGGAGTCCTCCTCCACCTTTTCTACTCCACCACGAAGCTCAGAGGTGGCACGCTTGAGCTCCCTTAAGAGTCTACCCCCATCCATGGAAAGGGACACCAGCTTTTCAGGGCCAAGCACAAGGAGGGCCACTATGAGTATGAGCACAAGCTCTGTAAACCCTATGCCGAACACTCCATAGCCCCTATCTTCTAAGAGGTGGCACCACGAGCACGGGAACCTCGGCATTCTTCATAACCCTGTCTGTTGTGCCACCAAACAGATAGCCCTCTATACCGCTTCTTCCAAAGGTTCCCATAACGATTATATCCATATTCTCCTCCCTGGCGAACCTCACTATCTCAAGGTAGGGCTTGCCACAGAGGAGCACCTTCTCGAAGTCCTTGAACCCCCTGAGTATGCGTTTCGTGAACTTCTCGAGCATCTCCGCTGCCCCCTTCTTCATCTCCTCGTCGAGTTTCTCGAAGGACAGATGGGGAATGTAGAAACCCGCGAGCTCTCCCCTTATGTCCACAACATGGAGCACGCAGAGCCTGCCACCATACTTTGTAGCAAGGGAAAGCCCGTATCTCAAGGCACTCTCTGAAGCAGGCGTGAAGTCCACTGGAACGAGTATCTTCTTGAAGTTTCTTATCCTCTTTGCCATGGTTCCTCCTGAGCCTTTAGTTTTGTGCTCATTTCTACTTAACATATTATAACCTGTCCTTTCAATACATTTCATTTGACCTTTCCGCTGCCACAGTGGTATAAAATCTATTAGACTCTGTCTAACAGTGTGCCAACGATGATAGCCCGCCTTCTCTATGTAAGCTGTATCGTAAGTGTATTTGCGGTATCCCTTCTTATACACCTTGTGCTGAACGCAAAGAGATACCTGATGTGGTCGCTCGTAAAAGGTGCCAGAGGAGGAAGGCTGCTTTTTTATCATACAGGCTCAGGGCTCGGCCACTTCAGAGAAAGACTGCCCTACATAGGCGGGCTATCGGGCTGCATGGCCTCCATGGTGGCACTGTATGTGTATATCCTCTATCCACAGGCACCACCTCCTGCCATATACATGAAAAAAGGGATTTCCCATATACCCACTTACCGTATATTCCCACCCCATGTGTCGAGGGGAAGTATCAATTCCATGGAGGTAGCCCTTACCTTCGATGGTGGCAACGATGCCGGAGAGGCAGAGGAGATACTCCATATACTGAGGGCCAGGGGCACAAAGACCACAATATTTCTTACAGGAGAGTTCATAAGACGCCATCCTGCCATGGTAAAGAGGATGCTCGAAGATGGCCACGAGATAGGCAACCACACGATGACACACCCCCACCTTACCACCTATACCACCAACTTCAAACACCATACCATGCCGTCCGTTACAAGGGAGTTTATAGAAGAGGAACTCAAAGAGACCGAACGGTTGTTCCACCATCTGACAGGCAGGAAGATGGCACCCCTGTGGCGTGCCCCCTACGGAGAGATAAACGACGAGATACTGGGCTGGGCCCATGAGCTGGGCTACATACATGTGGGCTGGACAACAAACTACAGAAAGCGAGAGACCCTGGACAGCCTCGACTGGGTAAAAGACCCGTCCTCAAGGTTCTACCTTACAGCAGATGAGATAAAAGAGAGGATTCTCAACTTCGGTAAGGAGGACCATGGGCTGCGAGGTGGCATAATCCTAATGCATCTCGATACGGGAAGAAAAAAGGACAGGGCATCGGAAAGACTCGGCGACATCATAGATACACTCAAGGAAGAGGGCTACAGGTTTGTGAAGGTATCAGAGCTTCTTAAGAATACCTATCCCGACAGGCTGGCCCTGAAGGATAAGGCACCGCCCATCCCTTAAAGCTCTAAAGCCTTGAGTCTTTCTCGCACTTCCTGGTGAATCTCCCTGGGTTTCTTGAGTCTTCTTGCAACCTTTCCATCTTCCATAAGTGGGCTGATAAGGCTTTCGGGTGTGCCGCCACACTCACACCTTTCAGGCTCTCTGCCAAGGGGTGTTGTAACCCTTCTGCCACAGCTCTGGCACCTGAGCACACTCTTTGCCCCGCTCCACTTGCCCCTTTTTGCAACGGGCCTGCCCTCTATCTCCATTATGTCCATTGAGAAGTCCACCACCGGTGCGTTGCTTATGGAGGTGCCCACGCCAAAGGCATCCACCACGGGGGTGAGCTCTCTTACCACATCTTCATCGAGACCCCCGCTGGCAAAGAGCCTTACATGGTTGTAGCCGCGAAGATCAAGCTCCCAGCGCACCTCCTCGAATATCTTGTAGAAGTTACCCCTTCTTGAAGAAGGGGTGTCGAGCCTTACGGCAAACAGCCTCTCGCCCATGGCCTCTGCAACACGCAGGGCCTCGAACTTTTCATCGTTGAATGTGTCTATGAGGGCAACCCTCTTGACCTTCTCGTCGAGGACATCATCGAATACCCTCATGGCATCCACCGTATCACCCATGACGAGTATTAGCGCATGTGGCATGGTTCCCATGGGGTCTGCCTCTATGAGTTCCGCACTGACGATGACTGCCACGCCATCACACCCACCTATGAAGGCAGCCCTCTCTATCATGGGAGCTATGGCAGGATGCATCCTCCTTGCCCCGAAGCTCACCACCATCTTCTCCCCTGCAGCTATCCTCATCCTTGCTGCCCTTGTTGCCACACCACTTGCCTGGCATATAAGCCCGAGCATGGCTGTCTCGAAGACACATATGTCCTGATACATCCCCTCTATCTCCATGACCGGCTCATCGGGGTGGAATGTCTCGCCCTCCTCCATGGCACGGATATTTACGGGTCTACCCTCCATAAGGTATGCCACCTCTTCAAGCCCACAGAGCACCGCCCACTGCCAGTGGTGGGGAAGTTTTTTCGCAAAGAACTCTGCCCTCACCCTCTTGTCTATGCCTTTTGCCTTCAGTATCTCGAGAGTTCTTGCAAAGTACACATCCGTTACCCTGCCACTTTTGATATCCTCTGGGTCTGCCATGTGGAACATGGTAAGCCGCACCTCCTTGAGTCTCTGGAATTACTGTAAATCTAACGAGTTTCAGGCCGATTGTCAACTCACAAGCTCTCTTCTATCCTCTCTTGCAAATACAAGCCCCACCATACCCGCAAGGAGCAAGAGGGAGCCCACACCTATAAGCCATATGCCAGGATCCCTGTTTATGGTGAAAACCCCGTAGGATACAAGCATATAGTCCACAAGGGTTATGGTTGTGCCCTCAAGTTCAACCCCTGAAGATGGTATAAGCCTTAAGTATGCCCTTCTACCGCTATCGGCTATAACCTCTATGAAGGGCACGGCACTGGCGGAACCATCGTCTGCAGAGTATATCTTTCCGAAATAGAATATCCTGCCCGAAGGAGAGAGGAAGCTTCCATCCGGTGAGACCTCCACCCTCTTGCCATCCACATCCATAATAAACCCCTTGAGGGTCTTGCCATGTTTTACATAGTAGAAGGCTATACCCCTGTATATGAGGGGGTCATTTATACTCATTTCATCGGAATATACTATGCTGTCCTCTTCAAAGAGTGTCATCGATACCTTGAGCCCCGTGAGCCCACTTACTCTTGAGAACTCTGCGTCCACGCCATCGAGCCTCATGTAGAGCCCCTCTGTGTATGGCACCGGCACCTTCTCTCCTTCTATCGCCACATTGCCATAGGCCCTGAACCCATCCACACTGCCTACAAGATGTCCCACGAGGGCCACGAGAAAACCCAGGTGCACAAGCTGTGGCAGAACTGCCCTGAGGGGTGCCCTCCTGGTAAATATCATGTAGAGCCTGTCGATGGTACATACGGTGGTGTTCAGTGCAAAGAGGGCAACGAGCAGGATGAGCACAAATATCCAGAGTGTAAGTTCAGGATGTTGCGGGGCCACCTTGAGAAGATGTGGAAAAAGAACCTCCATATCGAGCTCTTCGTAAAAACCCCTGTTACGAAGCACAATAAAGGAACCAACCACTGTGTCTACACATATGAGCACAGTAAGCCCGGCCGTAAGCCATGGCGAGCCAAACATGTTCCATGCCTTCTTGAACATAATAGAGTTTTTCTATCACACAAGGGTTCTCGCTGTCAAACACGGTCTTTCTCAAACCAGTGCTTGACTTGTGTAAAAAAAATTAATATTATCAACCCTATGAAAGTAAGAAAAGCGGTCTTTCCAGCAGCAGGTTTTGGCACAAGGTTTCTACCAATAACAAAGGCCATACCCAAGGAGATGCTTCCCATAGTGGACAAGCCCCTCATCCAGTATTCCATAGAGGAGGCAAGGGATTCGGGTATAGAGCAGATAATAATAGTTACCAGCAGGGGCAAGACGGCAATAGAGGATTACTTCGATAGAGACCCAGAGCTCGAGGCCTTCCTTCTTGAAAAGGGTAAGGAGGAACTTGAAAAAAGGGTTAAACAATTATCAGAACTTGCCGAATATGTCTATGTACGACAAAAAATAGCCCAGGGGCTTGGAGACGCCATAATGCATTCAGAGAAGGTCGTATGTGATGAGCCATTTGCAGTTTTCCTGAGTGATGATATAATTGACTCAAGGGTTCCTGTGATCCGGCAGCTCATGGATGTATACGGGCAGTTCGGTGGCTCTGTGCTCGCAGTAGAGAGGGTGCCAAGGAGCAAGACATCCATGTATGGAGTAATAAAGGGTGAAAAGGTGGCACCCGGTGTATATCGGGTAGAAGATCTCGTTGAAAAACCAAAGGAGAAGCCACCTTCGAACCTTGCAATAATGGGCAGATACATACTCACCCCGACAATCTTCGAGGCACTGAAGACCACCACACCAGGAAGAGGTGGCGAGGTACAGCTTACAGATGCCATAAGGAATCTTCTTGCAACAGAGGAGGTCTATGCCTGCCAGTTCGAGGGCACACGATACGATGCAGGCGACAAACTGGGGTTCATAAAGGCGAACATGGCCTTCTCTATGAAGAGAAAGGAGTTCCGTGGAGAACTCCGCAGGTTCCTTAAAAAACTACCGTGAGGTCCCTGTGGCAAAAACACCGAGGAAGATAATGACCGATTCCTCCATCGGAGAGAACAACACATTACAGTTCATCCAGGAGGGCATAGCAGATGACCCCCAGTGCACAGAGCTTGTAAGCCATATGCCCTGCATAGACATCTATTCCACCGCCAAGGAACTCATAATAGAGGTTGAGATGCCAGGGGTAAGGCGGGAGGACATAGAGGTGGTTGCCTTCAGGGATACGATCAATATAAAGGCATTCAAGTACGAGTGTTTCGATGACCCAAACATAAACTATGTGTGCATGGAGCGCTCCTTTGGAAAGATATTCAGGGTCATAGAGTTGCCTCTGCCTGTAAACACCAGCCACATACAGGCGGTATACAGCAAGGGCATATTGAAGATCACCCTGCCAAGGGTGGAGGAAAAACGGGGAAGACCAAAACTGGTGGAGATAGAATCCGCATAAAGGAGTCCTTAAGATGGATGAAGAAAGAAAAGAAAAACCAGAAGAGAACCTTGCAGAAGATAATGAACAGAGTCTCGATGAGGACGAACCAATAATACCAGGAACGCTGCCACTTCTGCCGTTAAGAGATGTGGTAATATTCCCGTACATGATAGTGCCGCTTTTCGTTGGTAGAGACCTCTCGATAAATGCCATAGATTATGCCCTTACAAGAGACCGCCTGATATTGCTTGCCACACAGAAGGATATAACCAAAGAGGACATCCTGCCCAATGACCTCTATAACTTCGGCACAGTGGGGATGATAATGAGGATGATGAAGCTGCCAGATGGAAAGGTCAAGGTTCTTGTGCAGGGGCTGCAAAGGGCACGGATAGAAAAGTTCCTCCAGACCGAACCCTTCTACTCTGTAGAGATAACAAAACTGAAAGAGACTACCCTTGAGAGTCCGCCCATAGAGGTGGAGGCCCTGATGCGCAATGTGAAGGAGTTGCTTGAGAAACTCACCTCCCTCGGTAAGGTGGTATTCCCTGAGGTGATGATGATACTGGAGAACATACAGGACCCTGGCAGGCTTGCAGACCTCGTGGCTGCAAACCTGGGGCTTAAGATAAGAGAGGCCCAGGGTGTGCTCGAAACGCTTGAGCCTGTAAAGAGGCTCGAACAGGTTAACGAACTTCTCACAAAAGAATACCAGCTTGCCCAGGTGCAGGCAAAGATACAGAACCAGGCAAAGGAAGAGATGGACAAGACCCAGCGCGAGTACTACCTGCGTGAGCAACTGAAGGCCATAAAGAGCGAACTTGGCGACATGGAGGAGACCACCGAAGAACTGGAAGAGTTCAAAGAGAAGATAAAAAAGGCGAAGATGCCCCCGGAGGTGGAAAAAGAGGCCATAAAACAACTGGAACGCCTCGAGATGATGCATCCCGATGCTGCAGAGGCCACAATAACCAGGACATACCTCGAATGGCTGGTGGAACTGCCCTGGAGCAGACAGACACGGGATACCCTTAACATACAGCGTGCAAAGGATATACTCGATAAAGACCACTATGACCTCGAGAAGGTCAAAGAAAGGATACTGGAATACCTTGCCGTGAGGAAACTGAAGAGAAAGACAAAGGGGCCCATACTCTGCTTCGTTGGTCCCCCTGGGGTGGGCAAGACTTCTCTTGGCAAATCTATCGCAAAGGCACTGGGCAGAAGATTCGTAAGAATCTCCCTTGGAGGCATAAGGGACGAGGCAGAAATAAGAGGACACAGAAGAACCTATGTTGGCGCACTGCCAGGCAGAATCGTACAGGGTATGAAACAGGCAGGCACACTCAACCCTGTATTCATGCTCGACGAGATAGACAAGATAGGGGCAGATTTTCGGGGAGATCCATCGTCTGCCCTGCTCGAAGTACTTGACCCTGAGCAGAACCATGCCTTCAGTGATCACTATCTGAACCTGCCCTTTGATCTCTCCAAGGTGATGTTCATAGCCACAGCAAACCTTACAGACCCCATCCCTGCTCCCCTTAAGGACCGAATGGAGCTGATAGACATACCTGGCTACACGGAAGAAGAAAAACTCGTCATAGCCAGACGATACATAATACCCCGGCAGATAAAGGAGAACGGGCTCAAGCCAAATATTATTACCGTAACAGACGAGGCAGTAAGAAAGATTATAAACGAATACACGAGAGAGGCAGGCCTGAGGGGACTGGAAAGAGAGATTGCAGCCATATGCCGAAAGGTGGCAAAACATGTCGCAGCAGGCAGGCTGCAGCACTACGAGGTAAACCAGAAGAACCTGCACGAATACCTGGGGGTGCCAAAGTACATATCAGAGGGGGAACAGGAAAAGGATGAAGTAGGGGTGGCCACAGGGCTTGCCTGGACATCAACTGGCGGAGAAATCCTCTATGTGGAGGCCACCACCATGAAAGGAAGAGGCCAGCTCACCCTTACCGGACACATGGGTGAGGTTATGAAAGAGTCCGCACAGGCTGCCTTAAGCTACATCCGCTCAAGGGCAAAGAGGTTCGGCCTGGATGAAGACTTCTACAAAAAGACCGACATCCATATACATGTGCCTGCAGGAGCCATACCAAAGGACGGACCATCTGCTGGTATAACCATGGCAACGGCCATGGTATCGGTGCTCATACAGATACCTGTGGACAAGGACATAGCCATGACGGGTGAGATAACGCTGCGTGGAAGGGTGCTGCCTGTGGGTGGTATAAAAGAGAAGTGTCTTGCCGCGTTGAGGGGCAAGATAAAGACCGTTATAATACCAGAGCAGAACAAAAAAGACCTCGAAGAGGTACCAGAGAATGTGCGGAAAAAACTCAACATAATACCTGTCAAGCACATGGACGAAGTGCTTGAACTTGTGCTGAAAAAAAAGAACAAAAAAGAGGCAAGAAAGACGAGAGCCACCAAAAGGCTCTACACAAGCCCGTGATGTTGAATGAAGATAAAAAAACTTGGCGAAGACCACATAATAGATAGAATCCGCAAGACCTTCCAGACACAACACCCACGCATAATCAAATCCATTGGAGACGATGCCTCGGTAACGGCCATCACAGAGAAGCGCTGTCTTCTGCTTACCATAGATTCACTCATGGAGGGGGTCCACTTCGAAAGAGCCTATACACCACCTTACTACCTTGGCAGAAAGGCTGTCAGTGTCTCTGTATCGGACATAGCCGCAATGGGGGGCACACCGCTCTTTCTTCTCACGGCAATGAACCTGCCGGAGGATACAGAGTTCGAGTTAGTGGAAGAACTCTACAGGGGTATAAAAGACTCTACCACAGAGTATGGCATGCACCTTGTGGGTGGCAACACATCAAGGGCAGATTGTCTGTCCATAACCACAACAGTTGTGGGTGAGGCTGAAAGACCAAAAGTGGCCTACAGGGCTGGTGCAAGACCAGGAGATGTGATACACATAACAGGAACCCCAGGGGATAGTGCCCTTGGGCTCGAGATACTCAAAGAGGAAGGGCTTGCAGCAGTTGAGAAGGCCAGTTGCAGAAAGGTGGTGCTCAAACACCTCAACCCCGTTGCACGGGTTGGACCGGCAAGGGCACTTGCGGAAAGGGGGCTTGTAAGTGCCATGGTAGATGCAAGCGATGGGCTCCTAAGAGACCTTGGACACCTCATCGAACAGAGCAATACCGGGGCCATAATAGAGTGTGAGAGGATACCCCTCTCACAGGAGATGAAAGACCACACAGAGACCAGAGAACACAAGCTCAAACTGGTCCTTACAGGCGGGGAGGACTATGAACTAATATTCACCTCACCACCAGGGAAGAGAGAGGATATACTCCTTGTGGCCAGAAGGTTCGACATAACGATAACCCCCATAGGCACGATAACAGAGAAGAGGGGTATAAAGGTGCTCGATAGAGGGAAGGAACTCAGGATTGACACAAGGCAGGGCTATCAGCACTTTGTGCCCTGATAGGGGTATGCCCATGAAGGTGCCCATAGGATATAAGTTCATATTCGGCTTTATAGCCGTCGTTGCGGTTGCGGCCTTCGCCCCCGACATGGTGGAGAAGGTGGGGATTGTGGAATGGATGCGCCTTCCACTGGGTTTTCTTGTGGCAATACTGATAGGGCTAATACTGGGCTCTGTCTTCACAAAAAGGTTCACAAGGGATTTCTCTTATCTAAAAAAGATGACCGAGAAGGCAAGCTCAGGAGAACTCGATGTAACAACAGAGCCCAGGCTCTCTAAGAAGACATTTCCAGACGAGACCACAGAGCTCGAGAGAAGCCTTCTCAAGGTGTTTACCAACCTGAGAGAGCTTGTTGGACAGATAAAGAACACGGTGGAAGAACTGAGCAAGACCCAGAATGTTCTTACAAAGGTGGTAGGCCGGGGGAAGGAGACAGCCGAACATGTGATAACCGGCACCTCACAGATATTCAACGGAGCCATAGACCAGGCGAGACACATAAACACGGCTTCGGACATGATAAAAGAGGTCTCAACACTTGCAGACCAGGTGGCAGAAAAGACAACCCACCAGGCAGCCTCGTCACAGAAGGTGAACACCATGGTGCAGCGTGGCGCTGGACGGGTAACATCTGTGATAGAGAGGTTCGAGGAGATATTCTCTGGCATGGAAAGGACGGCAAGGTCCGTAACAGAGCTCAAGGATAAACTGGATGACATACCCAGAGTGCTCGATGCCATAACACATATATCCAGACAGACAGACCTTCTTGCACTGAATGCCACCATAGAGGCAACAAAAACAGAAGCAGACAAGACCCGTTTCCTTACCGTTGCAGAGGAATTCCGCAGGTTTGCAGACAATACATCCAAGAGCGTTGAAGAGGTGGAACACATCGTGAGAGAGCTGGTAAGGGAGATTGAGAAGGTGGTAGTCATGGCAAACGAGGGAACCCACTCCATAAAGGAAGGCAGAGAAGATATAAGGCGCATAAGAGACATACTCGATGATATAACAGCCTATACCGCAGAGGTGGCAGAGAAGGCCACACTGGTGCTGAGCATAACGGAGAAACAGAAGGCCACATCGAGAGAGACCGTCTCTGTCATAGAGGAATCTGCAGCCATAGTGGAGAGAAACCTCAAGGTTACAGAGAGTGTGGACAGGGCAGTTGAAAAACACCAGGACGCAATAGAGGATACGGTAAAGGCCGCAGAAAAATTGTCAGAACTGTCTGCAGAGCTGAAAACCACCATATCCCGATTCAAACTGTGATATGCTCATATTTCTTTCAGACAACAGAAGATTTGCGATAGACACCGCATCAGTAGAAGGGGTCATGGTGTCGGACAATATATTCTTCCTGCCACTTACAAGGCCACCTGTAAGGGGTATTATCACCCACAGGACGGAACTCTTCGTGGTGGCAG
This sequence comes from Deltaproteobacteria bacterium, assembly GCA_015492245.1. Lineage (GTDB taxonomy): Bacteria > Desulfobacterota > GWC2-55-46 > GWC2-55-46 > DRQE01 > DRQE01. The sequence goes on along the minus strand of WGFM01000002.1, from coordinate 193,412 downwards.
ACATCAAGGGACTGTTCTCAGAGAAAGGGCACACCACCGCCCCCTTCACCATCGTCATACTCGGCAAAGATGACAGAAGGTTTGCCCTCTGCCTGGGGGATGTAAGCCCCAGGTTTGTCGATAAAGGAGACTGCACATTCCTTCCAGTCCACGATGAGAGATATATATCCGCAAGGATGCGGTACAGAGGGATTCTGTTCGATGTCATAGAACCAGAGGCGGTATACAAGAAGATCCTGGAGTCCTTCCGCTGAGATGAATAGACCAGATTACAGAAAGATATTCGTGGAAGAGGTAAGGGAGCGTCTCAACCGTATAGAGAAGGAGCTTGTGAACTTTGAGAAAACGCCCTTCGACGGAAAGGTTCAGGATGGCCTTTTCAGACACTACCACTCCATAAAGGGCATGTGCGCCTCCATGGGGTATCAGAAGATGATGCGTCTTGCCCACACACAGGAGGGACTTCTCACAGCCATAAGGGAGAAGAGGCTCCGCCCCACCGAGGAGATAATAACGGTTCTCTTCGGTGCACTGGATATGCTAAAAGAGATGACAGACCGTATAGAGGAGGGACTCTCCATAGATGACATAGATACCTCACCTGTGGTTACCACACTTGAGAACGCCCTCAAGGGCACTCTTCCGGAGCCAGCTACCACCCCCCATGCTCAATCCATACCCCATATAAAGCCCCATTCCACAATAAAGGTGGAGGGCTGGATATTCGATGAGCTTCTGAGGATAACCGCAGGGCTTATAACAGTGTTTTCTGAGCTCAAGGAGTCAAGCACAACGCCCGAGCCTTTCACTCTGAGGGACAGCCTCTACAGGTTCGAGAAAATACTAAAGGAACTGAACACCCATATCCTTTCGGCAAGGCTCGTCCCGTTGAGCCTCATAACCGATGGGCTGGCGAGGGTTGTAAGGGAGCTCTCTCGCCAGATGCAGAAAAAGACGGAACTCACCGTGGAAGGGGCAGAAATAAGGCTTGACAAGTCCATACTCGAAGCCCTCTCTGACACACTGGTGCACATAATAAGAAACGCCATAGACCACGGCATAGAACCACCTGAAGAAAGGCTGCAGACAGGAAAGCCAGGGTGTGGAAAGATAACCATAAGGGCCATGGAGAGAAAAGACAGGGTTATCATAGAGGTCGCAGACGACGGTAGAGGTATAGACAGAGAAAGACTCATAAAGAAGGCCACAGAGAAAGGTGTGCAAATGGCCAGGATAGATAAGATGAACGATGAAGAAATACTTCTACTTGTGTGCACACCAGGGCTTTCCCTGAAGGATGAGACCACCGAGGTGTCAGGAAGAGGCGTTGGTATGGATGCGGTAAGAGACAGGGTCCTCTCCATGGGTGGAAGGCTTTCTGTAAGCTCTTCATACGGAAGGGGAACTGCCATAACCATGGAACTACCCCGCATGGCATCTATCATGAGGGTGCTATTTGTAGAGGCTGGCAGAGAGCGCTTTGCCATACCTGTAAAGGATGTGGAAGGTGTTATGGAGGCACCTGTTGAGTGGATTGAGGCAGAAGAGGTGGTCTTCAGGGAACAGAAGATACCGGCAAGAGGGCTTGCGGATCTTATCGCAATGCCTTACAATAGGTCTTCACACACAATGGACACCGTTGTACTAACAGATGGAGACAAGCGATGTGCCCTCTTTGTTGACAACCTAAGGGACGAGGCCGAGGTATACATAAAACCATTGCCACAACCAGCAGCCCTGGTAAAGGGAGTAATCGGTTACATGGTGGGTGCCGATGGCAGACCCATACTGGTAATAGACACACATCATGTGGTAAGGAGTATTGCTTCGTGAACATAGAACTTGTAAAAAGGCTTCTTGAAAGACTCAAAAAAGGCAGGATAGACATAGACAGGGCAGTTGAAGAGCTGAAGAGGCTTCCCTTCGAGGACCTGGAGTTTGCAACCATAGACACCCACCGGTCATTAAGGCAGGGCTTTCCAGAGGTCATATTCGGTGAAGGCAAGACCCCCGCACAGATAAGAAAGATAGCACGCTCCCTGCTCGCCAGAAAGGAGAATGTGCTTGTAACACGGCTCGTCCCTGAAAAGGCGCGCCCCCTTAAAAGGACCTTTCCAGACGCAGAATACAACCACAGGGGCAGAACCCTTTTCATAAGGAGCCATCCTGTAGAACTCACCGGTAGAGGCACCATACTGGTAATATCTGCTGGCACATCGGACATACCTGTTGCAGAAGAGGCCTCTGTAACGGCAGAGTGCATGGGCAACAGGGTGGAAAGGCTTTACGATGTAGGGGTGGCTGGCATACACAGGCTGCTGAACAAGAAAGAAAGCATATTCTCTGCAAATGTGCTGATAGTGGTTGCTGGCATGGAGGGTGCCCTGCCCAGTGTTGTGGGAGGTCTTGTGGCAAGGCCTGTGATAGCAGTGCCCACAAGTGTGGGCTATGGTGCAAACCTTGGCGGGCTAACAACACTTCTTGCCATGTTGAACTCCTGTGCCGCAGGGGTGTCTGTGGTAAACATAGACAACGGCTTCGGGGCAGGATATGTGGCAAGTCTTATAAATAGAGGAGATGACTAATCTATGAGGCTTCTCTATATCGATTGTCCTTCGGGTATAAGCGGGGATATGTTCGTTGCAGCCCTCATAGATGCAGGGCTTGAGGCTGAAAGGCTCAAGAAGGAACTCAGAAAACTCCCGCTTAAAGGCTACCGAATCGAGATAAAAAGAGAAAGCCGCCACGCCATTGAGGGCACACGCTTCAGGGTGAGGACAACAGAGAAACACCCCCACCGCAGATTCAGAGATATAAGAAGACTCCTTGAAGAAAGTGGGCTCAACAGGGATGTGAAACAAAAGAGCCTTGAGATGTTCACACTCCTTGCAGAGGCAGAGGCAAGGGTGCATGGCATAGAGCCCGAGGATGTGGAGTTTCACGAGGTCGGGGCCGTGGACTCCATAGTGGATATAGTTGCGGTATCTATCGGCATGAAAGAACTCTGTGCTGACAGGGTATACTGCTCAAAGGTGCCAACAGGCGCTGGATGGGTGGATACAATGCACGGCCCACTTCCCATACCAACGCCCGCAACCCTTGAACTCCTCAAGGGCATACCACTTGCCCCCACCACTGTGGAGAAAGAGCTCACCACCCCAACAGGTGCACTCATTCTCAAAACCTTTGTGGACGAGTTCTCTTCCATGCCAGAGATGACCCCTGAGGAGACTGGCTATGGAATAGGCGGATGGAGGCTGAAAGAGATACCCAACATACTTCGCATCATAAAGGGAAGGACAAGAAGACAGACAGAAAGGCTCCTTGTTATCGAGACCAACATGGACGATGCAACCCCTCAACTCTGTGGTTACCTCATGGAAAGACTCCTCGAAGAAGGTGCGCTCGATGTGTTCTTCACCCCGGTGGTTATGAAAAAACACAGACCCGCAACGGTTCTCACTGTGCTCACAGATGAGGCCAGAAAGGACCACATTATGAAACTTGTATTCCTGGAATCAACTTCCATAGGATTGAGATACTACCCTGTCGAGAGAAGATGCCTTGAAAGAAAGACCGAAAGGCTCAAGACCCCCTATGGTGAGGTAAGGGTGAAGATGGCACTACTTGACGGAAAATGTATAAACATACAGCCTGAATACGAAGACTGCAAAAAGATAGCAACGAGAAAGGCCCTGCCTCTTAAAGTGGTAATGGAGGAGGCGAGAAGAACCGCTCTATCAAAGTTGCGGTGTTGACTCCTCTCTGGCTGTCCTATTATAATATGTTTTTTCCTGCTTACTTCACACTATGGAGGACAAACAAGGGGCATGCTTGTAAGATGCTGGGGTGCAAGGGGCTCCATACCTGTATGCGGAGAGGAGTATATAAAATATGGTGGTGATACCACCTGCGTAGAGGTAAGGGGTAAAGAGGGAGAGCTCATCATAATAGATGCAGGCACAGGCATAAGAAGGCTTGGTGCGAGGGTTGCAGAGGAGGGAGTATCTACAATACACATATTGCTCACCCATCCACACTGGGATCACCTGCTGGGTTTCCCCTTCTTCAGACCCCTCTACATGGAGAGCTCGAGGATACATGTATACGGCTATTATGCAACACAGGACTCTGTAAGAAACATCATATCCAGAACCATGCTTCCCCCCTATTTTCCCGTAAGGCTCGAAGACATACATGCAGAACTCACCTTCCACACCACCGAGCCAGAGGGGTTCTGTATAGGCTCTATACACATAAAGACAATCCCCCTTAACCATACAAACATGGGTGTGGGCTACAGGCTTGAAGAAGGCGGACAGAGCTTCGTATTCCTTACAGACAACGAGCTAACCCAAAGCCATCCGGGAGGACTCTCTTACGATGAATATGCAGCCTTCTGTGAGGGTGCAGACCTTCTCTTTCACGATGCAGAATACACCACTTCTGACTACATGCCCGGCTGGGGACACTCTGTCTACACCGATGCCCTGCAGCTTGCAATCAAGAGTGGTGTCCGAAGGCTCGGGCTATTCCACCACAACCAGGAAAGAAAGGACGGCGAGATAGACCTCATGGTTGAGGACTGCCACAGAACGGTAGAGAAAGAGGGAGCAGGGCTTGAGGTATTTGCCGTGGCAACAGATACAGAGAGTAGCCTCTAAAAACTGTATCTGATCCGTACATAGAGGAATGTCATCATTGGACACCAGTTGGTAAGGGCCGATTGCAGAAGATTCAGGCCCACAAAGGCTGTGAACAGGAGCCACCACCTTGAATGTGTCATGTAGAGGAGAAGGCTTAAGAGAATAAAAAAGCCTGCTATAAGCCTTAAATACCTCTCCATGTGCATGGGCTACCTACCATGGCTTTTCAGAATACGAGCACCTTCGGGTCTTCCTTTATCCATCGTGCAAGGTCTATGGTCTTGCCTATCTCCACACCGTCTATGAGCTCTTCCTCTGTGAACCCCCTCGCCTTTGTGCAGGTAAGACATGTTCTCACCTCCACCCCTTTTGCAATGAGGTTCTTTACCATCTCTCCCAGGTTGTAGAACCCTTTTGGTGGAGACTGCCCTTTCTTTACCATGGGGATACTGTCTCCATAGAGGAATATCCTGACCTCCACCCCCTCTGTGAGCAACGCCTCGGAAAGCCTCAAGGCATTCCATACCTTCTCGTTGCCGTAGGGGGCATCCTGAAGCACTATAGTTACCCTGTCCATTGGTTGCACCTCCTTATGTTCTGTCAAGGTCTTTTTCTACGAAGCATTTTCAGCATGTCCTTGTCCTTCTCGAGTTTTTCCATGAGCACATCCCTCATTATGGCGCATGCCTCTGTTATCTTGTCGCTTGCCACACTGTAGTATATGTTCACCCCTTCTCTTCTTGCGTTCACGATGCCGGTAGTGCGCATTACCGCAAGATGCTGCGAGAGGTTGGCCTTCGATATGCCGAGAAGCCTTACAAGTTCAGCCACACTTCGCTCACCATCCTTCAGGGCATAGAGGACCTCGAGTCTCCTGGGGTTGGCGAGCACCTTGCATATCTCTGCCTGCAGTTTGAATACCTGTTTCATAGTTTAATTATTGCGAAATTTCTAAACCATGTCAAGCAAGAAAACACGGCTTTGAAGTCTTATACCCATCCTTATGCAATGCAGGCCAGCCTGCCCCTCTTACAAGAACCACTTTAAAACCCTTTGAAATAGTCTTTACCAGATGTTAAAATCTTTACCCATGAAGTATGGTGAGAAGGCGACAAAAGAGGCAACCCTTGAGCCCTGGGACAACCCCTTTCCCGACAGGGACTACACCATAGAGATAAGCTATCCCGAGTTCACCTGCATATGTCCCAGATCAGGCTATCCTGACTTTGCCACCATTCGTATAACCTATGTGCCTGACAAAAAGATAGTGGAGCTGCGTTCCCTCAAGCTCTACCTTAACTCCTTCAGGGACAGGGCCATATCCCACGAGGCCGCAACCAACACCATATTCGACGCCCTCAAAGACACACTGAAGCCCCGAAGCCTCGAGGTGGTGGGAGACTTCAATGTACGGGGCAATGTCAAGACAATAGTAAAGGTATCCCTTTAAGGCTGGCACATCGCGTAGGGGGTCTACCCGTGGAGGTCAGAAGGTCTCCCTGTCAGGGCAGATGCGGTTGAAGGGGCACCAGCTGCAGCTCTGATACCCGGGGCGGGCCTTGAAATCTCTTCGCTCTATACCCTCTGCAACGGTGTCTATGGTCTCTATGGTCTTTGCCATGTCCTTCTCTGTGAACCTTACAGTGCCCACCAAACCGGTCTCGATAAAATATAGCTTGCAGCCTGCGGGCAACCTGCCAAAGTGTTTCATATAGCTCAAGGCGTATATACGAAGCTGTATGGAACTGCGGGCACGCCTGGTGGCACGCTCTGGCTCGCGCACATCAGAGGTCTTGAAGTCTATTATATGGGCACCGTCTTCTCTCTCCTCTATAAGGTCCCATCTGCCCCGCAGGGTGTATCCATCGAGGGCAACACTGAATTCTCTTTCCACACAGGCAGGCATTATACGGGAAGCCTCTCCCTCGCAGAATCTTCTTATGGTCTCCACACCCCTGCGCCACCTTTCCTCTTCGTGTTCTCTGGATACAAACCCCTCGCTGCGCCAGGAAGCCCTCATTATGTGAACAAGTTCCTCCTCTGTAGCCTCTACACCCTCAAGCCTCTTTCTGAAGTAAAAAGATATGGCGTCATGTATGGCCTTGCCATACATTATGGTATGGTGCGGCAGTATGGGCACACGCAGAAGGTGGACATACCTGTACTTGAGCGGGCATGTAAGGTAGTCATCCACCTGATAGTAGCTCAGATGGAGCTCTCCCCCCTCTCCTTCCCTGCGGAGCTCTTTTTCTTCCTCACAGGCGAACCTCCTTATGGCATCGATACCACTGGCCTTCATCTTCTCTGCCCGTGGGGTATCCAGGGCCTCGAGCACAAAGGGGCTCACCTTTTTGGGCCTTACGCCGCCCCAGTCTCTGCTGGTTGTAAGATACAACTCTTCCATGGCCCTTGTCATACCCACATAGAAGAGTCTCCTTTCCTCTTCAAGGTGGTAGTCGCCCTCGGGCAGTATGTCCTTTATGAGTTCTGCCGGAACCTCTAACAGCTCCTTTCTTGCCCTCCTGGGGAAACGGTCCACCACGAGACCCACCATGAACACCACCGGAAACTCGAGCCCCTTTGCCTTGTGCACCGTGAGCACATGCACATAGTCTGCGTCCAGATCAGGCTCTGCCATGGATGGATCACTGCCTGCCTCCATCAGGAGGTCAAGATGGTCTCGAAGCATGTGAACCTTCTTTATCCTGAGTGTGTCCTCTATATGGGTTATCTCGTCGAAGAACTTTGCTATGTTTCTCACCTTCTGTTCTGCAGAAGGGGTGTTCTCCCTTGCAAGCTCTGAGAGGTAGGTGGACTCTGTAAGGAACATGTAGAGAAGTCTGCCTGTGGGCTCACAGAGGGCGAGCTCTGAGTACCTCCTCACATCATCCACAAACCTCTTTACACGCTCTCTGCCCTCCTCTGTAAGCTCATCTGCCCCGGGGTAGACCCCATCCAGCACACCCTCGAGCACCTTGAAAAGCGGGCGATTCCTCTTTCTGGCAATGTTATGGTATGGCACAAGCTCCTCTGCACCAAGGCCGTAGACAGGAGAGCTTGCAAGATGAAAGAGGCTTACATTGTCGTCTCTATCGGTTATGACCCTCAGAAAGCTCATAAGGAGCATTATCTCCTCTCTACTGTATAGCCCCTTGCTTCCTGAGAACTGGTATTCTATGCCCCTTTGAGAAAGTGCCCGCAGGAATGGCTCGGCATCCCTGTTTGCCCTTACCAGTATGGCAAAATCCCTGAGGCTTCGCCCCTCTTTCTCTGCCTTCTCCTCTATGGTGCGGGCAACAAAGTCTGCCTCACTTACCAGGGTATCGAACTCGAGGAACCTGACACCCCCACCACCTGTGCCCCCTTTCACAGACACGAGCCTTTTGTCTATCCCGCTCTTTACCTCAAGTCGGTCGGGGTTGTTGTGTGTTATGAGCCTGCAGGAGGCATCCAGTATGGACTGAACGGACCTGTAGTTCTTCTTGAGGGTTACAAGCCTTGCCTCTGGAAAGTGTTGCAGAAACCCGAGCACATTGCTCACCGCCGCCCCCCTGAACTTGTATATGCTCTGGTCGTCGTCGGCAACAACTGTTATGTTCTTTCTCTCGCCCGAAAGGAGCTTCAAGAGTTCGAACTGGGCATAGTTTGTGTCCTGAAACTCGTCTGCGAGTATGTGTGAAAACCTTTCCTGGTAATGTCTGGCCACAGAGGGTCTTTCGCGGAAGAGTCTCAGGACAAGGAGTATCTCGTCTCCAAAATCTATGTAGCCGTGCCTCTTAAGGAGTTCTTCGTATTTCTCGTAAGTTCGGGCAAGCTCAAATTGTCTCTCCACATGGTCTTCCGGCTCATCACTGTTCTTAAGGTTCTCGCAATAGGCCAGGTAGTCCTGTGGGCTTATGTCTTCATCCTTCAGCCTTCCTATGAACCTTACAAGTTCCGAAAGATAACGGGTGGGCTCACCAGCAGGCCTGTAGTGTTCGAGGGGCAGCTCATAGAGGTGTTCCCTTAAGAATATTACACACTCCACCTCTGTAAGCACCCTGAAGTCTGGCACCAGCCCTATCTCAAGGGCATTGTCTCTCAAGACCCTGTCCCCGAACGAGTGGAATGTGGAAATCCATACCGTTGAGTATCCGTAGGGAACCAGACGGTCCACCCTCTCTTCCATCTCGGCTGCTGCCCTGTCGGTAAATGTAAGGGCCAGTATGGACGAGGGGTTAACCCCCTTCTCTATAAGGCGTGCTATCCTGCAGGTTATAACCCTGGTCTTTCCTGTGCCTGCACCTGCAACCACAAGCAGTGGGCCATCGTCGTGCTCCACAGCTTCGAGCTGTTCGGGGTTGAGACCCTCTTCTATATCTTCAGCCCTTGTGGCACACATATATCCTAATATACCTTTCTTTCTCTTATTATCTTTCTTATGAGGTTGTTGCCAGAGTCTGCTATGTATATATTGCCCATTTTATCAACTGCTATACCTGTTGGAAAGCTAAATTCTGCCTCGAACCCCGGGCCATCGCCTCTTCCTGAGACAATCTTTCCTGCAACGGTGCTTACCACACCATCGGGTGTTATGCGCCTTATCTTGTTGTTGCCAGAGTCGCAAACATATATGTAACCATCTGGTCCCACTGCTATGCCGGTAGGCCAGTTGAACTGTGCGCGCCTGCCTGTGCCATCTCTGTAGCCCAGGCTACCTCCTGCAAGGGTCGAGACAGTGCCATCCCTTGAGACCTTCCTTATGGCATTGTTGCCAGAATCTGCTATGTAGACCGTTCCATCCTCTGCCACTGCCACGGATATGGGCTCTCTCAGATGAGACAGTCTCCCCCTGCCATCGGTAAAACCTGGCAGACCATTGCCTGCCAGGGTGAACACCCTGCCATCCGGGGTTATCTCTCGTACGGTGTGGGTTCTTCTGTCGGCCACATAGAGGGCTCCGTCCCTATCTACGGCAATGCCCGTGGGATAGCCGAACATGGCAGACAGTGCCCTGCCATCCCTGTAGCCAGGAGCCCCTGTACCAGCTATGGTGGTAACCGTGCCCTCGGGTGTCAGCCTTCTTATACGGTAGTTGTCTGCATCTGCCACATAGATGTTCTGCTCCGCGTCTATGGCTATATTGTCGGGTCCCCAGAAGAGGGCCTCTGTGCCCCTGCCATCCCGATGGCCTGCAACAGGGCTTCCTGCAACGGTTGTAACAGTGCCATCAGGGGCAATCTTTCTTATGGCGTTGTTAGAAAAGTCCGCAACGAACAGTGAGCCATCACTGCCAACGGCCACACCAGTAGGCCAGTTGAAGCTTGCCCTCCTGGCCGCACCATCTCTGTATGCCTTCTTCCCATCCCCTGCCATGGTAAGCACCACATATTGATAGCGCTCTTTAAGTGGTATACTCTGTGCTATGGTGCAGAACAGAAGTAGCATAACAGGCCATGATATGTTTCTCTTGAACCATCTCATGGGTGGGCTGCTTTCACTGGCTCGTATCTATCCTTTCAAGAGGTATGTAGAACTCGAAGGTAGAGCCCTTGCCAACCTCGCTCTCACACCATATCTGGCCACCATGGTACTCCACCAGTTTTCTGGCAAGGGCAAGCCCTATGCCGAGCCCCTCGTATTCTCTGACAATACCCTTCTCTCCTATCTCAAAGAGTTCGAATATACGCTCCTTGACCTCAGGCTTTATGCCTATCCCTGTATCTGTAACACTAACGGTGAGGGTGTCCATGTTGCCTCTTCTCTCTCTCCTTGCCCTTGTTGTTATGGTTCCACCCTGTGGGGTGAACTTGACGGCATTATCGAGAAGATTCCCTATAATCTGGGCTACCATTCCCTCGTCTGCCGTGATCGTGTTCACATCCCTTTCTATCTCCACCCTTATCGTCTGTCCCTTGCTGTCAGACAGGGGTCTCAACCTTGCCACTATTCTGTTTATGGTGTTTCTGATAGAGAATTCCCTTCTGTCAGGTGCTATATCCTCTACGGTGGTTCGTGTAACCTGCAGTATGTCCTCTATGAGCTTGAGAAGGGATTTACCGCTTCTGTAGATATTATCCACATAGCTCTTTGCTGCCCCTGACAGTCTATCACTCTCTTCGAGCTTGAGCAGCTCTGAGAAACCCAGGATGTGGGTCAGCGGGGTCTTCAACTCATGGCTCACATTGGAAAGAAACCTGGATTTATACTCTGTTGCAGAGATGAGCTCTCTGTTGACCTTCTCTACAACCTTCAGCAGGGATAGAAGCTTCTCCTCCCTCTCCTTCAGTGCATCGGCCATCTTGTTGAATCCACTGGCGAGGTGTTCCAGCTCATCACCGGTCTTTATTATAACAGGGTGGGTGTAATCTCCTCTTGAGACCCTTTCTGCACCCCTGTAGAGCTCCATGAGCGGCCTCGATATGTAGCGTTTAAGGTACACATAAAGGACCGAAAGCAATATCAGGCCAACCACCGGAAATGTGTACACCATGAGCCTTGTTCTCTCTGCCATCCTGGATGCAACAATGGCAAGCCCGTCTCTGTCCTCGCTTGCTATATGGTTGAACCTCTCTATGTCTTTTATAAGCCTTTCACCGAGCACTGAAACCTTCCTCATAAGCTCTGTTGCCTTCTCGTTGCCTATGGGCTTGTCTATGAACATGATTTCCACAACCATCTCGCTCAGTTTTGTAACCTCTTCGCGCACCTTTTCGGACTTCTCGTCCCATCTCTCGTCACCCTTCTGTCTGCCCAGCACTGCCAGTATATCCGCGAGTTCTGTGATGAGTCTGTCGAACTCGTCTCTTTTCTTTATGTCTCCTGTCAGCATATATTCATCGGAAATCTTGATGAGCTTTTGTATGTTGAAATTCATGGCATTGGTCTTGTCAACACGGCTACTGAGGGTCTCCATCTTGTTCATTGTATTCAACAGCCCCTCTATGGTAACCAGAGACCACCCCAGAAGCGCCAGGGCAAAAAATGTGCCAACCACGAAAGAGCCTATCAGTTTTTTATTTATACTGGTTCTCATGGTCCTACGATAACCACATCCACGAGATATTTGCTGTATCCTGCGGGGATATAGGCGATGGCTCCTTTATCGCGGCTTACCATCGCTATAATGTCTGTTACAGAAGCCATGGAAGGCGGGGGAGTGATTCCCTCCTGAAAGACCTTCTTTACCCAGTGGAGCTTATACTCCTTTGGTTTCATGCCAACAACCCTGTTCAGAAAGTCCTCTTTTAGGGAGCCCTCAACCATATTGATGGGCACAAGTTTTATACCTCCGGCAAATCGTTTCTCACCAAGGTATATATCTCTTACAGTGGAGACATCGGCACTCACGAGAGGGCTGTTCTTGTTTACGATTATCACAAAATCCTCTCCTGATACTACAACAGGTTGCAAGAGAAGTATCAATACAAGCAGTAGATACTTCATCTCTGCCTCCTAAAAATGGAAGGCCCACTGGGCTTCGATAACATTATAAATCTTCTCACCCTTAAGGCTGTCATAACGGTATTGAAATTTAAGGCTGGAATGTAAGAGATCCAGCACATAGCTTGTGCCTACTATGTACTGGGTTCTGTCTCTTCCGGCACTGAGGTTTGAAAGGTAGGGGTCTCCATCCTCACCATCGAGGACTTCGACTCTTGCATAGGGTATGAACCTGTTCATGGATCTTGAAAGTTGCAGATACCATGCATTTGCCTGTGCCGTGCCATTTGTGAGATAGAAGAATTCTCCCATGAGCTCAACATCTCCAACCGCATATCTCAAGTCTATACCATATATGCCCTCGTTTACAGTTATGGTGCGATTAGAATCTCCTACCTTGAAGTTTGTTCCAGACATGCCGATGCCGAGCCCCTCGATACTGGCGGGCTCAAGATAGGCCCTTACTGCAACCTGCTTGGAATGATTGGTATCGAACATGTTGTTGGGGGCAAGTTTATAGTCTCCACCACCGAAGATACTCTTGTGTCTGTCCTTCCTGAACCCTGGCCCGTTACCAACCTCTATCCAGTATTTCAGCTTACCATAGGACATCTCTTTTGAGCCGGCAAGTTCCAGGCCCACTATATGCACAGGGAATATTCCGCCTATGCTCTCGAACTTGAGAAAGAACGGCCTGTCCACAGCGGGAAAGAGATGTCTTGCATGATGGTAGGTTTTGTTCCACCTGCCAAGTGCTGTATGGAATCTTCCTGCTCTCAGGATGAATGTGTCACTGAAGGTATAGCCTATCCACAGTCTTTCAAGGTTCACTCCGCTCCTGTTGTTGTGGGCATAGATTATCATCTCGAACAGGAAGTTCAGCCTTTCCTTGTAGCTTGCCGATGTATATAGCCCCAGGGAGCCTATGGAGAAGGTGGGGTTTTCCCTCTCTCTGCTGTCGGTAAGAAGGTTTATGTCTCCGAAGGCACCAAGGTTTCTACCAAACTGTGGGCCCATCTCCTCTTCCTCCTTTTCCCTTATCGCCTTGAGCCGCTCTATCTTCTCCAGTTCTTCCACCTTTCTTTTAAGCTCTTCTATGAGGCGTTGCTGTCGCTCGAGCTCCTCTTTCACATCATCGAGCTCAGCACAACTGGCATAACCGGCCACTGAAAGAACAAGCACAAGAACAAGGAAGGCTACCTTGCGAAACACATTATTCTTCATAAGCCCACACTCCTTGATAATGCTCTCTGCCGTTTTTATTTCTCTTAATGATAGCACAAAAGGATATATCTGTCATAATCAAAAAAATCGCCCACTGGGTTCACGAAAGAGTCGCCTTTGCATCCACCGCCATGACACCATGTTCATACACCATGAGCGGGTTTATCTCTACAGCTTCGAGCTCATCGAGGTTGCACAACAGCTCGGATACCTTTACAACCGTATGTGCCAGACCCTTTGTATCGCATGGTGGAGCACCTCTGTAGCCATTGAGCAACACAAACCCTCTTGGTTCCCTTATCATCTCCTGTGCTGTCTCAAGGCTTGCAGGGGCAAGCCTGTAGCTTACATCCCTGAAGAGTTCTACAGCTATACCGCCTGTGCCAAACATTACAACAGGACCGAACTGTTCATCCCTTATGGCACCAATTATGACCTCCACCCCTTTTTTTATCATCTTTTCCACTATAAACCCCTCTATTCTTGCCCCTGGCCTTTTGTGTGCCACCCTGAGCACCATTTCCATCCATGCCCTCTTCAGGGCCTCTTCATCGGCAATATCTATACACACCCCACCTGCCTCGGTCTTATGGGTTATATCGGGCGATATAACCTTGAGCACCACGGGATAACCCAACCTCTGTGCCACCTTACAGGCCTCTTCTGCCTCCTTTACCACCCCATAGGGAGCCACCGGCACCTTGAGTGCCCTTAGAAGCCTCTTTGCCTCTGATTCTGACAGTATCTTTCTTTGCTCCTTCAGGGCAGCTTTGATGATACCACGCATCTTCATACTATCCACCCTCTCTGGCTATGATAGAGGCAGCCCTTACAGCCCCCTCAGGAGTGGAAAAGACAGGCACACCAAGGGTCTCGAATATTGCCGACATCCTCTCTGTAAATCTTCCACCAGGAGAACATATCAAAAATGGTTTTCCAACCCTCTTCGAGAGCTCACATATCTTCGAAGGAAGGGCATCTGTAAGCCCTGGTGGACCCCACAGAAGAACCACTATGGCTGCATCGTAGGACCGGTGTGTCATGGTCTTTGCCAGTGTGGTGAGATACCATTCATCGGTTGCATTGCCCGTAAGATCAAGAGGGTTACTTATGGTAAAGTATGGCGGCAGTATCTTTCCGAGCCCTTCTGCAACATCTTCCGGCAGTTCTGGCAGCACAAGCCCTTCGTCCACACACATATCTGCCACACTCACTCCCATCCCTCCACCATCTGTTATTATCATCACCCTGTTTCCACCTGCCGGTCTGAACCTGTGTATGGCCCTGCAGGCATCGATGAACTCCTCGAAACCCGAAAGCTCTGTTATGGCGGCCTCTCTGAAGGCAGCCCTGTAGAGCTCATATCTTCCTGCGATACTGCCCGTGTGAAGGGTGGTGGCCCTTTTGCCGGCCTCTCTTCTTCCGACCTTTATGGCAAAAAGATTCTTTTTACATCTCCTTGCACTTTCAACAAACCGCCTGCCATCGTCTATACCCTCTATGTACATCACAATGGCATCCGTGTTTTCATCATCTCTCAGAAAATCGAGGCAGTCTGCCTCATCCACATCTATCTTGTTGCCATAGCTTACCATCCTGGATACCCCTATGCCCTCTCTTGCAAGCACATCCATTGCTGTCAGTGCAAAGGAGCCACTCTGCGATAGTATGGCAATCCTTCCAGCTGGTGGTCTGTCCACCCTGTCGTAGGGTATAAAAAGGGTATCGAGGCCTGATACGGTATCGTATATACCCATGCAGTTTGGCCCTACAATCCTCACCCCCTTGTCCTTTGCGGCACTGAGGAGTTCTTCCTCAAGCCTTCTGCCCCGAGGGCCTGTCTCAGAAAATCCACCGCTTATGACTATGGCTCCACTGATGTTAGAAGCCCCCTTCTGCAATTCTTCCACCACCTTCTCTGCCGGAAGAGCGAAGATTGCCACATCCACACCCTCTTCCATGGTATCGAGGCTGGGATAACACCTTCTTCCGAGAACCTCCTGGTGTGCAGGGTTTACAGGATATACACTGCCCCTGAAGCCTGCCTCCTCAATGCTTTTCATTATAATGTGGGATAGCTTGGCAGGATTTGCAGATGCCCCTACAACGGCAACGGAGCTGGGATTGAAGAAAAACTCTGGTATCCTTTTCTCTTCCATTCAGGGTCTCTTTCCGGTTGTAACCCCTATTGTTACAACCTCATGGAGGTCAGCAATATTACCACAATGCCCAGCCCTATGAGGACCATGTTCATTACGGAACTTTCACCGTGTGCCTTCTTGAACTCCCTTTCCAGTTCTGCCCTGAGAAGCTCATTGTCCGTATCCTTAAGCCTTTCCTTTATATCCCCTGCCCTTTTTGCAGGAAATAGACCGGTATAGAAGACAAGGCCTGCCATAAGAAAGAGTAAGATGAAATGCATATAAGACACACCACCCTCTGCAAGGAATATCACCACAAGGCTTATTACAGACACGATGGCACATAAATAGCCAATGAGCCAGTATTTAGGGAATATGACCCCCACCACATCACCTGCAGTGTCCCTCGGAAGGGTGCGAAATATGGCAGGTGCTGCAATGAAACTGAAGAACAGTAGCATACCAACCCACACCACTATGGCAAGAAGATATAGGAACTTGAAGAGAACAACCATTGGAACAGGCATTGATAACACTCCGGAACGACAAATTTAATAATAATTTACATCATGGGAAGTTTTTTTTCTATAGTTTTCTTTATTCTGAGAGATGTGGGGTATAGAGGCTGGACACCTCGTTTTCTATCTTGAGGAAGGCTGCCACCACATGTGGATCAAACTGTGTACCTGCACATCTTTTGAGTTCCTCCACTATGACTTCCATGGTCTTGCCCTTTCTGTATGGTCTATCACTTGCCATGGCATCCACCGTGTCTGCCACACTTATAATTCTTGCCATAATGGGAATCTCCTCTCCACCGAGGCTACCGGGATAGCCCGAACCATCGTAGTGTTCGTGGTGGTGCAGCACCACATCGAGAATATCCTTGAGATGTTTTATTGGCGATAGTATGTCCCTGCTCTTTACAGGATGAATCCTTATACACCCTATTTCATCCTCCGTGAGTCTTTCCGGTTTTTCCAGCACCCCTTCTGCCACACCTATCTTTCCAATGTCATGCAGGAGCGAGGCAAGCCTTAGTGTTTTCAGCTCTTCATCGTCCATACCCATCGCCTCTCCAATCTTTATGGCACATAGTGTTACCCTTTCCGAATGACCGGCAGTCCATGGAGACTTTGCATCTATGGCTCCTGAAAGGGCACTTACCGTGCCTATGAAGAGTTCTTCCAGGTCTTTAAAGAGTCTTGCATTATCTATTGCAACGGAAATCTGGTCTGCAAGGGTCTCGAGTATGTTAAGGTCATGGAACGAAAACGCAGAGGGGCGTTTGCTCATGGCGTTAAGCACCCCTATGACATCGCCTTTTACAACAAGTGGTACCCGCAGGATGGAGCTGAACCCCTCGCCCAGCAGCCTTGCCTCCAGCAGATGCAGCCCCTCGGCACTCTTGAGATTTGCCGTATACTGTATTCTTCCCTTAAGGAAGACCTCTGTAAGTGAGGTGTCCCTGAATCCTATGATGGTATCCCGTGGCAGATACTCTCCTGTGCCTGCCACAAACACAAAGCCATCCTTTTCTCTCTCAACGAGGCATATGGAGATACTGTCTGCGTTGAGCACATGCTCCATCATTCGGGACACGGTCTCAAGAATATCTCCGTGGCTGAGGGTGGACAATATGGTTCTGTCTATCTCGTGTATAAGGGTCTGTATTTCTATACGGTTGCTCAGCTCTATGGCCTTCTCTATGGATTCTCTGTAGAGGCGCGCCTCTTCAAGGGTTACACATATCTGGTTGTGTATGCCGTTCAGTATTGCCATGTGCCGCCGTGTAAGGTGTGGATCCTCAGTGAATATGCATATTATGAGTCCCATGTACTCCTTGTTGGTCATAACAGGCAGCACTATGACCTTCTTTATGTCCTTTATCTCAAGAAAACCTATAGGGAAGGCATCTCTACCACTGAACACACATGGCTTTCCATCATGAAAGACCTTCTTTATAAGAGGGATGTTGCTCTCTCTGAGGTTTGTGATACGGAAAAACGGGACCATCGAAGGATGCAGTCCATGATATGCCGTTGGGATGAACTCACCAGATAGCTCATCCCATATGTAGGCAAGACATATTCTGGTGTTGAATATTTTACTCATATTCTTCAACACACCTTCAAGGAACATATTTATATCGCCAAGCTTTGTGGTGGCCTCTGATATATTGAGAAGTGCTGTGGTAATCTCCACCTCTTCTTTCAGTTTCTTTTCAGTTCCTTTAAGCTGGGTTATATCGTCGAGTATGTGGATAAACCTTCCTTCTGTCTTCCTCTTTAGGGGATAGAACCTTGCAGAATATGTGCGTCTGCCCTCGGTTATCTCTGTGGCTCCTGGTCTTTCCTTGAGGCAGGCTTCTCTGCATTCCTTGATGAGTGGCCTCATCCACGGGAACACCTCAAAGTATGGTTTGTCCAGCATGTCTTTGAATTCAAGCTCTGCCTTTCTCTGGCATGCCCTGTTTGCCCTGACTATATCGAATTCCTCGTTATGTATCAGTATAAGGCTGTCTATTGCATCGAATGTGGCCTCCCACTCGCACTTTATGTTTTCCAGCACACCGAACATATCGTTGTAGTCCTCCAGTACATACATGAGTGCCTTCTTCGCCTCATCTGGTGATATGTCCACACTATCGAACAGGTTAATGGCTCTCTTGTAAAACCCTGTCCTGCCTTTCCTATACATTTGTCTGCCTTTCTCTAACATGCTTTTTTACAGATCTTATAATCTCATCTGCAAAATAGGGTTTCCTTATGAACTCATCTATCATACCTTCCCTGACCCCCTGGGTTATCACATCCTCTGCATCCTTGAAGTATCCTGTAAAGAGAATAACCTTTACATCCCTTCTTATCTTCTTTATCTCCCTGAATGTATCGAGTCCGTTGAGTCCTGGCATGACTATATCCATGAATATGAGGTCGTACTTCCTCTTTTTGACCTCTTCTACCGCACTCTTTCCATCGGTTACATAATAGGCATCGAAGCCTTCGTCCCTGAGTATCTCGCTTATACCCAATCCAATGGTCTCTTCGTCGTCTACTATGAGCACCCTTTTTCTTTTGCTATTCCTTCCTGCCATCTTAATCTTTAATCTAAAAAACTTATAGGGAATATATACATACTAAATACAACACTTCCCCCGACAGTTCTGACAGAAGGTGGGTCTATATCCCCTCTGCTCACACTGGTTGAGGTAAATTTTCATGTAAAGAGCAAAGTTGAATTACCAAGAAGGGTAAATCTGGGGTGAACTTTTATTAAGATAATTATAATACAGCCTGTAGGGTTGTCAAGTTTCCCTGGGTTATGCACCACTTATGTGAAGTTCTTCGAACATAACAGAGGGTGAGCCAACTGGTCCTATAAAGCACACATCATCTGCCACCGCCATGGCTTTTTCAAGAAGCTTGAGCAATGTGCCTGCTATTGCTATGCCCCTTACCGGATGGATCACCTCTCCATCCTCTATGAGGAATCCCATGGCACCCAGGGAGAACTCTCCTGTAACCGTATCTATGGTATGCACCCCCATGACCTCGGTTACAAGCAGCCCCCTCTTTATCGAGCCTACAAGCTGCTTCATCGAGGCATTTCCCTTTTCTATGTAGAGGTTGGATACACCCACCGTTGGTGTGGTGAGGAAACCCATACGCTGGGCGTTGCCTGTGGAGCTGGTATTCTCTCTTCTTGCATGGTAGGTATCGTAGAGGAAACCCTGGCATACACCTTCCAGCACAAGTGGTGTCCTTGTTCTTGGCACACCCTCGCAGTCGTATGGAGCAGTTGCCCAGCCTCCTGGGAGCAGGCCGTCGTCCCATATGTTTATAACTGGGGACATGACCTTTTTGCCCCTTTTATCTGCCAGCATGGACCTTCCCTTCTGCGTGTTGCTTGCCAGAAATGCACCACCCAGTGTGCCAAGTATATCCACCATCACCGTGTTCTCAAGCACCACCGGGTAGAGCCCGCTTTTGATCTGTCTTGCCCCGAGTATCTCCACCGCCTTTGTTGCGGCCTTTGTGCCTATCTCTACAGGGCTTACAGAG
Source organism: Deltaproteobacteria bacterium (assembly GCA_015492245.1). Taxonomy (GTDB): domain Bacteria; phylum Desulfobacterota; class GWC2-55-46; order GWC2-55-46; family DRQE01; genus DRQE01. Next base: position 173,915 of record WGFM01000002.1, on the reverse strand, counting down.
TCTCTTCTGTGCCCCATCTCCACCCACCATCCCATCTGTGAGTCCCCATCCTCTGTTGCAACAGCCATTACAGAGCCAGATGAGAATGTGGCCTCCACCGACACATCGACACCAAGTGAGTTCACCGTGCGAAAGGTCGCCCTCCTTTCTCCATAGGCTGCCTTCCTGACCCTCTTTACCCTTTTATCCGTGGCATAGGTGGCCTCCTCTATCATCAACGCCCTTTTTCTATGTTCATCTATGTCCACAAAATCCACCGATGAATCGAATATACCAAGGGCATGAGATTCAACAGTTGCCTCAACAGGGGATGGCAGTGTAAGTGCCCTATCCTTGGAGACAGATGACAGCCCATCGGTTACATCGTCTATAAGTGTCGATAGGGCCCTCTCGTCGAATGTACTTGAGAAGCCGAACCCACACCTTTCATCCTTTATGACCCTTATTCCCACACCCTGCGATGATGTAACCTTTACAGAGTCGATGCTTTTGTGTCTTGCCTCTACGGTCACGCCATCGGTATGTTCCACATATGCCTCGAAGGCATCCACCCTGCCTTTAAGCCTCTGTGTGAGCATGTCGATGATGTTCTCCATCCTCTCTTTCATCCCTCGTCCTCCATGTCCATTATCAGTGCACTCTCATCACAGGTGGGGAACTTTACACACTTCACGCATTCTCCCCATACCTTCTGTGGAAGCACATTCTTGTCTATTGGCACGAAGCCGAGCCTTCTGAAGAACTCCTCTTTGTATGTCAGCACGAATATCCTTTTTACCCCGAGCACTCTTGCCTCTTCGATGCAGACAACAACAAGCTCTTTACCTATGCCCTTGCCTGCCACATCCTTCTTTACCGCGAGCGAGCGTATCTCCGCAAGGTCTTCCCACCACACATGGAGTGCGCACACACCAAGTATCTCTTCTTCTGCCTCGTATACAAAAAACTCCCTGCATGTGGCATACAGTTCTGGCAGTGGTCTGTGCAAGAGCTCGCCTGTCCTGGCAAAAGTCTCCAGAAGCTCGTATATCTTCTTTATGTCCTTAAGCCGTGCCTTCCTTATCAACTTCTTTTATCCTGCCTGGTCGAGAAGCTCCCTGGCATGCTTCAGTGTGGTCTCTGTGGGTGTGGTGCCGCCGAGCATGGTAGCTATCTGCTTTATCCTTTCCTCTCCTTCAAGCCTCTTCACCCTTGTTACTGTTCTACCATCAGATGTAGAGATTTTACTTACCATAAGATGGCTGTCTGCATAAGCTGCTATCTGTGGCATGTGTGTTATACACAGCACCTGATGTGTCTTTGATACCTTCTTGAGCCTTCTTGCCACCACCTGTGCCATGGTAGAGCCTATACCTGTATCTATCTCATCGAATACAAGTGTGGGCACCCTTCCAACAGATATAAGGCTCTTTATGGCAAGCATTATCCTCGAGAGTTCTCCACCAGATGCTATCCTGTGAAGAGGTTTTGCCTTCTCGCCCGGGTTTGTAGAGATGAGGAACACCACATGTTCTGCCCCCTTCTCTGTCAACCTGTATTTACCATCTGCTGTCCCGTCCCTTTTCAGTTCTACCTTGAAACCAACCCCCTTCATGCCAAGCTCTTCCAGTTCGCCCTCAATGGCGCCTTCAAGCTCCTTGGCTGCCTTCTTTCTTGCCTCACCAAGGGAGTCTGCAACCATACAGGCCTCTTCTTCTGCCCTGACAAGCTCTGTGCGCAGCCTTTCGAGTTCGAGATCAAGGTTTACGGTGGAGGACAGGGTCTGTCTTATAGAGTCTCTTCTCCTAATCACATCTTCCATACTACCACCGTATTTTCTTTTAAGACTATTTATGGCATCGAGCCTTTCAGTTACCTCTCTGAGTCTTTCAGGGTCTGCCTCTATTGTGTCTGCCTTCTGGCGCAGGGTGGCTGCCACATCCTCGAGCTCATAGTATGCGGACTCAAGCCTTCTTGCAAGTTCTCCGAGCTCACTGTCCATCCCGCCGAGATCATCAAGCCCTTTTATAAGCCCTGAAATTCTTTCCACCACAGACCCTTCTTCTGAGTACAGAGTGCTTTCTCCTTCAAAGAGTGTGTGCCGTATGTTCTCTGCGTTCTTAAGCACTTCAATCTCTCTTTCGAGTTCTTCGTCCTCGCCCACTGTTGGCCCCACACTCTCTATCTCCCTTAGCTGAAACTCCATCAGTTCCCGCTCCTGTGCCGATAGTTCGGTAGAGCCTTTGAGCTCTTCGAACTCCCTTCTTATCTTCAGGAGTTTTCTGTATGAGTTGCTCATCTCCTCACGCAGACTTTCAAGCCCTCCAAAGACATCGAGTATGTCTATGTGTTCTTCTGTCCGTGTGAGGGACTGATGCTCACTCTGTCCGCATATGTCTATGAGGTATCTGCCTATCTCTGAAAGGGTCATAAGTGTGGAGAGACTTTCGTTTATGAATATACGGTTTCTACCACTCCTGTGTATTATCCTTTTTATTAACAGCATATCTTTTGCCCCTATACCTGCATCACCGAGGGCATCCTCCATCCTGTCCATGCCACTTATATCGAACAGTGCCTCCACCCTTGCCTCATCGCTACCACTTCTTATGAGGTCGGCCGATGCCCTGTCGCCGAGCACCAGTTCTATTGCATCCACAATGATACTCTTTCCAGCCCCTGTCTCTCCAGTAAGTACGGTAAGTCCCTTCTGGAAAGAGAGGTTGAGGTCATCTATTATGGCAAGGTCTTTTATGTGGAGTTCCTGCAACATTGTAAGAATAGTTGGCACATCGGTCCTACCTGCCCCACAGAAGCCTTTCCCTCAACACATCGAAGTAGCTCTTCTCATCACTCTTTACGAACCATACGCTCTCTTCCGCCCTCTTTATCAGCACCACATCTCCTGTACTCATCGGCATATCCACCTGGCCATCCAGTGTGAGCTCTATCTCCATGTTATCTACGAGTATCTTGACCTCCAGCTCCACTGACTCTGGCAGCACAATCGGCCTCTTCGATAGATTGAAAGGCGATATGGGCACAAGCAATATGGAGTGAAGGGTTGGATAAAGTATGGGGCCACCTGCAGACAGTGCATATGCCGTTGAGCCCGTGGGTGTTGCTATTATGAGTCCATCTGCCCTGTATGTTGTCATGTATTTCTGGTCTACCCGTGTCTCCATCCTTACAAGCCTCGTCTTTCTACCCTTTATTACGGCATCGTTCAGCACCCTGTACTCTGCAAACTTTCTTTTGTCTCTGATTATCTTGATATTGAGCATCATCCGTTCTTCCACTTCATATCTGCCTCTTATCATCTTGTCGAGGTTACTTTTGGCCTCATCCATCTTCACAGCCGTAAGGAATCCGAGCCCACCCATATTGACACCCAGTATGGGTATCCTTCTGCCTCCTACAAGTCTCGATGCATAGAGCATGGTGCCGTCTCCTCCAAGCACTACCAGCGCATCCATCTTGCCTGAAAGTGTCTCTCTGTCTGCGGGCATTACAAAATCAGTCTTTGCCGCAACATCGGCATCGGCATAGGACTCTATCCCCCTGTCCCTTACATACCTGGCAAGCTCTACACCCAGCTCGATCGCCTCTGGGTTGGCCTTTTTGACTATGAAACCTATCTTCTTCATCTCTCCTATCTCCTACTGATGTGGTCTAATTATCACCTTTATGGATTCCCCTGCCTCCTCCACCAGTCTGAAGCCCTTCTGTATATCCTCCAGTGGCAGCAGATGGGTTATCATATCCCTTACATCTACCCTTCTATTTGCGATAAGCTCAAGGGCAACGAGGCTATCTCTTGGGGCTGCGGCATAGGTATTCTTCATGGTTATATTGTCCTTCCAGACGGAGAATATCTCCATGGGGTAGAGTTCCCCTGGCATCTTGGGGGCAAAGAAGACCACCGTGCCTGCCCTCTCTACGCATTCGAGCCCATCCTTTATCGCACCATCTGCCGAGGCACAGAGAAATACGAGGTCACATAGTCTTCCAAACCTTTTGAGTATCTTTTCTCTTACCCTTTCTCCTGCCCTCACCACAAGGTCTGCCCCACACTTTTCAGCTACAGATAGTCTGTAGGGGTGCACATCTGTTGCCGCTATGAATTCTGCCCCAAGTGCTCTTGCAAGCTTTATGTGCAGAAGCCCGGAGACTCCACTTCCCACAACGAGCACACTTCTGGCAGGGCCCATCCCTGCCACCCTGAATCCCCTTACCACACAGCCCAGCGGTTCAACGAATGTGGCTTCCTCGAAGCTCATCTCTGGTGGAATCTTGAAGACCCCTCTGTCAACATTTATGGCAGGTACCCTTACATACTCAGAGAATCCACCAGGCTCGAAGTTGGTGCTCCTCAGGGTATCACATACGGTGTGGTTATCCTCGAGGCAGTATCTGCAGGTGTTGCATGGCACATGGTGTGATACCGTTACCCTGTCGCCTGGTCTGAACTTTTTTACATTCCTGCCACACTCTTCTACCATGCCTGCCACCTCATGCCCCAGCACCCTCGGGGCACTCCTGAGCCTGTACCACTCCATCACATCGCTCCCGCATATTCCGCTTGCCTCTACCCTGAGCAACAGTTCATCATCACCTATGGCAGGCAGTTCTATTTTTTCTACCCTTACATCATTATTCGAGTAATACACTGCAACACGCAAGTTCTTCTTCAACGCCTCCTCTTTTTCTGGTCAGGCGGTCTTCTCTTTCGCCTCTTCGCTGAGTGTCTTGTAGAGTTCGTATGCCTGGTCTACCGTGGCATCGTTATGGACTATCTCTCTCACGGCCCTTATCATTGCCACCGGGTTTTCTGACTGGAAGATGTTCCTTCCCATATCCACCCCAACGGCTCCATCACTTACGGCCCTGTAAGTGAGCTCCAGTGCATCGTGCTCTGGTATCTTCTTGCCTCCTGCAATAACTATGGGCACGGGACATGCCTTTACCACCTTCTGGAAGTCCTCACAGTAATAGGTCTTCACGAAGTGTGCCCCCAGTTCTGCCGCTATCCTCGTGGCAAGTCCCAGGTAGCGGGCATCCCTGTTCATATCCTTTCCGACTGCTGTAACTGCAAGCACTGGCACGCCGTATTCCTCTGCCTCATCCACAAGCCTTGCAAGTCCCAGGAGTGTGTGTTTTTCGAGCTCGGAGCCAACGAATATGGAAAGAGCCACAGCAGATACATTGAGCCTCAGGGCATCCTGCATGGAGACGGTTATTCCCTCATCTGCAAGGTTTCCAAGTATACTGGTGCCACCAGAGACCCTCAGGACCACTGGAACATCCTGCTGTGGGGATACACACTTTCTCAACACCCCCCTTGTGAGCATTATGGAGTCTGCATATTTTACAAGTGGTTTTATGGTCTTTGCCGGCTCTTCAAGCCCCGTTGTGGGTCCAAGGAAATATCCGTGGTCAACGGCGAGCATGACGGTTCTTCCCGTCTTGGGTTTTACTATACGGGCGAGCCTGTTCTCCATTCCCCAGTCCATGATAAGACCTCCTTTTTTGGAATAATGTTTTAGATAAAGATAACAGGCAAAGAGCTGTCAGTCAACCGAATTCTCCAGCCAATTTGCCTACTTACTGGAGGGAATCCTTGTCTACAGAAACAGGCTCTATGCCTACCTTTCTCAAAAGCCTTTCCATCCGCTTGCTACCGGTGTGCAGCCAGCGCTCGTATATACGCAGTATGTCCTTTACGGAGGAGAATCTCGTTCTCTCGCTCACCTCGCTTAACAGGTCCACAAGCTCCATGAACCTCGTTGAAAGTTCTCTGTAAAGGGAGGAAAGATGGGCAGATGGGCCTTCAGAGAGGGATTCAGCAAGGTGGTTGTATGATATGGTGCCTATGTCTATGTAGTAGTCCACATCGACGAGCTTTCTCTTGAGGCTTTCATGGAAAAAGCCTGCCACAAAGAGCGTGGTATCTCCCACCTCTTTAAGGAGCATGTTCTTAAGCTCCCTTCTTTCCTCAAGGGCATTGAGAAGCCTCAATGCAACAGGCTCTGTGGAAAATCTTCTGGTCTCTATGCGGCAGGCGAGAAGATTTGCAAGATAGAACTCCACATTCTTGTCTATATCGAGCCTCTGTCCCTTCAGTGCCTCCTCGATGAGACTGTGAAAGTGTTCCAGTGGCGATACAGAGGTAAGCATGGTCGAAAACCCTTAATACCCGGTTACCATCGTTTATTCTACCTTATTATCGGTGGATTTTCAAGGAGGTTTAAAGGCGACTATCTTTTGAACACTATGCGCCTGAACCTTCTTTTTCCCACCTGCAGGAGGAGGACACCTGTTGTGGGAAGCTCTGTGGTGCGCTCCTTTACCCTGTTGCCATCCACCCTTACTCCACCCTGCTCTATAAGTCTTATGGCCTCGGAGTTACTGCTGGAAAGCCCTGCCATGGTCATAAGCCTTGGCAGCCATATCCTGTCGTCCCTGGGCTCTATGGTTATCTCCTCTATATCCTCTGGAAGGGTCTTTTTTACAAACACTGTCTCGAATCTTTCCTCGGCCCTGTGGGCAGCCCTTTTCCCCCAGAACCTTCTGGTTATCTCGAAGGCAAGCCTCTTTTTGGCATCCCTGGGGTGCAACCTGCCGGTCTTCATATCCTCTATGTATGGGTCATCCACATCTGTAAGGAGTGTGTAGTAGCGTATCATAAGCTCATCTGATATACTCATGAGCTTGCCGTAGATCTCTTCAGGTGGCTCGGTTATACCTATGTAGTTACCCGTGGATTTACTCATCTTCTGCACCCCGTCTGTGCCCTCAAGGATGGGCATGGTTATTACCACCTGTGGGCGCTCGCCGAACTCACGCTGGAGTGCTCTACCCACAAGGAGGTTGAAGAGCTGATCAGTGCCGCCAAGTTCCACATCTGCCTTGAGGACACAGGAGTCATAGCCCTGTATAAGGGGGTAGAGAAACTCGTGTATGGCTATGGAGTGCCCCTGGGTGTAGCGTTTTTTGAAGTCATCACGCTCGAGCATCCTTGCCACGGTGAAGCGTGAGGCAAGCTGTATAAGGTCCTGTGCATTCATCTGGGACATCCACTGGCTGTTGAAGACCACCTCTGTTCTATCGGGGTCGAGTATCTTGAAGACCTGCTCTGTATATGTCCTGGCGTTTCTTTCCACCTCTTCGCGTGTAAGTGGTGGGCGGGTATCCAGCCTTCCTGTGGGGTCTCCTATCATGGCTGTAAAGTCCCCTATGAGGAGTATCACATGGTGGCCGAGAGCCTGGAACTCTTTGAGCTTATCTATAAGAACCGTGTGTCCAAGGTGAAGGTCAGGGGCTGTGGGGTCGAACCCCGCCTTTATGCGCAAAGGCTTACCTGTTCGTGAACTCTCTTTGAGTCTTTCGAGGAGCTCTCTTTCGTCCACAAGGTCAACGGTTCTTTTTCGTATAATCTTGAGCTGTTCTTCCGGGCTCACCTGTTTCATGCCTCCTCTTTTATCCTCTCTATGTGGGTGGCTCTACCAGTGGCGGGGTCTACCTCAAGGAAAAGGCCCTGCAGTTCGAGCCTGCCTGTGGCCACCTCGAACCTTACGGGCATCTGGGTGAGGAACCTCTTTATAACGAGCTCTTTCTTCATCCCTATGACAGAGTCCACAGGGCCTGTCATGCCTGCATCTGTTATATAGGCGGTGCCTCCCGGGAGCACCCTGGCATCAGATGTCTGCACATGGGTGTGTGTGCCGATGACGGCACTGACCCTTCCATCGAGATACCATCCCATGGCTATCTTCTCAGAGGTTGTCTCTGCGTGCATGTCCACCAGGACAACCTGTGCAGAGAGAGCTTTCAGACACCTGCTCACTGCCCTGAAGGGACAATCCAGGTCATCCATGAAGGCCCTTCCACAGAGGTTCAGCACGGCTATCTCCACATCATCTTTCGTGAAGAGTCTCAACCCTGTCCCTGGTGAGCCTGCAGGATAGTTAAAGGGGCGAAGCAGGCGGTCTGCATTGTCTATGAAGTTGAGAACCTCCTTTCTGTCCCATATATGGTTGCCAGAGGTTATGGCATCTATGCCTGCTCCCACAAGCTCTGCATAGACATCCTCTGTGATACCGAACCCGCCTGCAGCATTTTCTCCATTGGCCACCACGAAGTCCAGGCTGTAGCGCTTCTTAAGGACTGGTAGCAACCTTTTAACTGCCAGTCTGCCTGGCCTGCCTATAACATCACCCAGAAAGAGTATCCTTAAAGAGTCTCTCATCCCACCCTATCACCTTGCGTAGTTAACAGCCCTGGTCTCTCTTATAACGGTAACCTTTATCTGTCCCGGGTAGGTGAGCTCTTTTTCTATCTTTTTTGCTATATCCCTTGAAAGAAGGGTTGCCTCTCCGTCATCCACAAATGAGCTTTCCACTATGACACGAAGTTCTCTACCTGCCTGGAGTGCGTATGCCTTTTCCACCCCCTTGAAGCTCTTTGCTATCCTTTCAAGGTCTTCAAGGCGCTTTATGTAGGTCTCGTACATCTCCTTTCTGGCGCCCGGGCGTGCTGCAGAAAGGGTATCGGCTGCCTGCACGAGTATGGCAAGCAGGCTCTCCGGTCTGTCCTCATGGTGTTGAGTTATGGCAGCCACTATGAGGGGATTTTCTCCATACTTCTTGGCAAGCTCTCCGCCTATCTGCGCATGGGAGCCTTCGACCTCATGGTCCACAGCCTTTCCTATGTCATGCAGAAGCCCTGCCCTTCTTGCAAGCTTTGTTGGCAGGTTCAGCTCTGATGCCATTATTCCACATATGAAGGAGACCTCGAGTGAATGGCTGTATACATTCTGTGCGTAGCTTGTGCGGAACTTGAGCCTTCCTATAAGCTTCTGCAGTTCCGGGTGTATTCCATGCAGCCCTGTATCGAACACAGCCCTCTCACCTGCCTCCTGTATGTTCTTCTCCACCTCTTCTTCTACCTTGCTCACCACCTCTTCTATCCTTGCAGGGTGTATCCTGCCGTCTGCGATGAGTCTTTCAAGGGATATTTTTGCTATCTCCCTTCTTACCGGGTTATGGCCTGAAAGGATGACCGCCTCTGGTGTGTCATCCACTATTATGTCTATACCTGTTATGCTCTCTATGGCGCGGATGTTTCTGCCCTCTCTTCCTATGATTCTACCCTTCATCTCCTCATTGGGAAGGCTCACGACGGATACCGTCCTTTCCGACACATAATCGCCTGCATAGCGCTGTATGGCAAGGGCTATTATCTCTTTCGCCTTCTTTTCGGCCTCACTTCTTGCCTCTTCTTCTATCCTTTTGAGAACCTTGCCGGCCTCGCCCCTTGCCTCTTCTTCCACCTTTGAAAGCAGTGTTGCACGGGCATCCTCTCTGGTCATGCCAGAGATTTCCTCGAGCTTTCTTCTCTCCTCCTCAACGAGCCTCGAGAGGTTATCCTCCATCTCCTTGAGTCTCTCTTCCCTCTTTCTGAACTCCCGCTCACGCCGCTCGAAGTCCTCTTCCTTTCTCTCCAGGGTCTGGAATTTTCTTTCAAGGCCCTCTTCTTTCGATACCAGTCTTCGCTCAAAGTTCTGTATCTCTTTTCTTCTCTCTGCCAGTTCCTTTTCTATCTGCTGGGTTGCCTGGTACAATCTGTCTCTTGCCTGAAGCTCTGCCTCCTTTATTAGCTGTTGCGAACGGTTCTTTGCCTCCTCAATTATACCAGAGGCATCTTTCTTTGCCTCTCCTATCCTTGACTCTACCAGCTTCTTTCTTACTATGATGCCTATCCCTATGCCTATAGCCAGCCCCAGTATTAGAGCAAGTAGAAAGATGACTCCTCCGTGCATAACCATACTCAACTCCTTTCCTCTTATCCAAAGATTTACTTTTTTTGAAGATAGGGTGCAGAATAATGTTCATTTTCAAACCCTTATTATCCTCTTCTCAGTTACTATGCAGTCTACCCTTACATCCCAGCTCTGAAGTGGTATGAAGTCCACCACCTGAAAATCGAATGCAAGTGCCACCTTCCTGGCTCCTGTATCCTTGAGTGTTCTGTCGTAATATCCCTTTCCATAGCCAAGCCTTGCCCCCCTGATGTCGAATGCCACACCTGGTATTACTATGCAGTGGAGTTCCTCCGGGGGCATGGAGTGGTTCTGTGTGGATGGCTCTGGAATATCATGTGAGCCCGGGGAGAGCTCCTTAAGGCTGTCCACCCTGTGGAATGTAAGCCCCTCTGTATCCACACGGGGATAGTAGAGTGTCTTGCCCTGTCTTTTTGCCTCGGAAAAGATATGGTCTGTGAGCACCTCGTTTTTGAACCCGCAGTAAAGGGCCATCCTTTCCGCATCAGCAAACTCTTCGGTGGCAACAAACCTCTGCCCTACCAGGAGACTCAGGGCACACACCTCCTCATGGCTCACGGAAAGCCTCTTTCCAAGCAGTTCTCTTCTCAAGTCCTCTTTAAGCGCTATAACCATGGTTTTAATGGCTTTCTCTGGTGAGAGGCATTGAGGAAGGGCTTTCAGAAATTGAGAAGGTAAGGGTTTAAAGGGTGCCGATGTTTTTCAAATACTGTCTGGTTTTTATGAACATCTTTCTCCCCCGCTGATGCCGTGTCGACGGTATTTGTTGAACCCCGACGCCATGATCAGGTGGTGGCCGGTGTAACCTCTTCCGACTTTCCCCTACAAGGAGGACATGTCGTCCGAAGGTCAGAGCCAGCCCCTTGTGTATGGTGTTGGGTCCCAAATAAAACCACCGATCACGCACACCGCAGGGGAGAAGCTCTCTTATTTCAGGGTCATCCTGTTAATAACCCCTACAAGTTCTGAAGACCTTTTATCAAGCCTTTCCAGTCTATCCCTTATCTTCACCAGTTCCCCGCTCAGGTTCAGTGCCGCAAGCAACACAAGATCAACCGTAGCTGCCACCCTTGTATTCTGTCTTATCTCTTCGATCCGTCTGTTCAGGAATTCCTCTACCTTTCGTACATATTCCTCTGTCTCATCACTCTTTACAACCAGCTTCCTGCCGCATATGGTAAGTTCCACCACACTCTTCAAAACCAACCTCAACCGTTTTGGATCAACCCATCCAGTCTGGAAATCAAAAGGTCAACCTTTTCCCTCAACAACCCTTTTTCCCTTTCAAACCTCTCAAGCCTCTCACTTAACTTGTCGATTTTTCTCTCCTTTTCCTTTATCGTCTCTCTCAGTTGAAGGTTCTCGCTTTCAAGCTCCTCGTATGACCTCACCAGTCGCTCCACACTTTCCACAAGCCTCTCGAAGTTCTCTATATAGCTCTCCCCTTCCATAACGACATCTACTTCCTTATTCTTCCAATTTCATAATACGACTTTTATGAAAATAAGTCAAGAGCCTTTACACCTTCTTTTTTTCAACAACCCTGGTTTGATAAGGAGAGCCAAATCTGTTAAACTTAAAGAACAATGGATGCAAGAGCGATTAAAGAGAAGGTAGACGCTGTAACAGGTAACATAGAGAAGGTGGTGCGCGGCAAAAGGGGAGTGGTAGAGCTTGCCTGTGCCAGCCTGTTTGTGGGAGGCCATCTTCTCATAGAGGATGTCCCGGGGGTGGGCAAGACCACACTCGCACACAGCCTTGCAAGGAGTGTGGATGCCACATTCAGAAGAATACAGTTCACCAGTGATCTCATGCCATCCGATGTGATAGGGGTTACCATATACAACGAGATTACAGGGGACTTCGAGTTCCGCCACGGCCCAATATTTGCCAACATTGTCCTTGCCGATGAGATAAATCGTGCCACACCAAAGACCCAGAGCGCGCTCCTCGAGGCGATGAACGAACGGCAGGTCTCGGTGGACAACATCACCTATCCCCTTCCAGAACCATTCATGCTCATAGCAACCCAGAACCCGGTGGAATACACAGGCACATTCATGCTCCCTGAAAGCCAGCTCGACCGCTTCACCCTCTCTGTCTCAATAGGTTATCCTGCTGAAGAGGTGGAAAAAGAGATAGTATCCAGCCCACCTTCAGCCCTCATGCCAGAAAGTCTCGAGCCGGCAATAACCGTGGACGAACTTCTGTCCATTCAGCGTGCCACAGAGAGAGTAAGTGTAGAAGAGGAACTGCTGGATTACATAATCCGTATGGTAAAGAAGACCAGGGAGCATGACTCCTTGAGGCTCGGTGTAAGTCCCCGTGGGGCACGGGCATTCTACAGATGCGCTCAGGCCATGGCACTGATGAGGGGTAGAGGCTGGTGCACACCGGATGACATAAAGGCCGTGGCCCTGCCATCACTTGCCCACAGGGTAATACCCAGAGAGTACGACCAGCGGGAGAACTCAACACTCATCATACAGGAAATAGTGGAGTCCACAACCGTACCGGTTTAGATGAATCTTGCGAAACTTATATCCGCACCACTTCCGTGGCTCACCATCATAGGGGGGCGCGTCTTCGGCAGGAGACCCTCTCCATCTACCAGAATGCCACAGTTCTCGAGAACACTTCGGTTCACAAAAGAGGGCTGGCGCTTCGTATTTGTGCTACTGCTTATAGGGGTGGCGGCAATAAACACGGGCAACAACCTTCTCTATCTTGTGGTGGCAACACTGCTTTCACTTATAATAATATCCGGCATATTGAGTGAACTCACCCTGCAGAACCTGGGCGTTGAAAGAAGGCTACCGGCCTCGGTCTTCAAGAACAGCCCTGTTCCTGTAAAGGTCTCGGTCGAGAACAGAAAAAGACTTATTGCCTCCTATTCCTTCTGGGTGGAAGAACTCGATACAGAGGCTCTCCAGTGCGAGCCCTTCTATGTGATAAAGCTCGATGGCGGCCGGAAAAAAGATGGTATAGCAAGATACAGGTTTCCAAAGAGGGGGCGCCTCAAGCTTGAGGGCATAGAGGTTGCCACAAGGTTTCCCTTCGGGTTCTTTGTTAAGAAGAGAAGGCTTCCTGCTCCCATAGAGCTCATCGTATACCCGTCGATAGTGGCCATGAGGCTACCGCGCCTTCACAATGGCACCAGGCATGGCACAGGCTCAACCACTGTGCGAGGTGTGGGGGATGAAATCCGTGGGCTCGAAGACTACACCCTCATGGACGATGCCAAGCATATACACTGGAAGGCAAGTGCAAGGGCTGGAAGACTTGTAAAAAAGGAGTTCGAAACAGAAAGGGAAAAAAGGGTCTCCATAGTGTTCGAGAACAGGGGCAGAGAGGACGAGCTTTTTGAGGCCACCGTTGACAGGGCAGCCACCCTTGTAAACCACTACCTGAACCATGGCTATGAGGTGGCACTCCAGACCATCACCCATACCATTGCCCATGGCAGGGGCACACCCCAGCTTCACCGCATACTCGGCCTTCTTTCGGAAATAGGACCAGCAGAAGAAAGTGGCACCCCATCTGTAAGGGTGGAGGCATGAGGTTTTCAGCATACATATCCCTCATAGTCTACCTGATAACCATCGTGGGGCTTCTATCCATCTCACTTATAGAAGAGCTGGGCACAGGTTTTATTGTGTTCATATGGATTACCACCATCTCCACCCTGTTCACAAGGGAGCGTATTGGCAGAAGAGTTCCCCCCGGCATCTGGAATGGCCTTGCCCTTCTATTACTTCTTGTGTTCCTTGTGGACTATCTCCTGGTGTCTGCCAGTCTTGTGGGCTCTGCCGCAAGGTTTCTTTCTCTGTTGTGCGTGATCAAGCTCTATGACCTCAGGACAACCCGAGACCACCTTATACTCTACATAATAGTGTTCTTCGAGCTCCTTGCGGCCTCGGCATCCACCACAAGCCCTGCGTTCTTCGGAATAATATTGCTGTTCATAATATCGACCATATGGGCAATGATTATATTCAGCATCAAAAGAGACAGCTCTGAACACAGACTCAGAGAGCCACCACCAGGGCTTTTCGGAAAAGCCTTCTTTGCAGGCACAGTGGCATTGACCATGATTGCCCTTGTCATAACCCTTGTTCTCTTCTTTGTTATTCCAAGGGTGGAACTCCATATCTTCGAGAGCAAAACCCTCAATACCATAAAGGTATCCGGCTTTTCAGACACCGTGGAGCTGGGCTCTGTAGGCACTGTAAAGCTCGACTCAACGGTGGTCATGAGGGTTGAGACCCATGGAGCACCACCACTCTACATAAAGGGCGGTGTGCTCGCAACCTACAGGGATGGAGCATGGAAAAGGGAAAAACTGGAACGAAGCCTCATTGAAAGGCCTGCCAGGGGTGTCTTCCTATCAGGGCTTATGACCAGAGGGGGCATGACACAATACAGGATAATGCTCGAACCCCTTGATACGGACATACTCTTTAGCCCGGCTGCGTGGGTGAGGATAGAGGGCAATTTTACAGGTATATGGACAGACTCCACAGGCACGCTCTATCTACCCGCCCCACCACTGCAACGAATAGAATACACCGTATGGGCAGGAAAAGATGGCGTTGTTACAGCAGAGGATGAGCTACAGGCCTACCTCGAGTTGCCACCAGATAGTGTTCGTATAAAGAAGCTTGCCGAAAGGATTACAGCAAATCGTTCCGCAGCCATGCAGAAGGCAATGACCATAGAAGGGTATCTTAAGAGCACTTACAGCTACTCACTTTCTGCAGACATTCAGAAAGGCTCGGGTGAGCCAATAGAGGACTTTCTTTTCAACACAGGGGTGGGCTGGTGCGAACAGTTTGCAACATCCATGGTCATCATGCTAAGAGCGGTGGGCATACCTGCCCGCCTTGTAACAGGCTTTGCAGGTGGAGAAAAAAACCCCTTTGCCAGCTACTACATATTCAGACAGAAGGATGCCCATACATGGGTGGAGGCCTATATCGATGAAAGGGGAGGCTGGGTGAGGTTTGACCCCACCCCGCAGCAAGGGGTTTTGCTCCCATCGCGCACATCCCGCATTGGCCTGTACATAGATGCCCTCCACTGGAGATGGTATAGATACATAATAAACTATAGCCTCTCGGATCAGATAAGGCTTGCAAGCTCGATGGAAACAGGTATAAGAGAGTTCAGGCACTCTGTGGTGAAAGGACTCAAGGGGTTGAGAGATGGCTGGCAGTGGATTGCTGCCATGGCAGTGTTCACCGCACTACTTACGGTCCTGATATTCTTGCTCGCAGGAAAACACCGGGCTAAAAAGAGCTATCAAGAAGGCCTGTGGTTCTATGGTGAGATGACGCGCATACTTTCAAAGAGGGGGATTGAGAGACTGCCTCAGGAAACCCCCATGGAGTTTGCCTCAAGAACAGGCATCCAGGAGGTGGTAGACCTGACAGAACTATTTCAGCGTGCAAGATACGGTAGAATAGAACTCCACAGGGATGACCAGGAAAGGGCAAGAAGGCTCATGGAGTCGTTGCAGAAAAGATTCTGAATCGAGGATTAATATATATTGGCCCCACACGGAAAGGCCAGTTACTTGAGGTTTTCTTCCACAACATGCAATAGTTTCTTCACCTCTATGGGTTTTGGCACATAGCCATCAAAACCCTCTTCGAGCACCTTTTCTTCATCCCCCTTCATGGCAGAGGCGGTGAGTGCCACCACAGGAGTATCCTTGAACTCTTCCTTCTCCTTTATGAGCTTTGTGGCGGTAACACCATCCATCTCAGGCAGCTGTAGGTCCATGAGGATGAGGTCAGGCCTTTCAGCCACCGCCTTTTCTATGGCCTCTTTTCCTGTAACAGCCTCTATTATCTGGTAGCCCTTCATGGAGAGTATCTCCTTTACCAGAACCTTGTTGAGAAGATTATCCTCTACCACCAGAATCTTCTTCGCCATTCCCGTCCCTCCCGTACACTGCTATCCTGTTGCCGCCCTTAAGATACGCCTTCTTAACGAACCGCTCTAACTCTTCCATTATAACTATATCCTCATCCATAGGAAGGGTCATCAAAGCTATGCTCACTGTGATGCTGTCTTCTTCTCCCTTTGCCCTGAACCTGTAAAAGCCAACGAGCTCTTTGAGTTTTCTTGCCACATTATATGCCTCTTCATTCACTGTATCAGGCAGCAGAACCGTAAACTCATCACCGCCATACCTTGTTACATAGTCCATCCTTCTGAGGTTCGAGATGAGAAGATTTGCTATCTCCCTTAACACCCTATCACCGTTTTTGAGACCCCACCTCTTGTTGAATCCCTCGAAGTTGTCTATGTCTATATACAGGATGGAGAATCTGTTTCTGTTCTGTTCGCTCCTGGAGAGTTCTCTTGAAAGTATCATGTCGAAGTATCTTCTGTTAAAGATCCTCGTGGTCTTATCCAGCATATTTGCCTTTTCAGGGTATGTGAGCTCAAGGAACCTTATCTCAGAGAGCAGTTCTTCTCTTGAGAAACTCGCCTTGGTTATAATCTTTTTTATAGAAGAGTTGAGTCTTGCCTTGTCCTCCTCGGTTATCTCTTTTGCTGTAAATATGAGTATGGGAATATTCTTGGCAACGGGATGTTTTTTGAGTTTATCCACCACATCGAATCCACTTGTGCCTGGCATCATGAGATCCAGTATTATAAGAGACGGCTCTCTCTCTATGGCCATCTTTATGGCCTTCTCTCCCGTATCCGCCTTAAGTACCCTGTATCCCTCTTTCTCGAGCATATCTCCCAGAAGGTCCAGCACATAGGGATCATCATCCACCACGAGTATATCCAGCTTCTCCCTCTTTACTCTTTTTGCAAAACTGAGTCTTTCGAGTGATTCAAGAAGCCTGTCCTTTTCCACTGGTTTTACCAGGTAGTCCACAGCTCCCAGGGCAAAGCCCAGCTCCTTATTGTTTGCGGCTGATATTATCACAACTGGTATGTCTTTCGTGTCGTTGCAGGACTTGAGCTCTTTCAACACCTCCCACCCATCTTTCTTGCCCTGAAGCATAATACCCATCACCACTGCAAATGGTTTCTTCTCCTTTGCCTTTTCTATCAGTTCCACACCGTCTTTAACCGCCAGCACATTGTAGTCCTCCTCTGTAAGATATATCTCAAGGAGATGGTTCACATCCTCACTCTCTCCTGCAACAAGTATGAATGGTTTGTCCTCTCTCGAGCGTATTATTGTTCTTGTATCTATCTCTGGCTTTATCACCTCTATCTTCTTGACACCCTGTGGCAGCTTTACCGTGAATCTACTTCCCCTTCCGAATTCACTCTCCACCCATATCTCTCCGTTGTGGAGTTCAACCAGTTTCTTTGTAAGGGCAAGCCCGAGCCCTGTGCCCCCATGTTCTCTTGTTATGGTCGGTTCAAGTTGTTCGAACTCTTTGAATATCCTGTCCAGATCATTCTCCTTTATGCCTATACCTGTATCCTCCACAGATATGTACAGGTATCTTTCGAAGTCTGTTCCCCGTGGTTCTTCCTTTATATCCCAGTCTACCGTAACATTTCCACCTTCAACATTGAACTTGACCGCATTGGACAGAAGATTGAGCATTATCTGTTTGAACTTTGCCCTGTCTGCAACTATGACAGGAGAGGCGGGTGTGTCCTTCATCTCTATGGTTATGTTCTTCTTGTGTGCCAGTGGTTTGATGGTGGTAAGTATTTCAGAGAGCATCTCTGTGAGCACAAATTCTTCTGGCACAACCTCCATCCTGCCGGCCTCTATCTTGGATAGATCAAGTATACTGTTTATGAGCTGCAACAGATGCACCCCGCTTGAGTGTATGAACTTCACATACTGCACCTGTTTTTCGTTGAGTTCTCCAAAGGCACTGTCCTGGAGAAGCTCTGAGAACCCTATGATGGAGTTGAGTGGAGTTCTCAGCTCATGTGACACATTTGCCAGAAACTGGCTCTTCATCTGGCTTGCCCGTGCAAGTTCTTCATTTTTTATTTCCAGTTCCTTTTTCTTCTTGTATAGCTCTTCGTTGGCTATTCTCAACTCTTCTGTTCTTTCTTTTACTTTCTTCTCAAGTGTTTCGTAGTAATGTTCCAGGCTTTCGGCCATTCTGTTGAACTCTCTTGCAAGGGAGCCTATCTCGTCATTGCTCACCACATTGACCCGTTGTTTAAGGTCTCCCTTTGCCAGCTTTCTTGCAGACTCTTCTATTGCCTGTATTGGCCTTGCAATGGACCTCGAGAGTATCCACCACAGACCACCTGCCACAGTAATACCGAGCAGGGTAAACACAAGGGTAACGGCAAGAATAATCTTGCCCAGATGTTCGGTCTTCCTGTATGCCCGAAGTGCTGCTATATTTTCCTCCTCTATAAGGGTCTTGAGTGCGTTAAGGGCATTGTTGAACCGCTCATTGCCATCCACCCTTTCTATGTCCATTGCAGCGTCTCTCTCGCCCATGGCAGAAACACCTATCACGGTATCCTGAATATCCCAGTAGTAGCTGAGGTTCGAGATGAACCTCTCGAGTATATTTCTGCTATTGTCATCGATACCAAGTTTCTTGTAGTCCTCCACAAGTTTCTTGATCTTCTTTCTGCGGTCCTTTATGGTGGATTCCAGAAACGACTTTGAACCCTTATCGGCCACTATTATATGGAGGAAGAGTTCCTGCCTGTGGGCAAGAAACTCTTTCTCAAGGGTGAGCAGTATCTCTGTCTTCCTGAAGATGTCGCTGTAGAGGAATCTTGTAACCTCTGTTATCTTGGAGGCGTTATATATGCCAACCATGCCTCCTATACTGACCATCAGGAGTGTCAGTATGAATACCCCTCCTATCTTGTCGGATATTTTCATACGACGCCCTATCACCTGCTCACAACTCCCCTCTCAATCGATTACATACAAGCAATATGTATGATATGCTTCCACCAGCCTCATACACAGGGCAACCTATCACCCTCACCTTTTCTCCGTCATGTGGTCTGTGTGGTATGGTAACCAGTTCCACATGGTTACCCTCATAAACCCTTTTGAGCTTTGGCAGTATGCCGAGTTCTTCCATGTAGTCGTCTTCGAAGATGTTGTAATTTCCCCGCAGTTCACACCTCACATCACATCCAAGAAACTGTTTGAACCCGTCGTTCAGGAGCACGCATGTGCCATCTCTATCGAACACAGCCACACCAGCTGGCATATGCTCTATTATACGCTCCATGAACAATCTCTTGTTTCTCTCATCGAGGCATACCAGTGAATGAACTATAGCTACACCACAATGGGTGGCTATGGACTGTAGATACAGAAGCTCTTCTTCTGAAGGTGCAACCTCATCCTTGAAGGCCACATCGAAATAGCCCTGCACACTATCTCCATACAGTATGGGCACACATATGTAGCTCTTTATATCCTCTGATAAGAGTATGCCATTCAGTTTCCCTTCAGGATACTTGACCACATCTTTGAACACAAGCGGGCTTGTGGTATTGAAAGAGTCCCTCTCTCTTGCGGGAAAATTTTCGGCCCTGTAGAAGAAGACCCTGGAGAAACCCTTGGACACACTAAGCCTATATTGTGTTCCCTCTTTAATATATACTGCACAGGCACTGGCCCCCATGGTTTTCGTAACCTCTGCTATTGCCCCCATGAAGACTTCATACTGCGAAATAGAGCCTGCCAGTATGGCCGTAAGCTCTTTTATGGACGCCATCTTCTTTTCCATCTGGTCTACTCTCTGCTCCATATAGTGAAACTTTTTGCTGGCATCCATCCGCACCTCTTCCATCTTTGCCATTGCTGTGTTGAACGCCTCGGCTATACCACCTATATCCCCTCTCATATCCTCCTGCCATTCGTCCTTTCTACCCTTGAAGGTAGAAAGCATATGGAGATAAAACCTGTCCAGAGGGAAGATGACCTTGTACAGGAAGATACTGCCGGCTGCCAGGCCCAGTGCAAGAGACAGGAGAAGGACAAACAGTGTATAGTTTCTTCTCTCCACCAGCGAGACATTTGCCCTCTCTCCAACAAGGTTCATGAATCGCTCAATATCCTCACGAAGCATTATGGCGTGTGTATCCACAGAGTTGTGCACAAGGAGTGTCTCCTCTTCCGTCTCCACACCATCGAGTCTTTTTATCTGCTCCTTTACAGCGGTCCAGTTCTCCCTCACAGAACTCACAATACCTCTGTATACATTGTCATTACCGAACATCTGTGCACCGAAACTTATAACCTCTTCGATCTCCTTGTCGATCTTCCTCACATCCCTCTTTATCGTCTCTGGCACACCATCTTCCAGATGGCGTGCCACAACGAATATGTCGAGCATGTATTCTGCCCTTACAATATCCGTCAATAGAAGCGAGAGTTTGTGTTCCATCTCGGTATAGAGCTTGAAACCATCGCTCTTACGGGTTATAAGATATGAATCCACTATAAAGAGGATAGAAAAGAACAGGAGCAGAACTGCAAACTTTCTTGATATGGTAAAGGTATTGGAAGATATTTTCATATTTCAAACATTTCTCCGGATGAGATTTACTCCCCACAAGGGTAGTATCCATCTCTTTTTCGAGAGCAAGAAAAGAATGACACAAGCCACCTCTTTATTTCAACCTTATCAGGGAAATCTTAATTCTTTATACAGAAGATTGCAAGTTTTTTGTTCTGTCGGGGTTTTTTACTTGCTTTTTGTGACGAGTTGTTTTTTAATATAATATCCTATGG
Organism: Deltaproteobacteria bacterium; assembly: GCA_015492245.1. GTDB lineage: Bacteria > Desulfobacterota > GWC2-55-46 > GWC2-55-46 > DRQE01 > DRQE01. Next base: position 153,375 of record WGFM01000002.1, on the reverse strand, counting down.
ACACACTGATAATTGCCATACATGTTATTGTAAGCATCTTTCTGGTGGTAACAATCCTGCTTCAGGCGGGCAAGGGTGCCAGCATAGGCTCCAGTTTTGGTGCCACATCGAGTCAGGCACTGTTTGGAGCCACAGGGCCCACCTCTTTCCTTGCCAAGATTACCATAGCCTGTGCCGTTGTATTCATGCTTACCTCTCTTTATCTCACCTATCTGTCAGGGCTGAAGGAAGACTCTTCTCTCATACAGGATGTGCCTGTTGTGGAGACCACACCCGCCCCTCCCCAGGAGAAGACAGAAGAACCAGAATAGACCATCTGGTGTTGCAACATCTCCTGGAGGGTGTATAATTCTGGTATGAATACCATATGGTGGGCCCTTGTGGGGTTTATACTGGTTCTGGCCTTGAGAGGGGGTGGTGCCATGGCATTAACGATAGAGAGCGATGCCTTTGCTGAGGGCTCCAGGATACCGGGCCGGTACAGCTGTGAGGGTAGAGACATGTCTCCGGCACTGAAGTGGCATGGTGTGCCATCTGGCACAAAGAGCTTTGTCCTCATTGTGGAAGACCCTGATGCCCCTGTTGGCACATTTACCCACTGGGTGGTATACGACATACCTGCTGAAAGGGATGCCCTTCCAGAGGCTCTTCCTTCGAGGGGTGAACTTGAGGATGGCACAAAACAGGGCATAAACGACTTTGGAAGGATAGGCTATGGTGGGCCCTGTCCTCCCCGGGGGCACGGTCCACACAGGTATTTTTTCATCCTCCGGGCCCTGGATATACCCTCTACAGGGCTTCCACCTGGTGCGGCCAAAGGAGAGGTTGAGGCTGCCATAGAAGGACACATCCTTGGTGAGGCAAGAACCATGGGAACCTACGAGAGAAGGTAACCCCCCATCGGCTCTTAACAGCCATCCACATGGTGTTATGGTCTCCGCTATTGCAATATATCCTCTGCTGATATGAGATGGCGGTGGAGTCCCACCTCCTCTGGTGCAAGTCCAAGTGAGAGGCCTACCACCTGTGCAAGATGGAATACAGGCAGTGTGAACTTCTTCTCCACCTTCTTTTCTGCCATCTCCTGGTAGCTATCGAGGTTTATGTGGCAGAAGGGGCAGGGTGTGAGCAGACAATCTGCCTCTGCAATTTTTGCCTCTTCGAGCCTTCGTGCAGTCATCTTTATGGCGGTCTCCGGGTTCACAAGGTCTGTCTGGAACCCGCAGCAGAGGGTTCTGCCTCCGTAATCCACAGCCCTTGCACCCACCACATCTATAAGTTCTTCAAGAGAGACTGGCTCCCGTGGGTCTTCGAACCCGAGGGCATCTGAGGGCCTCAGTATGTGGCATCCATAGAAGGGTGCAATCCTCAGGTGTGAGAGAGGGTTTTTCACCTCTCTCTTCAGCCTCTCGAAGCCATAGTCATCCCTTAGTGCCCACAGAAGGTGGTTGACCCTGACCCTCCCTGTGTATTCAGCCCCTGTGGTCTCACGAAGCACCCTGTTGGTCTTCTCAAGAAGCTGTGGGTTGTCTTCGAGTTCCTTTCGTGCCGTATTCATGGTCATAAAACAGGTGGAACATATGGTGAGTATATCAAGCCCCATACTTTCTGCCTGCAGGAATATACGGGTGTTCAGTGCAAGGTGAAGTTCAAGGTTGTAGTCCTTGAGCAGGCCTGCCCCACAGCAGTTTGCCGCTGGCATATCTATGAGCTCTATACCCAGGAGTTCTGCCACCCGTCTTGTGGTAAGGTCGGCCTCTTTTGTTATGGCCTGGGAGGCACATCCTGGATAGTATGCATACCTTAGCCTGGTCATCTTTCTCTATTCTTCTTCATCTTCTCTAATCTTCTTGTATATCTTTCTTACCTCCTCTATATTATCTATCACTGGGAAGAGTATGGGGTGTGGCATCTTTCCGTGTATCTCCATCTTGAGCCCAAAGGGTATCATCCCTATGGACCTCAGCAGCCCCAGGGTCTTGAATGTCATGGCTGCCTCATCGAGTCTACCAACCCTTCTTACAGAGTCCACAAGTGCCATAACATGTTTTGCTCCGGGGTTGCCCTTGATCCTCTCTTTCATCGCCTTCTGCCTTAATCTCTCTATGGTCTCAAGGGGTTCCACCCCCTTGGGGCAGTATTCTGTGCAGTGTATGCACCGTGTGCAATCCCACATACCGTGCTCATCACTGAGGTGCAACAGCCTCTTTCTCTTCTCCTTCTCCCTCACATCTCCCACGAACCGCCAGGCCTTGACCAGTGCAGAGGGGCCTGTAAAGTGGGGGTCTATCTGCTGGGTGTTACACACCGCATTGCACGAGCCACACATTATACAGCGCTGTGCCCTGTCTATCTTTTCTTCCTCCCTCTTTGTTATCTTCCAGCCCCCTTCCGGCTTCCGTGCCGGCATGAGGTATGGGGTTATCCTCTCCATCCTGTTCCAGAAGGGTGTCATATCCACCAGAAGGTCCTTTGTTACAGTATGGTTCCTGAGGGGTTCCAGCACCACCTCGCCCTTTCTTCTGTGTTCATCCATAACCTGTGTATTGCAGGCAAGCCCTGGATAGCCGTTTATGGTCATGGCACAGGAACCACAGATGGCACTTCTGCAGGAACGCCGGAATGCAAGTGTTGTATCCTCTGTTGTGGACAACTTAAGAAGGGCTTCAAGGACGGTCATACCCTCTTCAACATCCAGGGTGTAGCCCTGCCAGTAGGGGTCTTTGTGGCGTTCAGGGTCGAACCTCTTTACGATGAACTTTACCCTTGTAGCCATGGTCAGTATCTGCGCTCCGTTGGTTTGAACCTTGTTATAACCACTGGTTTGTATCCTATCCTGTAGGCGCCATCCTCTATGGCAACGAGTGTGTGCTTAAGCCAGCCCTCGTCATCCCTTTCGGGGTAGTCTCTTCTATAGTGTGCACCACGGCTCTCCTTTCTGTCAAGGGCACTCAGGAGTATCACCTCCGAAAGTTCCAGTATGTTGGCGGTCTCTATTATGTTCACAAGTTCTGTGTTGTAGCTATTCTGTCTTGAGGAGAGGAACACATTGTTCTCATACCTCTTTCTAATCTCTCTTATCTTCTCAAGCCCTCTTACGAGTCTCTGCTCATCTCTGAATATGCCACAGTGAGCCTCCATTGTGGCCTTTGCCTCATCCCTTATGGTGGTGAAGAGTTCACCCTCTGTGCGGTTCATTATGGTGGCAATCTCACGGGCAGCATCTGCGAGTGCCCTGTCAGGGAAGGGTCTGAAGGGTATGGAGACCACATATTCTGCGGCACTTCTGCCTGTCCTTCTGCCGAACACTATGGTCTCAAGTAGCGAGTTTCCACCGAGCCTGTTCGCCCCGTGCACACTCACACAGGCTGCCTCTCCACAGGCATAGAGTCCCTCAACAGGGGTTCTTCCCCACACATCTGTCATGACCCCTCCCATGGAGTAATGCACCCCTGGCTTTATGGGTATGGGTTCTCTTACCGGATCCACCCCTGCAAAGGCTATAGCGAGCTCTCGTATCTGCGGAAGTCTCTCGTTTATCCTGTCCTCACCGAGGTGCCTCAAGTCGAGGAGCACGCAGCCATCCACACCTCTACCCTCTTCTACCTCCTGCTGTTCTGCGCGGGACACAACATCTCTACTTGCGAGCTCGAGCTTCTGGGGGGCATAGCGCTTCATGAACCGCTCACCTTCAGAGTTCACAAGGTATCCGCCCTCTCCCCTTGCCCCCTCTGTTATGAGTATACCCGTGCGCTTGAGGGTCGTGGGATGGAACTGGACAAACTCCATGTCCATGAGCGTGGCACCTGCCCTGAGTGCCAGTGCCATGCCATCGCCTGTGGAGGTAAGTGCATTGGTGGTTGACCTGAAGACCCTGCCGTAACCACCTGTTGCAACAATAACCGCCCTGGAGTGGAGACGATGCAGCTTTCCCGTTGCAAACTCGAGTGAGACCACCCCTCTTACCGTGCCGTCTTCAACCACTATCTTTACCACATGCCACTCTTCATAGAGGCATACATTGTGTTTCATGAGCTGTTCATACATGAGATGCACCAGCCCATGGCCTGTTCTATCTGCAAGATAGCATGTCCTGGGGTATCCCTGTCCACCGAAGGGCCGCTGGGCTATCTTACCCTCTGCATCACGGCTGAAGACTGCCCCCATCCTTTCGAGCTCCATTATATCCTCGGGGGCCTCCCTGCAGAGTGTCTCTATGGCGTCCTGGTCTCCGAGGTAATCACTACCCTTCACGGTATCGAACATGTGGTTCTCCCAGGAGTCTGTGGGTCTCATGGCCGCATTTATCCCACCCTGGGCTGCCACAGAGTGGCTCCTTACAGGGTGCACCTTTGAGACAAGCCCCACGCTCAGACCCTCTCTGGCGATCTCCACACTTGCCCGCATCCCCGCAAGCCCTGCACCAACAACTATCACATCATGGGTAACCATGGATTCCCCTTCGGCTCTTTTGTCGAAAAAAACAAGAGGGAGGATTGACCGGTTCAATCCTCCCTCAGATTATAATCAAACTCCGTGGCATGTCCAGCTGGCTCACTCTTTCCCTTTAAGCTCCTTTGCCTTCTCGAAGCCGAAGTGGAGTGCCCTTCTGTTAAGATCCTTGAATGCCTCTGGCACCCTTGCAAGCACTGCCTTCTCTATGGCCTCTTTGCTTACCACCCCTGTAAACTCTGTTATCATCCCAAGGGATATTATATTGGCAACTATGGTCTTTCCGAACTCCTCTCTTGCACTCTCTATGATGGGTGCCTCGTAGACCTTGAAGTCTCCCTGTGGCACCTCCGCTACCATCTCTGTATCAACGAGCAGGATGCCATCTTTCTTTATGTCCTTATGGTACTTGGAACAGGCCTCCTGTGTGAGTGCGAGCATGCAGTCTATGCTGGTGGCCTTTGGGTAGTCTATGGGCTCATCGCTTATGACAACCTCTGATTTACTTGCACCACCTCTCGATTCTGGTCCATAGGACTGGCTCTGCACAGCCATCTTGTCCTCGTATATGCAGGCGGCCTCTGCCATTATGATACCTGCCAGTATCATACCCTGGCCACCGGAGCCACTGAACCTGAGTTCATACCTGTATCCCATATTGAACCCTCTCCTTCGGTTGTTTTTTTATTTACCCGAGACCCTGTCTATGAGTTTCTGGTATTCCTCGCAGTATTCGGGTCTGTCCTCTTTGTGGAGTATGCCTCTAAGAAGTTTACCCTGCACCTTCTCTGGTGGAAGCTTGTCTACCTGTTTTACAGACACGGTGCCATTTTTCTCTATAAGCTCCATCATCTGTGAGGCGCTCTTCATCTTGTTGAGCCTTCCATAATAGACGGGACAGGAGTCCAGTATCTCCACAACACTTGTGCCCTTGTGTTTCAGGGACTCGAGTATGATTCTTTCGAGCTCCTGCACATGGTAGGCCGTGCCCCTTGCCACAAATGTTGCACCACTTGCCTTTGCAAGCTCACAGCAATCGAAGACCGGCTCTATGTTCCCGTACCTGCTGGTGGTAGAGTATGAACCAGAGGGTGTTGTCGGTGAGAACTGCCCCCCTGTCATTCCGTATATGGCGTTGCTGTAGACCAGTATGGTCATGTCTATATTTCTGCGACAGGTGTGTATGAAGTGGTTGCCTCCTATTGCAAGGGCATCTCCATCCCCTGTTACAACTATAACCTTCATTTCTGGTTTTGCCAGCTTCACACCTGTTGCATATGACAGTGCACGGCCATGGAGGGTATGGAGTGTGTTGAAGTCCACATATCCAGGAGTTCTGCTTGAACACCCTATACCTGAGACCATGCATATATCATCCTTGGAGAGTCCACTCTTCTCTATTGCCCTCAGAAGACTTTTCAGCACTATTCCATGTCCGCACCCTGGACACCAGATATGGGGCAGTTTTCCCTTCCTCAGATACTTTGAGTAATCGAATGGCACGCTTATCTTTGGTTTCTTTACAGCTGCTGCTGTTGACATCTCTTCTTACCTCCAGTTTTTATGGGGGTTAGCTATATTTCTCCATTGCTTCCATTATCTGCATCGGGTTTATGGGCTCGCCATCCACCCTGTATATACCCTCCACATGACAGTCCACAAGTCTTTCCACCTCGTAGACAATCTGGCCGAGGTTGAGCTCTGGCACCACAACAGCCCTTGCCTTCTGGCATGCATCTTTGAGTGCCTCGTCAGGGAAGGGCCAGAGTGTCAGGGCTCTGAGGAGGCCTGCCTTGACACCCTTCTTTCTCAACTCCCTTACGGCATACTTTGCACTCCTTGCAGTCGAGCCGTAGGCAAAGACCACCACCTCTGCACCATCAATATAGTGCTCCTCGTTCTTCCAGATGTCCTCTTTGTTGTTATCGATCTTTCTTATTATGCGCTTTATACCCTCCTGAATCATCTCAGGGTCGTTCGTGGGAAAGCCATCGTCTTTGTGGTTGAGCCCTGTTACATGGAACCTGTAGCCCTCGCCGAATGCAGCAAGTGGTGGTATCTCGTATCCTGCATCATAGGGCAGGTATTCTTCAGGCGGGCATGTTGGTTTTTCACGGTCTATCACCTCGAGCTCACCCTCTTCAGGCAGCATCACGGGCTCACGCATGTGTCCCACGATCTCGTCGAACAGTATGAGCACTGGTGTTCTGTACTTTTCTGACAGGTTGAATGCCCTGACTGTCTCATGGAGTATCTCCTGCACATAGGCAGGTGTTACGGCTATGACAGGGTGGTCTCCGTGGGTTCCCCACTTTGCCTGCATAACATCGGACTGGCTGGGCCCTGTGGGATAGCCTGTAGATGGCCCACCCCTCATGACATCCACTATTACACATGGTATCTCTGCCATGCAGGCATATCCCAGGCCCTCCTGTTTGAGGGAGAACCCAGGGCCACTGGTTGCGGTCATGCTCTTGAGTCCTGCAAGGCTTGCCCCTGCAATAGCAGATATGGATGCTATCTCGTCTTCCATCTGGATGAACTTGCCACCCACCCTGGGCAGAGTCCTTGAGAGATACTCTGCTATCTCTGTGGATGGTGTTATTGGATAACCTGCGTAGAATCTGCACCCTGCATAGAGTGCACCTTCTGCACATGCCTCGTTTCCCTGCATAAAGAGTTTCTTCTTCTCTGCCATCTTCCTGCTTGCCTCCTTTAGTCAAATACCTGAATGGCAAAATCTGGACACCTCAAGTCACAGAGCTGACACCTTGTGCACGCCTCGAGGTTCTTCACTGCCACAACAGGTCCGCGCATCTCGAGCACATTTGTTGGACAGAAGTCCACACATATACTGCAACCCTTACATAGTTTTTCCTGTATTACTATCCTTGGTAGTTTTTTTGCCGCCTCTGTCATGGTGCCTCCTTTATAAGGTTATCATAGGTTAACATATATTCTTAAGGAGTTCCAGCACTGTTTTGCCTATCTCCGCGGGGTTGCGGGTGGTCCTTACACCGGCAGCCTCAAGGGTGGCATACTTTTCCTCTGCGGTGCCACTGCCTCCGGATATTATGGCACCAGCATGCCCCATCCTCTTGCCCTTTGGTGCTGTAACCCCTGCTATATAGCCCACAACTGGTTTTTCAACATTCTTCCTTATGAACTCTGCTGCCTCTTCCTCTGCGGTGCCCCCGATCTCACCTATCATCACGATGGCCTCGGTCTGGGGGTCCTTGCTGAACATATCTATTACATCCACAAAGCCTGTGCCCTGCACAGGGTCTCCGCCTATACCAACGCATGTGGACTGTCCCAGGCCGAGCTTTGTGAGCTGGTCTACCGCCTCGTATGTGAGTGTGCCGCTTCTTGACACCACACCCACGCAGCCCTTCTTGTGTATGTGCCCAGGCATTATGCCTATCTTACACTCCTCAGGTGTTATCACTCCTGGGCAGTTTGGCCCTATAAGCCTCGATGGTCTGCCCTCCATGTAACGGTGCACCTTCACCATGTCCAGAACCGGTATACCCTCTGTTATGCAGATTACCAGCTCAATGCCAGCATCCACGGCCTCCATTATGGCATCTGCTGCAAATGGGGCCGGAACATATATGACTGTGGCGTTACAACCGGTCCTACGCCTTGCCTCTTCAACGGTGTTGAACACAGGTATACCATCGAGTTCTGTGCCACCCTTTCCGGGTGTTACACCACCCACCATCCTTGTGCCGTATTTTACCATCTGGCGGGTGTGGAAACTTCCGTGCTCACCTGTTATGCCCTGGCATATGACCCTCGTCTCCTTGTTTACCAGTATCGCCATCTTCTAACCTCCTGCCGCACTTACCACTTTTTGTGCAGCCTCGTCCATGGTCTCTGCGGTTATTATGTCCATACCAGATTCACTGAACATCCTTCTGCCCTCTTCCACATTCGTGCCCTGTAGTCTCACCACTATGGGCACGGTCTCACCCACATCCTTTACTGCCTTCACAATGCCTTCGGCTATCACATCGCAGCGCATGATGCCACCGAATATGTTTATGAGGATGGCCTTCACATTCTCATCGGATACAAGAAGCTTGTAGGCCGCCGTAATCTGCTCTGTGCTGGCACCTCCACCCACATCGAGGAAGTTGGCGGGGCTACCACCATAGAGCTTTATTATATCCATGGTTGCCATGGCAAGCCCTGCACCATTTACCATACAACCTATAGTGCCGTCAAGAGAGACATAGTTAAGGTTGAACCTTGCCGCTGCAACCTCTCTCGGGTCTTCCTCGTCGAGGTCTCTCAAGGCCTCCACATCCCTGTGCCTGAAGAGTGCGTTGTCATCGAAGGAGAGCTTTGCATCAAGGGCTATCACATTACCATCCGCTGTTGTAACAAAGGGGTTTATCTCCACCAGAGAGGCATCGAGCCCCAGGAATGCCTCGTAAAGGGAGAGCATGAACCTTACAGCCTTTCCGGTAAGCTCCTTTCTCAGGCCAAGCCCGAATGCAACACGCCTTGCCTGGAACGGCATGAGCCCCACCGCAGGGTCTATGTACTCGTAGAGTATCTTTTCAGGGCTTTTCCTTGCAACCTCTTCTATATCCATTCCGCCCTCTGAAGAGGCCATAAGGCAGACCCTCTTTCTTGCCCTGTCCACAAGAAGGCTCATGTAGTATTCCTTCTCTATGTCGAGCCCCTCTTCTATGAGGACCTTTTTGACCTCCCTGCCTTCAGGCCCTGTCTGGTAGGTAACCAGCACCTTACCCAGTAGCTCTCTTGCAAGGGCCTCTGCCTCTTCTCTTGATCTTGCAAGCTTTACTCCACCTGCCTTGCCCCTTCCGCCTGCGTGTATCTGTGCCTTCACCACACAGAGGGGTTTTTCTGCAAGCAGCTCTGTTGCCACCTCACCTGCCTCTTTGGGGGTAAAGACAACCTTTCCCCGTGGCACGCTAACCCCGTATCTGCTTAGAAGCTCTTTTGCCTGATACTCGTGTATGTTCATAGAGGATTACCTCCTTGGTTTATAGGCCAGCCTGAAGCCACTGTCTTTCCTTTACATGCTCTGGCGTATAGTCTGGTAGAAGTACGGGTCCCTTCTGTGGACTCTCTATGCCTGCCTCCTTCAGCTCCTGGTGGAACCTCTTTACATGCCCAAGGGTTGGCTCGGGGCTTTCCTCAACACCCTTTGCATATTCAACAGCGCTTTTACCTGCCCTCTTGCCGAAGACCAGCACATCGAGCAGCGAGTTACCCATAAGCCTGTTCCTTCCGTGCACCCCGCCAGTGGTCTCGCCTGCTGCAAAGAGCCCACGGACATCTGTCTCGCACCACTGGTCTATCTTTATTCCACCGTTCTGGTAATGGAGTGTTGGGTATACGAGCATGGGCTCCTTGCTAATATCTATGTTGTAGCGTTTGAACTGTGTGTACTTTGCGGGAAGCTCCCTTCTCACTGTACCCTCTCCATGGATGAGGTCTATCAACGGGGAATCGAGCCACACACCTATTCTGCCAGTGGGTGTAACGATACCCTTGCCCACCTCGAGGCACTCCCTTATTATACAGGCGCTCTCCACATCCCTTGGCTCGAGGGGGAAGCAGAACTCCTCACCATCCATGTTGAGCAGCTGTGCCCCCAGCCCCCTTACCTTCTCTGTAACAAGCAGGCCCACATTCTGCTCTGGAAAGACCGCACCTGTTGGATGATACTGTGTGGAGTCCAGGTCCCTCAATGAGGCACCTGCCCTGTAGGCCATGACCACACCATCCAGGGTCGCCCCGTAGTGGTTTGTTGTGGGAAAACCCTGTATGTGGAGTCGGCCGAATCCACCTGTGGCAATAATCACGCTCTTTGCCCTTACTATGTAGTATTCCTTCGTCTCAAGGTTGTAGAGGAGCGCACCTGCAACAGAGCCGTCCTTTCCTGTAAGAAGCTCCACGGCAGGCGAGAACTCAAGAACCCTTATCCTCTCGGTCCTGTTTCTTACCTCATCGCGCATGACCCTCATTATCTCGGCACCTGTCATGTCTCCTGCAGAGTGCATCCTCTTTCTCGATGTGCCTCCACCGTGGCGCACCTTCATGCGGCCGTCTGGCAGTTTGTCGAACATCATCCCCAGCTCCTCGAGCCAGCTCACAACAAGTGGTGCATCGTTGGTAAGGGCACTTACAAGTTCAGGGGAGTTGGTGAAATGCCCACCACCTATGACATCGAGGTAGTGGAAGTACGGTGAGTCGCACTCCTGGTCGGCACACTGTATGCCGCCCTCTGCCATAACGGTGTTGGAGTCCCCGTGCCTCAACTTTGTTGCAAGTATGACAGAGGCGCCCATCTCACTGGCAGTAAGGGCTGCGGCAGTGCCAGCTCCACCACCACCTATTATGAGCACATCCACAGAGCAGTCGGCCTTCGAGAGGTCCACCTCATCGGGGTTGAGCCTGCTCTCTGACTCAAGGAGGGCTGCAACCTCCCCGGGGAAGGTCTGGCCTGCGTTGGGACCCACCGAAATCTTTCTTCTGCCTTCGTCCTTGTAGTCGGGATGATACTTCTTGAGCCACTCCTCACGCTGTTCCATCGTGAGCTGCGGGTAGTGCTCACCCCGTTTTATCTGTTCAAGCCTTCTGGGCCGTGTCTGCTCAACCTTTTCGATAAGTCTCTTAAGCTCTTCTGTGTATCCGCTCATCTTCCCACCATCCTTTTTATAGGTGTTCTTTATCATCGGGAAGCCACTTGCCGGGCTCGGAAAGATCCGGCTCCCTCTCTCTTTCGGTGTAGAGCTTTTTGAGTTCCTCCACACTCTTATCTCTAAGCTCTTCGAGCATCCTCTCGTACCTGCCGCTCTTTACCTCTTCAACACGCTTTTTAAGGTGTTCTGCCTTTGGAAGGATGTACTTTCCATAGAGCCTTCTCACAAACATTGCAGCTGTAAACTGGGAAATCTGTGCAGGACACCTGGATGCACAGAGCCCGCACATGACACAATCGAAACTCTTCAGCGCTGCCCCCTTGAGGTCTCCTCTTTTCATAAGGGCCACATAGTCCATAACATCTATATCCATGGGGCATGTCCTCGTGCAGGTGCCACAGCCCACGCACTTGAAGACCTCGGGATAGAGGCGCCTCAACTCTGCATGGAGGTCTCCCTCTATATTATCGAGGGTGTAGGATGGCCTGTTTGCAGGAAAGAACGGCAACTGCACAATTATCATATCGGGCTCAACCACGGTCTGGCAGGCAAGCCCTGTCCTTAAACGGTAGTCTCCGATGAACCTGTAGAATGTGGCACAGGCACCACATATACCGCCCCTGCAACCACAACCTCTTATGTATTTGTAGCCTGCATACTCTATTGCCTTCATTATGGTTATGGTCTCCGGCACCATGTATTCCTTACCCATTATGTATATGGGTATCATCTTCGCATCTGGTGGAGGTATGGTTCTATCACCTGTTGCAAGCTGTTTCGGTTTGGTAGCCATGGCTTAAGACCTCCCTGGTTTTAGAAATCGTTGTACATCTTCTTGATCTGGGCTGCTGTATACACAGGGCCTTCCTTGCATATGTAGACATCACCCACATTGCATCTACCGCATTTTCCCACACCACACTTCATCTTGTTCTCAAGGGTTGTGTATACATCGTCGTCCCTGAACCCGAGTCTTTCGAGCACCGAGAGAGAGAACTTTATCATCACAGGGGGACCACAGATGACGCAGACCGTGTTCTCTGCCCCAGGGCCTGCCTCTTCAAGCACCGTCGGCACGAACCCCACCTCTCCATCCCAGCCCTCTTTCTCTCCGCCAGGGTCAACCGTTTTTATAAGTGTTAAATCATCTCTGTCTTCCCAGTGCCTTAGCTCTTCCTTGTACACAAGGTCATCCACCGTTCTCGCCCCGTAGACCATGGTTACATCCCCATAGTCCTCCCTCCTATCGAGGCATGTCCATATAACAGACCTTACCGGTGGAAGCCCGATGCCACCTGCTATGAATAGTATGTTCTTGCCCTTCCACTCTTCCACTGGAAACCAGTTTCCGTATGGACCCCTGAACCCTATGGTGTCTCCAACACTCAATTCGGATAGGGCCGTTGTTACTCTGCCCACACGCCTGAAGGTGCACTGTATGTAGCCCTTGCGTGTCTCTGGAGAGGCTATGCAGAATGTGCTCTCTCCATAGCCGAACACCGAGTAGAGACCAAACTGGCCTGTTTTGAACTCGAAGCTTTCCCTTACCTTCGGGTCTTTGAAGACCAGATTGAGGGTCTTAACCCCCGGTGCCTCCTCGAACATATCTTCAATGGTTGCAAGGTATGGCATGTATATGTTAGACATCCCTGGCCGCCTCCGATACTTCTATCATCACCTCTGTTATATCGAGCCTTACAGGACACACCCTTATACACCTGCCACAGCCCACACACCCTCTGGCTGAAAACTTTACCGGGTAGAAGTTGAACTTGCACATGAACCTGTTACGCCACCTCTTGAACTGGGTATCCCTTGGGTTGTGCCCGCTTGCATGGAGTGTGAACGAGTCGAACTGGCAGGAGTCCCAGTTCTTCCTCCTCTCGCCCTCTATGTATGTGCCCTCATCCACCATGTCGAAACACCTGCATGTGGGGCAGGTAAATGTACATGCCCCACAGCCCACACACTTTCTTGCAAGCTCTGCCCATATTTCACTGTTGTAATGAGACCTGTCCTTGAGAAACCCTATTATATTATCTATGTTGACACCTTCTATTGGCTCTGGCGTTGCCACTGCCTTGAGCTCTGCCCCGTCAGGCTCTGTAAAGACATCTTTGAACTCCTCAACGAAAGCCCTGCCCCTGTCTGTAACGGCCTCCACCAGGTAGTCTCCATCCACAGTCTCCTTAAGGAGAAGGTCTGCACCCTCTTTGCCCTCCGGGGAGACACCCACGGTGGTGCAGAAACACTCATCGTCTGAAGATGTGCAGGCAATGGTCATCATAACTGAGCTGTCCTCTCTCCTTGTGTAGAACTGGTCTATATAGTCCCAGGTGAAGACCTTTCTTACGGCCCCGCAGGAGGCTGCATCGCAGGGTCTTACACCAAAGAACACTGTTCTTTCTGGCTCGACCCTTACATCCTCGACCTCCACACCCTCTCTCATGAGCCTGAACCTAAGTATCGGCTCTGTCTGGGGGAATAAGAACTCCTTTATGGAGTTTCTGGGCACTATGTAGTCATGCACCATCTGGTCTGCACAGTCCACCTCTCTGTAGACCACCTGACGGGCAAGAATACTGGGTGCCACGAAACGGCCACCCTTTTCCCTCACTCCATCTATGAGTTTCTGTAGAGCTTCTTTCTTCAGCAGACTCTTTTCCATCACTTTATAAAGTCCTCTTTGTCTTCGGTGTCGTATACTATAAGTGGTGGGTGTGTGTCAGGGTCATAGCCTGATCTGTGCTCGAAGGCATCTTTCACCACGAGCACAAGCTTCTGGTTTATAATATTCAGCGGTATGTTCACGGGGCATGCCCTCTCGCACTCACCACAGAAGGTGCATCTACCTGCAAGATGCATGGCCCTTATGAGGTTCCATGCAAGGTTGCCCCTGGGGTGTGCCGAGGTCTCTATCCACTGGGGCATGTTTTTTTCTGTTATGCAGCGCTCGCAATAGCAGAGGGAGCATACCTGCCTGCAGGCATAACACTTTATGCACCTTGAGAAATGATCCATCCAGAACTGCCACCTCTCCTCGGGGCTCATGGCATCTATCTCTCTTATCTTATCGAACACCATACCCACAGGCTCCTCGGGGGGGGTGAAGAGGACGGGTTCACCCACCACTGTGTCTGCCACATGGGGCTCACGAACATCACAGTTGTGGCATTTGACAGGCATTATCTCTGGCCTGAGTTCACCCTGCCAGAGTTCCTGCCTGTAGACCACGCCGTTACACCTTACCCCTATGATGTAGACATCATCCCTTTTAAGCTGGCCCTCTGCCATGAGCACCACAATGTTTTTTATATCGCAGCCCTTTGCCACGATGGCAGCTCTACCGAGCTTCTGTATATCCGGGTACTTGCGGGTAAGGTAGACACTCAAGTTGTTTACACAGAGGGGGTTGAATACAAGGCGCTCGGCCTCCTCTGGTTTTCTTATGAACACAGGCGTGGTGCGCCTTTTACGGCGGTTCCATCCATAGCCTATGACAACACCTACCTCGCCACTTTCAAGAAGCTCTCTCGCCCTCTCTCTCAGTTCTTTCTCCATCGCTACTTCTTGAGCCCCCTGTATTCCATGAAAGGTCCCAGTTTCTTTATCTCCTCTGTAATCCTGTCTATAAGGTCTACCCACTTTATCGCCTCTGACGCAGATACCCATGAGAAGTGAAGCCTTCCCGGGTGTATCCCCACAAAGTCCATGAGACTTTTGAAGACTATCCAGCGCCTTCTTGCATGGTAGTTGCCAGAGGTGTAGTGGCAGTCGCCGGGATGACATCCTGAAACGAGCACACCATCTGCACCGTTCTCGAAGGCCTTTATTACAAAGAGCGGGTCGATTCTTCCCGTGCACGGCAGCTTGACGATCCTCACATTGGGGCTGTAGTGCATACGGCTTGTGCCTGCAAGGTCTGCCCCTGCATAGGTGCACCAGTTACAGACGAACGCCATTATCTTTGGTTCCCAGCCCTCTTCTGTCTTCTTATCTTCCATACTCCTTAACCCCTCCACGCCTAAAAGGCATTTATTGCCGCAAACACCTCTTCGTCGCGGTAGCCTGCAAGGTCGATGCATTTACTCCTGCAGGCTGCAACACACACGCCACATCCCTGGCACACACCCTCGTTCACCTTTGCATGCCAGCGAACTATGTTGCCCTCCCGGTCTCTGATGCCCTCTTTCTCTATGGCCTTGTAGGGGCATGCGGTAAGACAATCCCAGCAGGCATTGCACACAGGGGTGTCCACATGCGCCACTATTGGCTCTCTTGCAAGTTTTTCCTTTGCAAAGAGCGAGAGCACCTTGCTTGCCGCAGCACTGCCCATGCTCACAGAGTCGGGTATATCCATGGGTCCTATACATGTGCCTGCAAGGTAGATACCTGCGTTGACGGTCTCAACGGGTCTCAATTTCGGGTGATACTCGTTGTAGAACCCGTATTTGTCGTAGCCTATCCCGAGTCTCTGGGCAAGCTCCACCGCACTACCCCTTGGCACCATTGCTGTTGCGAGAACCACCATGTCTGCCTCTATCTCCACCTGGGTGCCACTCAGGGTGTCTGCACCCTGCACGATGACCTTGCCGTCTTTCTCGTATACCCTCGATACCCTTCCCCTCAGATACATGGCCCCATCGTGCTCTATGGCCCTTCTTACAAACTCCTCATAGCGTTTTCCACCAGACCTTATGTCCATGTAGAACACATAGGCCTGTCCATGGTGCACCTTGTGTTTGTAAAGCATGGTGTGTTTTGCCGTGTACATACAGCATACCTTTGAGCAATAGGCAACCCCCTTCTTCTCATCCCTGGAGCCCACACACTGTATGAAGACCACTGTTTCCGGCTCCTTCCCGTCAGAGGGTCTTACAATTCTACCCCCTGTTGGGCCCGATGACGAGGCAAGCCTTTCGAACTGAAGCCCGCTTATAACATCCTTTATCTTTCCATAGCCGTATTCACCGAACCTCTCGTTGGGCATGAGCTCATAGCCTGTTGCAACCACTATGGCACCAATCTTCTCCTCTATGAACTCGTCTTTCTGCTCAAAGTCTATCGCCTTTGGCCCGCAGACCTTTGCACACACACCGCACTTGCCCTTCTGTATCATCACACAGTCAGGTGCATCTATGACTGGTATGTTGGGCACACTCTGCGGGAAGGGGGTGTATATGACCTTTCTTTCCTTCAGCTCCATCTCGAACTCGCTTTCAGCCTTGTAGGGACACTTCTCCCAGCACTCTCCACACCCTGTGCAGAGTTCTTCCTTTACATAGCGTGCCTTCTTTCTTATGGTTACGGTGAAGTTACCTATGTAGCCATCAACCTTTTCCACCTCTGAATAGGTATAGAGCTTTATGTTCTCGTTGAGTTCTGCCTCCACCATCTTCGGCGTAAGGATACACTGGGAGCAATCCATGGTGGGGAATGTCTCTGAAAGGCGTGCCATGTTGCCCCCTATGGAGGGCTCTTTTTCCACAAGGATTACCTCTATGCCACCCTCTGCCATATCGAGGGCAGCCTGTATGCCTGCAATACCTCCGCCGATGACCAGTGCCCTTCGGGTTACCGACATGCTTATGGTCTTGAGGGGACGGTTTCTCTTTAGCCTCTCTATGGTCATCCTCGTGAGGTCCATACTCTTAAGGGTGCCCGTCTTTTTGGTCTTGTCTGGATGCACCCAGCTGCACTGCTCTCTTATGTTGGTTATCTCACAGCGGTAGGGATTGAGGCCTGCCTTCTCGCAGGCCTTTCTGAAGGTCGCCTCGTGCATGTGGGGGGAGCAGGCAGAGACCACCACACCATCGAGGTCGTGTTTCTTTATCATCTCCTTGAGCATCTCCTGGCCCGGGGAGGAGCACATGAACTTGTAACTACAGGTGAATACCACCCCTGGCAGGTCCTTCATCTCCTCGGCTACCTTCCTTGTGTCCACGGTGCTCTCTATGTTGTTACCACACTGGCAGACGAATACCCCTATCCTTGGCATGAGCCCACCCCCTTCTCTTTAAACAACTCTCTTGCATCCCACCTGTTCTTATCAAAACATGCCACCCCTTCGGTCTGCCCCATGGCATAGCCCAGAAGCTGTGTGAAATACACTATGGGCACGGTCTTCCAGTCTCTTCTTTCTTCGATTGCACGGCTCTGTGCCTCTTCGAGGTTGTACTGGCAGAGGGGACAGCTTGTAACAACAAGCTCTGCTCCACATCCTGTGGCACTCTCTATAACATCGCCCGAGAGCTTTGCCACCACATCCTCTCTTGTCATGGCAAGATGTGCGCCACAGCACTCGATCTTTTTTGGAAACTCCACAGGCTCAAGCCCCAGGGCCTCGAGGAGCTCTTCCATTACGGTGGGTGCCTCGGCCCTGTCTATACCCATCGTCTTGAAGGGCCTTAAGAGCATGCAGCCATAGTAGGAAGCTGCCTTTATACCACCCAGTGGTCTTTTGACCTTCTCCTTTACCTTCTCGAAGCCTATCCTGTCTCTCAATATCTCCACAAAGTGGAGCACCTCTATCGAGGGGTTGTATCTTTCCTCTATGAAGTCTTCCACCACCTTCTGCCGTTCTGTATCCTCTGCAAGTGTCTCGGCGGTTCTTTTGAGCACATTGTAACAGACACTGCACAGTGTGGTAACCACCGGGTCCATCTTTGCCGCATCAATAAGGACCTTTGCGGGCGAGGTAAGCCCTATTATGTTGTCAGGGGTAAGGGGAAAACTTGCCCCACAACAGCTCCACTGCTCGAGCTCTGCAAGTTCGAACCCGAGGGTGCGTGCGCTCTCTCTTGCCGAAAGGTCAAACCCCTTTGCAACGGTATTCAATGTGCATCCAGGGTAGTAGGGTATCTTCATACTGGCCGAACCTCTGTATCTGTTTTGACTGCTGCCAGGTTACTGGCACCACCAGGGGCACAAAAACACCCCCACAGAACCTCAGCTTACAAACTTTCTGAACCCGCATACAAGTGCCTGCTGGGGGGCACCCTTGAGGAAGGGCATGTCGAGCTCCTTGATCTTCCTGTAATCCTTTCCTTCCCTGAGTGCCAGATGCCTGAGCCCTTCAAAAAGGGTACCAGCACTGACATCCTTTGGACACCTTGCATAACACTGCATACAGCTTACACACAGCCATACAGACTCTGCCCTCTTTGCCTCCTCTATTCTACCCAGCTGAAGGAGCCTTATCATCTGCGATGGCGGATAGTCCATCATGTAAGAGAGCGGACAGCCTGCCGAACAGTTGCCACACTGGTAGCACCTTGCCGGCACCTCTCCGGTGATTCTTTCGAGGTGTTTCAGCTCCTCGCTTTTAAGTGCCCTGTTCTCTATCTTTATCTTCATCGTCCCTTACACCCTTCTGTATTTTTCCACACCTTCTTTGAAGAGGTCTCCACCGTACATATCGTAGGCAACTATAACTGGAAACTCTTCCACCTCGAGCCTTCTTATTGCCTCTGTGCCAAGCTCTGGATATGCAACAACCTCTGCCTTCTTTATCCTCTTTGAAAGAAGTGCCCCTGCCCCACCGACAGAGACAAAGTAAACGGCCCTGAACCTCTCAAGCGCCTCCTTAACCTCGTCCGAGCGGGCACCCTTCCCTATGGTTGCCTTGAGCCCTGCATCGAGAAGCGCTGGTGTGAACTCATCCATCCTTGAGCTCGTTGTGGGCCCTGCAGAGCCTATGACCATCCCCTCCCTTGGTGGGGTGGGTCCAACATAGTATACAATCTGTCCCTCTATGTCAAACGGAAGTGGCTCGCCCCTTTCGAGAAGCTCGCTCATCCGCTTGTGTGCCTGGTCTCTCGCGGCATAAAGCGTGCCGGTGATGAGCACCTTATCGCCTGCCCTGAGGCCTTCTACAACCTCATCTGTAAGCGGTGGTGTTATCTTTCTAAAAGCCATTATCCCTAACGAGCCTTTCTTTCGGGGATAGTCCACCCTGCGGAAGCTCCCCCTCATGTGTTGCAAGAACTTCCCTGTTTGGATATTCAAACAGCCTTTTAAATCACCACTTCTTTGTGCCTGTCTGCATGGCACTGGATGTTAACCGAGACCGGGAGGCTTGCTATATGACAGGGATACACCTCTATATGCACCGCAAGTGCGGTTACAGTGCCTCCGAACCCCATGGGGCCTATCCCAAGTTTGTTTACCTCCTCGAGAAGTTCTTCCTCAAGTCCTGCGATTGTTTCATCCTGGTGCGGCCTGCCGATGGGTCTTAGTATTGCCTCTTTGGATAGTATTGCAGATTTCTCAAAATCCCCACCGATGCCCACACCGACCACTATGGGTGGACAAACACTTCCACCTGCCTCCCTTACAGTGTCTGTAACAAACTCTTTTATGGCCTCAACCCCTGCCGTGGGGTTGAGCATCTTAAGGCTACTTTTGTTCTCGCTTCCGGCCCCCTTGAGGGCCACCTTTATCTTCACCCTGTCGCCCTCTGTAATACGAGTGTGTATCACCGCAGGGGTGTTGTCCCCTGTGTTCTGGCGTGTAAGCGGATGGCAGACAGACTTTCTAAGGTATCCTTCACCGTAGCCCTCTCTTACACCCTGGTTTATGGCATCCTCCAGCGAGCCATCGAGCCTTACATCTCTGCCAACCTCTACAAATACCACTGCGATGCCTGTATCCTGGCACATGGGCAGCACACCATCGAGGGCTATTTCGTAGTTCTTTATTATCTGGGTGAGGACCTCCCTGCCCATGGGAGAGACCTCTCTCTCAAAGGCACTCTTGAGGGCGCTCTGCACATCCTCTTCGAGTATATATGCACCTTCTATGCAGAGCCTCTTCACCTCTTCCCTTATCCTGTCTACCGATACCTCTCTCAACCCCTCTCTGGCCTCCCTTAGAGAACAAGTTCTGCCACAAGCCCCTTTATGGCCCTGACCGAGTTATCGAAGGCAGCCCTCTCTTCGGTGTCGAGTTCTATCTCCACAATATCCTCCACTCCGCCTGCACCGAGCCTTACGGGCACTCCCACGAACACACCATCGAGGCCGTACCTGCCATCGCACCAGGCTGCACAGGGTATTATGCGTTTCTTGTCTTTAAGGATGCTTTCTGCCATCTCTGCCACCGCCGCAGATGGGGCATAATAGGCGCTGCCTGTCTTAAGTAGACTCACTATCTCTCCACCTGCCCTGCGGGTTCTATCCATAACTCTCTGGATGGCCTCTTCTGTCATGAGTTGTTCTACGGGAATACCACTTACTGTGGTGTATCTCTTCAGCGGCACCATCTCATCGGCATGCCCCCCTATGACCATCGCCTGCACATCTTCCACAGATACCCCCAGCTCCATGGATATGAAGGCCCTGAGCCTCGCACTATCCAGCGCACCTGCCATGCCCACCACCCTGTGTGGTGGCAGGCCACTTACCTTCCATGCCACATGCACCATTACATCCAGAGGGTTGGTAACCACCATAAGGTGGGCATCGGGGGAGTATTTTACCACATTCTCAACAACGGCCTTCACGATGCCAGAGTTTTTGTCTATAAGATCACTTCGGCTCATCCCTGGCTTTCTTGCAAGCCCTGCGGTTATTACAACAAGGTCCGAGCCCTCGGTGTCCCTGTAGTCATTGGTGCCAGTGATCATGCTGTCGAACCCCTCTATGGGTGAGGCCTCCTTTATATCGAGCGCCTTGCCTGCCGGCATCCCCTCCACTATGTCCACCAGCACAATATCTCCAAGCTCTTTGATCCCCATCCACAGGGCTGCATGAGCCCCCACATGACCTGCCCCAACGATGGTTATCTTCTTTCGTGCCAATTTGAGCCTCCTTTCAGGGCAAAAGCTTAATGTATACTGTATACAAAAAATCCCTCTCCTGTCAAGCAGATTTTCCAGAAATACCCACATTATATAGACCATTTTGCATCAGGGGTCAACAGTTTAGTTGCCCATGGAGGTATTTTTTGGAGGCCTTCTCGGGATTACACGAAAGAGCTTGACAATCAAATGGAAAGTTGTTAATTAGATATAATGACGGGCGGATAGCTCAGATGGTAGAGCGCAGCCCTTACAAGGCTGAGGTCACAGGTTCGAGCCCTGTTCCGCCTACCAGCTTTACAAGATTTCGAAGGAGCGGAGCCGTAGTTAAGTTGGTTATAACGCCGGCCTGTCACGCCGGAGGGCGCGGGTTCGAGTCCCGTCGGCTCCGCCAGATCTTTGTCCCCAGACTGCCACTAATAAGTCCCCCGAAGGCGTTATTAGAGTCTATGGCGACGGTTTCGGATACTTTGATTTCACAGCCTCTATACGGGCGAGCATCCTGCTTATACAAAAAAAGGCTTCTGGCTGTGCTTCAGCCGTTGACAATTAACCTCAAGGGTAGAACAATTTCTGCCGAAAAGTGAAGTAAAGACGAGGGGATAGGAGAAAAGGGGTGGAATGCTTGCCCATATAGGATGGATGTGATATCCGGTAGAAAAACCAACCACCTTCCAGTCAGGTGGAATGCTTGCCCATATAGGATGGATGTGATATATTTTCATGTCTTTAATATATAATTATGCTATAATATTTATGGTTCATCAATAAGGGGAGGGAGCCAAAACATGCAGGTATCCATGGAGCTTAAAGTTCCTGTAGCAGTAAAAAAGAAGAAGGATTACTTCGTATCCTATTGCCCTGTTCTGGATGTTCACTCGCAGGGTGAGACAGAGGAAAAGGCGCTGGATAATCTTGTAGAGGCAATCAGTCTCTTCCTTGTATCCTGCTTTGAAAGAGGCACCTTGGATGAAGTCCTGAAGGAATGTGGTTTTGAGCCTATAAAGAAGAGTGTCAAGGCAAAGCCCTCTTCAAAGCGCTATAAGACCATAGGTGTACCCATACCATTCCAGATTAAACACCGCAAAAGCCTGCAGCAATGCCACGTTTAACACCCCAGAACTGGAAAACCTTAAAACGCTTATTTGAGAGAACTGGCTTCAGACAGGAAAGAGTATCATCAAGCCACATAGTGATGTCTAAAGGAGGGGTTCCTCGCCCCGTCATTATCCCTAAATATCCAGCCGTTGATGTGGATATAATAAAGAATAATATGAGAACCGCTGGCATATCCCGTGAGGAATACTTCAGATTACTAAAAGAATGCAAGTAGTCCTTTCCCCTTGTCCCTCTCCCCTCATCTGCTATAAGATTTATACCGGCGTTTCAATTATCTGCCTTCCAAACTTCTCGATGGCGGGAAAAATCAGGACCAAAGAGAAGTGCCCAAAGTGCGGGGGGCAAGTTCCTGCCTATAGGCACAGACACGGGCACGGGTGTTCCCTTGCAATGTCCCACCTGTCTTACTCGCCCTCAAAAATACTTCATAGACATCTATGTTAAAGGGTATGGCCGCCTGAAGATATATTCTGACCACAAGGGTAGAACACTGGACTCTTTCGCCAGTGCCGAGCGGACTTTAGTACGGATCCGCTCAGAGATGGATGACCACACCTTTGACCCTACCCGCTATTGTAAGGCTGACTCAAAAGTTTTTCTCTTCGAGACACGGGTAGAAGCGTGGTATAGGTCCAAACAAGCCGAGGTTGATAAGGGCAATCTCTCCCCGCGCTATATAGACAACTTTTATCTGCCCTTTTTCAAGGACATGGATGTCAGGGATATAAAGACCTTTCATATTCAGGGTTTTTACGAATGGCTCCCATCAGATAGAAGCCTTAAATATTTGAAAAATGTTATAGATGCTCTGGAGAACCTTTTTAATACCCTTATAATGCTTGATTATATTTCTCAGAAACCCTCATTCCCATCAATTGTTCTTGACCGCAAGGCACCCAGATGGGTTGACAGAAGCTCTCAGTTGAACATACTTCAAGCCATCCCTGAAAAGGACCGCCCCATATTTACCTTTCTTGCCTTTCAGGGTATAGGACCCGGAGAGGCAAGGGCTCTAAAAGTTAAGGATCTTGACCCCGAGAGCGGTGTCATGTTAATATCAGGGACATTCTCTGGGTCATCGAACATTTTAAGAGAAAGAGTCAAAGGCAAAGTAGTAAGGCCCCGTGCCATGAATCCTATTTTGATACCCGTACTCAAAGAACAGGTTAGAAACAAGCACCCTGAGGCATGGGTGTTTACAAATCCAAGGACAGGCACATTTTACTCAGAAAGTGCTATAAAAAGAATCTGGCAAAAGGTTAAAGAAAAACTCGATTGATATAACTCTTTATCAGGCAACCAGGCATTCTTTTGCAACAAATGCCTTAAAGGATGGGGCTGATTTGAAAAGTATTGGAGACACACTGGGGCATACGGATATAAGAACAACTTTGAAATATGCACATACAGACATTGACAATCAACGAGCGGTATTCGGGCTTCAGGGTGAAATCTTGCATTATGTCCCCACTATGTCCCCAGAAGCAGAGGCAGAAAAAATTTTCAAAAGAAAATCGAGAGGTTAAAAAGGGGTGGCACAGGTTCGAGTCCCGTCGGCTCCGCCAGATTTTTTCAACAAAAATCAAGGGGTTGCCAGAAGGGTAACCCCTGTTTTTTTATGCCTTAAGGCATAATACAGTGGCTGGCGTGCCTCACCACTCTTATCATCCGGTTGGTTCAAAGGAGGCACCCATTT
Organism: Deltaproteobacteria bacterium; assembly: GCA_015492245.1. Lineage (GTDB taxonomy): Bacteria > Desulfobacterota > GWC2-55-46 > GWC2-55-46 > DRQE01 > DRQE01. The sequence goes on along the minus strand of WGFM01000002.1, from coordinate 129,626 downwards.
TAGAATCCTTTTTGTGTTTAAACCTTCTGATGGGTATCCTCGATACAATTCAAAGGATAGACGAGTTCATCCTGTGGCTCCTCAATTCATTGCTTACAGCAGGCCCACTCGATGTCCTCATGCCCTGGATTACAGACCCTGGAAACTTCAAGCTCCCCCTTATAGCAGGGCTTGTGCTGTGGCTTGTATTCGGTAGACCAAAAGACCGCTGGACACTGGCACTCTGTATAGTTGCCCTTGCCTTGAGCAACTCTCTTGTTGAGTACCTCAAACACAGCTTCGAGCGCATAAGACCCTGCCACGAGTTCGAATGGGTAAGAACACTCATGGGCTGTGGCAGGGCATATTCCATGCCATCGGGACACACGGCAAACATCTTTGCCACAATGGGGGTGCTTTCTGTAAAGTACAGAAGGCTGCGTTATCCGTTGCTTCTGTTTGCCTCTCTCATAGGGTGGTCAAGGGTATATGTGGGGGTGCATTATCCCACAGATGTTCTGGCAGGCGTTCTGCTCGGTCTCGGGGTGGCATGGGTGGTGCTACTTTCAGACAAAAGGCTAACACCCCTTCTTAAAGAGAGGATAAGTGCCATAAAGAAGAGGATTAGATGAACCACACAACCCTTCTCTACATCTTCACCATACTTATAAGCCTTTTCAGGGTTCTCTACATAGCCTACTCACCCTTCGACCTCTCGCCAGATGAGGCACACTACTGGGAGTGGTCAAGAAGGCTGGACTTAAGCTACTACAGCAAAGGCCCCGGGGTTGCCTATGTTATAGCCCTTTTTACCACCCTTCTTGGTAATACCGAGACAGGGGTCAGGATTGGCGCTGTGCTGTTTTCTGCCCTCACAACGGTGGCATTCTTTTTCTTCTCGCGAGAGCTTACAGGTAGCCCCAGGCAGGCATTCTGGAGCGCCGTTGTATTGAACACCGTGCCCCTGTTCTTTGCAGGCTCAATCCTTATGACAACAGACATACTGCTCGTTTTCTTCTGGACCATCGCCCTCTATGGGCTTAAAAGACTGCTCATAGATGGCCAGAGAAGCTGGTGGCCTCTTTTAGGTGTGGCCACAGGCATGGGGTTTCTGTGCAAGTACACGATGATACTCTTCTATGGATGTCTGTTTCTGCTGCTTCTTGCAACAGGCAGGCTCAAGGAGGAGGCAGGTAGAAGAGGGCCCTACCTTGCACTCCTCATAACCCTTGTGTTCTCCCTGCCTGTGGTGACATGGAACATAAAGAACGAATTCGTGGGCTTTCGCCATCTGGCGGGGCTCACCCACCTGCAAAAGGGGTTTACCCTGTCCCCTGAATACCTCTGGGAATTCATCGCCTCCCAGTTTGTGGTAGTTACACCCCTTCTGTTTGTGGGTATACTCTATACACTCTGGGTATGTGGAAAGAGAAGCCTTGGGGATAGAGACCCTCGAGCCTCTATCGTATTCTGGATGTCTGCCCCGATACTCGTGCTCTTTATACTCAAGAGCCTTCAGGCAAAGGTGCAGGCAAACTGGGCGGTGGTGGCCTACATAAGCGGGCTTGCAGGGCTTGTTTTGCTCCTTGCAGAAAGGATGCACAGGAGGGCATGGCAGGTGGTGGCAGCCCTTTCTGTACTCTGTGCCATGGCGCTGTCTTTTCTCCTGTTCTTTCCCTTCGTGTTCCACAAGGGGCTTGAAGGAAAACTCATGAAGGCAGCTGTATACAAGAGGATCCTCGGCTGGAGCGAGCTCGGAAGAAAGGTCTCAGAGCTCAAAAGGGAGCTTGAAGGGGAAGGGCCCCTTTTTATCGTAAGCGACAGGTATCAGATAGCGAGTGAGCTTGCCTTCTATGTGGATGGCAACCCCAGGACATACAACCTCTACACAGGTGGAAGAAGGCTCAACCAGTACGACCTCTGGGAGGGCTTCCATGAACTCACTGGCTACAATGCCATACATGTAAGGGGAGGCGATGTGGGTATGGAGCCAGCTTTCAGGAAGGCGTTCGAGAGCTGCCACAAAGAGCCCTTTACCTACCGCTGGAAGGAAACATCGGTAAAGAGGTTCTCCATATTCATCTGTCGTGGCTTCAGGGGGTTCACACCACCGCCCTTGAGGGGGGAGTACTGAGGGTGGTTCAAACTGTTTGACAACCCCACAGGGTTTGGAGTAATTTAGTTATTCAGGTTGTCATGGAGGGTTACCGGGGATATACTCTTGCAGCCATGGTATGGCTCGTGGTATGGGTTATGTACACGCCCTGTCTTGCTGAGGAGGATGGAAGGGCACTCTATCTTCGCTGGTGCAGCCAGTGTCATGGCGAAGATGGCAGGGGAGACGGAATAAACTCCACCCCTGACATGAGCATAAACCCCAGAGACCACACAGACGCCACCTTCATGTCCACAAGGACAGATGGTCAATTCGAAGAGGTCATAATACACGGTGGAGCCGGTATAGCCAAGTCTCCCCTTATGCCACCATGGCGCAAGACCCTTACAGATGCCGAGATAAAGGCACTTGTAAGATACTTGAGAGAGCTCTGTGGATGCCAGTACAGGGGAATACTATCGCACAGAAAACTACGGAGGATAGAGCCTGACTTCAGATGAGACATCCTCTTTACTCTATAATACCGGTACTGCTTGCCATACTACTTTCGGCCACCCACGCAGGGGCACAGACATGTGTGGAGTGCCATACAAGGCCAAAGTACAGAAAGGAGGACATGGCACGGCTCAAGGAGTGCCTTCGCTGCCACGCAAGGGGAGGACACCCTGGAAAGGACGCAAAAGAGGTGATACCACCTGAAAGATACAGAACGAAGAAGAGCCCTGATCTTACCGGTATGGTATACATACCTGCTGGAGAGTTCCTCATGGGCACAGACGACCGACTGAGGGACGAAAAGCCCCTGCATGTGGTCTACATAGACAGCTTCTACATAGACCGCTACGAGGTTACAAACGCACGGTACAGAAAGTTCATAGACATCACTGGCCACCCTCCGCCCTACCACTGGGAGGGCGGCACCTATCCGGAGGGCAAGGCCGAGCATCCTGTGGTATATGTATCATGGTTCGATGCCTATTCTTACTGTGTATGGCAGGGTAAAAGGCTGCCCACAGAGAGGGAATGGGAGAAGGCTGCCAGGGGCACAGAGGGGCGCATATACCCATGGGGAGACATGTGGGATATAAATAAATCCAACAATCCCCTCAGAGGCGAGGAGGACACCATGCCCGTGGGCTCTTTCGAAGAGGGAAAAAGCCCATACGGCCTGTACGATGTTAGTGGCAATGTGTGGGAGTGGGTGGACGATGATTATCTGCCACACCCGGGCTCTGACTACATAAACCCCGAGTTCGGAAGAAACTATAAACTGCTCAAAGGGGGCTCCTGGTGGGACTGCATGTTCTATGGCTGCGGTATATCGGCACCCACCTACAACAGGGCATTCTTCGATCCATCCACAGTTAACGACAGCTTTGGTTTCAGGTGTGCAGCAGATGTGCCGAAAGATGCTGAATAGACTGATTATCCTTGTATGTGCCGTGGCACTCTACTCGTGCTCTGGCCCCGGTGCGCCAGAGATAGAGGGTATGGTCTACATACCCCCTGGGGAGTTCCTGATGGGCAGCAACCAGGTGGACACCCAGGGGCTGGGCAAGGAGTTCGGGCTTCGCTCTGGAAGGTTCTACCAGGATGAAAGACCCATGAGAAAGCTCTACCTCAAGGGCTTCTACATAGACCGCTACGAGGTTACAAACGCCCAGTACAAGAAGTTCATAGATGCCACAGGCCTTCCTCCACCCAGAAACTGGAACGGCAGAACATACCCCACAGGCAGGGCAGACCACCCTGTAAACAATGTTACATGGTTCGATGCACAGGCCTACTGCAAGTGGGCTGGCAAGAGACTGCCCACAGAAGAGGAATGGGAGAAGGCTGCCAGGGGACCCAACGGATGGACATACCCCTGGGGAGACGAATACGATGAGAAGAAGGCAAACCTCACAACAGGAGACACTGCCCCTGTGGGAAGCTACCCCGAGGATAGAAGCTACTACGGGGTATACGATATGGCAGGCAATGTGATGGAATGGGTGGATGCCTGGTACGAGCCATACCCTGGTAACAGGGCAAACATAAAGGATTATGGAAGGAAATACCGCATCCTAAGAGGTGGCTCTGGAAGTGTGCTGGGCCATTACATAATAGGCAAGATATTCGCCCGTTCATCCACACGCCATTACTACCTGCCGGGTGGTGCAGGTAACGATGGCGGGTTTCGCTGCGCAAAGGATGGGCCAGAGTAAATCACTTTCACGCAGGGGTCTATGGGACAGGGATGGCAGGACTTATAAAAGCAGGCTCCATATTGCTACTCTTTTGTGTTACGGCCTCCATGGTTCTTTCAGGATGCGAGAGAAGGCCAGAGGATATGGTCTTTGTGCCAGCAGGAGAGTTCACAATGGGAAGCTCCCTCGGTGAAGAAGACGAAAGGCCAGAGAGAAGGCTCCACCTCAAGGGGTTCTGGATAGACAGATTCGAGGTTACAGAGGCCATGTATAAAAGGTTCGTAAAAGAGACCAGACACCCCGAGCCACCACACTGGACCGTGTATGGCTATCCCAAGGATGAGGAAGACCATCCTGTGGTATTCGTCAGTCTCAAGGATGCACAGGCCTACTGCGAGTGGGCTGGCAAAAGGCTACCAACAGAAGAGGAATGGGAGAAGGCAGCCAGGGGCACGGACGGCCGCCTGTATCCATGGGGTAACGAGTTCTCACAGGAGAGGGCCAACACAAGCCTCTCGGGCATTGTGGGAACAACCCCTGTCGGCACATACGAGGAGGGCGAAAGCCCCTACGGTGCCCATGACATGGCAGGCAATGTGTGGGAGTGGACAGATTCTGACTACGACGAGCACACAAAGGTGGTAAGGGGGGGATCCTGGGGTCTTACCCACAGATTCGCGAGAACATTTTTCAGGGTGGGCTACCCGACTGAAACACGCATAAACAACCTGGGGTTCCGCTGTGCAAAGGACGAATAGGCCCAAAACATCTCTGGCAGACTACCAGAGGCTCACCCCCTCTTCTCCCCTTGCACCTGTTCTTATGTTTATGGCCTCGTCCACAGTGCTTACAAATATCATCCCATCACCTGGATGTCCTGTCCATGCACAGGACCGAAGAAGTTTGACCGTCTTTTCCGTGTCCCTACGGCTACAGACTATCTCTATCTTCACAAAGGGGCAGTACTTTTCTGTATAGTCCATAGAATAGCGTGCCTTCTCCTCGTTCAGACCCTTTCCAACACACTTTATCTCTATAGCTGTGACAAGGGGCACACCGTTCTCTTCCAGTGTGTGCACCACCTCTTCTATCTTCTCGGGCCTTATGTATGCCTTTATCTCCTTCATTTCTGCCCCTCCTTTTTGATATACATACCCTTCCACAATGCATATATGGCAGGTATTACCAGTAGTGTAAGCACCGTGGCTGACACCATTCCACCCACCATGGGAGCTGCAATCCTCTTCATAACCGCGGAGCCCGTGCCTGTGCCCCACATTATGGGCAGAAGCCCTCCTACAATCATGGCAAAGGTCATTATCACTGGCCTTATGCGTCTTACAGCCCCATCCACTATGGCCTCATAGAGTTCCTCCGTGGTGTTTATGCCACCATGGAGGTATCGTTCTTTATACATGAGGTCCAGATATGCGAGCATTATTATACCTATCTCCACTGCCACACCCGCAAGGGCGATAAAGCCCACCCCCACGGCCACACTCATGTTGTAGCCCAGAAGATACATGAGCCATACCCCACCAACCACGGAAAAGGGCAGAGAGACCATTATGATGAGGCACTCCACCACATTGTTGAAGTGCAGATACAGGAGAAACAGTATTATGGCTATGGTAAGGGGCACCACCACCATGAGCCTTTTCTTCGCCCGCTCCATGTATTCGTACTGCCCGCTCCATGTTATGGAATATCCCTTTGGAAGTTTCACATTCTTTTCCACCACTTCCTTTGCCTTCTCCACATAGGTTCCCACATCTATGTCCCTTATATCCACATATATCCAGCCGTTTAGCCTTGCGTTCTCGCTCTTTATCGAGGGGGGTCCCTTCCTTATCTTCATACTGGCAACCTGTGCTATCGGTATCTGTGTGCCCGTGGGTGTGGGTATGAGGATTCGCTCGAGCTTGGATATATCATCCCTCAATTCCCTCGGGTAGCGAAGGTTCACGGGGTATCGTTCTCTGCCCTCCACAGTGGTGGTTATATTCATCCCCCCTATGGCAGACTGGATAACATCCTGCACATCCCCCACGGTCAGCCCGTATCGGGCCGCACTGAGCCGATCTATCTCGTAGTCGAGGTAGTTTCCGCCTGTAACCCTCTCGGAGTAGACACTGAGCGTGCCCGGCACATCCTTGATAAGGCCCTCTATGTGTCTGCCTATCTCCTCTATGGTCTTAAGGTCGTCTCCTGCTATCTTTATACCCACAGGGGTCTTTATACCTGTAGAGAGCATGTCCACACGGGTCTTTATGGGCATGGTCCATGCGTTTGTAACCCCTGGGAACCTTATGGCCCTGTCCATCTCCTGCATGAGTTTTTCCATGGTCATGCCTGGGCGCCACTCATCAGGTGGCTTGAGTGTTATCGTTGTCTCTATCATGGTAAGCGGGGCAGGGTCTGTGGGGGTCTCTGCCCTGCCTATCTTTCCGAACACATGTTCCACCTCTGGGAAGGTCTTGAGTATCTTATCTGTCTGCTGCAATATCTCCCTTGCCTTTGTTATGGATATGCCTGGCAGGGTGGTGGGCATGTAGAGTATGTCGCCCTCGTTGAGGGGTGGCATGAACTCGGAGCCCAGCCTTTTGTAGGGCACAACCGTGGCTACAAGTATGAGTATAGATACCACTATGGTGGTCTTCTTGTATTTCAGTGCGAAGTACACAACAGGCCTGTACACTGCCACGAGGACTCTTCCCATGGGGTTTTTCTCTTCAGGGAATATCTTGCCCTTTATGAGGTAGCCCATGAGCACTGGCACCAGTGTTATTGCCAGTATGGCGGCGCCCGCCATGGCATAGGTCTTTGTGAAGGCAAGGGGGCTGAAAAGGCGACCCTCCTGGGCCTGGAGGCTGAAGACGGGCAGGAACGAGAATGTTATTATGAGGAGTGCAAAAAATAGCGACGGCCCAATCTCCTTTGCCGCACCCATTATTACATGCCAGCGGTCTACATCCTCACCCCTTTTGGCAGCCTCTTCGAGTCTTTTGTGGGCGTTCTCCACCATCACTATGGCAGCATCTATCATCGCCCCTATGGCTATGGCTATACCGCCAAGGCTCATTATGTTTGCGTTTATACCCTGGTAATACATGACTATGAACGAGACGAGCACCCCTGAAAGAAGGGCTATGATGATAACGAGGGCACTCCTCAGGTGCATAAGAAACAGTACACATATAAGGGTTACAACTATTATCTCCTCTATCAGCTTCTTCTTGAGTGTTTCCACTGCCCTGTGGATGAGCTTGCTGCGGTCATAGACTGAAATAACCTCCACCCCTTCTGGAAGTCCCTTTTTGAGTTCCTCGAGCCTTTCCTTTACGGCATCTATAACCTTGAGGGCGTTCTCTCCGTAACGCATTACCACTATGCCACCCACAACCTCGCCCTCGCCGTCGAGCTCTGCAAGGCCCCTTCTGAGTTCCGGGCCTGTATGGATGTAGGCAATGTCTCGAAGCAATACGGGGGTGCCCTTTTGGTCCACATCCACAACTATGTTCTCAATGTCCTTTATGCCCCTTATGTAGCCCAGCCCCCTTACCATGTACTCCGTCTCTGCCATCTCCACCACCCTGCCACCGACATCGTTGTTTGAGCGCTGTATGGCATGTTTCACCTTCTGAAGCGGTATGTTGTAGGTAAGGAGCCTGTTCGGATCCACCTCAACCTGGTATTGCTTTACAAACCCGCCTATGCTTGCAACCTCTGACACACCCGGCACTGTCTGGAGCTCGTATCTGAGGAACCAGTCCTGAAGGCTACGGAGTTCTGAAAGGTCGTATCTGCCCGTTCTATCCACCAGTGCATACTCGTATACCCATCCCACCCCTGTTGCATCGGGCCCAAGGCTTGGAGTAACCCCTGGGGGAAGTTTTCCTGCCACATAGTTGAGGTATTCCAGCACCCTGCTTCGTGCCCAGTACATGTCTGTGCCGTCCTCGAATATCACATACACGAAGGAGAAACCGAAGAATGAATACCCCCTCACAACCTTTGCCCCGGACACACTGAGCATCACCGTGGCAATGGGGTATGTTATCTGGTCTTCGACCACCTGCGGGGCCTGGCCCGGATACTCGGTGTATATTATTACCTGCACATCACTGAGGTCTGGTATGGCATCAAGTGGTATGTTCTTTATGCTGAATATACCCCAGCCTATTATGAGGAGGGTGCCCACTATAACCAGGAACCTGTTGTTTATGGAGAACTCTATTATCTTTTTAAGCATCCTTTAATGCCCTGCCTTGTGTAAGTCTTTTTTACGGGAAGTCTTTTAATGGTGGTGCATGCCGCTCATCTTTCCGATGGCCTCTTTGAGCCTGCTCTCCGAGTCTATGAGGAACTGTGCGCTAACAACCACTGTGTCCCCCTCTTTCAGTCCCTCTTTGACCTCATACCACTCTCCACCTTCCACACCCAGGGTTATCTCCTTTGCCATGAATCTACCCTCTCCGAGAGAGAGGATTACCACATTTCTCTCTCCTGACCTTATAACCGCCTCCTTGGGCACCACTATGCTCTCTTTTCTTATGGATGCCTTTATTGATACATCGGCATACATATCTGGTTTGAGCTCGAACCCTGGGTTTGAAAACTCAAGCCTTACCTTGTTGGTACGCGTTTTGGGGTCCATGAAGGGATATACGAAGCTCACCCTGCCACGGTATGTCCTGCCAGGCTGGCTTGTAAGTGTCAGTTCCGCCACATCGCCTGCCTTTATCCACGGTAGCTCGTACTCGTATATATCCACGTATACCCATATGGTGGATAGATCTGCTATGGTGTAGAGTTTCGTGCCAGGCTTTACGAACATGCCCTCTCTTACTGGCTTTTCCACCACGATACCCTTGACAGGCGAGTGTATGTGGAGGGTTCGCATGATGGTGCCTGTCCTGTCGAGCTCTTCTATCTGATGGGGGGGCACATCCCAGAGCTCGAGCCTTCTGCGGCTGAGCTCGAGAAGGTCGAACTCCTTTATGCCTTCAAGTTTCACCTCTTTACTGTATCTTCTGGCAAGAAGGTATTCCTCCTGGGCTGCCACAAGCTGTGGGCTGTATATCTCGAGGAGCATCTCGTCTTTCTTTACGAGCTGGCCTGTGTAATCCACATAGAGCTTCTCTATCCATCCATCTATCTTCGTGTGTATGTGGTAGAGTTTCTTCTCGTCATAGTCCACCCTTCCAACGGTCCTTATGTTCTTTCTGAGGGGCATCCTTTCTACCTTCTCTGTTCTCACCCCTATGCTCTGCACAACACGGGGGTCTATCTTGACGATACCTGCCTCTTCCTCTTCTCCTTCATATACGGGGATGAGGTCCATCCCCATGGGAGACTTTCCTGGCTTGTCGGATATGTAGGTTGGGTCCATGGGTGCCCGCCAGTAAAGTATCTTCTTCTCCTTTTTCTTCTCTGCCCTGTGTGCGGCATGCTCTGCCATCTCCATGGAAGGAGTATCCTTTTTTAGATAGAGGTATGCAGCTGTAACACCTCCTATGATGGCCAGACAGACCAGCACAAGACAGAGCGTATTTATCTTTCCCTTCATCTTAAGGAAGCCTCCCGCTCTTTTTTGTTAAACCCTGTGAGCCTTTCAAGCTCTGCAGTATACTTAAGGTAATCTGCAACTGTTCTATAGTAGGCCCTTCTGAAGTTTATCCACATGCTCTCTGTCTCGAGCAGTTCTCCAAGCCCACCTATGCCGTTTTCATACCATGCCTCTGCTATATTCATGGATTCTTTTGCCATGGGTATGAGCTCATCACGGTAGCTGCCTATGAGTTCGTATTTCTCGAGCATCGAGTAGTAGGCATCCCTTACCCTGTTGAGCACCTCTTTAAGGACAAGCTCCTTCTTGCGCTCTACAGAAAGCCTTCTGTTCACCTGCTCTTCAACCCTGCCTCTGTTCTTCTCTGCCCACAGGGGTATGTTTATGCCCACCATGAAAGAGAGGGCGTCCTTTCCGCTGTCTTCCACGGGCATATCGCTCTCGCCTATTTCTGTGTACACAAGCCCCAGTGTAAAGTCCGGGTAATAGACGAGCCTCGAAAGCCTCTCCGAAAGTTCTGCCTTTCTCAACTCGTTCTCCTTTGTGCGTATCTCTTCTATGTCCTTTGCCATCTCGTAGAGCACATCTATCGATACACCTACAGGCTCGGGTGTTATGTCCTCTGTTCTATCTATCTTTTCTGCTGGTGGTCTGTTAAGTATGGCATTGAGCCTTGCGCTTATGGTGTGTCTTCTCTCTTTCAGCATCACGAGCATGTTCCATGCCCGCTCATACTTTGCCTCTGCCCTTATAAGCGGGGTGAGTGCCTTCTCATCCACACTGTAGTTCTTCATGGCAAGCTCTTTGAAGTAGGCCAGTATCTTTCGGTTCTCCTCTTCCAGTTCTATGGCCCTGTCGAGATAGTAAAGTTCGTAGTAGAGTTTCTTCACCTCTGTAACCACATCCCTTATCGCCATCTCGTAGAGAAGCCTTGCCACCTCTATCTCCTTGGAGACTATCTCTCCTTCGAGCCTCAGTTTTCCCGGGAAAGGCAGCTTCTGTGTTATCCCGAGGGTTCTTTCCTGTGGTCCCCTTCTGGTCTCAACAGGTTCTACTGGATGGATGTATGAGAGCATGGGATCATCGAACGCCTCTTTCCATGGCTTTCTGTTTTTCGTAGCCTCAAGCTCTGCCTTTCTCGCCTTTATGAGCTGGTTGTTCTGAAGTGCATAATCTATAAGCGCCTGAAGCCCCGTGGGCTCCTTTGTGCCGGCAGCCCCTGATGGAACAGGATGGCCTACAACAAACAGCATGAGAAGGACCAGAAGGATACAGCCCGTTCTACACAATGTAGAAATAGATGACAAAAAAACACCTTTCCTCATGTATGACAGTGTGTTTCGCATACCTTCCCCAGTTTTTCCATGTGGTGGGTGCAGTGTTTGGTGGTGCAGGTGTAGTCTTCTGTAGCAAAGACCGGCATCAGAAGCCCCGCAAGGAGCATCACCACTATCACCATGTTTTTAATAAGAAACCCGGCAGAGGGTCTTCCATGCACAATGTGTGTTGTTCTGCCCAGGAGTCCATCTATCCTTTCTTTAAGTTCATATCCGGTGATATATGCTCCTCCTGGCTGCCTGAGGATAAAGGACTCCTTGAGCTTGAGCAGTGCCCTTGCTATGGGCACAGGGCTTTCAAGCCGCAGGGCTGCGGTTCTGTCTGCCTCAAACTCCTTGAGCCTCAATATCCTTTTTTCAAGGTATCTTCCAACAGGAAGGTAGAAGAGGGCATCTTTCATGAAAGACAGCCCCAGTATCCTCAGGGGGTCTTTTCTTCTTTTGTGGTGCATCTCGTGGTAGACCACCCCCAGAAGCTCTTCCCTTGAGAGACTCTTCATGAGCCCTGTGGATATGTATATCCTTGGACGCAGAAGCCCCTGGGTGAAGGCCACTGCCAGAGAGTCGTCCTTTATGAGCACAACACTGGATGAGCCAGTTGTGTGGTGAATGGGAAAACTCTTTATACGCCAGTATCCCCGCAGAAGACCTGCTGTGTTCTTTACGGTTGCGTAGATGAACCCTGCAACTATGAGCCCCCCGGAAAACCAGAAGAGTATAATATCTGCCGAGAGATAGGGCAGACAACCTTCCACCACACTCCTGCACCACTCCACAAGGTCATAGAAGAGCCCCGAAAGCCTGACCACACCAAGCACCACAAGCAACAGAGCCGATACTATGAAGGCAACAAGCCCTGCCTTTATGTATGTTGCTATATCAGTCTTTCCTGCCCAGTTCAAGGCTTTTCTCCTCAACGAGTCTTCGCAGTCTTTCGAGTTCTCCTGGATCCTCTTCTGCAAGCAGGTCCACAAAGTTAACTATAGCAGTAGTTTGGGAAAGTTCAAGCACCCCTCTTAGCACCTCTCTCGAGACCATCCTTTCGAACTCCTCCTTAGAGTACAGGGCTGAAAAGACATACCCTTCCTCACTCTTCTTCTTTCTTACGAGCCCCTTGCCCACAAGCCTTTCAAGCACTGTAAGAACAGTGGTGTAGGCAACCTTCTTGCTCCTTAGTACCTCTCTGTATACTGCTCTCCCTGTAACACCCCCCTTGTGCCAGAGGGCATCCATTATGGCACTCTCAAGCGGGCCAAGGGCCTCTCCGCCTGCCTTGCCTATTCTGAAGCTTTTAAGAAAGGACTTCATATCTATCATGGTATTCTACAGTGGGTAGAATGTCAAGAAAAAAATCACCCCCATCCCTTCGGTAAGGAGGCTTTCTTCATCAAGAAAGGGGGCTTTCCTTTTGAATGAAGGGATGGGGGTGTGTGGCTCTTCAGCCTTTCTTCTTTCCTACCGCATCCCTCCTTCCTTTAAAGAGATATATTACAAAAGCCACACCCACTACCTGCACCACGATCCACATTCCAACTGTCATGAGGAATGTGTAGTCAGGCCTGTAGGTTCCTGTTGCCTCGTCATAGCTGTAGCAAAGAAGTTTTAGCGCATCCAACACCCCTGCCGATGCATCAGGTGGCCTGGCAGGCCCCTCTTCTCTGTTGATTATGGCATAGAGGGGTTCGAGCACCTCGTCTGCCTCAAAGTCGATACCGTATATGTGTTTGTATATCCTGCCCTCGTCATCTATTATGGTAACCATGTTCAGATGGTCGAACCCTCCCCCTGAATTCTTTCTGAACCAGAAGCCTGTCTCACCTGTGAACCTCTGTATGGTATTGGCATCGGCCGTTGCGAAGAGCCAGTTTCTGTACCTGTCCATGAATGGTCTGGCATATTCCGAGAGCCTTCTGGGGGTATCCCTCTCGGTATCGAACCCTATGGTGAGCACCACGAATCTCTCCAGCATATCAGGGGAGGCCTTCTTCAATGCCCGCTCTATGGCCATGGTTATGGCGGCACATGTGCTGGCACACTCTGTGTATATGAAGCTCACAACGACTGGTCTACCCCGAAGCTCTCTGATACCGAATCTCTCCCCCCTGTGGTCTACAAGGGTGTGATTCCCTATCCTCGAGCCTATGGCACTGTTTGCCTTCTGGAAGGCAGAGCGCATGAAGTCTCTGTCCACAGAGGCCGAAGCCTCTGTGGCAGCCACAAGGAAGAACAGCTTAAGGGCGAGCAGGCTCAAGGTCTTCACCCTTCTCTTCTTCCCTCTTTCCGTTGCCATATCCATAGGGGCTCCAGTCCTCTGAAAGCTGGGGCACTTCTTTAAAGTTCCCTGGTGGTGGTGGAGAAGGCGTATGGGTCCACTCAAGACTTCTCGAGCCCCATGGGTTTGCCACGGCCTTCTCGCCCCGCACAAGCCCGTAGACCCAGGACGCAAGTATCACCACAGACCCTGCAAGTATCACATAGGAGCCATAGGTTATCAGCTGCTGTATACCCTCGAACTCTGGAAACTGGGGGTAGTCATAGTATCTTCTGGGCATACCCCTTACACCAAGGACCATGGTAAGAAAGAATGTTATGTTGGCCCCTACAAAGAGCAGTATGAAGCCCAGCTTGCCAAGCCCCTCGTGATACATCCTCCCTGTCATCTTGGGGAATATGTAGTATGTCCCACCTATGATGGCAAATGTAACCGACAGGGCCATAACATAGTGGAAGTGGCCCGGTATCCAGTAGGTCTCGGTTATGTGGATGTATATGCTGGACATGGCATTCGGTATGCCAGTCAGTCCTCCTATAAGGAAGAGGAACACGAAGCCCACGGCATAGAGCATGGGGGTTCTGTACTCTATGGCGCCCTTGTAAAGGGTGCCCACGATGCCTATCATGAGAAGCCCCACGGGCACACTTATAAGAAGTGTCAGGAACACATGTATGAGGCTCATCCAGTCGGGTATGCCTGCAACATAGAGGTGATGTGCCCACACGATACCACCAAGGGCGACCACACCCCATATACCGCCGTAAAGAATACCACGATAGTTGAAGATGTTGTTGCGTGCAAAGGTTGCAACTATCTCGTAGATGATCCCCATGGCAGGCAACAGTATTACATACACGGCAGGATGAGAGTAGAACCAGAAAAGGTTCTCATAGAGCACCGCGGTGCCACCCATCGAGGCGTTGAAGAAGGTTGTGCCCAGGTATTTGTCGAAGGAAATCATGGTTACCGCTGTGCCGAGCACGGGCACAAATATTATCTGTATTATGAAGGCAGTCAGGATGCACCATATGAACATGTTGAGCTTGCCCCATGTCATGCCAGGCGCACGCATGTATATTATGGTGGTAAGGAAGTTGACCCCTCCGGCTATGGAGGAAAACCCTATAAGAAGCACCGTGAATGTGTAAAGAGCCGTGTTGCCCTGGGTTATGACCGAATAGGGAGGATAGCCTGTCCACATTATGTCAGGGGGGTCCGGCACCACAAAGGTAAGAAGCGCCAGCACTATACCCATCCAGAAGAGCCACACACTCAGGGCATTAAGCCTTGGAAAGGCAACATCCTTTGCGCCTATCATAAGGGGCACATAGTAGTTTGCAAAGAACCCTGTAAGTGCCGGTATCTGATAACCCAGTATCATTGCGGCCCCATGAAAATAGAGCCATACATTGTAGGTGTTTGGATTCTCTGTTATGGTTGGCCCGATGCTCGAGAGCTCGGTTCTCATGAGCATGGCCATAATACCTGCCACCGCAAAGGCGGCATAAGAACCTATAAGATACAGTATGCCTATCCTTTTATGGTCTGTCGTGAATATCCACTCTTTGAGGCTGAAACCACCCTCTCTGGTTTTGCTCTCTACGGCGGTACTCATATCTTTCCTCCTTTCTCTCTATGATCTTCAATCCATCTTGTGAACTCCTGAGGAGGGACAATCCTTATCTTTCCGTACATCCCGGAATGAAGCAACCCACAGTACTCTGTGCAGGTGAACAGATATTCACCCCCTTTGTGTGTGTTGAACCACAGGTATGTAACCATCCCTGGCACCGCATCCCACTTAACCCTCAGCTCAGGGGCAAAAAAACTGTGCACCACATCTCTGCTCTTGAGCCGCACCATGACGGGCCTGTCCTGTGGCACCACCATCTCATTGGTCAGCACTATCTCTTCCTCGGGATACTTTACATCCCATCCCCACATGTAGGCCTCCACCTCCACCACATAGGCGTTCTCAGGCACATTGCGATATTTCTGCCACACCTCGAAGTTCTTTGCGGCAAGGAATATGTCATCTGCCAAGAATATAAAGGCAGGTATCAGCGTCCATCCCATAACCCCAAGGGTGGAAAGCCTGAACCTTCCGCCCTCTTCGTCAGGGGTCCTTCTCCTGTATTTGAACATAAGATACAGGGTTACAATGGCAAAGATCATGCCTATAACGGTTATGTCTATCATCATATGGTGCCAGAGTGTATCCCATTCCACCACAAGGTCTGGCACACCCTTGTCCGTTGAGGCATGGGATGACACAGGAAGGATGAGCGCCAGAAGAAAGATGATTGCATGGGTTTTGAAGAATGTCCTCATAAGATCCACACTCCTTTCAGGTTTTTACTTCCAGAAGTAAAGCTGTGAGACAACAAACAACCACACTATATCCACAAAGTGCCAGTACATGGAGGCAGACTTCACAAAGGCCAGATTGGCCCTGCCACCCAGGGCTGGAACAAGGATACACAGGAATATGCCTATTCCCACCAGCACATGGGAAGCGTGGAACCCTGTTATTGAGAAGAACGAAGATGAGTAAACATTGGTGCTCAGTGTGAAGCCCTCGTGATAGAGCTCTATCCACTCGTATACGGAAAGCCCCAGGAAGACCACCCCGAGTATTATGGTTATGAAGAGCCATATGACGAACCAGTTCATGTCCTTTCTCTTCTCGAGCATGGTCTCTGCCATGTGTATGGTTACACTCGATGTAACAAGTATTATTGTCATCATTATTGGCACCAGAAAGGGCATCTCATGTGGGGTGCCCAGCGGTGGCCAAACAGGCGCGGTAAGGCGCAGCACCCAGTAGGACGCAAAGAAACCTGCAAACAGCAGTGCCTCTGCCACTATGAATACTGGCATGGCCCATACACTCAGGCCCTGGTTGTATCCGTGGATGTCCTCGAACCCTTCCCTTATCCAGCCAGCTATGGATATGAGCGTAAGTGGTGCCCCTATGCCAAGAGATATGGCGGTAAGAAATGCGTTTTCATAGACAAAGTAGAAGACAAAAGCGAGGGGCACGAAAAAGAGGATGCCCACACTCATTATCAGTGGCCAGTAGCTGGTATGCCACTTAAGTTCATGCTCAGCCGTATGGTTTGCCATTATACTTGCACCTCCTGAATGTTTTTATAATTTACAGCCTGACTGTAAGACATGGTGCCTACCCTGTTAGTAGCAATATGCATACCACAGTCTCTCTGCACCACTTATCTCTTTGTTTTCGTTGTGTTTTTCACCGCAGCAATTCTTTTCCAGGGACATTTCCGTCTGCGGCACTGGTGCACAACAGATTGGGATTGCACCCCGGTTTTCCTCTGCATTTACAATCTGTTTTCTACTCTGCTGTGCAATACTGCCTCATGCGGTCTTTCTGCCGCATCAGAAGTTTATTCCCAGATACAGGCCAAGGGTGGAATAACTTGTCTTTATGTCGGGCTCACCAGATGCTATGGTGTAGCGATAGTCAACACCTGTTGAAAGGAGCTCTGTAAGCCTGTACTCCACACCAACACCCATGTGGTATCCAATATCGAGGTATGTGGTGTCATCAGATGGTGGAGAATTCACGAGGAACGCAAGACCTGCCGGTATTATCCAGGGGCGCAGCTTTCCATCCATGTATTCAAGCCTGTATTTTGGAGCCACAAGCACCATCAGCTCGGAGACCGTTACATTGGAGTTATCCGTCCCACCAAGCAGTGCCGATGTTGTCTGGCGCACCCTCTTTGCTGAAAACCGTGCGTATTCCACCATTATCTCGCCCAGAAGCGTGCCAGGGCCAAGCCCTGTTGCAAGCGGAAGGTCCAGACCTGCAGCCACTGCCCACTCACCGTCATCGCTGTTGAGCCCTGCTGCACCAAGGGTGTCTGTGAAGACCTCACCTCCCCTGTTATCGCTCAGGTTGGGAATGGAATACCGGTAGAAGACCTGTCCGCCAAGCTCTGCACCGGCTGGCACAGAAAAGATGGAAAGAATGAATATGGATACAACTGCACACAGAAGCCTCTTTGCCATAACCCTACCTCCTTAGAAGTTTTGTAAGAATAACCGGGGTGCAGAGGTCTTTATCTGCAACATTCCTGCCAATGCAGACTGTGAGGGCATTTTTCTACTGAAATCAATGGGTTACACGGATGGGCGGGTGCACTCCATCTGCCCCAGGGTGTGGCATCATGGTATTACCCATAGGGCAATGAAAGGTAAGAAGGGTTGTTAATCGGGGGGTATTCCGCAGGTTTTATTCAACTCTGCCGCATGTGGTGGGTTTGTCAGTCCCTGCGCAGGCCATATTGTTTCATCTTTCTCTGCAGCGTCCTTCTGTCTATACCGAGGGCCCTTGCCGTCTGTGTTATGTTCCACCTGTGGAGTTTCAGCATGGTCAATATATGGCGTTTCTCGCTCTCCTTCAGGGGGCTTACAGAGGATAGTGGCCTTGCCGTGGTTGAGCCAAGGGCGTCCTCGATGTGAGCCCTTGTAATGGTGGTCGCATCCCTTCTCAGGACACATACCCTCTCGAGAAGGTGGAAGAGTTCCCTCACATTGCCTGGCCAGTCATAGGTAAGAAGCCTTCCTGTGGCACCATCGGACAACCTTACAGAAGTCCCCCTCAGCTCGGAGAGTCTTGCCATGAAGTGTCTTGCGAGCATCTCTATATCTTCTCTTCGTTCCCTCAAGGGGGGTATGTTGATGCGGTATACATTTAGTCTGTAGTAGAGGTCTTCACGGAACCGTTTTTTCTGCACCTCTTCTTCTATATCCCTGTTTATGGCTGCAACTATTCTGGTGTTAACCCTCTGCTCTCTGGTTGAACCAAGTGGTCTGAAGGTGCCTGTCTCTATAAACCTCAGAAGGCTTGCCTGCACCACGAGGTTCATGTCTCCCATCTCGTCTATGAAGAGCGTGCCCTCATTGGCCATGCTTACAAGCCCCTCTTTGTTCTCCATGGCACCTGTAAATGCGCCCTTTATATGTCCAAAGAGCTCATTTTCCAGCAGTTCCGGCTTCAAAGAGGCGCAGTTTATCGCTATAAATGGTTTGTCCTTCCTTTTACTTGCCTTGTGTATCGCCCTTGCCACAAGCTCTTTACCTGTGCCACTCTCTCCACATATAAGTACCGGCAGGTCCATATCCTTTATGAGCTCTATCAGCTCCACCACCCTTCTTATTCCACTGCTTCTGCCAACGATTCCATGGTATTCTGCCTGGCCTTCCTCCACTATGGAGGGGCTGTTTTTCAGCGCCTCGTTTATCACCCTGTCTATCTCTTCCATGTTGCATGGCTTGGTCAGGTAGTGATAACCACCAAGCTTTATGGTCCTCACAGCATCCTCTATGGAGGCATGTCCTGTAAGGATTATGTTCTTTATGGAGGGTCTTATCTCCTTCAGTTCTTTTATGACATCGAGGCCGTTCATCCCCGGCATTCTCATGTCTATGAGTGCACAGTGGAACTCTATCTGCGAGGCAAGCTTTATGGCCTCTTCAGGGCATCCTGCAGACCACACCTCATACCCTCTTGAGGAGAACGCTCTATCAAGTGTTCTGCGGAAGACCCTATCGTCATCGAGGATAAGTATCCTTGCCACTGTCCCACACCCTCTATGTTTCGGAGATTGGCAGGATGAGCATGACCAGTGTTCCCTCGCCCATCCTGCTTTTAATCCTTATCTCTCCTTTGAGATCCCTCATGATTCCATAGCTTACCGAAAGTCCCAGCCCTGTGCCATGCCCCACAGACTTTGTGGTAAAGAATGGCTCGAAGACCTTTTTAAGGTTCTCTTCCGGTATACCACAGCCATTGTCCCTTATGGAGACACGCACGCAGCATTCCTCCTTTTCCGTTGCAATCTCTACGAGGCCATCTTCTCTGTCTATGGCCTCCATGGCGTTCTTTATCACATTGAAGACCACCTGCCTGAATCTATCCCTGTCTGTCATCACATGTGGAAGTGCGGGGTCAAGCCTCTTTTCTATCCCTATGTTGTATTTCTTCTCACCCTTCTGTATGAACTCCACCACCTTGGATACGAGCTGGTTTATATCCGTCATCGTGAACTGGTATAGGCCCTGTCTGGAAAAGCCGAGGAGGTCCTGTATTATGCCTCTACACCTTTCTATCTCTCCGCGCATATCCTGTATGTACTCGTGCAGGAGCCTTCTGGGTATACTTCTTTTCTGCGAGGCATCGAGTATACGCCCCAGCTCATCGGATATTATGGACAGTGTTCCCAGCGGGGTGTTGAGCTCATGTGCAACCCCTGCGGCAAGTTGTCCCAGGGCGGCCATCTTCTCTATCTGTGCCATCATGGCCTCTTCCTTTATTCTGACCACCCTGGCCCTCGTAACATCCATCACCACCTCCATCACCATGGTCCTTATGCCCTCATCCCACATGGGGATGGCCAGCACCTCGAGGTTTCTCTGCCTGTCTTCTGATGGGATAGTAAACTCGTAGTGGGTTGGCACACCATAGTCTATGGTTCTACCGGTGGGGCATATGGTGCAGAAACCATGGCCGAATGAGAGTGTCTTGTAGCAGACCCGCCGTTTTCCCACATCGAGCCCTGTAAACCACTGACGAGCCTTCCTGTTCATCCACCGTATTCTGTGCTCCTGGTCTGTGAAGAGTATGGCACAGTCTATGTTGTCGAGAGCCTGGTCTATGAACATCGGTGCGGCCTCCCGGCTTTGAGATTTTTAAGACCTTTTTAGTCCTGTTTTGAGGACAAAAAAACTTCATTAATCTTTTTTAATTCTATACCAATCCCGTGGCTCATGTCAAAACATTTTACAGGGCCTGACCCTTCTGCACATTATCTTTTATAATATCAGGGGTGGAAAGAGGGTGCGCATACTGGAGAGGACAAGAAAGGCCGTAAGCGATACTGAATCGGGCAGATTATGGGGCTTGATGGAAGGGCCTCTGAGAAGAGAGGTTAACCCTCTTTGAATCCATAGAGCACAGCCCTCAACAGCTCGAGCATCTGGTCTACATCCTTCTCTTCTATTACAAGGGGTGGAAGAAACCTCAACACCCTGCCTGCCGTTGCGTTAACAAGGAGGGCACGCTTCAAACACTCATCCACAATGGGTGCAGCATCTATGGAGAGTTCCATGGCCACCATGAGTCCCCTTCCCCTAACTTCCTTTATAAATGGATGGCTATGTTTAAGCCCTGAAAGGCCTGCCATGAGGTATTCTCCCACCCTCTGGCAGTTCTCAAGTAGTCCCTCTTTCAGTACGGTCTCAACAACCGTTGCGGCCACCTCTGTTGCAAGATGGTTTCCACCGAATGTGGATGCATGTGTGCCAGGGTCGAATGCTGCCATAACCTCTTCTCTTGCGAGCATTGCACCTATGGGTATACCACCTGCAAGGGCCTTTGCAAGGGTCATAACATCTGGCTCCACACCATAGTGTTCATAGGCAAACATTCTACCTGTTCTGCCAACGCCTGTTTGAACCTCGTCGAACACAAGAAGTAGCCCCTCACTGTCGCATATCTTCCTTACCTCTTCGAGGTAGCCCTCCTCTGGCAGCCTCACCCCACCTTCGCCCTGTACGGGCTCAACCATGATGGCCGCTGTCTCCTCATCTATGGCAGCCTTCAGGGCCTCCACATCGTTGAAGGGCACATAGACAAAATCCTCTGGGAGTGGGCCAAACCCTGTGTGTATCTTCTCCTGTGCTGTGGCTGTCATGGAAAAGAAGGTTCTTCCATGGAAGGATCTCTCCATGGTGATAATCTTGTAGCGGTTCTCACCCCTGAGGTTGAAGTATCTTCTAACAAGCTTTATGGCTGCCTCGTTTGCCTCTGCCCCTGAGTTGCAGAAAAAGACCCTGTCTGCGAAGCTCCTCTCACAGAGCAGCCTTGCGAGCCTTGCCTGTGGCTCTATGTGGTAGAGGTTGGATGTATGCAGAACCCTTTCTGCCTGTCTCTTTATGGCCTCAACCACCCTGGGATGGCTGTGCCCCAGGTTTGTAACCGCAAGCCCTGAGACGAAATCCAGATACTCCCTTCCCTCTGTATCCCACAGCCTTGCCCCACTGCCCCTTACGAAACACACGGGGTAACGCCTGTATGTGCTTGCAACATACCTCTCTGTAAGTGCTATCACATCGGCCTGCCTCAAGCTCTCCTACCTCCTCCTTCCTGCAACCACACGGTCTATGCCAGAGTAGTCCTTCCTTACCCACACCTGTTCGAACTCATCGCTCTCTTCGAACATCTCCACCACCGCCTCTTTCTGCCCGTGGCCTATCTCCACCACAAGATAGCCACCATGCCTTATGTAGCAGGGGCCTTTCTCAACTATGGCCTTCGTGAAAGAAAGCCCCTCTTCGCCTCCATCGAGTGCCAGGGCCGGCTCATAGAGCCTTACCTCTGGCTGTAGATCATGGAGCTCTTCCCTTCTCACATAGGGTGGGTTGGTGGTCATAACATGGAATGTGTCTCTGTAGTCCTTAAGGGGTGAGAGAAGGTCTCCCTCTAAAAACCTTATCCTGTCTTCCACCATATTCAGCTCTGCGTTCCTGTGTGCCATGTTGAGTGCCGCTGGGGATATATCGGTGGCAACAATCCTTGCAGAGGGTATCTCTCTGGCAATGCTTATGGCTATGCAGCCACAGCCTGTGCAGAGATCGCACACCCTGAGTTCTTCTTCTGGTGGCATGGCCCTCAAGAGCCTCAGGGCCTCTTCGACGAGGTGTTCTGTCTCAGGCCGTGGTATGAGAACCGATGCATCTACAACGAAACTCAACCCCCAGAACTCTGTCTGTCCCAGTATGTACTGGAGGGGCTCACACCTTGCCCTTCGCTCTATCCACTCATCGAGGACCGCCACCTTCGAGCCATTCATCCTGTGGCTGAACCTTCTCAAAAGCTCTGTGGGTTTTATCCCCATGAGATGGGACAGCATGAAGAGTGCCTCTCTTCTTGGCTCGGCCACCTCGCACTCTCTGAGTCTGTCCTCCACCCACAGTATGAGATCGAATATGCTCTTTCCAGGTGAGGTATCCATGGGACTCACTCTTTTCTAAGCCTTATGACCGTTCCCACACCTGCGTCTGTGAAGACCTCGAGAAGCACCGCATGCTCCACCCTGCCATCTATTATATGGGCAGAGTTGACCCCCTTTGCAACCGCCTCCATGCAGCACCTGAGCTTGGGCACCATACCCTCTTTTGCAATCTTCCTTCTTATAAGGCTTCTTGCCGCAGCGAGGCTGAGTGATGGGACGAGCTTTTTATCCTCATCGAGCACCCCTTCCACATCTGTAAGGAGTATGAGCTTTTCTGCCCTCAATGCACTTGCAAGTCTTCCGGCAACTATATCTGCATTTATATTGTAGCTCTGCCCCTTATCATCTCCGCCTATGGGTGCAACAACCGGAATGAAATCACTGTCCTCGAGGCTTCTTATGATGGATGGGTCAATATCTGCCACATCGCCAGCAAGCCCCAGCTCTTCGCCCTTCATCTTAATGGGTCTTGCCTTTATGAAGTGGGCATCCTTGCCGCTTACACCCACTGCCTTTCCGCCGTAGTGGTTTATAAGCCCCACTATTTCTTTGTTCACCTTTCCCCCAAGGACCATCTCCACCACATCCATGGTCTCGGTGTCTGTAACCCTTATACCCTTTATAAAGCGTGTCTCCTTGCCGAGCCTGTGCAGAAGCCCTGCAATCTGTGGCCCGCCACCGTGCACTACCACAGGGTTTATGCCCACATATTTGAGGAGCACCATGTCCTGGGCAAAGCTTCTCTTGAGGGAGTCCTCTATCATGGCACTCCCACCATACTTTATTACAACAGTCTTACCGTAGAACCTCTTTATGTAGGGGAGTGCCTCGAGGAGTATCCTTATCTTTTGCAGATGTTTCTTCATCCTCCACATCCTGTCCTTTAGAGTATATAGCGTGAAAGGTCTTCGTCCTTAAGTATTCCAGAGAGCCTGTCCTTCACATAGTTGCTGTCTATCACAACCTTTCTTGTCTCAAGGTCTGGTGCGCTG
Source organism: Deltaproteobacteria bacterium (assembly GCA_015492245.1). Taxonomy (GTDB): domain Bacteria; phylum Desulfobacterota; class GWC2-55-46; order GWC2-55-46; family DRQE01; genus DRQE01. The sequence continues at coordinate 106,125 of WGFM01000002.1, read as the reverse complement.
AAGGACACATCATCGAGCACCTTCTCCAGTATGGTATGAAGCCTTCTTGCCCCGATGTTCTCCATCCTGTCGTTCACATGGGCTGCCACCCTTGCTATCTCCCGGGTGGCATCGTCTGTAAAGACCAGCTCTATACCCTCTGTCTCAAGCAGTGCCCTGTACTGTTTTATGAGCGCATTCTCTGGCTCTGTGAGTATCCTTACGAACTCTTCTTCACCCAGGGGCTTCAGCTCCACCCTTATGGGAAAACGCCCCTGGAACTCTGGTATAAGGTCAGATGGCTTTGCAATGTGGAATGCCCCGGAGGCTATGAAGAGTATGTGGTCGGTCTTGACCATTCCGTATTTTGTGTTGATGGTAGAGCCCTCCACTATGGGCAGGAGGTCTCTCTGCACACCCTCTCTCGATACATCCACCCCTGAGCCCGAGTGTCTACCTGCTATCTTGTCTATCTCGTCTATGAACACTATGCCCGATTGTTCCACCCTCTCTACGGCGTCTTTTACTACCTTGTCCATGTCTATAAGCTTCTGTGCCTCCTCCTGTGTGAGCACCTCGAAGGCCTCCTTGACCTTCACCTTCTTTCTCTTGGTCCTTTTTGGGAAGAGGTTTGAGAACATATCCTTTATGTTCATATCCATCTCCTCCACCCCTGCTGAGGAGAATATCTCCACCACCGGTATCTTCTGTTCTGTCTGCTCTATCTCTATAACTCTGTCATCGAGCCTGCCATCCCTCAGAAGTGCACGCAGCTTCTCTCTTGTATCCCGCTGGGCCTGTTCTTTCTTTTCATCCTCTTCTGCCGGTGCTGGGTAGGCAGGTGCTGGCACAGGTGGAAGTAGATAGTCCAGCAGCCTTTCTTCTGCAAGCTCTCGTGCCTTGAGGAGCACCCTTTTTGTCTCTTCGTCTTTCACCATCTTTACTGCCAGTTCTGTAAGGTCTCTTATGATGCTTTCCACATCTCTACCCACATAGCCAACCTCTGTGAACTTGCTTGCCTCCACCTTTATGAATGGTGCCTGTGCAAGGCGTGCAAGGCGTCTTGATATTTCTGTTTTACCCACCCCTGTGGGCCCTATCATTATTATGTTCTTTGGTGCTATCTCGTCGCGAAGCTCCGGGCTTACCTGCTGACGGCGCCACCTGTTGCGCAGCGCTATCGCCACAGCCCGTTTTGCCTCCTTCTGGCCTATTATGTATTTGTCCAGTTCAGACACTATCTCTCTTGGAGTGAAACTCCTCATAGATTGATCCTCCTAAAGCTCCTCGACTGTTATGTTTTCGTTGGTATACACACATATCTCCGAGGCTATCTTTATGGCCTCCTCGGCTATCTCTCGGGCACTCTTATCGGTGTGTCTTGCAAGTGCCTTTGCCGCACTCAATGCAAAGGCCCCTCCAGAGCCTATGGCTGCAATACCTTCTTCGGGCTCTATAACATCTCCTGTGCCTGATATTATGAAGCTGTGGTCTTTGTCCACGGCTACAAGGAGTGCCTCGAGCCTTCTCAGGACCCTGTCCGTTCTCCAGTCCTTTGCGAGCTCAACCACAGCCCTCGTTATGTTGCCACGGTAGTGTTCCAGCTTGGACTCGAACTTGTCGAAAAGTGTGAGTGCATCGGCTGTTGAGCCTGCGAACCCAACGAGCACCTTTCCCTCGCACATCCTTCTTATCTTCACCGCACCCCTTTTCATGACGGTCTGCCCGAGGGTTACCTGCCCATCCCCTGCTATGGCAACCCTGCCACCGCTTCTTACCGCTATTATGGTGGTTCCCCTGAAGTAATCAGTCATCGTATCTCCTCCCTGCCCGTGGATGTGTCCTGTCGTACACCTCGCTTAAGTGCCTGAGGGTAACCTTCGTGTATCGCTGGGTTGTAGAGAGGCTTGCATGTCCCAGCATCTCCTGTATGCTTCTTAAGTCTGCACCACCTTCGAGAAGATGTGTTGCAAAGCTGTGTCTTAATGTGTGTGGTGAAGGCATCTTGTTTATCCCGCTGAGTCGGGCATATTTTTTTACCACCCTTTCCACAGTCTTTCTCGATATGGGCCTGCCCGCTCTGCCCACAAACAGGGGGGCATCTGCCCCTTCTGTCTCTCTTTTCATCTTAATATATGTCCGCAATGCCTCTATGGCAAACCTTCCCACAGGCAGTAGCCTTTCCTTCCCGCCCTTGCCGAGCACCCTCACATAGCCTTTCTCAAGGTCGAGGTCTCTGAGCTTAAGGGCCACAAGCTCGCTCACCCTTATGCCCGAAGAGTAGAGCAGCTCAAGGATTGCCCTGTCCCTTGTGGCATTGTCGTTGTTGTCCTCCACACAGAGAGGGGCCTCTACCAGCTCTTCTGCCTCCTCCACGGTGAGCACCGATGGCAGGTATTTCTCGACCCTTGGAAGCACTACAAGGGAGGCCGGGTTCTTCCTTACCACCTCTTTGCGCTCAAGGAATGTAAAGAAGCTCTTAATACTGGAGAGCTTCCTTGCTATGGTGGCACGGCGCCTGTCCCTGTGGAGAGAGCCCGCAAAGGACAATATGTGGGACTCCTTTATCCTGTCCACAGGGATACTCTTATGGACACTTCTCTTGAGAAACCCTGAAAACTGCGTAAGATCTCTTCTGTAGGCCTCTACAGTATGGAAAGAGGCCCCCTTTTCCACCCTCAGGTATTCGAGGAACTCCGCTATGTATACTTTCATCTCCATACAAGAAGCCTTATATCATTAAGGCTTCCGGATTTCAACCGCTTTACCGGATGTACTTTCCTATCCTGCTGAACCTGATGCGGTCTCTTTCGTGGTCCCAGGAGAAATATATCATAAAGGCCCTTCCCTTTATGTCCTCTATGTTGACGCATCCCCAGAATCGGCTGTCGTAGCTTCTGTCCCTGTTGTCTCCCATGACGAACACACATCCCTGTGGCACCATGTAGGGGCCGAAGTTATCGACCACCCTCATCTCTCCCGAGACTCCTCCTTTGTGCACCCCGAAGTTCTCCTTCCAGGGTCTACCATCTATGTATATATTTCCTTCTTTTATCTCGACAGTTTCACCTGGGAGAGCCACAACCCTCTTTATGAAGTCCTTGGTTCTGTCCTGTGGAAACCTGAAGACTATCACATCGCCCCTTTGCAACTCTCCCCAGAGGGGTTTCAACTCCGAGTCAACTATGGGCAGCACCATCACTGGCAACCCCACCAGTCTTATCACATGCCATCCCAGTATATGTGGCTTTGGCACCTGCAGCCCATAGGATAGTTTGCTCACAAGGATGTGGTCTCCTATGAGCAGGGTGTCTTCCATGGAACTCGAGGGTATCTTGAATGCCTGCACCACGAATGTCCTTATGAGCATGGCGAGAACGAAGGCTATGAGTATGGCCTCTATGGTCTCTCGAAGTACGCTCCTTTTTCTCTTCTTCGCCTCTTCCCTCTCCTCTTTCTTTGCCATTATTCTTCAATCTCCTGTGGATAGTATGGAAAGGAAGGCCTCCTGTGGCAGTTCTATTCGGCCAACCTGTTTCATCCGTTTCTTTCCCTCCTTCTGTTTTTCAATGAGCTTGCGTTTTCTTGTTACATCTCCGCCGTAGCACTTTGCGGTTACATTCTTTCTGAGTGCCTTTACCGTCTCTCTTGCTATCACCCTCCCTCCGATGGCGGCCTGTATTACCACATCGAAGAGCTGGCGTGGGACAACGTGGCGCATCCTGTCCACTATCTCTCTACCCCTCTGGTAGGCCCTCTCCTTCGGCACTATAACGGAGAGGGCATCCACGGGCTCACCGTTAAGAAGGATGTCGAGCTTTACAAGCTCTGCCTTGCGGTAGCCTATGTGCTCGTAGTCCATGGAGGCATATCCACGGCTTATGGTCTTGAGTCTGTCGTAGAAGTCTGTAACCACCTCGCCAAGGGGCATCTCGTATTCGAGCACCACCCTTGTGGTGGTAATATAGTTTATCCCCTTCTGTATGCCCCTTCTTGCCTCACAGAGTCTTATCACAACTCCCACGAACTCTGCGGGTATGTGTATGGTAACCAGTATGTATGGCTCCTCGAACCTCTCTATGTGGTTTGGTGGTGGCAGGTTTGCAGGGTTCTCAATATTGATCAGCTGGCCATCCCTCTTTGTAACCCTGTAGACAACCGTTGGGGCCGTGGTTATAAGCTCTATGCCATATTCCCTTTCAAGCCTTTCCCTTACAATCTCCATGTGAAAAAGTCCAAGGAATCCACACCTGAAACCAAACCCCAGCGCAAGAGAGTTTTCTGGCTCGTATGTAAATGATGCATCATTAAGATGCAGCCTTGCCACGGCCTCTTTGAGCTCTTCGTAATGGGCCGAGTCCACCGGATAGAGCCCACTGTAGACCATGGGCTTCAGTTTTCTGAACCCTGGCAGGGGCTCGGGGGCAGACCTTTCGGCCTCTGTTATGGTGTCTCCCACATTGACATCCCTTACATCCTTGATACTGGCTGTAAGAAAACCCACCTCACCTGCTCCGAGCTCCTTCACAACAGTGGGATGGGGTGCAAACACCCCAAGGCTTTCAACCTCGTAGGTCTTCGCGGTGGAGAAGAATCTTATCTTCATCCCCTTCCTGAGGACTCCATCGAATACCCTTACGAGGACCACCACCCCCTGATAGGAGTCATACCAGCTATCGAAGGCGAGTGCCTTGAGCGGGGCTGTGGGCTCGCCCTCTGGTGGGGGTATGCGCCCCACTATGGCCTCGAGTATCTCCTCTATGCCCACACCTTCCTTTGCACTTGCAGGTATGGCATCGTCAGCCGGTATCCCCAACACCTCCTCTATCTCTTTCTTGACCCTTTCGGGGTCTGCCTGTGGCAGGTCGATCTTGTTGAGCACACAGAAGACCTCGAGCCCCAGGTCAACGGCTGTGTAGAGATGTGCAAGGGTCTGGGCTTCCACCCCCTGGGAAGCATCCACAACGAGTATGGCACCCTCACAGGCAGAAAGACTGCGGCTGACCTCGTAGCTGAAGTCCACATGCCCGGGTGTGTCTATGAGGTTGAGTATGTATTCCTTGCCATCCCGGCCCCTGTAGCGAAGCCTTGCAGTCTGCGCCTTTATGGTAATGCCCCTTTCTCTCTCAAGGGGCATCTTGTCCATAAACTGCTCTTTCATCTCACGCTCTGTAACAGCCCCTGTCAGCTCAAGGAGCCTGTCTGTAAGCGTGGATTTACCGTGGTCCACATGGGCTATGATGGAAAAGTTGCGTATCCTCTTCATATCAACCATGGTAATAGCCTGTCTACAGCCTCTCTTCTTTAAACACAGAATATTTTATTATATTGCATCAGGGGAAGAGTTGTCAAAAACTTTAGAAGACCTGGCAGTAAGGCAGGAGGGCTCAGCCTGAAAAGAGGCTACTTTGCTGTAACCTCATCTATCCAGCCGAGGTATTCCGAAAGCCCATCTTCTATGGGAAGTGCCACAACCTCTGGCACCTGGTAGGGATGTAGCTCCTTTACCCTCTTTTTGAGGCCTTCGAAAAGGGCGGTTCTTGTCTTCAACACACAGAGGACTTCCTTCTCGTCATGGACCCTGCCTTTCCATCTGTATATGGAGCGTATTGGGCCCAGGATGTTGCAGCAGGCACAGAGCCCCTCTTCGATAACCTGTCTGCCAATCCTTGCGGCAACCTCCTCATCAGGTGCGGTCATGAAGACCACCACATACTGGCTCATCTTCTGCCTCCTTCAAGAAGGTATTTGATGGTTATCCATGATAGGGCGGTAACCCCCACCCCTATGGAGTCTTCATCCACATCGAAGTCTGGTGTGTGGAGGGAAGATTCTATACCCTTCCTTGGGTTTGAGGTACCAAGCCTTAAGAATGTGGCAGGTATCCTCTCTGCGAAGCAGGCGAAGTCCTCTGAGCCCATCTGTGGTTCTTCGAGCTCAACAAGGGCGCCCTCTCCGAGTGCCTCTTTTATGGCCTCCCTTGCAAGGTCTGTAACCTGTGGGTTATTCATCACAGAGGGGCTACCGAACTCGTAGTGGAAGTCATAGGCTGCCTCTGTGGCCGTGGTTATGCCCTTGAGTATCATCTCTATGTAGTGGGGTATCTTCTGGCGCACATCCCTGTCGAGGGTTCTGACCGTGCCCTTCATCTCCACCCTGTCTGCTATTATATTGGGCGCTGTGCCTCCGTTTATGGTGCCTACCGATATGACCGCATGGTGCAGTGGGTCTGTCCTGCGGCTCACTATGTGCTGTATGGCACTGATGGTCATGGATGCAACCAGTATGGCATCCACGGTCCTGTGCGGCCTTGAGGCATGCCCGCTTCTGCCCCTTATGGTTATGGTGAACCTGTCGGAAGAGGCGGTCATAACCCCATCCTTGCAGCCTATCTTGCCCGCCTCGAGCTCGGGGTAACAGTGCAGGGCAACCATTATCTGAGGGGTTGGCTCTTTCAGGGCTCCCTCATCTATCATGGGCTTTGCCCCCCCTGGGCCACTCTCTTCAGAGGGCTGGAAGATGAATTTCACTGTGCCACTTATTCTATCCTTGAGCGATGAGAGCACCATCGCCACACCAAGAAGTGCTGCTGTGTGCACATCGTGTCCACAGGCATGCATAACACCCTTTACCCTCGATGCATATGGTGTCGCCTTTATATCCTCCATTGGAAGGGCATCCATATCTGCCCTGAGGCCCACAACACCTCCTGGCCTCTTGCCCCTGAGTATTCCAACCACACCATATCCGCCAACCCCCTCTCTTACCTCTATGCCACATTCTCTCAAGACCTCCGCAACAAGGCGTGATGTCCTCTGCTCCATGCCGGACAGTTCCGGATGGCTGTGAATGTCCCGCCTTATCTCCACAAGCCTTGCCGTAATGTTGGAGACCCTCTCTTTGAGCTCCTTGAGAAGTCTATCCCCTGACTTCAACTGTAGAACCTCCTCTTCTGGGGTCTGCCCCTGCGCGGAAGCCTGTCCCATCCCTTGCAGCAATATTGACACCACCAAAGTACATGTGCCTTCTCTTCCAGAGGTTACACCTTATGCCCTCTCTTTCGAGGGCCTCCTTTACCGCAGGGTCTATGCCCTCTTCGAGCTGGAGTATCTCGCCATCCCAGTGCACACGAGCGAGTTCCACTGCCCTCTGGGGATGAAACCCGAAGTCCAGCATGTTCACTATTGCCTGAACCATTGCATTCCTTATCCTCTTGCTTCCCCCTGTGCCAAGCACAAGGGCGGGTGTTCCGTCTCTATCCATTATTATGGCTGGAGACATCATGGAGGCAAGCCTCACCCCTGGTGGATACCGGTGGAACCCATCGGGGTTGAGTTCGTCCTCACCGAGCATGTTGTTCATCATAATGCCTGTGCCAGGTATCATATGGCCACAGCCTATCCCCACAGAGGTTGTAACACTTACGGCATTGCCCTCTTCATCCATGACACTGATATGTGTTGTGTTGCCATGGGCAAGCCTCTGCCTGCAGAGGCGGACAAACTCATCACTCAAAGGGTTCTCCTCGTCCCTTCTCACCCCGTCGGCTGTCTTCATAATGCTGTAAAGAAGCCTTATGTATTCGGCGCTGTTGTGGCCGAGTCCCTCTGGCTCATATTCTTCAAGTAGCTTCAGTGATAACCCCATGAGCAGTCCCCCTGCAGATGGAGGCGGATTGGTGTATATGTAGTTGTTGCGATACTCGAAGACCAGCGGTTCCCTTTCGGCCACACAGTATTCCCTCAAGTCCTCTTCTGTTATAAGCCCCCTGGGTGGAGAGAATGTGGCAACTATGGCATCCCTTATATGGCCTGTAAAGAATGCACCGAGCCCTTCTCTTGCAAGATAGCGAAGTGTCTCTGCGAGTGCTGGATTCTTTATTACATCACCTTCTTTCAGCACACTGCCAGAGGGGGCGTATATCTCCCTGCCCTCCTCTGTAAGGGTAAGCATTGGCGAGAGTATGCCGATAATTTCAGCCTGTCTCTCGTTGAGCACTATGCCATCCTGTGCATACTCTATGGTGGGTTCGAGAAGCCTTTCGAGGGGGAGTGTGGCATGGCGCCTGTATACCTCATCGAGCCCTGCCATGGTGGATGGCACCGCAGCAGAACCACGGCCTATGTAGAGTTCCTGCGGGGTGCCTATGAAGTTTATCTCTATGGGGAAGAACTCAAGGGAGTCCTTCCTTTCTGTATGACCCCTGCCAGGGGTGTTGCTGAAGAAGTCATAGAGCAGGGTAACCCCTTCTCTTCCCACATGCCCCAGAAGGAACCCACCACCTGCAGGGCTCGTAAGGGCGGACTCGCACATACAGGATGCAAAAACAGATGCAATGGCCGCATCGAAGGCATTTCCACCACGCTCGAGCATCCGTGCCCCTGCCCTTGCCGTAAGGGGATGGCCTGCCGCCACCACACCCCCTGTTGCCCTCAGCTCTGCCAACCCTTTACCTCCCTCTCAAGCCTCCGGGAAAGCTCTCTCACCACCGCCTTGAGGCTACCCTCCTTCTCGTATTCAGCAATCTGTATGGAAGAGCCCGTTCTGGACGAGGCTATCTCCTCCACCCCGTCTATATACATCCCCGTGCCGAGCCTCTTTACATCTTCTTCCACCATGGAGAGCACATCCTCTATGGCCTTTCTTACTGGCACCGTGTCTCTACCATCGGCTGTTATGAACCTTCCGTCGAGCCCGTATCTTGCGGCCCTCCACTTGTTCTCCCTCGTTATGGCAGAATGGGGCCTTCTGAAGGATATTCCTTCTTCCACATCCCTTCCCGTCTTGCGCACCAGTGCCTGTATGAGCGCTGTTATCGCCAGAACCTCCTTGAGTGTAAGCGGCATGTCGCATATCCTGAACTCGAGGGTGCCGAAGTCAGGGTGGGGGCGCATGTCCCACCATATCTCCCGTATGGTGGTTATGGTGTCTGTAACAAGATAGGTGTTGACAACACTCTTATACTCATCCCAGTCCTTGAAGTAAAAGGGTAGCCCTGCTATCGGAAGGTTCTCGAGCACCTTCGTCCTGTAAGAATGCAGCCCCGTGGGCTCGCCCTCCCAGAAGGGCGAGTTGACCGAGAGGGCAAGAAGATGGGGCAGGTAGTAGAGAACTCTGTTCATTATGTCTATACACCTCTGTCCATCCCCTATACCCACATGCACATGGAGGCCGAATATGTTGAACCTGCGGGAAACGATGCCAAGCCTTTCTGCGAGCATCCTGTAGCGTGGTTTGTCCGTAAGGCGCTGTCCTCTCCATGGAGAGAACGGATGGGTGCCAGAAAGCCACAAAAGGGTGTCCTGCCTCCTGGCCTCCTCCAGTATGAGGGCCAACTCCCCATAGAGCCTTTCTTCCGCCTCTTCCATGGTCCTGCATACAGGGGTGTTGAGCTCAAGGTTGGACAGAAAGAACTCGTGCTTTACAGTGCCCTCTATCCCTTTGAGCCCCTCTATGATTTCTGTGGATGTGTGCTTGAGCTCAAGTGTTACAGGGTCTATAAGCTGAATCTCAAGCTCTATCCCCAGGGTAAGCGGTTCTGATGGTTTGAATTCAAGGTCCATAACAAAAGGCTATCTTTAAAAGATACCATCCCCATAGAATAAATCAAGTGCTTAATGGGTAGCCCCAGAGGTTGCGCTCTGCAGGGCTTGACACCAAAAGTGCTGCCATATTATCATCCTCTGGAAGCTCAAAACCATCAAAGGAGGTCTTCCAAGAGTTGATTGAACAGCTGTTGAGTGGTGCCGGGCTCCTCCTGTTCATACTCACAGGGGTGCTTCTGTCCGAAAACAGAAGGGCCATAAACATAAGGCTTGTGCTGTGGGGAGTGGCCCTGCAGTTTCTCTTTGCCCTTGTCATACTCAAGACAGCCGTAGGCTATGTGGTCTTCGATGTGGCAAGGCTTGTAATGACACAGCTACTGAACTTTACCGACATCGGGGCAGGTTTTCTCTTTGGAAGGCTTGTTGATGATCCATCGATGGGTGCCATAGTGGCCTTCAAGGTGTTGCCCACAATAATATTCGTTTCATCCCTCATGGCTGTTCTGTATCATTACGGCATACTCCAGGCGATAATAAGGGGCATGGCATGGGTGATGAGAAGAACCATGCAGGCAACGGGCATAGAGGCCTTCACCTCCAGTGCCTTTGTCTTCATGGGTATAGAGGCCATAACAGGGGTGAAGTCATACATAGAGAGGATGACCAGGTCCGAACTCTTCTGCCTTATGACAGGCTTTATGGCGACAATAGCAGGCAGTGTGATGGCCGCCTATGTGAGTTTCGGGGCAGATGCAGGCCACCTTCTGGCAGCCTCTGTGATGAGTGCACCTGCAAGCATAGTCATGGCAAAACTCATCGTGCCAGAGACAAGCCCTTCCACCACCGACAACATTTCCACCGTGGATATTGAGAGTGATGATGCAAACACCATAGAGGCACTTGCAACAGGTGCTACCGAGGGGCTGAAACTCGCACTCACCATAGGTGCCATGCTCATAGCCTTTGTGTCTGTAATAGGCATGCTCGATAGCCTCCTTGGCCAGCTTGGCACCTCCTTCGGGGATATAACGGGCTATCTCTTCTCTCCCGTTGCGTTCATAATGGGGGTGCCCTGGGAGGAATCGGTTGAGGTTGGGCGACTTCTTGGCATAAAGGTCATATTCAACGAGTTCATATCCTACCAGATGCTGCAGGGCTACATAGAAGATGGCTCACTGAGCCCCCGCTCTGTTGTGATTGCCACCTATGCGCTCTGCAGCTTTGCAAACTTCGGCAGCCTTGCGATCCTTATAGGAGGCATCGGAGGGCTCGTGCCACGAAGGAAGAAAGAGGTCTCACGGCTGGGCCTCAAGGCCCTTCTTGCAGGCACACTGGCAGGGTTCATGACGGCAACCATAGCAGGCATACTCCTTTAGGGCCAGACTACCTCGCCCTCTTCTCTGGAACAAGGGGCAGGCCTGCCTTCCTCTTCTCCTCTATCTCCTTTACGGTATTCTCAAGGGCGACAAACCTCTGGGGGGTAGATGGGTGTGTGGCAGAAAAGTTGGTCTTTATGGAGCCTGGATGCTCCACCGCCATCCTTCGCCAGAAGTAGTGGGCCTCCTTTATCTCGTAGCCTGCCCCTGCCACGATGTAGAGCCCCATGTAGTCTGCCTCTGCCTCGAACTCCTGGCTGAACATCTGACTGCCGAGCCTTCCAAAGAGCCCCTCTGTGGAGACCCCTGTGGTTGACTCTATGAGTATGTCGAAAAGGGTGCCCACGAGTATGTTGCCCTGGGTCTTCCTGATGTGTCCAAGGGCATTGTGGGCTATCTCGTGGCCCACAACGAGGGCGAGTTCCCGGTCGCTCTCGGTAAAACGCATCATCCCTGTGGTTATGGTTACATTCTGTCCATCTGCAAAGGCATTGACCGCATCGTGCACCACAAGCCTTACATTGTAGCCACAGACGGCATCAGGGACGAGCTCGAACTCCTCCACATCGCCATCCCTTCTTACTGTAAGGCTCAACCTCTTTGTGGAGCTCTTTATGAGCGAGCCCAGCTCCTTCCTCGTCATACCCTCTGTGGGTATGCCATTTACAGAGAGTATGCGGTCTCCCCCCTCAAGTCCCATCCTTCCTGCCGCCATCTCCGGATGCACATACCTTATGTAGATACCATCGTCGTAGATGGAAAAGTATCTTCTCGCTATCTGGCGGTACTCCTCTCCATAGGAGTTAGCATCGTGTATGACAAACCCGTAGGAGTATCCCCTGTTGTCTTCACAGAACCTGCTTGCTGCCCTCAAAAGGGGCAGGGCCACATTCCAGAGCCTCTCCTCGCGCCTTATGTACAGGGAGAATGCAAGCTCACGCTGCCTCTGGGCCTCCTGGTAGAGGGCGGCCTTCTCTGCCTCGGGCACCTCAAGGGCCGGCATACACCCGCCAAGAAGGGCAAGAACAAGAAATGCCAGAAGGCTGTCTTTCAGGGTCCTTACTGTCATGGCGATGGCTTATCTCGTTTTCTTTCAGTCTACCATTTCAACAGGGCCATATTCCATACCCAGTGTCCTGGCGACATTGGGGTGTGTTATGCAGCCACCCATGGTATTGACACCCCTCTGCAAGGCCCTGTCCTTTCCTATGGCCTCTCTGGGTCCAGCGTCTGCGATGGCCTGTATGTAGGGAAGTGTAACATTGGCGAGTGCGAATGTGGAACTTCTTGGCACAGCCCCTGGTATGTTGGTAACACCATAGTGGAGTATGCCGTGCAGCTCGTAGACAGGCTCACTGTGGGTTGTGGCTCTTATGGTCTCAACACATCCACCCTGATCAACCGCAACATCCATTATGATGCTACCCTTCTTCATGGCCTTTACCATATCTTCTGTAACTATCCGTGGGGTCCTCAGGCCCGGTATGTGCACACATCCCACCAGTATATCTGCTCCTTTGACAGCCTGCTCCACATTGTAGCTGTTGGAAAAAAGGGTTGTTACACGGCCTGGAAATAGCGCATCTACAGCCCTGAGCCTTTCTGCATCCACATCGAGCACCGTAACATCGGCATACAGCCCCACAGCAGTCCTTGCGGCATTGAGCCCCACGGTGCCACCACCTATTACAATGACCCTCGCCCTCTCAACCCCTGGCACCCCGCTTACAAGAAGCCCCCTTCCACCCATGTGCTTCTGCATGAAATAGGACGCCAGAAGCACAGAAATCCTTCCTGCTATCTCACTCATGGGCTTGAGTATTGGCAGCCCCTCTTCTGTCTCAAGGGTCTCATAGCCTATGGCGGTAATCTTCTTTTCGAGGAGCACCCTGGCAAGCCCCTTTTTTGTTGCAAGATGAAGAAAGGTGAAAAGGGTTGTGCCCTCCCTGAGGAGGGGATATTCCTCTTCAAGTGGTTCTTTCACCTTCACCACAAGTTCTGCCTGTGAGTACACCTCTGCGGCAGCCTGCACGAGCCTGGCACCTGCGTCCACATATTCATCATCCTGGATACCACTGCCTGTGCCGGCTCCTTTCTCAACGAGCACCGTGTGTCCCTTCTCTACAAGTGCCCTGACACCAGAGGGCACCATCGCCACCCTGTATTCTGCCTCCTTTATCTCCTTTGGAACGCCTATTATCATCACCACTCCTTCTTCTTTACAAGTGGCAACGCATTCTCCTTGAGAAACCTTACTGTCTTCTCCACCTCTTCAATGTGTCTCCTTGAGGGCTCTTTCTCCATGGGCTCGTCTTTTAACTCCTGGGGCACCTCCATATCGTTCATCACAGCCCACCCTATGGCCCATGCATTTGCCACATGCTCCACATTGTATCCCCCACCACCGAGTGCAACCCAGGGTATACCAGTTGTTCTGAACCATCTCACCATGGTCTCGAACCCATAGGTTGTAAGCTCAAGATGTGTTATGGGATCACCCCTGAGGGTGTCCACACCAAGCTGTGTAACCAGTATATCAGGCTCGAATGCCTCGATAAACGGAGGCACCACCTCCTCGAAGACCTTGAGGAACAGAACATCCCCTGTGCCCGGAGGAACAGGCACATTCACACTGAAACCACGGCCAGCTCCCTCGCCCATATCCTGCGGAAGACCCGTTCCAGGGAAGAGGTATCGAGGGTCCTCGTGTATCGAAATGGTGAGCACCCTCGGCTCCCTGTAGAATGCCCTCTCCACTCCATCGCCATGGTGTGCATCTATATCCACATAGGCAACCCTCTTGCCCTTCCTCAGGAGATAGTGTATGGCTATGGCAGGGTCGTTGAGGTAGCAGAACCCGCTTGCCCTCGATGGCATGGCATGGTGCAGCCCACCGGATATGTTAAAGACAACATCACTCTTTCCAGATGCCACAAACTCCGCTGCAATCAGAGACCCACCCACAGTCAAGAGAGACCACTGGAACACCCCCTTGAACACAGGGTTGTCTCCCATACCAAGCCCATACCTTGCGGCATCCTCTGGCAGTATTGCGCTGTCTGCCTTCCTGAGCACCTCTATGTAGTCCTCTGTATGGAACCAGAGAAGCTCCTTTTCTGTAACCTCTCCTGGTTCTACAAGGTTTTTCTCATCTACAAGCCCGTATCTTTTAAGCCTTTCATGGGTTAGCCTCAACCTTGCGGGTCTCATGGGATGGTCGTAACCATAGCTGAAAGAGCCCAGCCTGTCGGTATATACGAGAAGATTGTGTTTTCTCAAATCCTGTCTCATCCTGCGCTCTCTGGTTGAACAGCAGACCGGATAGGAATCGAGTTTTATGTACCTTGCAAGGAATTTTATGTATCTGTCCATGTAGCCCATGGGAGTCTATCTTAAAAGGAGTCTTCCTGGCCGTGTCTTCACAGAGTTGTCCTTCGGGGGCACATGTTCCCTCATAGTATCCATTCTACCCTGTTTTTTGAGTTTTTTGTATATCCTTGCCCATGCACACTCGTTCTGCGGGTCTACCTCGCACATGCCATCGTGCATGCCACCACAGGGTCCGTTAAGCAACCCCTTGGGGCATTCTGTATGTGGACATACACCTGCTGTCCTTGCGAGCACACATTCACCACAGAGGGAGCATCCCTCGAAGAACCTGCCCACCCTCTCAACGCTCGCAAGAAAGATGGTATCGAGGGCTGGCAGTGTCGGCACCTCTTCGGGCACACAGTCGGAGACGGTCTTGACACCTGCCCCACAGGACAGCACCAGGAAGGCATCGGCCTTTTTTGTGGCCTCATCCTGCCTCAAGGTCTTGAGCACAAGTTGACGGTAACAGGTTTCTTCAAGGAGGGCTGTGCCACACACACTGAAGCCCTGCTCCTTTAGGAGTCCTTCCATCTCATCGAGCTCTTCGCTGCCGCCGGTCCTGCATTGCTGGGCACAGGCGTTGCAACCGAAAAGGTATATATTCTCAAAGCCATCGAGGGTTTTGAGAATCTCTTCAGGACTCTTCTTTTTCGTTATAATCATCCCTCGGCTCGCCTCTTTGCAGCAAGCACAGTATTGGAAAGAAGCATGGCTATGGTCATTGGACCCACCCCACCGGGCACAGGGGTTACATGGGCTGCCCTCCTTCTTGCCTCCTCGAACTCCACATCGCCCACAAGGCTGCCATCTTCGAGCCTGTTCACACCCACATCTATGACCACACTTCCCTCTTTTATCCACCCGCCCCTGATGAACCCGGCTCTACCAACGGCACATACAAGGATGTCTGCCTCTGAAACCTTTCTCTCTATATGGCGGGTTCTGGAATGACACACCGTAACCGTTGCGTTCTGTGCGAGCAGCATCAGGGCCACAGGCTTGCCCACTATGTTGGACCTACCAACAACAACGGCATCCCTGCCAGCAGGCTCTATCCCGCTTCTTTTAAGGAGCTCCATTATGCCCTTTGGTGTGCATGGCTCGAAGATGGGGTTTCCTGTAAGGAGTCTGCCCACATTGTATGGATGGAAGCCATCCACATCCTTTTCTGGCGAGATGGCCTCTATAACCACTGCCGTGTCTATATGTGCGGGCAGGGGAAGCTGAACCAGTATGCCGTGGACATTGTCATCCTCGTTGAGCCTTCTTACAAGCCTTAGAAGCTCGTCCTGCGGGGTATCCTCTGGAAGGTGGTGCTCGAAGGAGTTTATACCCGTCTTCTCTGCCGCATTCTTCTTGTTCCTCACATATATCCTTGAGGCCGGGTCCTCACCAACTAACACAACCGCAAGCCCAGGGGTTATCCCCCTTCTTTTGAGCTCATCCACCTCCTCTTTGATCTCCTCTCTCACCCTCTGTGCTATCGCCTTGCCGTCTATTATCTGTGCCATATCTTCCCTGATGCCTCCTAAAGGAATGGATTCTTAACGGTTATGGCCTGCTTTCTCTCTGCACCCACAGAGACCATGACCACCTGGACCCCCACGAGCTCCTCTATCCTTCTTATATACCGCTGTGCCTTTAGAGGGAGCTCATCGAATCTCTTGGCAGATGATGTGTCTTCCATCCAGCCCCCAAGAGTCTCGTAAACAGGTTCACAGACCTGCAGGATGTTCGAGTCCTGTGGGAAGACCCAGAGTGTTTCATCCCCGTATCGATATGCGGTGCATATCTTTATCTCTTCCAGGTCATCGAGCACATCGAGTTTTGTGATTATGAGCCCATCCATGCCGTTTACCATTGCAGCATACCTTGCTGCCACGGCATCGAACCATCCGCATCTGCGGGGCCTTCCTGTGGTGGCCCCATACTCTCCTCCACGCTCCCTCAAGGCCTCTTCCTCATCCTCTGAAAGCTCTGTGGGAAAGGGCCCCTCGCCCACCCTCGTTGTGTATGCCTTTGCAACACCTATGACCGAGTCTATCGCTGTGGGCCCGATGCCACTGCCTGTGGCGGCCTCTCCTGCCACGGTGTTGCTCGATGTTACATAGGGATATGTGCCGTGGTCAACATCGAGAAGGGTGCCCTGTGCACCCTCAAAGAGAATACTCTTATCCTCTCCTATGGCATGGGCGAGATAAAGGGATGTATCGGTTATATAGGGAACTATCTTCTCTGCAATACCCATGTATTCGTAATATATCTGGTGAAGCTCGAAACCCTCCTCATGGAATATGGTTGTGATGTAGTGATTTTTCTCAAGAAGGTTTGTCTTGAGCTTCTCCCTGAAGACCTCTTCGTCAAGAAGGTCTCCACACCTTATACCACACCTGGCCACCTTGTCCTCATAGGCAGGCCCTATGCCACGGCCTGTGGTGCCTATGCGATGTTTGCCCCTGAGCCTTTCCTTTGCAAGGTCTATCTTCTTGTGGTATGGCATTATGAGGTGTGCCTCCTTGCTTATCAGGAGGATGTTGTCCTTGAAGAAACCCTTCTCCTTGATGGTATCTATCTCCTCTATGAGCACAGATGGGTCAACAACCACACCACACCCTATGATACAGGTCTTGCCAGGATGGAGTATACCGGATGGTATGAGGTGGAGTATGACCTGTTTGTCGCCCACAGTAACCGTATGTCCCGCATTGTTGCCACCCTGGAACCTCACCACTATGTCTGCAAACCCTGTGAGTATGTCTACAATCTTTCCCTTGCCCTCATCACCCCATTGTGCCCCTACAACAACAACTCTTCTGCCCATAACGGTTTTTTATACCTCTCTGGAAAGTATTGCAACAAGGCCTGCCACATCGAAGGCAAAACCCGTGGACTTCACATCGTACCCATAGGATGCCATGAGGTTGTCGTATCTGCCTCCACTCAGAACGGGGCTTGACATCCTGCCACAGAAACACTCGAATATTATACCGGTGTAATAGGCAAAACCCCTTACCTCCCCGAGGTCTATGGTGATATTATCGGCAAAACCATTTGAACCAACAATATCGACGACCTTCTTTACATAGAGAAGGTGTTCTCTCAACCCCTCCTCTTTTACATGCTCAAGTGCCCTGTCAACAACCGTGGTATCTCCATAGAGCTCTGTAAGTGAAAGGAGCAACCTTGCTGCTTCCTCACCTATGGTGTCCATGTTCTCATCTACAAGCTCCTTCAGTGCCCCTCCGTCCTTCTTTGCTATGGCATCTTTTATGAGTTCCTCTGTACCGGCCGACACATTGAGCCCTGCCATTATGCCCTTTATGAACCCCATCTCGCCTATGTCAACTCTGAAGTCCTCTATGCCGAGCCTGTTGAGGGCCTCCATGGCCATGGTTATCATCTCTGCATCTATCTCTGGCAGTGCCTTCTCCGATATATACTCGGCACCTATCTGCAACAGTTCCACAGTGGATGTATCATCGGGTTTTGTACTGCGGAAGATATTCTCATTGTAGTAGAGCTTGAGCGGCAGCCCCTCTGTGCGCATCTTCGTTGCCACCATGCGAGCTATCTGTGGGGTTATATCAGGTCTTATGGCAACCACCCTGCCCGTAAGGGGGTCTATGAACTTGAATAGCCTTTCCTTGAGCCGCTCATCGAGCCCCCTTGAGAGCACATCCACATACTCCACGAGAGGGGTTATAACCCTGCGGAAGCCCTGTCTGTGGAACACATCTGTTATGGTGGTCTCTACAGAATATATCCTTTCTGCCTCTTCGGGTAGGATGTCTCTTACCCCTCTTGGCAGGGATATGGAAGATGGGTCTTTCATTCTCTTCTATTTTTCAAGTGTTAGTCTTGTAACAGTCATAATCTTACCATGACGGCAGATATTATGTAAGGTAGCTCTGCAAGTTTCTTCATCAGCTCTTCTGGAAGGGGTGTATCGATATTCCAGACAGATACGGCCTCTCCACCTATGGCCTCTCGGCCGAGGTGGAGCCTTGCTATGTTTATGTTGTTGTCTCCAAGAAGGGTGCCCACCTTTCCTATAACCCCTGGCTTGTCCTCGTTGTGTATGACCAGCAGATACCCCTCTGGTATGGCATCGAGGAAGAACTTGTCTATCTTGACTATCCTTGGGTCGGCCTTTCCGAAGAGTGCTCCCTCAACGAGGTGCTCCTCGCCACCTCCTTTGACCTTCACGGTTATGGAGCTCGCAAAGTCTATCGGCCTTGAGCTCTTCACCTCCACCACCTTTATGCCCCTCTCCTTTGCAACATGGGGTGCATTGACGAAGTTTATGTTCTGCTCCATAATCTGCTCAAGCATGCCCTTTATACAGGCTATGGTTATGGGTGCTACATCGTATTCCACCACATCCCCGCTGTACTCTACGGTAACCTCCTCGATTCTACCCTTAAGGAGCTGGCCCTGGAAGCTGCCGAGTCTTTCTCCCAGAGATATGTAGGGCCTGAGTATCTCCAGAAGCTCCTGCGGAATGGATGGCACATTGACGGCGTTCCTTATGGTTCCATTTATGAGGTAGTCTGCCATCTGCTCTGCGATGGCCCTTGCCACCTTGGTCTGTGCCTCCCGGGTGGATGCACCAAGGTGTGGGGTTGCAACCACATTCTCGAGGCCAAGAAGTGGCAGGTCCTCTGGAGGAGGCTCCTTTTCGAACACATCCACGGCCGCGCCCGCCACATGCCCCTCCTTTATGGCTTCATAGAGGTCTGCCTCGTTGACTATACCACCTCTTGCGCAGTTTACTATCCTTGCCCCCTTTTTCATCTTCTTTATGGTGTCCCTGTTTATAAGGTTCCTGGTATCCTGTGTGAGGGGGACATGTATGGTTATAAAATCACTCTCTCTGAAGAGCTCATCCAGGGTTACAAGCCTTACCCCCATCCTGTCTGCCATCTCTTCGGATATGTACGGGTCGTATACTATAACATTCATCTTGAGCCCCAGCGCCCTCTGGGCAACCACAGAGCCTATGTTTCCAGCCCCTATCACCCCCAGGGTTTTGTCTGTAAGTTCCACACCCTCGAACTTCTTTCTTTCCCACTCGCCCTTTTTCAACGAGGCATCTGCCTGCGGGATGTTTCTTGCCAGTGCAAACAAGAGGGCTATTGTATGTTCTGCTGTGGTTATGGTGTTACCCCCCGGGGTGTTCATGACCACCACACCCATCTTGGTTGCCCTCTCAACATCTATATTGTCAACCCCTGTGCCCGCCCTTCCAATTACCCTGAGATTGGTGGCACGCTCGAGTATCTCGGCTGTAACCTTCGTTCGGCTTCTCACCACGAGGCCATGGTAGTCCTTTATCCGCTCCTTGAGTTCCTCGGCGGTTATCTTCGGCTCGAAATCACACTTGAGCTTGCCTGTCTTCTCGAATATTTCCCTTGCCACAGGTGGCAGGCTGTCGCTTATAAGGACTCTCATCATCTTTCACATCACCTCACGGTTTTTTGTATCTTTCAAGAAGTATCCGCTCTGCCTCTGCCACCCCTCTACCCATATCCACATTGTAGCCGAACAGCGAAAGCCCCATCTCCACGGCAGAGACAGCGGTAATCATGTCGAATGTATCTATGTAACCAAGGTGTGCTATACGGAATATCTTGCCCTTGAGTTTGTCCTGTCCACCTGCCACCGTAACACCCATTGTGTCTCTTAAGTACTTTACAAACTTCGCCCCATCCACCTCTTCTGGCAGATATACCCCTGTTGCAGCAAGGCTGGGGCTTTCAGGGGCAAGAAGCTTCAGACCCAGTGCCTTCATGCTCTGCCGTGCTGCCCGTGCCAGAACCTCGTGTCTTTTGAAGACATTCTCAAGCCCCTCTTCCTTTATCATAAGGAGTGCCTCTCTCAGCCCTGTTATAAGAGAGACTGCAGGAGTATAGGCGGTTGTCTGTTTGGCAAGGTTCTTTCTTTCCTTCTTGAGGTCGAAGTAATACCTGGGGCATCCGGCCCTTTCTGCAAACTCCCATGCCTTCTTGCTCAGAGCTATGAAGGCAAGCCCTGGAGGAAGCATGAACGCCTTCTGCGAGCCACTTACGAGCACATCTATACCCCACTCGTCCATGGGTATGTCCATAACACCAACGGCTGTAATACCATCTACCACTATTATGGCATCATGATCCTTTGTGAGCTGTGCAAGCTCTCTTACAGGGTGCTGCACAGTGGTGGATGTCTCGCTTGCCTGGCAGAGTATGCCCTTTGTGTCGGGGTTGTTGTCCATCACCTCTTTTACCACTGCCGGGTCGACCGCCCTGCCCCATTCCACATTTATCCAGTGCACCTTGAGCCCGTAGCTTTCAGCTATCTGTCCCCACCTTTCGCCGAACTTTCCACTGTTTACCACAACCACCTCGTCGCCTGGTGAGAACAGGTTTGTAACCGCACTCTCCATGGCACCTGTGCCAGAGGATGCCAGGATGAGCACATCTTCTTCTGTTTGAAAGACATGTTTAAGAAGGGTGGCTGCCTCTTCGAACACCTTGGAGAACTGTGGCGTTCTATGGTGTATTACAGGTTGTGCCATTGCAAGCAGCACCCTCGATGGAACTGGGGTTGGCCCCGGGGCAAGCAGGTAATCCTTTCTCATTGGAGTGCCTCCTTTTGTTCCCGACTCTTATCTTGATATAGAAAAGTAAAAACTAACAGAGGGTTTTGTAACTGTCAAGAGAAAATTTGCCCCGGATCGAAGGCGCCCCATGACAGGAAGGTGGTTCTGGACTTATGCGTACTTTCTGGCGATATTTATTATCTCCTCTGCAAAGAAGGGTTTCCTCAGAAACTCTTCTATCATACCTTCCTTTATACCCTCGAATATTATCTTTTCTGCATCCTTATAGAAACCTGTAAATAGCACCACCTTTGCATCCTTGTTTATCTGCTTGATCTTCCGGAATGCCTCAAGGCCGTTCATCTTGGGCATAACTATATCCATAAAGATAAGGTCGTAGCGGATCTTCGACATCTCTTCAACTGCCTTCACGCCATCTGTAACATAGTGTGCCATGAAACCCGCATCTTTCAATATCTCGGTCATGCCTATTCCGATTGATTCTTCATCATCTACAATCAGTATCTTTTTCTTTACCGGTTGAGCCGGCATCTTCTTTCTCTTTCTCTGTTCCCTTCCCAGAGGTATCGCCTCCTGCATTATCCCCTCCTCCTTTCTTTAGTGTATCATCCCTGTACACAGGCAGAAGAATCCTGAAGACGGTACCTTTTCCAAGTGTTGTCTCAAACTCTATGGTGCCGCCATGTACATCTACTATACTTTTGCAGATACAGAGTCCGAGCCCTACATTGAGTCCACCACCTTTCTCCTTGGTTGTAAAGAACGGATCGAATATCTTGTCCTTCACATCATCTGGTATACCACGGCCTGTATCCTCCACCTCGCAGAAGACGAACTTCCTGTTGCTCCTCTCCGTAAGCCCTGTTCTTATGTAGATGCTGCCGGAACCATAGAGGGCATCCCTTGCGTTCTTTATGAGATTCAGGATGACCTCCATCAACTGCCCCTTATTCCCCTTGACAGGCGGAAGCTCTGTAGAGAGTTCTTCATGTATCTCCACAGAGGTGGTCTTGAGCTCTGATATGAAAAGAGAGAGTGTGGACTTTACAACATCGTTCACATCCAGGGGTTCCATTATATCCCTGGTGGGTCGCGAGTAGGAAAGCAGGTCCACTATAATGTTTCTTGCCCTCAGGGCAGCATCCTTTATCTTTTCGAGAAAGAAGTAGTTGGGCTCCTCCCTATCCACCCTTTTAAGGAGCACCTCGGTTATGGACAGTATTCCTGCAAGGGGGCTGTTGAGCTCATGGGCTATACCTGCACCCAGTTCTCCCAGGGATGCAAGCTTTGCGGCCTGCACAAGGCTCTTCTCGGACTCCTTGAGCTTCCTGCAGGCATCCTCGAGCCTGTCCTTGTAGGACTCCATCTCACTGAGTGTCCTGTTGAGTTCCGTGGTCCTCTCCTTCACCCTTGTCTCGAGTTCTCTGTCTCTTTTGTCTATCTCCTCTATCATGGAGTTGAATCCTGCGACAAGGGTTCCTATCTCGTCACGGCTTTCTACCGTGGCGCGCACAGAGTAGTCGCGTCTCGAAGAGACACTGTGCATAAGCTCTATGAGTCTCTGTATGGGCTCTGTAATCCAGTTCTGCACCTTTGCAAGAAATATGTATACCACCCCGAAGGAGACAACCACTATAATCAAAAACCCTGCAAGATGGCTTTTAAAGTGTGCGTATATCCCTGTAAGGTCTGACTCGAGATAGAGTGTGCCAACTGTCCCACCACTATCCTCTATGGGGTAGAACATGTGGATGCTACGAATATCGTAGTAGATGTAGCTATTGTTCCTGTAAGAGGGGGTGGAAGCACCCCACCTCTCTTTGGTATATGTCGCAACAACTGTGCCGTCGCCTCTGTAGACTACCGCCTGCACCACATGGGGGGTGCCTCTTAGAAGCAGAAGAATCTGCTCTGTCCTTTCTGTGTCGCCTCCTCTGAGCGAGAGGGCAAGGCCATGGCTCATAAGTTTTGCCCTTGTCTCAAGCTCATGCCCCACAGAGTCTCTGAGTATTATGACCTCGTCTATTATATGGATTACACTTACCAGAAAGATGGCAATACCCGTAACAGAAAGGGATATGACCATCATCTTGTGTCTTATGGAGAGGTTACGCAATATATCTTTAAATCTTCTCATCATAGACCAGTGGTTTCTGACAGTTATATACATAATGGGGCATGGTTTCCAACAGAAGACAAAAGAGCCGCTCTGTCAAGTATTTGGCCCCTGTTCATCACTAATGCAGAACAGATACAACCCCCCTGTACAGTGCTGCTGTAAAGGCATCCACACACTGTGGGTCGAACTGCACACCTGCAAATCTCTTAAGTTCCTCCACTATCGCCTCTCTGGAGAGTGCTTTCCTGTACGGCCTGTCAGAAGACATGGCATCCACAGTGTCAGCAACTGCTATTATGCGTGCAAAAAGTGGTATCTTCTCTGCCATGAGGCCGTCAGGATAACCCCTGCCATTATACCACTCGTGGTGGTGTCTTATGACCGGTATTATGTCCTCAAGCTGTTTTATGGGCTTGAGTATTTCAGCCCCCTTCATGGGATGCTGCCTCATCATCTCCACCTCGCTCCTTGAGAGTCTCGCCGGTTTGTCCAGGATGGACTCATAGACACCTATCTTCCCTATATCATGCAACAGAGCCGCAAGCTCCAATCTTTTAATCTCCCTTTCGCTCATACCAAGTTCCTTTCCTATGGCAACGGAGAACTCTGCAACCCTTCTGGAGTGCCCTGCGGTCCATCTGCTCTTTGCGTCTATGGTTTCTGTAAGGGTCCTCACGGTTCCCCAGAACAACTCCTCTAGGTCCTCCATGAGTCTCGCATTCTCCAGTGCCACAGAGAGCTGTGTGGAAATCTTCTCCAGTGTAGAGAGGTCTTCCGGCACAAATCCTGATGGCCGATGCGACAGTGCTATGAGCACCCCTGCTGTCTGCCTTTTTACAACAAGGGGAAGCATGACCGAAGAGAAGAACCCCTCTTTGAGCAACCTCTCTTCGAATCTTTTTATAGCCTTCTTTTCTTTAAAATTGGGCTCGAAC
The DNA here is from genome assembly GCA_015492245.1 of Deltaproteobacteria bacterium. Taxonomy (GTDB): domain Bacteria; phylum Desulfobacterota; class GWC2-55-46; order GWC2-55-46; family DRQE01; genus DRQE01. The sequence continues at coordinate 82,198 of WGFM01000002.1, read as the reverse complement.
ATCGGGGTGCCTGTCCTCAGTGTAACAGATGCATCCATATCCTCACAGCCTATACGCTCTCCTTTCTTGAATGACTTCACAGAGTAACCGGCTGTGTAGATGAACTCCTGTGTGTCCTTGTCTACAAGGAGTATGGCCGTTCCATCTGCTGGCACAACGAGGGAAATCATGCGCGTTACTGTATCGAATATCTCTGATGGCTTAAGTGTGGACAGTATGTATCTGTCTATCTCGTGCATTACCCGTATGGTCTCTATATTGTAAGATAGCTCCATTGCCCTGTCCACACTCTCCTTGTAGAGGTGTGCCTCTTCGAGCGAGAGTGATACCTGGTCTGCTATGCCATGGAACAACTCCAGTTCCCTCTGTGTGAACTGAACAGACTCATAGCCCTCTCTTGCAAATACACCAAGCATGAATCCAAGGGGGCCTCTTTTGCCTTCGAAGGGTATTATAAGCATACTCTTTACATTCTTGAGCACTTCGAACACAGAGCCCTTGAGCTCTCCTTCCACATCGCTATAGACTACTGGAACACCCTTGTCCATAACGCCTTTTATAATGGAAAACTCCATATCAACAGGGGTGGTTCTGAAAAGAGAGAGCACATCCTCGGACAACCCTCTTGCATACTCCAGCCTGAATGCATCTTCTTCCATATCCTGTAGATACACTATACATATATCGCAACCTATTATCTTGCTTGAACAGGTGACCACCTCTTCTATGAGCCTGTGTCTGTCAGTTGTATGTGCCGTTGCATGGGCTATCATAAGGAGATTGGCTGTTCTCTCCTTCTCTTCCCAGAGTTTCTCGAAACTATTCTTGAGTTCCTCTTCCGCACGGCGCTGGTCTGTTATGTCCTCGAGCACATGGACAGAGAAAAACTCCGAGAGCATCTTGTCTCTTACAGGATAGACCTTGAGCCTGTATGTCTTCTTTCCCTTGACCCTGACCTCTTCGAGCACATCCTGTCTTGTTCCATCATCGACACAGCTACATATAGGCCTTTTTGTGGAGGGGAATATCTCGTAGTAGGGTCTTCCCAGGAATTCCTCGTAGGGCATGCGGGCTGCCTGTCTGTATGCCCTGTTTGCCCTTATTATCCTGTATTTTTCATCGTGTATACAGATGGGGTCCTTTATTGCATCGAATGTTGTCTCCCACTCCCTTTTCGCCTTTATTATGCGGTGTCCCGTCTCGTTGAGGTCTTCCAGTATATAGAGCATGGCCCTTCGGGTGTCCTCGAACTCACGCTCTCTCTCCCGAAGCCTTGCAACTTCAGCCCTCAGGCCTTCAATCTCTTTCTCCAGCCCTTTTATTCTATCTATGCCTTTATTCAACACTTTCAAGCTCATCGATGCGCTTCCTCAATCTGACGATTTCTTTTCTCAACTCCTCCATCCTCAACTCTCTTCCCACCATGATTCTGTTCATCCGCTCCAGGTCATCTATCTTCTGGGTAAGTTCTTTCTCTATCTCTATCCTTTTCGTTATATCTCTCACAATACCTATTCCACACCAGACACCATTTCTTTTAACCGCTGCGAGGGACAACTCCACTGGCACCTCTGTGCCATCCTTTCTTACACCTTCTGCTTCCACTGTTTTTCCTATGAACCTGCCCTCACCTGTTGTGGCGAACCTTCTGAACCCGTGGAGAAACTGTTTGTGCAGTTTTTCCGGTATTATTAATTTATAGAGCTTTCGTCCGATGACCTCTGCCTGTCTGTAGCCAAACATTGTTTCGGCAGCCCTGTTCCAGAATGTTACACTTCCCTTGCCATCCACCGTTACTATTGCATCCAGCGCCGACATGGCTATGGTTCTGAAGACCTCCTCGCTTTCCATGATGCCGTTAAGATGGATCCTGTAGCCCGTTATATCCATGAAGAACTCGATCCGCCCCAACCCATTAACATGGATGGGCCTGCTCCAGAAAAGAAGCCACCTTTCCTTCCTTCGTCCCTGCGCAGGTATGTGGCACTCCAGCCCTTCTACGGATGTGTTATTTCTGTATGCCAGAAGAAGCCTCTTCTCCAGTGCCTCACCGTCTTCAAGGAGTCTTTTAAGCCTCTTTGCGAACAACGCAGGGGTTGTCATACTCAGAGCATCGTCTTTCTTTACTCCTGTCAGTTCTTCCATGGTCCTGTTGATCCAGCGTATATTGAGGTCATCAGACAGTATTGCCATGGCAACACCTGTATGCTCCATGGCCTGTCCTATCAGTTCATCCACACTTTTTGTCCATCTCTCTGTAACCATTCTGGCGCCCCCTTTACTTCTTATGCAACCTCCACCCTGTTTCTGCCCTTTCTTTTTGCCCTGTAGAGGGCATCATCCGCCCTTCTCACAAACTCATCAATGGTTATACCATCATCAGGGAATGTGGCCACCCCAAGGCTTACGGTGATGGAACCCTCTGGCTGGGTCTTCTCATCCGGGAAGTCCCTGCGTTCCACCTCGCATCTTATTCTTTCTGCAACCTTTGCTGCCGTAGCCTTTCCTGTCTCAGGCAGTATTATGGCAAACTCCTCACCACCGTATCTTGCGGGCACATCGTTCATCCTCAATCTGTTCTTTATGCACTCTGCCACACCTTTGAGCACCATATCGCCCTTCTGATGTCCCTGGTTATCATTGTAGAGTTTGAAGTTGTCTATATCCGCCATTATAAGGGACAATTTTCTGTCATATCGTTTCGCCCTCTCTATCTCCTCTGCCAGTCTTCTGTAGAAGTATCTGTGGTTGTACAGTCCTGTGAGCCCATCTGTAATGGATAGGGCCTCGAGCTTGCGGTTAAGCTTCATGAGTTCCTCTGTTCTCTCTTTTAGCCTCTGTGCCATGTTGTTGAACTCTTCTACCAGACGGTTTATCTCCACGCCGTCTTTTATGTCTATCCTGTAGTCCAGGTTGCCAGAGCCTATAATCCTTGCTGCCTTATAGAGTTCTGCAATGGGCCTTACATTGTAGTGTAGTATGAACGCAACAGCCACAAGCACAACGAGGCCCATCATTACAAGGCTTGTTACAACAAACTTCTTTATAGCTTCATCCACCATGGCATCGTACTTATCAAGGGACATAACAAGTGCGATGGCCCCGTTGACCTCACCCACCTCTGCCCTGTGGCATCGCTGACACTCTTTCTTGACGAACACAGGCATTATGAACCTTATTTTCCGTGCGCCATTCTCACTGAACTCTTCCATAATCTCTTTTCCCTGTATGGCGAGCCTCTCGAGCTCATCCCGTGGGATCTCATCCTCCTCTGTGCCGAATTGCCTGTCCACAGGCTCGCCATGTATCAGCCTGACTTCATCTATCCCCTCTATGTTATTCAGCCTCTTTACAATAGCCCTGTTCTCTTTCCTTCCACCTCCGTATCTCATGGATGTATAAAGCTCGTCGAATATTATGCGGTTTACAAGTCTCAGGTTATCGCGCTGTATGCTCGATATGAGACTCTTCTCATGGGTTATGGCAAGATATAGAATTATCCCTATGCTTAAAGACATAAAGACAACCACTGACAGCAAAAGCTTGTGGGAAAATCTCATGGACATAGAAAACCGCTCTTTTTATTAGAGACAGCCTGATGATGGGATGATCAAAGCTGGGTTTCCTTCAAGATAGGCTGGCCAGAGAAAAACTGTTTTTCCCCATACACACCCCTCTTTCTTGAAAAGACAGGTTGGTCAAGCCCCTGTCATTACTGAAGAGATTATATCAGCAGTTCAAAGCATTTGCAATATCAGGGGCTTCATCCTTTAGATAGTTGACTTTTTCTGTGGACTCTGATAATCCTATGATGATGGACGATGTCCTGGGGAAAAGGTTTTTTCTTTTAGCCATAGGGATAGTCCTTACCATAATAATCATCTTTACCATAGTTGGTGAAAAGGGGCTTGTGGATGTAATCCGTCTGAAAAACGAAAAGGAGCGGATAGTCCTCAAAAAGAATGTCCTTGAAGCCGAGAACATGGAGCTCTCGCGCAGGGTGGAGCTTCTCAAAGAAGATACCAGCTACATCGAGGAGGTGGCACGAAGAGAGCTTGGCATGATAGGAAAGGACGAAACACTCTATATCATAGAGGAGTAGACTGTTCCCGGCACCTTTCCCTTAGAGTCCATCTTCAAAAAAGTTCTCTAAAAAACTGCACAAATAAAGAGGGGTGCTTTTATGGGAAGGATCATAAAGGTGGCAGCCATACAGGTTATGGCCTGCGACAAGATAGAAGACACTCTCAGGCGCACCACAGAGCTTTTAGAGATAGCCGCCCGTGAGGGTGCAAAGCTTGTATGTCTTCCCCAGCTCTTCAACATCCCATGGTTTGCCCACACCATGGATAGAGAGAACCTCAAACTGGCCGAAGCCGAGGATGGTGCTACCATATCCGCACTCAAGGAGGTTGCCGCATCGAAGGACATGGTGATTATAGCCCCCATGTTCGAGAAGGCCGACGATAGATACTTCAACACCGCCTTCGTCATAGGCACAGATGGCAAGCTTCTCGGCAGGTACCGCAAGGTGCATGTTCCCCAGATACCACTGTGGGAAGAACGATTCTACTTTGCCCCCGGCGATAGGGGCTTTCCAGTCTTCAACACCCCCTTTGCACGCATAGGGGTGCAGATATGCTGGGATGCCTTCTTTCCCGAGGGTTTCAGGGTGCTGGCCCTCAAGGGAGCCGAGGTTGTATTTGTGCCCACAGCATCTGCGTTTTACCACTCAAGGCTTAAGTGGGAAAGGTCTCTTTCTGCCACCGCCCATGCGAACGGGTTCTTTGTGGTCAGGGTAAACCGTGTTGGCAAGGAACGAAAACAGGACTTTTACGGAAGGAGTTTCTGTGTTGGTCCAGATGGAGAGTTTCTGGTAAGACCTGCTGGCTCGTCAGAGGCGATAGTGATGGCAACGATTGACCTGAACCTCATAAACACCATAAGAAACGAATGGGTCTTTTTGCGCGACAGAAGGCCCGATGCCTACAGGCTCATAGCAGGAGAAGATGAAGAAGAGAGAGCTTGAATCCATCATCCAGAACATACTCGACAGACTGACAGAGGAGGGCAGGATAAATGGCCCTGCAAGGGTGATGCTCGAGCGTCCTCCCAGAGAGGAGCTGGGGGATTTCTCCACCAATGTGGCAATGCTTCTTTCAAGGAGCGAGCAGAGACCCCCTCGCCAGATTGCAGAGCTCATCGTTCCATCCATAGATGCCCTCGAGTGTGTGGCTCGCTCTACCGTCGAGGGGCCAGGCTTTATAAACATACACCTCAAGAAAGAATGCTGGTATGAGGTGCTCAAGGAGATTCTCGAGAAGAAGCACTCCTATGGAGACTGCCCCCATGTGGGAGAGGGCAAGAAGGTGCAGGTCGAGTTTGTAAGTGCAAACCCAACCGGCCCACTCCACATAGGCCATGGCAGAGGGGCTGCCGTGGGAGATGCGCTCTCCAACATACTGAAAGCTGCAGGATACGATGTTACGAGAGAATACTACATAAACGATGTGGGCAGGCAGATGACCATCCTGGGGCACTCCCTTTATATAAGATACCTTGAGCTCCTGGGCAAGGATGTTACACTTCCTGGAGACCACTACCAGGGAGACTACATACGGCACATTGCAGAAGAGTTTCTTAAAAGATACGGCAGAGAACACGCACAGACCCCTTTCGATGAGTGCAGGGAGCTGTTCATAGAGTTTGCGAAAGATTCCATCCTTTCGGGCATAAAGAAGGACCTTGAGGACTTTGGCGTGCGCTTTGACCACTGGTTCAGCGAGAAGACCCTCTTCGAGCGCAACCTGGTTGAGGCAACAATAGAAGAGCTCAAAGGCCGTGGCGTGGTATACGAGAAAGACGGGGCCCTGTGGTTCCGCACCACCATGTTTGGCGACGACAAGGACAGGGTTCTCATAAAGAACGATGGTTCGACCACATACTTTGCCTCGGATGTAGCCTATCACCACGAAAAACTCAGGCGTGGTTTCCACACCATAGTGGATGTATGGGGTGCAGACCATCATGGCTACGCACCGCGCATGAGGGCACTCCTGAGTGCCCTGGGGGAAGACCCCGAAAGGCTCAGGATAATACTAATACAGCTTGTAAGCCTCAAGCGTGGTGGCAAACCTGTTGCCATGAGCACCAGAAAGGCAGAGTTCGTAACCCTTCGCGAGGTCATGGACGAGGTTGGCAGGGATGCGGCAAGGTTCATATTCCTTACAAGAAAGGCAGATGCCCACCTTGAGTTCGACCTCGAGCTTGCAAAGAGCCAGGCCCCTGAAAATCCCGTCTACTATGTTCAGTACTGCCATGCACGGATAATGAGCATACTGGAGTTTGCAAGAGAAAGGGGCATAACCGTTCCAGACACACCATCGGTGGAGCTTTTAGGCAGGCTCGAGCTCAAAGAAGAACTCGACCTCATAAAACACCTTTCAAGGCTCGATGAGGTGGTGGAGACCGCTGCCACCAGCCTCGAGCCCCACAGGGTTACCTTCTACTTGAGAGAGCTTGCAGCCCTGTTCCATCCCTACTACAATACCCACCGTGTGGTATCAGAAGATAAGACGCTTTCGAGTGCAAGGCTTATCCTCTGCAGGGCCACGGCAGAGGTGGTAAGGAAGGGCCTGGGGCTACTCGGTGTGGATGCCCCATCGAGGATGTAAAACAAGGTATCCTGTGCCATGTTCGAAGAACTCCTCAAAAAAGACGAAACCACGGTGGCAACCTATCTTGCAGAAATGGGCTTTCCAGATGGCACAAAGGCATGCAGGGTATTCAAGAGGCTCCTGCAAACACCCCTTAAGGAAAGGCTCCATGATGTAATGGGGCTATCCCTTGGCTCACCACATCCAGACTCTGCGGTGGTAAACCTTGAAAGGGTCGTAACAGTCCTGGCCGAGGAACAGCACATAAGGTGGCTCATGGAAGATGAACACCTTGAGCGGCTCATCCTTCTCTGCGGGGCAAGCCCCTATCTGGTTGGGCTTGTGCTGCAGAATGCGGCAGAGCATGTAAAGACCATCTCAGATGAAGAGCTTGGAAGGACAAAAAGCAAGGGGCTATTCCTTGAAGAACTCTCTGGGCTCACAGAGGGTGTAGAGGATGAGGCCACACTGGCCCGTATACTACGGAGATACCGTAACCGTGAATACATAAGGATAGGCACCAGAGAGCTTACAGAGAAGGCACCCATAGAGGATGTCTTCTGTGAGATTTCAGGGCTTGCAGAGGCCACCCTCGAGGTGGCAACAGGGTTCGTCCTTAAAGGGCTTGAAGCCCTCTATGGCACCCCGCTGTACGAGGCAGAAGATGGCTCACTTAAGAGGGCAGAGTTCTGTGTAATAGGGCTTGGGAAACTTGGCGGAAGGGAGCTGAACTTCCTGTCCGACATAGACATCATCTACATGTACTCAAGCGACAGGGGTAGCACCACAGGGGGAAAACACTCCTCTTTGACCCTCCATGAGTTCTTCTCGAAGGTGGCAGAGAGGGTTACAAGGCTTGTATCTGCCATAACAGAGGATGGTTTTACCTTCAGGGTTGACCTTAACCTGAGGCCCGAGGGAAGATCTGGCGATATAGTGAACTCTGTGAGGAGCGCAGAGATATACTACGAGAGCTGGGGGCAGACCTGGGAACGGGCTGCCATGATAAAGGCACGCCCTGTGGCAGGCAGCCACAACCTTGCAGAACGCTTCATCCAGATGATACAGCCCTTTGTGTACAGAAGATACCTCGATTTCACAGCAATAGAGGAGATAAAACACCTCAAGGCCCGTATAGACATAGAGCTTCTGAGGAAAAAACAGGACAGACTGGATGTAAAGCTCGGCAGAGGCGGCATAAGAGAGATAGAGTTTTTCTGCCAGGCACTCCAGCTCATATACGGTGGAAGATACAGGACACTGAGAACCCTGGGCACCCTTGAAACGATAGACGGGCTCGTTGAAAAGGGGCTTCTGTCAGAACAGGATGGCATGTTGCTTCGGGAGTCTTACATATTCCTGAGAAGAGTTGAGCACCGCCTCCAGATAGTCCATGGCACACAGACCCAGGCACTGCCACGCACATCAGAGGAACTCACAAGGGTTGCAAAGATGCTCGGGTTCAGGGGCAAGGATGAGTTGTGGCAGCGATACCACTTCATAACCGAATCCGTTCATCACATATACAACACCCTCTTCTATGGCTCCGAAGAAGAGCTCAAGCGAGACATACCCGATGATGTGCTGCTCCTTCTCTCAGGGGATACAACAGACGAGGAGATGGAGGAGATACTCGAAAGGCTCGGCTTTGAGGACCCGGAAAGCCCTAAAAGGGTAAGGCTACTGAGAGACGGTGCTGCCTTCCTTCGTCTACCTGAACGGGCAAGGCTTCTAAGGGAAAGGATACTTCCCTACATTATAATGAGGGCATCGGAGGCAACCAACCCAGACATGGCACTATTGAACATGGAGCGCTTCATCTCTTCTGTGGGAGCAAGAACCACACTTTACTCTCTGCTGTCTGAGAACCCCTCGCTCATGCGTGAGCTCATAAAGATATTCGGCTCCAGCACATTCCTTTCCAACACCATAATCGCACAGCCAGAAAGCCTTGACATACTGTTGTCCGAAGAGATGGCAATACCCTACAAAGAAAAGGATGTTATGAAAAGAGAACTCTGCTCTCTGCTATCTGAAACAGAGGATTACGAGCACCGGCTCGACATCCTGAGACGCTACAAGAAGCTTGAGACCTTTCGCCTTGGTATACAGCACCTTGCAGGCACCCTCTCTGCCGAAGGGCTGTCTGAGGAGCTCACCATCCTTGCAGAACTCTCGCTCGGTGCAGCCCTCGATATGGCCATAAAGACACTGCGGCCCACCTACGGGCTTCCCAGAGACAGAAGGTTTGCCATAATAGGGCTTGGAAAGCTGGGTGGCAGGGAGCTAATCTATGGTTCGGACCTGGATATTGTATTCGTCTACGGTGATGGAGAAGGGCACACAGATGGCCCCAGGACCATCACAGACCACGAGTTCTATGTAAAGTGTGCCCAGAAGATAATAAGCATACTCTCTGTGAGGACAAAAGAGGGTATCGTGTTCTCCATAGATACGAGGCTACGCCCCACAGGCAGCTCAGGCCCCCTTGTGGTGTCAAAAAACTCCTTTCTGCGATACCACAGGGAAAAGGCACAGCTGTGGGAAAGGCAGGCGGCCATAAGGGCAAGGTTTGTTGCAGGTTCAGCAGAGTTTGGCCAGGGCCTGGTCGGGGAACTGAAGGATATAATATTCTCAGGACCCCTCGGGAAGGAAGATGTAGAGGAACTTCTGAGGATAAGAGGCAGGATGGAAGAAGAGCTTGCGAGGGAAACACCCGAAAGGTTCGACATAAAGACCGGCAGGGGTGGGCTTGTGGACATAGAGTTTGTGGTCCAGACCCTCCAGCTTCACCACGGCTGGAAGCTCGAAGAAATCAGGGTAGAGAACACCCTTGCAGCACTCAAAGGGCTCAAGGACTCCGGCATCCTCACCACCGGGGAGTGCCGGCTACTTCTGTCTGCCTACAGATTCTACAGACAGATAGAGCTAACCATGAGGGTGGTTCACGACACCCCTGTATGTGTCATAAGGAAGGGCTCACCCCTTGTGCGAGCCCTTGTAAGAAGGCTTGGCTACACCGACGAGGAAGAGTTCATGGAATACTACCTTGAAAAAAGAGAGGCCATAAGAAGGCTTTACATGGAAAGACTGGAGAGCATGAAGGAAGGGCGAGGTTAATCTCTGTCCAGAAGGTCGAATATGGCGGAAACAAGCTCTTCTCTGCCCATGCCGGTGCGGGCAGAAAAGGGCACAACCCTTTCTATCCCCAGGCCCTTTCTTATGGCTTCCACCCTCCCTGAGAGCCTGTTTTTCGAGAGCTTATCCACCTTTGTGAGAACGGTTACAACAGGTTTTCCCATAGAGGCCAGGTAGTCGTAGAGTGCACGCTCGAGCTCGTCGGGCTCTCTTCTCGAATCTATCAGCACCACAACCCCTTTGAGCTCGCCCCTGCCCTCAAGGTAGCCCTCCACCATCTTCTGCCATCTTCTTCGCTCCTCCCTGGACACCCGTGCATAGCCGTATCCAGGCATGTCCACAAAGTAGAATCTGCGGTTTACAAGATAGTAGTTTATCCTGCGGGTCTTGCCCGGGGTGGAGCTTGTGTGTGCAAGTTTCTTTCTACCTGTTATGGTATTTATGAGGGTAGACTTACCCACATTGCTTCTGCCTGCAAATGCAACCTCCGGAAGGCCATCTCTTGGCAGTTCTTCCTTTCTGACACAGCTCTTTACAAACTCTGCGGAGAGTATCCTCATGGAAGCCCTTGTCTCAGCTCTTCGATGAAGGTATCGAGGGGGAGTCTTCTCTGTGTGCCGTCTGTCATATTCCTCACTGTAAGGCTTCGCTCCTTCATCTCATCTTCTCCGAGAAGAAGCACATAGGCTGCGCCAAGGCGGTCTGCCCGCTTCATGGCGCTCTTAAGGGAGGCCCCCCTTTTGGTCTCCATCATACACCTCATGCCTGCCATTCTCATGGCAGAGGCAAGCCCCGCAGCCCTCTGCTGAGGCTCTGTGCCAAGGGGTATGAGGTAGAAAAGGGGTTCTTCACCTATAAGGGATCTATCCACAAGGAGGGCCACCCTTTCCATCCCTATCGCAAAACCGAAACAGGGGGTCTGGGGCCCACCGAGCTCCTTTACAAGCCCGTCATACCTTCCGCCCGCTGCTATGGTGTTCTGTGCCCCAAGTCTCGGTGAATCAACAACAGCCTCGAAGGCGGTTCGTGTATAGTAATCGAGTCCCCTTACCATACGATGGTTCACCCTGTGGGGCACACCGAACCCATCGAGTGCTGCCCTCAGGCCATCGAAGTGGGCGCTGCAGCCCTCGCAGATATAGTCGTATATGTCGGGGGCGTTGGTGGTAAGCTCCCTGCAGGTGGGGTTCTTGCAGTCAAGTGCCCTCAGGGGATTTCTCTCCATCCTTCTTGTGCAATCCCCACAGAGCCTTTCCTTCAGTTCTTCGAGAAAACCCCCAAGCCTCTGCCTGAAGGGCTGCCTGCACCCGGGGCATCCAAGGGAGTTTATCTCGAACACAGCCCCCTTCACCCCCACTCTTTCCAGTATAACCGAGAGCATCTCCATCAGCTCTGCATCCACAAACGGGCCTTCATCACCCAGCACTTCCACACCTACCTGGTAGAACTGGCGATAACGCCCTTTCTGGGGTCTCTCGTAGCGGAACATCGGCCCCCTGTAAAAAAGCCTGTGTATGGGAGCCTTCGTGTAGAGTGCATGCTCTATATATGCCCTCACCACCCCTGCGGTGCCTTCGGGCCTCAAGGTAAGCGGGGTGCCAGAGAGGTCAGAGAATGTATACATCTGTTTCTCCACTATGTCGGTGGTCTCACCGAGGGTTCTCGAGAAGAGCTCTGTTTTTTCCACCACAGGCAACCTCATCTCTGAAAAGCCGTAAGATGTGAACACCTCTATCGCGGTATACTCTATGTGGCTCAGCACCCTGCTTTCGGGTGGAAGGATGTCGTTGAATCCCCTTATGGCTGTTATCCTGTTACTCAACGATACCTCCTGTGTAGAGAATATACAGACCCTGCAGAAAGGTTAAGCGGGAACGATTATTTGTCATCAAGGGACAGGTGCTCAAGGATTATATCGTCTATGGATTCTTCCTTCTGGAAGGCAGGCTTTTCCCTCTTGCCAGCAGCGGCCTCAACAGGCTTGAGCCTTTCGTCCAGCTCGCCACTGAGCAATGCCTTTATGAGGGCACGGTGCTGCTCCCTCATGAGCTCTTTCACCACTGAATCGAGCCTTTCAAACTTCAGTATGTCTGCGTAACCGGTCCTTCTCGAGGCCACAATCGTGCCATCCTTGAAGACCAGGGTGGTTATGACAGGGTTCTTCCTGCCACCATCCTCGGTCTGAATGTGGTAGAGTTCTCCCCTGTATTCTATGTTCTGGTTGAGTCCCAGCAGCATCCCCTAACCCCCCTGTTTCTCAGATTTTTTTACCATATTACCGATACAAGTGCAAGGGCAAAGCATGGTTATAGTGTGTAAAAACCACCCGAGAGGATAACACTCCATGGCTTGACTGTCAGCAATATGCTGGTATAGTCTTGATAAGGGCTGTTCACATCCACAGCGAAGATGCAGTCTTTATCTTTTTATCATCTTGAGGAGGTGAACAGCCATGAGTACCCTGATGCGCGAGCTTATAGAGGAAGAGGACGAAATAAGCAAATTCTATAAAGAGCTGGCAAAACATGTGGTGCTGGATACGGAACTATTCGAGTTCCTCACAGAAATATCGAAAGACGAGGAAGGCCACTCCAAGGTCCTATGGAAGTTCGACAGGTGGATAGGAAAGCTCCCCGAGGCACACCATTACAGGACATTCGGTATAACCCTTAGAAATATAACCATGGAGGACAAAAGGCGCTCTCGCCAACTAATGGAGGAGTGTCTCGAAAGGGCCAAAAACCAGGGGCTCGATGGAAGGGGTATACTGGAATATGTTGCCATGCTGGAGGAGATAGAGTGGAGTGATGCCTTCATCGATGCCATAAACACGGTGCTCATAAACAGCATAAAGTATGGTGCCAAGGAGATAATCCCCTTTGTCTCTGGCATAGAGCAGCACAGAAGCTACATAGAGCGGTTTATGGTTGCAAGAGATGTAGACCATGCATACATAGACAGACTGCGAAGGATACCCTTCCTGTGGAAAGAGAAGGTGCTCGTTGTGGATGACTCGGAGAGTGCCCGGGAGTTGCTCAAAGAAATCCTTTCTGGCAACACGGTGGTGCGAACCGCAGAAAACGGTGTGGAGGCCATGGCCATGCTCAGGACCAACTACTTCGCCGTCATAATATCGGACATACACATGCCTGTAATGGATGGAATAGAGTTCTACAACAGTGTGGTAGAGAAGTATCCATCCATAGGAAAGAGGTTCATCTTCTTCTCCGGTGAGTGCGATGAATATGAACCGTTCTTCAGCGCGAGGGGGCTGCCTTTTGTATCCAAGTGCTCTACCATGAAGAGCATAGTCGATACAGTTGCAACCATCCTGGACAGGACAAGGATTCTTGTGCAAAGAGACATGTAAGGCAGGAGGGCATCTCAATACTTGGATACATTGATTTCGTCCATCCTGCCGGTTACCATGAATATGATGCGTTCTGCTATGTTGGTAACCCGGTCCGCTATGCGCTCCAGATTGTGGGCAACCCAGAGAAGGTATGTTGCACCCTTTATTATCTTAGGGTTCTCTATCATGAGCATTATGAGTTCCCTGTATACCTGCTCGTAAAGGGCGTCAACCTCGTCATCTTCGCTGCACAGTGTGTGGGCAGTCTCCACATCTCCCTCTATGAATGCCTTCAGTGAACGCTCGAGCATGGACACAGCCTTATCACTCATCCTGGGAATATCTATAAGGGGTTTCACCAGGGGGTCCTTGCCTATCATTATGTTTATCTTCGCTATGCCCTCTGCGTGGTCTCCTATGCGCTCGAGGTCTGTTATGATGTTCAGTATGGCTGCTATTATCCTCAGATCTCCTGCCATGGGCTGCTGTGTGGCTATGAGGTAAAGGCAGCGGTCCTCTATCTCGAAGCGCTTCTTGTTTATTATAAGGTCACCCTTTATGAGCCTTCTGGAGCCCTGGAGGTCTCTTTTCTTTAGCTGCTCCACAGAATCCTTCACAGCCCCTGAGACCATGTTGCCCATCTCAAGAAGTTCTTCTTTAAGCCCCTCGAGTGCCTTCCTGAATGCCTCCCTTGTCATCTACCCTATCCTCCTTTTTTTGGGGTTAGCCGAATCTTCCGGTTATGTAGTCCTCTGTAAGTTTGTTAGACGGGTTGGTGAATATCCTCTCGGTCCTGTCGTATTCTACAAGCTCACCCATCATGAAGAAGGCCGTGTAGTCGGACACCCTTGCAGCCTGCTGCATGTTGTGGGTTACTATTATGACCGTGTAGTCCTGCTTGAGCTCGGTTATGAGGTCCTCTATCTTCCCTGTGGCTATGGGGTCGAGGGCCGAGCAGGGCTCATCCATAAGGACTATCTCGGGCTTGACGGCTATCGCCCTTGCTATGCAGAGCCGTTGCTGCTGTCCACCTGACAGCGAATAGGCAGACTTATGGAGCCTGTCCCTGGTCTCGTCCCAGAGGGCAGCATCCTTCAAGGCCTTTTCCACCCTCTCGCTTATCTCTGTCCTGTTCTTTATGCCGATGAGCCTGAGGCCAAAGGCTATGTTCTCGAATATGGACATGGGAAAGGGTGTGGGCTTCTGGAAGACCATGCCTATCTTGCTGCGAAGCTCTATAAGGTCCACATCCTTATCGAGTATGTTTCTTCCGTCTATCAATATCCTTCCCTCGTAACGGTTACCAGAATAGAGATCGTGCATGCGGTTGAGACACCTTAAGAATGTGGTCTTGCCACAGCCAGAGGGCCCGATGAATGCGGTTACCGTGTTGGCCTGTATGGAAAGGCTTATATCCTTGAGTGCACGGATGTTGCCCGCATAGTAGAAGCTTAACCCCTGCACATCTATCACAATGTCTTCCACTTGCCATACCTCCTGAATATGATGAACCTTCCAAGAAGGGTTATTATCAGTATAAAGAGTGTGATTACGAGAGATGCTGCCCATGCCTGTGCGTGCCAGTTCTCGTAGGGCCCCATGGCATACTGGAACACGGTAACGGTGAGTGATGGCACAGGCTCGTTCATATCGACCGAGAAGAATGTGTTGTTGAATGAGGTGAAAAGGAGGGGGGCGGTCTCTCCTGCCACCCTTGCGATGGAGAGCAATATGCCCGTAAGGATTCCCGGGGCAGCGCCCCTGTAGACTATAGAGAGTATAACCCTGTAATAGGATGCGCCGAGGGCGAAGGCAGCTTCCCTCAATTCCCACGGCACGAGTTTGAGCATCTCCTCTGTGGTTCTTATTATAATCGGTATCATTATGAGTGCAAGTGCGAAGGAGCCGGCCCATCCGTTGAAATGCCCGAAGGGTTTTACCAGCACTGCATACGCGAATGTGCCTATCACTATAGAAGGCACGCTGGTCATTATGTCTGAAAGAAGGCTTATGATGTGGCCGATCCTGCTGCCCCGGCCATATTCTGCAAGAAAGGTTCCGCCAAGAAGCCCCACGGGCACACCCAGCAGGGCTGCAACCAGGGTGAGAAGGAGCTGGCCCACGAAGGCGTTCCTCAACCCTCCACCCTCGAGCCCGGCTGGCACCGGGTCTTCGAGAAAGAGTGCGAGGTTCAGCGCGCCCACACCCTCTATGACCACATCTATGAGTATGAAGAAGAGCCAGAAAAGCCCAATGGCAGCAGAAAGGGTGCACAATGAGATGGCCACAAGGTTCTCTATGCGTCTTCTTCTGTAGGGTCTCATCTTGCCCCGCCTCTCTGCAGCCTCTGTATGGTGAGCTTGGCTGCCCCAAGGGTTATAAAGCTTATGGCGAAAAGGATGAGCGAAAGGTAGAACAGTGAAGACAGGTATGTATCGGTGTCTGCCTCTGTAAACTCGTTTGCAAGGGATACCGTTATGGTTGCTGCGGCATCGAACAGAGAGGTGGTTATCTGATGCTTGTTGCCCAGCACGAATGCAACGGCCATGGTCTCTCCAAGGGCCCTGCCCATGGCGAGTATCACTCCACCGAATATGCCGAGTTTTGAGTATGGAAGCACTATCTTCTTTATGACCTCCCACCTTGTGGCACCCACCCCATAGGCAGACTCCTTCACTATAGAGGGCACGAGGTTGAAGGCATCCCTTGAGATACTGGCAATAAGGGGTATTATCATTATACTCAATATAACGCTTGCCGTAAGGAGGTCTATCCCCATGGGTACTCCCTCGAAGAGTATGCCAACAATGGGAAGTCTGCCAAGGGTCTGCTGAAGCGCTGGCTCGATGTATCCTGCCATGATGGGTGAAAGGGTAAAGAGCCCCCACATACCATAGATAATGCTCGGTATGGCTGCAAGAAGCTCTATGGCAACGGACACAGGTGCCTTCACATAGTCTGGGGCTATCTCTGTTACGAATATGGCTATACCCACCGCCACAGGGATGGCAAAAAGAAGCGCCAGGAGTGTGGTTACCACTGTACCGAATATGGTCGGGGCAGCACCAAAGAGGTCTCTTACGGGGTCCCACTCCTGGGAGAAGATAAAGCCTATCAGACCGAACTCCCTTATGGCAAGGTAGGACTCTGAAAAGAGTATGTAGAATATGCCAAGAAGGAAGAGTATCACCAGAAAGGCGGATATGACAGTGAAGACATAGAAAAGCGAACCAGAAAGACTGCTCTCTTTACCCATCCTCTACGGGTTCACCTCCAGAAAGTCTTTATAAAGAATACACAAAATTACCCATGCAGGCAACACAATATCCACAACCCTTTAATGTTCGCTTCAAAAAGAAGGAGCCAGCCCACCTCGGAGGGGGCTGGGACGGATTCAGTATGGGCTGACCCCTTCCTTTCTTGAGATAAGGAGGCAGATTGTGGATAACTCAATATATGCCGTTCCTGCGCCAGTAGTCCCTTACCCTGTTCTTGAGGCTCTCTGGCAGGGGCACATAGACAAGTCTCTTTGCCGCCTCATCTCCATTTCTGTATGCCCAGTCGAAAAATTTCACAGCCCTTTTGTTGGACTCTGTCTTCTCCCTTGCAAGGAGTATGAAGGTGGCACCTGCTACAGGCCATGCCTTCTTGCCCGGGGCATTCACGAGCCAGAGGTAGAAGTGTCTTTCCGCATCAAAGTTGCCACTTGCTGCAGCCTCTTCGAAGCTCTCAAAGTCTGGCTCAACAAAATTGCCCGCCCGGTTTTTAAGCCTTACATGGCTCATCCTGTTCTGCTTTGCATAGGCAAACTCCACATACCCTATGGAACCCTTGAGCCTTTTTACATAGTTTGCCACCCCTTCGTTACCCTTTGCACCTATGCCGGCAGGCCAGCTTACAGACTTTCCTGCACCAACCTTCTGCTTCCAGCCCTTGCATGTCTCACTAAGGTAGGTGGTAAATATGGCGGTTGTGCCCGAACCATCGGAGCGATGAACCACCGTAACCTTATTAGACGGCAGAGCCAGCCCCTCGTTGAGCCTCTTTATCCTCTCATGGTTCCATACTGTAATCTCACCAAGGAATATTCCGCAGAGGGTCTCACTGTCGAGCCTCAGTTCTCCCTCTTTTATGCCAGGCAGGTTCACCACAGGGACCACCCCGCCTATGACGGTGGGAAACTGATAAAGCCCGTCTTTTTCGAGTTTTTCTGGCTCGACCGGTGCATCGGAGGCACCGAAGTCAACGGTTCTGTTCACTATCTGTCTTACCCCCCCGCCAGAGCCTATGGACTGGTAGTTGAGCCTTATTCCCGTCTCCTTGTAGTAGGTATATGCCCATGCAGAATAGACCGGAAAAGGAAATGTTGCACCTGCACCGTTGATGGTGCTCCCTGCCAGTGAATAACCAGCTGTAAAGAGTGTAATCAACATTACAGGAATACCACTCAAAAGGTTTTTAAGACTCATGGGGTGTCCCTCCTTTTTTCTTCTTAATCCTTATTTTGAATTATAAAATGCCTGTGTTACAGAATTATGGCGGCAATATTAAGGTTTGGCAACAGGTGAGGTGTGTTGTGCCAGGCAGGCTATATTCAGCGGGAAAGTAGCCTTTCGAAGAGTTCTGTAAACTCTGGTTCATCCCATCTTCTTTCACCCACAATCTTACCAAGAAACCTTCCATCACGCCCTATGATGTAGCTTGTGGGCAATGCGAATATCTCATAGTTTCTTCTTACCCGACCCTCAGGGTCGAAGAGTACAGGGAATGTAACCCCAACCTCTTCCACGAACTTTTTGACCCTGTCTGCACCACCCCTGTCCACATTTATGGCGACAATAACGAGCCCCTTCTCTTTGAATCTCTGCCAGAGCCTCTCCATGGATGGCATCTCTTCTCTACAGGGGGCACAGAAGGTTGCCCAGAAGTTAAGGAGCACCAGCTTGCCCCTGAATTCTTCAAGCCCGAGCTCCTTACCATCTAAGGAGGTAAGGCTGAAGGCAGGAGCCTCCAGCCTTACAGATGGTTCTATGATGCCCAGTGTCTTGAAGAGAGTATCGGCACAGGATTGGCCTGCAAATCCCACGGTAGCAAAGAGCAGTATAGCCATTATGAGTCTCTGTCTCTTCATGGTCTTCCTACCTCGAGTGCCTCTTAAGATACTCAAGGATTACACCCTTCTCCTCTTCTGTAAGGAGCACCATGCCGCCCTTTCTGGCATGTCTCTCCATCACATCCATCATGTGTTGCCACTGCTCGTAGGTATGCCGCTTTGGGTGTGGCACCGCATGGCATATGCCGCATTTCTCCCTGTAGAGTGTTGCCGCGGTGGATGATGGCTCGGGAATGGGGGTTGGCCTCATGGTGCATCCATGGAATAGAAGGATCATGGCCAGTATCAAAAGCCTTCTCATGGCACTACCTCCGTAAGTGTTTTTTTCTTCAGAAACCGAGCCTGCTTCTGCCCTGTTTTTTCTCGCCCGTATACCTTATACTCGATGGGGTTGGTATCTCCACATACCATGTGAACATCACCTTCCAGTCCTCTTCCATCTGGGGGCCATTGAGGTCCTGGTATATGGGCAGAGCCACACCCACATCTATTATGTGCAGGGGCACAGGCTGCCACTGAAGCCCCAGGGTTGTATGGAGTATATGGCCCCCGTAGTTGTCGGGGTCATATGCAGGGCTCATGTAGGGTGATGCTGGGTCTCCATCTGTTGCCCTGCCTGATGAGCCATCACTGGCCACATCCATCTCTCCCTTTATTCTACCCTGCACCTTGCCATTGAGCTGTGCATAGGCAACCATGTCGTAACGGAACTGATACATGCTGTATAGATCATAACGAAACTCCGAGCCCCAGCGCCAGTCCCTGGGATTATCGTACAACCTGGGTATGTAGATCAGGTTGGCACCCCACCACCAGGGAGAACTCGAGCCCTGGTACAGTATGCCCAGTAGGGGGTCAAATGTGCCACCGCCAAGTTGCATCCCGTAGGGCAGGAGTTCGTCTGTTCTTAAAGGGTCTGGATGCTCCTTGTTCTTCTCATCTATGGAGCCTGTGGGTAGCATCATCCCCAGAAGCAGCGATACCTGGCTTGTGGGTATCAGGGGATCATCCGTGTATAGGCGATACTTTGTCATGAGCATGGTATCTGCCATCCCCTCACTCTTCATGGTATAGCCCTCTCCGTACATGCCCTTCATCATGTCGTTGAACTTCATGTCCATATCCTTCTTCATCCACATGAACATGAGCCCTGCGAAGAAATCATCGGTAAAGCTGTAGCCCACGGCCAGATTAAGCATCTGCATGTCCATCCTCTCTGGGACGGCCATGAACTTACCCGCAGAGGGCATGCCAAGGAGGGAGTCCACACTGACACTGTCTGTGCCGTCCCTCAGGCCTTCCATCTTCATGAAGATGGGTTGTATCTTGAACCTCATCTCATGGGTTTCTGGCACGCCTCCGCCGGGTATGTTCATGGGCATGTTTCCGCCACACTTGCCACAACACAGCCCTATATACCCATAGGAGGCCTCTGCCAGCACAAACACCATGAGCAGAGAGAATACCGCGTGGATCAACCTTGCTTTCATGGTAGACCTCCACAAACTTATTTGTGCTCAATCCGCAGATAGTAAGTAGTTAGTATTACGGATCAGCCTGTTTGTGGAGGTCTTTCTGGGGGGGTATGGGAAACCTCTTCGATTATCAAAGAGGCCTGTAACTCGAGCCTTTCCACCTCTGGTGTGAAAAAACCCAGAGACATGCCCGCAGAAAACTGCAGAGACCTTTCGTGTCCTGCCAGGGGCTGAATATCATCACCAGAGTTGTAGACGGTAAGGTAACACTCCTGGTGGGCATCCTTCTTGTGTGTATGCCCCTCTTTAAGGGGGCAGCTCTCTTTGTTCTTACACAGGGTGTTTGTAAGCTTACATATGTGGCTGCTGGCAGCCCCAAAGGAAAGGGGCGTAAACCATGCAGAAACAAAGGCAAACACTATGATGATTACAACGGCTTTCTTCATGGTCTTCAGGTCTTCTTTGAAAAGAGTCTGTAAAAACAGAATAATACCAGCCCTGTAACAACTCCCCATGATAGGGCGAGAAATAACCAGCCTTTCATACTCATACCAGATATACCTTGATTTTATATGTTTTTGCTATTTTATTCAACCTGTTTTTCTCTTCCATGCCCACCTTATGGCGAGTATATGGAGTATGAAGAGCCCTGCAAGGAAGCCCCTTGTCAGCCATATTCCCCCATCCTCCTTTGCGAGCACCTCTGGCAGATGCTCATAACCCCAGGCTACAAGTATCACCACAAGAAACAGCGGTGTTACATATTTCATAAGATAGAAGAATACCCTCGGCACCCTTATGTGTGCCCCCCTGGTTATCTCCTCCCATGCCCGCTCCGAGTCGAATATCCACATGAATATTATGAGCTCAAGAAGGGCCAGTATCACAAGCCCGAATGTGCCTGCCCAGAAGTCCATCTCATCGAGCCCGCCTTTTACGAACATGGGCACAGGCACAGATAGTATGAATATCACCATAAGTGCTGTTACAGACCTCTTTCTCGACCATCCGAACTCGTCTTCAAAGAAGGCTATGGCGGGCTGGGAAAGGGCAACCACAGAGGTAAGCCCTGCAAAGAAGAGGAGCAGAAACCACAGAAACCCGAAGAATTCACCGAAGGGCATGTGGCCGAATATGGCAGGCATGCTTATAAACCCGAGCTTGAAGGCCCCACCGCTTGCCACCTCCCTTGCACCGCTGAACCCGAAGAATATGACCGCAGAGACTATGGCTATGGTGGAGCCGAAGACCACCTCTGCAAACTCGTTGAGGCTTGCCGTGGACAGCCCATCGAGGGCGATGTCTTCGTCCTTCTTCACATAGCTTGCGTAGGTAAGGATGGCCCCTATTCCGAGCGAGAGGGTAAAGAATATCTGGCCTGCTGCTGCAAGCCACACCTTGGGGCTCAAAAGCCCGCTCAGATCAGGCTCCCACAGGAAGGAAAATGCCCTTATGGCACCCATCTCAGGGTCCACCGGGGATTCAAGCGTTACAACCCTTACAAACAGCACAGCTGCCATAACAAAGAGCAGTGGAATGGCAAACTTGCTGAGCCTCTCTATACCCCCGCTTATACCCTTCGAGAGCACCCAGAAGCTTATCCCCAGGGTTATGAAGAAGAAGAGATAGGCCACGGGCTCTGGCCTCATGATGGGGCCATCTGTGGTGGCACCTATGTAGTTGTACAGATAGCCCTGGTAAGGGGCAAGATACTCCTTTGGAGAGCTCACCCCAGGGGTTACATCGGGTGTGGGGTAGAGATTCAAAAGCGAGGAGAAACTGAACGCCAGGGTCCAGGAGCATATGTAGGTATAGTATATGAGGATTACCAGCGGCAGGAATATGCCCAGTATCCCTATGTATTTTGCGAGCCTGTTCTTCCAGAGGGCATCGAATATGCCAGGGGCCGTGCCATGCCCCCTGGTACCACCGTATCTGCCGATACCCCACTCCACCCACATCAGAGGTATGCCAAGGATTATGAAGGAGATGAAGTAGGGTATCATGAAGGCCCCGCCCCCATTTTCAGCAGCCTGCACAGGAAACCTCAGGAAATTACCCAGCCCTATGGCATTGCCAGCCATGGCGAGTATAAGCCCTATACGGCTTGCCCATTGCTCACGCTGGTTCATGGAAGAATCCCTCTCCTTTATAGGGATAATTCAAAGATATATAACAGGATTGAAAGTATGTTGTCAAATGGATTAAAAAAGCTTGAATACCCGGAGCGTGGGTTGTAATATTAAGCAAACGGTCTTTTCAGGATAAGGAAGCCTGCCTGTGAGAATTGCAATATACATGGTCATCTTTCTTCTTCTCCATATATCCACCTCCCATGGGGCAGAGGATGTAGGGGCGCTCGAGAGGGCCTGCAACTCTGGCGATGCCACAGGATGCACCCGCCTCGGGCTAATCTACTATGGTGGGAAAGGCAGGCCACAGGATACCGCAAGGGCAGAAGATTACCTCAAAAAGGGTTGTGAGGGGAAGGATGCAAGGGGTTGTTTCATGTGGGCCATACTCTATCTCGAAAAGGAGGGGGCAGAGAAAGACACTACCCGCAGTAAAGAGGTTGTAGACAGGGCAAGAACCACCCTTGAGGATACCTGTGGCAGAGGAGACAGGGAGGCATGTTTTTTTGCTGCAAGCATAAGTAGAAGAGAGAAACGACCCGAAGAGGCCGCCCCGTTCTACCAGAAGGCCTGCACCATGGGATATGCCCGTGGTTGCTCAACCCTTGGCTATCTGTATCTTTCAGGCACGGGGGTGGATAAGGATGCCTCCAGGGCACAGGCCCTGTTCGAGAAGGGCTGCAACATGGATGATGCCACAGGGTGCTTCAACCTCGGGCTCCTGTATATAAAAGATGGCAGAGAGGACTATGCAGGGGCCGTCAGTCCCTTCACTAAAAGCTGCAAGCTTGGCCTTAAGCGGGGTTGTTTCAACCTCGGGGTCATATACTCGCTTGGTAAAGGGGTGAAGCAGGACATCGGTAAGGCAAGAGACTTTTTTGAGAGGGCATGCACCCTCAAGGATAAGGACGGCTGCTTCAATGCAGGGCTCATGTATCTTGAGGGCAAGGAGTTGGATGTCTCAAGGGCTATGGGGCTTCTCAAGAGTGCCTGCACCATGGGGCACAAGAAGGGCTGTGATGCCTACAGGATGCTCGAAGAAGAGGGGCTCTCGGAATAACCCTTTCCAACGGCTTTTATATGGGTTAAAATTGTGCTATATTGATTTCTTGTCGGGGTGTAGCTCAGCCTGGTAGAGCACCGCCTTCGGGAGGCGGGAGTCGGAGGTTCGAATCCTCTCACCCCGACCAGACCAGTGTTTCCCCATGAATAGAGCTTACTATAAGAAAGAAAGATTCACCCTCTATCTCGGTGATTGCCTGGAAGTCTTAAGGGATCTTCCGGAAAACCATTTTGACATGGTCTTTGCCGACCCACCTTATCATCTTTCCAATGGCGGTTTTACCTGCCATGCGGGAAGAAGGGTAAGTGTAAACAAGGGCAAATGGGACGAGAGCAGAGGCATAGAAGAAGACTTTGAGTTTCACATGCGGTGGCTCAAAGAGTGTAAAAGGGTGTTAAAACCAGAAGGCACTATATGGATAAGTGGCACCTATCACTCAATATATGCATGTGGATTTGCCCTTCAGCTTGTAGGTTATAAGATACTCAATGATATTATCTGGTATAAACCAAATGCCTCTCCTAACTTGAGTTGCCGTTATTTTACAGCAAGCCATGAAACATTGATCTGGGCACGAAAAAGTCCAAAGGCAAAACATACCTTTAATTATGAAATAATGAAACACGGCACATGGCATAGAGATGACATCCTAAAAAAACCTGGCAGACAGATGCGCTCTGTATGGGCAATAGACACTCCCAAAGCAGCTGAAAAGAAATTTGGCAAGCATCCTACGCAAAAACCCATTGCTTTATTGAAAAGAATTATTCTGGCAAGCACCAATGAAGGCGACCTCATCCTTGATCCTTTCACAGGAAGTTCAACCACAGGACTTGCTGCTTATATGTACAGTAGAAGTTTTGTAGGAATTGATATAGAAAAGGAATATCTCGATCTTTCTATTAAAAGATTTCAAGACATAAAGAACCTTGAGCGAAAACCGAAATTATTTGCCAGATATTGAAGATGAACAAAAAAGTAGAATTATTTTTTCAAACTATAACACCAGAAATCTTGAGTCCCAGAGATTATACCGACTGGGATACTATAAGGAAAAAGGTTAAAGAGCTGCGAAGAGAAATTGCCTTACTTCAATCTCTGGACAAAGACAACCCGGTGGAAGACTTAACTGATCTTTTGCACAACACACCAGAGATATTGAAAGTATTACAGCTTTTGGTTGCCCATACTCCAAGAAAAATACTTTTCGATGATAAAGATAAGTATATCGACTTCAAAACAGATTTAGAAAAAATTGCTACCAGCAAGAAGAGAGCAAAGGCGGTTGCAAAGATATTCATAGAAATGGGACTTGTAGATTTCCTAAGAGAAGTTAGAAGTGTTGAAGATGTCATAAAAGGTGTCCTGCTCGGTCTTGAACCAAATTCAAGAAAGAACAGGCGGGGCAAAAAGGTTGAGGATGTAATAAGTGAGCTTATCTCATCAACCATTAAGAAGATTAATAAAGAACACAACTTACACCTTACTTATGAGAACCAAATGTATATAGACCTCCAAAGTGAAAGAAAGGGAATTGATCATGTTATACTGCAGGATAATAAGCCCATAATAGCTATAGAGGTCAATTTTTATTCCACAAGTGGCTCAAAGCCAAGCGAGGTGCTGGGGCGTGCATACCCAGAGGTACAAGAGAATCTGAGAAAGAAAGGTATAAGTTTTATTGTCATAACAGATGGGCTTGGCTGGGAAAGCATGAGACCTGTCATTGCCACAGCTTATGAAAAATTAGACTACCTGATGAATATAAAACAGGCAAAAAGCGGAAAGCTATATCAAGCCATACTTGAGTTGGTCAGGGTTTAGGTTTCATGATATTCTAACATAACCCAAAAAGGGGGCTTTATGCCCCCTTTTTTCATGGCAAACAATAAGTGGCTTCTGGCCTGCGGATTACCAGTCCTCTGGCAGGCGGAAGTCCTTGCCTGCAAACTGGATGTTTGCAGGGTCTTCACAGCGTGGAGGGCTGACTGCATGAACCCCACCACACTCAGGACACTTGCCAACGAAGGTCCTCAATATAAACTCTGCCCCACAGCCCTGGCACCTTGTAGGAAGCCCACCGTTGGGTATGGGAGTCTTTGCCACTGCTCCCCCATGTGCCTGGAGCACGAATTCCACAAGCTCTCTGCCCTCTGAGAAAGGACCTCCCCTGCCATCACCACATGAAGTGCCACAATCACCCATATATGCTAAACCCCCTTTCTTTTGTTGTTGATACAATCTAAATATAACACAAAACCCAGGCATTTTAAAGATAGTTTTTGAAAACCCCATCTACTCTGTGCTATCATCTTCTGAAACCCGGGTAAGGAGGCATGAAACCTTGAGAAAGAAGACCCCTCTTTCGCTCTTCAAGGAGGCCGAAAGGCTGAGGCTTCGCTCTCGTTTTCCAGAGGCCCTCACACTCTATGAAGAGGCCCTCAAAAGGGCAGACTCGAAGGAGCTTGAACTCAGCTGCCTTCTCTCTCTTGCAGATACCCTAAGGCTTACAGGAGATTTCAAGAGGGCATACAGGCTTTATCTCAAGGCCTCGAGGCTCTCCGAAAGGCTCTTTATGGAGGCAGAATACGCCGATAGCCTTGCAGGCTGTGGGCTCTCCATGAGGGCACTTGGCAGGTGGCAGAAGGCCCTTGAGTTCTTCCATGCCGCACTGGGTGTATACGAAGATACAGGAGACCTGCATGGTGTGGCCTTCACCCTCTGGGCAGAGGCAGGCACCTGCAGGATAAAGGGGGACCTGAAGGAGGCTGTAAGAAGGTTCCGCCAGGCAAGAAGGCTCTTCGAGAAGATGGGAGATAGAAGGGGTGCAGGCTACTGCCTTACAGGGCTCGGTGGCTCACTGAGGGTAAGCAGAAGATACAGGGCATCCCTCGAACACTACACCACTGCGAACACCATTTTTCGCAGCCTCAGAGACACCTTTGGCATAGCCTACTCCTACTGCGGCATGGCAAATGCCCTGAGGATGAAGGGCGAGTTCAAAGAGGCGCTCAGATACTTCCGCCTTGCAACGAAAAACTACAGGAAGATAGGCGACAGGGTAAGCTATGCCTACACCCTGTGGGGTGAGGCCATGGTGTTCATACAGCTTGGCAGCCTCGATGAGGCACAGAAAGACCTTGAGCTTGCAAAAGGTCTTTTCAAAGAGACAGGAGATGAAAGGGGCATCATCTATTATCTTATAGCCACTGCACAGACTGAATTCTTGAGGGGTAGAAAGAAGATGGCAGAAGGGCTTCTCAAAAGGGGACTCAAAAAAGCCACCATCTTTGAGTTTGCCATAGAAAGGGGCTATGTAGAAAGCCTCCTTTCTGCCATAAAGGAGAGGCCGGAGAGGCTCCCCCTTAATCTGCCCTAAAGGTTTCTGAGGGTCCTGTCTGCGGCCTCGAGGGTTTCTTCCACCTCTTTGTTTGTATGGGCAAGGCTTACGAAGTTTGCCTCAAACTGTGAAGGCGGAAGCATCACCCCCCTCGAGAGCATGCGGCCGAAGTATTTCCCGAATCTTTCGAGGTCAGAGCCTGCGGCATCCTGGTAGTTCTTCACCTGCCTGTCTGTAAAGAAGAGTGTGAACATGCTGCCTGCCCTCTGCACCCTCAGGGCAAGCCCCCTTCTTCGTGCTATCTCCTCGATACCCTCGCAAAGGGTGTTTGTGGTATCCAGAAGTTTCTCGTAGGTGCCCTTCTTCTTAAGTAGCTTCAGTGTCTCTATGCCTGCCCTCATGGCAAGGGGGTTGCCGGAGAGGGTGCCTGCCTGGTAGACAGGCCCTGATGGGGCGAGTTTTTCCATTATCTCTCTTCTACCACCAAAGGCGCCCACAGGAAGCCCGCCCCCTATCACCTTTCCGAGGCATGTAATATCAGGCACTATGTTATAGACCGTCTGTGCCCCTCCGTAACATAGGCGGAATCCGCTCATCACCTCGTCCATTATGAGAAGGGCTCCGTACTCCTGGGTTAAGACCCTCAGGCCCTCAAGAAAGCCTGCCTTTGGAGGCACCACACCCATGTTTCCCGGCACTCCTTCAACTATAACACAGGCCACCCCTTCGGAGTCTTTCTCGAATATCTGGCGCACCGAGCCAAGGTCGTTGTATGGTGCGGTGTAGGTATTCTTAGCTATATCAAGCGGCACCCCGGGGCTATCTGGCACACCGAGGGTTGCAGCCCCACTGCCTGCTTTTACAAGGAGGCTATCTGCATGCCCATGGTAGCAGCCCTCGAACTTTATTATCCTGCTTCTACCTGTATGGGCACGGGCAAGCCTTATGGCACTCATGGTTGCCTCGGTGCCAGAGTTCACAAACCTTACCATATCCATCGGTGGAAAGGCCTCGAGCACAAGCTCTGCAATCTCCACCTCCAGCTCTGTTGGCGCCCCATAGCTCGTCCCACCATCTATGGTCTTCTTGAGTGCCGAGGCAACCTTCGGATGGGCATGTCCCAGTATCATGGGTCCCCAGGAGCCTATGTAATCTATGTAGGAGTTACCATCCACATCGTATACTTTTGCTCCCTTTGCCCTCTTTATGAAGACCGGCTTTCCGCCCACTGCCTTGAATGCCCTTACAGGGCTGTTCACCCCACCTGGGATAATCTTCTGTGCCCTCCTTAAAAGCTGGGAAGACCTCATCCTCTTCATCTCTCCATACTCCTTTCTCTGGACTCAGGGGCCTCCTCCTTCAAGAGGGGAAAACCCAACTCTTCTCTTAACTTCATGTAGCCCCCTGCACACATGCGGGCTATCTTCCTGACCCTGGTTATGTAGCCCGTTCTTTCTGCCACACTTATGGCACCCCTTGCATCCAAGAGGTTGAATGTATGGGAACACTTAAGACACATGTCATAGGCAGGTAGCACCAGACCCTCTTTAAGGAGCCTCTCTGCCTCCTTCTCGAACATGTGGAAAAGCGTAAAGAGCATCTTGACATCTGCCTCATCGAAGTTGTAGCTTGAGAACTCCACCTCTGCCCTGTGGTGTATCTCTCCGTAGGTTATCTGGTCTGTCCACTTAAGATCAAACACACTCTCCACACCCTGCAGATACATGGCTATCCTTTCGAGCCCATAGGTCAGCTCCACACTTACCGGGTCAAGGTCTATTCCACCCACCTGCTGGAAGTAGGTAAACTGGGTTATCTCCATCCCGTCGAGCCATACCTCCCATCCAAGTCCCCAGGCACCAAGGGTTGGGCTCTCCCAGTCGTCTTCTACGAACCTTATATCGTGCTCGAGCGGGTCTATACCCAGGGCCTTGAGGCTGTCCAGGTATACCTCCTGCGAGTCGAGTGGAGATGGCTTGAGGATTACCTGGAACTGATAATAGTGCTGCAGCCTGTTCGGGTTCTCCCCGTATCTGCCATCGGCAGGCCTTCTCGATGGTTCCACATAGGCAACCCTCCAGGGCTCGGGGCCCAGCACCCTCAGGAATGTTGCCGGATGGAATGTGCCCGCACCCTTTTCCATATCGTAGGGTTGCACGACCACACAGCCCCTTTCTGCCCAGAACCTCTGCAGTGTGAATATGAGTTCCTGAAAATTCATCCCCTCTTACCTCTCATATGGCGTTTACCATATCGATGAACCTCATACACCTTGGCACCTTACCAAGATGATATTTTATACATTCAGAGAGCATTTTTCGAGCCTCTTTTTTGAAGACCTCACCTGCACTCAACACATGGAGTTTCCCTGCAGGCAGCCTTGCTGCCATAACGAGTGTCTTTATCGTGCCTGCTGAAAGCCCTATCCCCTCTATCCCCTGCCCCATACAGCCTCTGCACAGAAGCCCCCCTCTAACCATGACGAAGCACATCCTCTCTTCTACTGTATCCTTTCTGCAGCTCACACAACCTGTAAGATGGGGCATGAGGCCGGCAATATCAAGCAGCCTTACCTCGAAGAACCTTGCAGCAGATTCTGTGGACACTGCCCCCCTGAGCATATGGAGGAACCCCTTGAGGTGTTCGAACATGGCCTCGTTCGGCTCACCAGGTGGTGTAAACTCGTCTGCAAGCTCTACCATGTAGGAGGCGTATCCAAGCCTTTCCATATCACCCTTGAGCTCTGTGTAGCCGTCGATGAGCCTTGCCTCATCCAGCCTTGCAAGCTCCATGGACCTGCTCTTGAACAGCATTGCCTCCACACAGGTTACAACATCGAGCCTTCCCACGAACCTGCGTTTGCTCTTTTTTGCCCCCTTTGCTATGGCAGACAGTTTCCCGTTGGTGCGGGTAAAAAGGGTAAGGATTCTATCGGACTCCGAATAGTCGGTAGACCTCAAAACGATAGCCTCTGTCTTTATGTAGCCCCTTTTCATAGTAGCCCCAGTTTTATGAACAATGCACCGAGCCCAAGGAAGGTGAAGAACCCTGCCACATCTGTGCAGGTTGTAACGAATATACTCGAGCTCAATGCCGGGTCTGCCTTAAGCCACTTGAGCACCAGCGGTATCACCGCCCCACAGAGCCCTGCGATAAACAGATTCACCGTCATCGAGAGAAACAACAACACACCCACCATCACATTGGTGCCCAGAAGATAGGCTATAAGGCCTGCGACACTGCCAACTATGATGCCGTTACCAAGCCCCACGAGGGCCTCTTTGTAGAGAACCCTCCAGGCGCTCCTTATCTCGAGCTCTCCAAGGGCAAGCCCCCTTACTATGACGGTTACGGTCTGCATCGCAGCGTTTCCACCCTCGCCTGCCACCACGGGCATGAGTACAGCAAGGATGACCAGGCTTGCGATGGCGTCTTCAAAGAGCTTAACCACGCTTGCTGCAACAAATGCTGTGCCAAGGTTGAGTATCAGCCAGGGAGACCTTCTTGCTATGGACCTCAAGGGTGGGTCGAGGGGTCTTTCCTCCACACTGAGGCTTGCCACCCTGTAGAAGTCCTCGAATATCTCCTCTTCTATGACATCCACCACATCGTCTATGGTGATTCTTCCCACAAGGTGGCCCTCCTTGTCCACAACAGGCATGCTCAGAAGGTCATGCCGTCTGAACATCCGTGCCACCTCTTCCTGGTCAACATCGGTGGTTACCTTTACGGGCTTTGTGTTCATTATCTCCCTTACAGGGGTGTCCTCATCTGCGAGTATGAGTTTATCGAGAGAGAGTGTGCCAACAAGTTTGCCCTCATCATCAACAACAAATACATTGGATATATTGGTTATCTCCTTTGCCTTCTCCCTTATGGACTGGACCGCCTCCTTCACGGTGGCAGACTCGCCAACAGAGACGAGCTCTGCCTGCATCTTTCCACCGGCTGTGTCCTCTGGATACTTGAGGAGCTTTCTTACCTCTATGGACTCCTTCTCTTTTATGCCATCCAGGACCTTCCTTGCATCTTCATGGGAAAGCTCTGATATAACATCGGTGGCATCGTCGGTCTCCATCTCATCCACTATCTCAACCAGTTCCCTGTCTGAGATGGCGGACACAAGGAACTCTTTGAGCGGGTCCTCCAGCTCAAGGAAGACATCCGATGCCTTGTCCTTTGGTAGCAACCTGAAAAGGCTCACCACCTGGTCTCTCTCGAGCTCCTCGAACATACGGGCTATATCTGTTGGATGGAGGGTAAGTAGAAGCTCCTTTATGGCAGAGAGGTCCCCTGCTTCGTAAAGCTCTGTTATCTTCTCTACAGGCAGGTTTTTGCTCTCCACGGTCATCCCACAGGGCCTCTCTCAACTTTTTTATTTACAGGGGTAAATCTTTTAAAAGTTAGCATATAAAATGAAAATAAGCAATACAAACCCCTGATATAAATGGATAAAAAACACCCTTACAAGGCAGGTAAGAAGAAAAAAAGACCAGCCTATCTGTGGTTCTGGCAGGTTGATACAGGAAGTGTTCTTACCAAGGCTCAGTGTTCAAGGAAAACTGGGCCTGAGAGATTCCTCACAAGATACTCGGCGGTGCTGCCGAGCACCATCTCAACGAGTCTTGAATGGTGGCTTGCCCCCATGAAGAGGAGGTCGTGGGCATTCTCCCTGTAGTATCGCTCTATGGTAGTTGGTGGGTCTCCCCCGAGCACCACACACTCAAACTCTATACCCCATGGCCTGAGGTATTCCTCTGCCTCCTTTGTCCTCTCCTCACCATCTTCTGAAACGGTGAGCACCGTAAGTGGCAGGGAGAGCTCTTTGAGAAGCTCTCCTGCCGAGTGCATAACCTTTGCCGCATTGGGACTACCGTCGTAACATAGAAGGGGTTTTCTGGGCTCTGTGAATTCTTCTTCCACCACAAGCACAGGCACAGGAGACTTTCTTATAACACGCTCCGCCACAGAACCCATGGTTCCATAGTCGAACCTTGCGTTGACCCCCCGTCTGCCAAGTATAACAAGGTCTCCGAGCCTTGCCTTCTCTGCTATCTCGTTGGCCACTATGCCGAAAGAGAGTGTGGTCTGGCAACCTATGCCATCCTGCTGACACTCTTCCTTGAAGGAGCTCAGTATTGCCTCACCATTCGATGTGAGGGCCTCCTTCATCTTTGTAGAAAAGTTCAGAAAGGGTTCGAACCCGAGGGAGCCTGAAAGGTCGTGTAGAAAGGGGCCTTCGAGCGAGACTATATCCACCACATGGAGTGCTGTAAGCTCTGCATCGAGCCTTCTGGAGAGCCATCTGCCCCAGCCTCCCACCCCAGGGGTGTAGGGCGAGCCATCCACTGCAACGAGTATGTGTTTTATCACACCTTTGCCCCCTTAAAGACCACTACTTGCGGTAACCCCGCACTCCACCTTTATATCCCCATCCATGGTGTCCACCTTGAAGAGTTCTGTCTCTTTCCACTTGAGCGTGATGGGTATCTTCACCTTGTCATCTATAACCCTCTTGAGGAACCGTGCGCCGTATTTTTCGTGGTAGCCCAGTTTCACCAGGGTGTCCACCGCACCCTCTGTAACAACGAGGTGTTTGCCGTAGCCTGCCATATCGTGCTTAATTCTTTCAAGATACATGAGGGCTATCTCTCTCACCTCGCTCTCGGTAAGTGGTGAGAACACTATTATATCGTCTATACGGTTCAAGAATTCGGGTGAGAGGACATCCTCTATCTTTCTCATCACACTCTTCTTGAGGTCATCTATCCTCTGTCCCTCTGGCAGGAATCCCAGTGGTTTTGTGAACTTCTTGAACTCATCTGCTCCAAGGTTACTGGTCATTATTATCACCGTATCACTGAAGTAGACCCTCCTGCCCCTTCCATCCGTAAGCCAGCCCTCGTCGAACACCTGTAGAAAGAGGTTCAAAACATGTGGATGGGCCTTCTCTATCTCGTCAAGCAACACCACCGAGTAGGGGTTGTCCCTTACCTGGTTCGTAAGGATTCCTCCCCTTTCAGAGCCCACGATACCCCGGGGCATACCTATGAGTTTGTCCACACTTACACCGCCATCTCTGAACTCACTCATATCGAGCCTTACAAGTTTCTTCTCATCGCCGAAGAGGAACTCTGCCAGGGCCTTTGCAAGCTCTGTCTTGCCCACACCTGTGGGTCCAAGGAAGAGGAGCACCCCATCAGGCCTTGAGTAGTTCTCCTTGAGTGGGCCCTTGTTCAGCCTCAACCTTTTTGCCAGTGCCTCTATGGCCTCAAGTTGACCAACCACCCTTTTTGAAAGGACATCTTCCATGTATCTGAACCGCTCGGTGGTATCCCTGAATATCATATCCTTTGGTATCTTCGTTTCCTGTGAGATAACCTCTATCACATCGTTGCCTGTAACCTCCTCCTGTGGGCGGTTTATCTCCACCTTCACACAGGCCGTATCGAGCCATCCAATGACCTTGTCCGGCATCTTGAGGCTGCGCATGTAGCGCTGGCTCATCTCAAGGGCTATCTCTATGGCATCATCGCTTATCTTTACAGAGTAGTTTCTCTCGAGCCTTGGCTTGAGCCCTGTAACTATCTCTCTGGTTTCCTCAAGGCTTGGCTCTTCCACATAGACCACACGGAACCTTCTTGCAAGGGCCTCGTCCTCTGCTATGAACTCCTTGTACTCTGCAAGGGTCGTGGCCCCTATTATCTGCACCTCGCCCCTTGCAAGGGTTGACTTGAATATGTTGGCCGCATCGGAAGGCACGCCCATGGCACTACCTGCACCTATGAGGGTGTGTGCCTCGTCTATGAAGAATATTATGTTCTTGCGCTCCTTTATCTCCTTTATAATCTTCTCTATCCTGTCCTCGAACATACCTCGGAATATGGTGCCTGCAACGACGGAGTTCATCTGTAGATTCACTATCTGCTTGCCCCGAAGCCTGGATGGCACCCTTTCTGGCTCAAGCTCTATCCTTCTTGCCAGACCTTCGGCTATGGCGGTCTTACCCACACCAGGCTCCCCTATGAGCATCACAGAGTTACTTCTTTCCACATGGCAGAGTATCTCCATTACCTGCTCTATCTCACTGTCTCTGCCTATTATGGGAGGGAGCTTGTCATAGCGGGCAAGCTTGTTGAGGTTTACCGCAAAGTGTTTGAGGTTCGGTGGCAGCTCGTATCTCTTCTTGAACTCCTCTTCCATCTCCTCTTTGGTGCGTATCTTCACGGTTATCTTGCGCATCACATAGTCAGGGTCCAGGCCGAAGCTTCGGAATATACGGGCTGGCAGGCTATGGTTCTCCTGGAAGATGGCCATGAAGAGGTCTGTCGAGTCTATCTCGTCTCTACCCCATCTCTTTGCCTCTTCCCTTGCAAGGCGAAATATATTCCTTGTTGTGGGTGGAACCTTGAAGCCAAGCCCTATGTACTGGCGGGAGATACTCAGATGCTCATCGAGGAAGTTCAGCACATGGTAGACATCGAGGTTCAGGTCCTCCATCACCTCTTTGAAGAACTCCTCCTCAACCCTTGCGAAGGCTATGAAGAGATGCTCAACCCCCAGGTAGTAGTGTTGCCGTCTCTTACTCTCTTCGATGGCACACTTTACGACCTCTCGCGCCTTCGGGGTCATCTCTTCTCTGAATTCATCGAGTTCCATCATGGCCCACTTCCCCGTGGTTTGTTTTCCTATATTTTACCACAAATCCTTCCTGGGGTCATAGGGATTTATTCTGCCGAGCTCTTCGAGGAGTTTTTTCCCTCTCTCATCTATCTTCGGTGGAATCACCACTTTTATTAAAACATACTCGTCTCCCCTTGAGCCATCGGGCATCCTTGCTCCCCTGCCCTTTATTCTGAGTCTCTGACCTGTCTGTGTGCCAGGAGGTATCCTTATCTTCGTGGGACCATCTATGGTGGGCACATCTATGATGGCACCGAGGGCTGCCTCTGTAACCGTTATGGGCACCTCTATATGTATGTCTCTACCTTCTCTCTTAAAGTAGGGATGCTCCCTTACGATTGGTATTATATAGAGATCACCACTTGGGGCACCACCCACTCCAGGCCCACCCTTGCCCCTCACCCTTATCCTTGCCCCCTGCTCGATACCAGGGGGTATCTTCACCCTCATCTTCTCTGTGGTGTGGTCTCTACGCAGCCTTATCTCGAGCTCTGTGCCCCTTACTGCCTGGAGAAAATCGAGTTCCACGGGGTATTCAAGGTCAGCCCCTCTCCGTGGGGCATGAACCTTTCTGCCGAAGAACTCTGTGAATATGTCATCTATACCGCCAAGGTTGAACCCGAACCCCTCGAAGTTAAACCCCCCGAAGTGGCCTGCCCAGGAGGGCTCTCCCTCGAAGAAGACCTGCTGGCCCATGTCGTACTGTTTACGCTTTTCAGGGTCACTCAGTACTGCATAGGCCTCGTTTATCTCCTTGAATCTCGTCTCTGCCTCTTTGCGGTTTTCAGGGTGCAGATCGGGGTGCCATTTTTTTGCAAGCTCACGGTATGCCCTCTTTATCTCCTCCTCGGTGGCATCCTTGGATACCCCGAGTATCTGGTAGTAGTCTTTTCTTTCGGCCATAGATTGTTATTCGTTCTTTTTATCCTTGTCCTCTTCCACCACCTCTGCATCCACCACTTCTGCCGTGCCACCAGCTTCTGGTGTGCCACCTGTGGGTGCAGCACCCTGTGAGGCTGCGGCCTGCTTGTAGAGAAACTCTGCCAGTTTGTGTGATGAGGCCGCAAGCTCCTCTGCTGCCTTCTTTATCTCTGCCACATCGTCCTTTCCAAGCGCCTCTTTTGCCTTCTTTATGGCCTCCTCTATGGACTTTGCATCTGCCTCGCTGACCTTCGAGCGATTCTCGTTGAGGGTCTTCTCCACATTGTATATGAGGGTGTCCAGGCTGTTTCTCTCCTCTATGAGTTCCTTTCTCCTTCTGTCCTCTTCTGCGTGTGCATCTGCATCCTCTACCATCTTTTCGACCTCTTCCTTGGAGAGCCCACTGGAAGCTGTTATGGTTATCTTCTGTTCCTTGCCTGTGGCAAGGTCCTTTGCAGAGACATTGAGTATACCGTTTGCATCTATATCGAAGGTAACCTCTATCTGTGGCACCCCCCTTGGAGCAGGTGGTATGCCCTCGAGGTGAAACCTTCCAAGGGTTCGGTTGTCCTTTGCAAGGGGACGCTCACCCTGGAGCACATGGACCTCCACCTGGGTCTGGTTGTCCGCGGCTGTGGTGAATATCTCCTTCTTCTTGGTGGGTATGGTGGTATTCCTCGGTATGAGCACGGTCATCACCCCTCCCAGGGTCTCCACCCCGAGTGAAAGGGGTGTAACATCGAGGAGCACCACATCCTTCACCTCACCTGCAAGCACTCCTGCCTGTATGGCTGCCCCTATGGCAACCACCTCATCGGGGTTTATGCCCTTGTGGGGCTCACGGCCGAAGAACTCTGTTACGAACCTCTGTATGGCAGGCATCCTTGTCATGCCACCCACAAGGACCACATCGGCTATGTCAGAGGGCCTTATGCCCGCATCCCTGATTGCCTGCTCACAGGGCCCGTGGCTTCTTTCCACAAGGTCTTCGGTGAGCTGTTCGAGCCTTGCCCTCGAAAGCCTCATTACAAGGTGCTTGGGTCCGCTTGAATCCGCGGTTATGAAGGGCAGGTTTATCTCCGTCTCCATCACCGTGGAGAGCTCTATCTTCGCCTTCTCTGCGGCCTCCTTGAGCCTCTGTAGGGCCATCCTGTCCTTCGAAAGGTCTATACCCTGGTCCTTCTTGAACTCTGCCATGAGCCAGTCTATTATCCTCTGATCAAAGTTGTCTCCGCCAAGGTGGGTGTCTCCGTTGGTGGACTTGACCTCGAACACCCCCTCACCCACCTCGAGTATGGATATATCGAAGGTGCCACCACCGAAGTCGTAGACCGCTATGAGCCCCTCTCTTTTCTTCTCAAGCCCATAGGCAAGGCTTGAGGCCGTGGGCTCGTTTATTATGCGCTTTACATCAAGGCCTGCGATCTTGCCCGCATCCTTGGTTGCCTGGCGCTGGCTGTCGTTAAAATATGCAGGCACGGTTATCACAGCCTCTGTAACGGTCTCGCCAAGGTATGCCTCTGCAGACCTCTTGAGCTTCTGAAGTATCATGGCAGACACCTCAGGTGGCAGGTAGGTCCTTTCCATATGGGAAGACCTTATGACAGCCCTTCCGTACTCATCCTTCTCCACAGGATAGGGCACCATCTTCATCTCCTCTGTAACCTCGTCGTAGCGCCTTCCCATGAAACGCTTTATGGAGAATATGGTGTTCTCCGGGTTCGTGATGGCCTGCCTCTTTGCAGCCTGACCAACCAGTATCTGCTTATCCTTTGTGAAGGCAACCACACTGGGAGTTATACGGCTGCCCTCCTCGTTCACTATGACCTTGGGCTCACCACCTTCCATGACGGCAACAACAGAGTTCGTGGTTCCAAGGTCTATTCCTATTATCTTTCCCATGTTCGCTTACCTCCTGAATGGTTTGAATATTTTATATCAAAACTTACAGTGTATGCTACCATAAAAAGGGTTGAAAGGGCTAAAGATAATATATGGAGCAAATCCACCTCTGTCAAGGGCGGGCGGGCCACTGTGGGAAGGTTTTCTGGCCTGCCCTTCTGACATCAGAACCCCTCTTCAACAGACGGGCAGGGGTTGTGGCTGCTGCCAGGATCAGGTGGCCTTACATGGGGTCGCGTGGCCAAGATGCATCGTATACCTTCTCACACAGGGACATAGCGAGACGACCCTGCACCTTACCATGTTCACGGGAGGGCTTCAGTGGTGCTGGCGCTCGTGTTCTGCGCTCTTCATACCCTTTGGTAGTTCAGGCGGGGGTTCCGGCTTTATGGCCTTGAAGCCTGGTTCAACATCGTGCGGGTTGTGGCACTCCGTGCACACCCACCATCTCTTCTTTCCACCTTTGAGCCAGTCTCCTATCCTCTTTCCATGGATGCCATCGCGCCAGTCCCTGTATACCTGACCATGACACTTTCCACAGAGTTTCTGTGGCTGGTCCATGTCTATTGGCTCACCAGAGTGGGATATGAAGGTGTTTCTGTTCCTTGAATTATGGCAATCGAGACACCATATGGCACCCCTTCCGTGTTTAAGTTTTAGGGGGTCTGGTATTATATCGAGGTGCATTACAAGAGGGCGTGGTTCTTTGTTCTTGGGGAAGGGCACCACAACACCATTATGACAGTTGGTGCATGGATAGAACTTCAGGGACTGCTTTCTGCCCTTTACGACAGCCTCTTCATGGAGGTAATCTGCCTCCACATTCTCTGGCATATCTCCCATGGGCTGGGTTCCCTCGAAGGGGTCTGCCCACCACAGCACCGCCCCTGTGGTATCAGAACACCTTACATTGTAGCCTTCACCTGTGCGTTTCTTCTCCACAGGGGTGTAGCCATCTGCCCTGCTCTCTATACACTCCTGTGCCAGGCCGTTCTGATAGCCCAGAAGCAATATCATTATGACAATCCCTGTTATTATGTATCTCATGCCCCTTCTCCTGAAAGACCAGGGTCTTCTTCAACGGCCTCAACGGCCTGCCCACCGTAGCGCACCTCGCCGGTGATAACCCCTATGGTGCCCTTTGTAAGCAGGGTGAACATCAGGATGCCGAAGGCCCAGTTACCACTGGATATGAATATCTCTATCCAGCTCGGGGTGTACTCTGTAAATTCCCCTATGGGGCTTGGTATGAAGCCGGGGATAACAAGCCCCATGCCCTTCTCTATCCAGATGCCGAAGAATGCTGCCCCACATATGTAGGGAAGTATTGTGTGATTCTTTCTTATGTTAGGGAACAGAAGCAGTATGAATGTTGAAACCATAAGTATTATGGCAAACCACCACCAGGGGGTGAGCTTACCCAGCCCGTGCCAGCCGAACATGAGATACTGTAGCGAATAGGAGTGCTCTGTGGCCGGGTAGAGCTCTGTAACCACCTCTGAGAGCAGCAGAAACAGGGCTATCCCCAGGCACCACACGAATACCTGGGACATGAAGTTTATGGCATCATCGCCTATCTTGAGCCTTGTATACCTGCGTATTACGAAGAAGGCCAGTATCATGAGTGCAGGCCCTGATGCAAAGGCTGTGGATATGAACTTTATGGGCATTATGGAATGAAACCACAGGGGTCTTGCAGGCATGGTGTTGAGCAGAAATGCCGTAACGGTATGTATGCTCAGTGCCCAGACCATGGCAACATACACAACGGGCATGAAGAGGCTGTAGTTTACCTCTTCACCCACATATCTCTTGTATAGATAGTAGAATGCACAGTAGAAGTTGAGCAGAAGATAGCCGTTGAGCACTACAACATCCCATGTGAGCATCGAGTTTGGCCAGTTGAATATACCTATCACCGGAATTATGTGCCACAACCTGTCAGGCCGCCCCATGTGGGCTATAACGAAGAGCATACACATGGTAACCGCTGATATGGCGAGCATCTCTCCTATTACGGCAACCTTCTTCAGCTCCCTTCTTCCATAGGCATATGCAGGAAAGACCACCGTAACAGCGGCAGCTGCAACACCCACAAGGAAGACGAAGTTGGAAAGATACACCCCCCAGCTCACCTGATCATGTAGCCCTGTAACTACGAGGCCCTTTGAGAGTTGCTCGTACCAGCCAAAGAGCCAGAAAGGCATGAAGAAAAGAAGGAAAAGGAGCCAGCCGTAGTAGAGCCTCCCCCCTTTAAGGGAGTATGTGGTGCAATCTATAACAAACCTTATGAATCTTCCCATACCCCTGACATCCTAATCTAAGAAATAGAAGAACTTGGGATATGTGTTCAGCTCTGCCCTGAGCCTGAACACCTTCTTTCTTTCGAGAATCTTTCTCACCTCACTGTTGGGATCGAGCAGATTTCCGAACTTTCTTGCCCCCACGGGACATACCTCCACACAGGAGGTGTATCTGCCCTTTCTGGTCCTCTGGATACAGAAGGTGCACTTTTCCACCACCCCTTTCATCCTTGGCCTGTTACCAAGGTAATGTGTGTTGGGGTTGAGCTCTTCCTTTGACAGGTTGGGCTCTCCCCAGTTGAACCTTCTTGCCCAGTAGGGGCATGCCCCTATGCACATCCTGCAGCCTATACACCAGTTGTAGTCTATCACCACTATTCCGTCCGGGTCCCTGTAGGTAGCCCTCACGGGGCATACCTTCACACAGGGTGGTTTTTCACATTGCATGCACTGGATGGGAAAATAGAAGGCATCCTTTTCAGGCACCTCGTCTGGCTCGTAGTAGTGCTGCCCCTCGAGTGTTACACCAGCTGGCTTGCCCGAGTGTCCTCCCACCTGTATGCCATAGTCTCGCGGATAGCCCTTGTCCATGTACTCCTGGGAGAACTTGCCCTTCTCCATCCTTATAACCCTTATCCACTGTATCTGCGGGTCATAACGCGACTGGTTGTTCTCCTCGACACAGGCATATACACACCTTCTGCAGCCTATACACTTCTGTATGTTGAGTGCATAGCCAAGCAGCACACCCTCCTGTGCCGGTGTGCCATCAACGGTAACCTTCTTCCCGTACTCTTCGGTGTAGCGATTCTCAAGCCTCTCTATGGCATCGCGTTTCTCCTCGTCGGTCATGAGCCTGTAGTTCTTCTGGAACCACTCTGCCCAGCTAACCCTGGCCTCTGCCTCGTCCTTGCCTGTAAGTAGCGCTGCCGCACCCATCAGGGCAGAAAGCCCTGTCTTTTTGAGAAAATCCCTTCTCGATGAGCCCTCTGGCCTATCCTTCTTATCTGTAGAATCGTCCTGTAATATCTTCCTGTCTTTCTTCAACCCTTCTACTCCTTCCGGGCCTTCCTGTAGTTTGCCTCGAAGAAGGCTAAAAGCCTTCTCTTCTCATCATCACTCATGAGCACATACTCTCTCTCCCTGAGCACCCTGTCGCCTGCCAGAATATCGCGCAGGTAGGCCTTCTGTGGATTTATGGCTCCACCTGAAGACATGAGTTTTCCCGCAATAATCCCGCCCGTGGACAGAACAACACCGCCTGCCAGCATGCCTTTGAGGAATGTGCGCCTGTGAAGCCCTTTCTCTGTGGAAGTATCCTTTTCAGGATTGAACCTCTTGTCTCCAGCCATAGGACAGGCACCTCTTGAAGGAAAAAGTTTTGTATACAGTATCCAGAAAAATTTTCCCTAATCCTATCACAAAGGAAAAACCCTTGTCAAGACAGAATATCCCCTCTTACATGTGGCACCTTCTTCTTTGCAGATACTCGCCACAGAGACCCTAACACCTCCATGATTCCTTTAACTGGGCCCAACCTGACGATTCATGCAGGATTTGGGCTTGACTAACAGGGTGCCCCTGGGTAAAATGGTTATTACCCTTTCGTGCCGAAGTGGTGGAATTGGTAGACACGCCATCTTGAGGGGGTGGTGGGGAGACCCGTGGGGGTTCGAATCCCCCCTTCGGCACCATGGATAACAACGAGCTGGCAGAAGGGCCAGCTTTTCTTATCTCGCGGCCTCAGTCCATGTTCCACACCCCGCCAATGGTTGCTGCTCGCCCTATGGAGACTATCTTCTGCCAGTGATCCTCTGGACAACCCCCAGACCTCATGTTTTTTAATATTTTCTACCCTTTTTATTCATTCTTGACCTCCCTTTTTACATATGTTAAACTTAAATTGAGGTTTTTTTTGTCCAACCTTAAAAGAAAGGATTTTTTCATGTCGAGAGGGGATGTCTTTGAGTTCAAGGTAGGTGAACTTGCAGTATATCCAGCCCACGGTGTTACATTAATACAGAAGATAGAGAAAAGAACCATTTCAGGAGAGGATCAGGCTTTCTATGTATTGAAGGTCCTTGGTTCGGACGCCACCATAATGGTGCCTGTCAAGAATGCATCATCCCTTGGTATGCGACGCATAATGAAAAAAAGTATGATACCAAAGGTCTATTCCATTCTGAAAGACAGAAAGGAGATAAGCCTCGATACCCAGACCACATGGAACCGTAGATACCGTGAATACACGGAGCGCATAAAGACAGGCTGTGCCATGGAGGTGGCAAGGGTGTTGCGTGAGCTCTATCTTCTCAAACACGGCAAGGAACTCTCCTTTGGCGAGAGAAAGATGCTCGATACGGCGAGAAACCTCCTTGTAAAGGAAATCTCAGCTGCAAAGAATGCGGACGAGCAGAAGATAGCCGAAGAGCTTGAACGCATCATGCAGGGAAAAGAGGGCAAGTCATGATGATGTCTCGCTTCATACTTATGAGGTTGTTGCTGGTCATATTCGCCTCATTCAGTGGCTACTTCATACTGAGACAGATAGTGGGAGACCACGAGATAGCGTTTACAGGGTTTGTGGGCGGTATAATGATAGCCCTTGTAGCCCTGAGGTTCGAAGAGAAGATAAACGATGCCTCTCTAAAGACGGTCATAGGTGGTGCCATAGGGCTCATAATAGGACTTGTGGTTGCCAACCTTCTCACATATCCTCTGGTGATGCATTTTCTCGACAACCCCTATCTTGAAATCTCAACCTACCTCTTCATGAACTGCGTAATGGGTTATCTGGGCTTAAGCATAGGCATGAAAAAGGCCGATGAGTTCGATACAGAGTGGCTTGTCGGCATTCAGCATCATCAACAGAAAGACGAAAAGGAAAGAAAGCCTTCCAGCATGGTTGTGGACACCAGCGTTATAATAGACGGAAGGCTTTCGGACATATGTGAGACAGGCTTCATAGAGGGAACATTCATAATACCCCACTTCGTGCTCGAAGAGCTCCAGTATCTTGCAGACTCCCATGACCCACTGAAGAAGGCAAAGGGCACACGGGGGCTCGACATACTCGAACGCCTGCAGCGCGAAAGGGATATAGACATAGTCATATCCGATGAGGACTTCACCCACATAAAACAGGTTGACATGAAGCTTGTGGCCCTCGCAAGACGCCACGATGCAAAACTTCTTACAAACGATATAAACCTCAACAAGATGGCAAAGCTGCATCGTGTGTCGGTGCTCAGCATAAACGCGCTTGCAAATGCCCTGAAGCCTGCCATCCTGCCGGGCGAGACCATCCACATATATGTGCTCAAAGAGGGTAAGGAAGACAAGCAGGGCGTTGGCTATCTCGATGACGGCACCATGGTGGTCATAGACGAGGGTTGCGACCATGTGGGCAAGACCATAGATGTGGTGGTTACAAGCATACTGCAGACATCCACAGGTAGAATGATATTCTCCAGGGTGAGGGATGGGAAAAAGTCCGACAATGTGGTAAGTGTTATATCCTGACACACTCTTCAATAAAGGTGCCCTCACAGGACTCTCTCCATGAGGATTTCCGAATAATCCATGACAAAGACCAGAACAATCGCAATAGTACCATCTGCAGGACGAGGCAAGAGGCTGGGTTACAGAAAGAAGGCCTACCTTGAACTGGGTGGAAGGCCTGTTCTCTACCATACACTCAATGTGTTCGAAACCTCGGAGCTTATAGACGGCGTGGTTGTGGTGGTAACACCTGATGATGTGGAAAGATGCAGACTCCATGTGGTGGAAAGATATGGTCTTCGCAAGGTCCTATCTGTGGTGGCTGGCGGAAGCGAGCGGCAGGCATCTGTATGGAATGGACTTGAAAAGGCCGAGGAGTACACACCCCGCCACATAGTAGTCCACGATGGGGCAAGGCCCTTCGTTACACAGGCACTTTTGGAGCGAACCCTCCGCCCCGTTACAGAGGGCAGGGTGGCGGCTGTATGCGGTGTGGTGCCAAAGGACACGGTGAAGGAGCTTGAAGACGGGGTGGTCAGACGAACCATACCACGAGACACTCTCAGACTAATACAGACCCCGCAGGCGTTCAGCTTCGATGTGTTGAAGAGGGCACACACAATGGCCATGGAAAAGGGTGTTTCTGCCACAGACGACAGCACACTCGTTGAACTTCTGGGCAAAGAGGTCTATGTGGTGGAAGGCGCATATGATAACATAAAGATAACCACAGAGGAGGACATCCTGATGGCAGAGAATATTCTTGAAAAAAGAGGGGGCTAAAAGAAGCATGCGTGTGGGCTTTGGCTACGATGTGCACAGGCTTGTGCCCGAAAGGAGGCTTGTGCTCGGTGGTGTGGAGATAGAGTATCCGCTGGGGCTTCTGGGACACTCAGATGCTG
Source organism: Deltaproteobacteria bacterium (assembly GCA_015492245.1). GTDB lineage: Bacteria > Desulfobacterota > GWC2-55-46 > GWC2-55-46 > DRQE01 > DRQE01. The sequence continues at coordinate 38,717 of WGFM01000002.1, read as the reverse complement.
ATGTGCTCATCCATGCAATAATAGATGCCCTGCTGGGGGCTTCGGCACGGGGAGACATAGGAAGACACTTTCCACCAGATGACCCACGCTTCAGGGATATATCGAGCCTCCTGCTCCTTGAGTATACAGGAAGCCTCGTAGAGGAGGCAGGCTGGCGTGTGGTAAACATAGATGCAACGGTGGTGTGCGAAAGGCCAAGGCTCAAAGACCACATACCACTTATGACGGTGAAGATTTCGGAAAAGCTCAATATCCCAGAGTCTTATGTGAACATAAAGGCAACCACAGAGGAAGGCATGGGTATAACAGGCGGTGGCAGGGCAATCTCTGCCTATGCGGTATGCCTCATAGAAGAAGCCCCCGTAGAGGTATAGATGGTAAGAACAAGGTTTGCACCCTCTCCAACAGGCTACCTCCATATAGGAAACATAAGGACAGCCCTCTTTAACTTCCTGTTTGCAAGGCAGGCAGGGGGCAACTTTCTCTTGAGGATAGAGAACACAGACCCCCTGCGCGCAAGGCCAGAGTATGAGAAGACAATCCTCGAGGACCTTGAGTTTCTGGGGCTACTGTGGGATGACAGGCCTCTGCGACAGTCTGAAAGGGGTGCTATCTACCAGATGTATGCAGAAGGGCTCCTTGAAGAAGGCCATGCCTACAGGTGCTACTGCTCGAAGGAAAGGCTCGAAGAACTGAGACGAACCCGACTCGCAAGGGGAAGGCCACCTGTGTACGACAGAAGATGCCTGAACGCCAGAGAACCATCGCCACACGGAGAGGGCCATGTAATAAGGTTCTGTATGCCCCCGGAGAAGATAGTCTTCATAGACAGGGTCTATGGAAGGCTTGGATTTTCTGGCAAGGACATGGGAGACTTCATCATCCTGGATTCTACCGGCAGGGCCACCTACAACCTTGCCTGTGTGGTCGATGATGCCACGATGGGCATAACCCACATAATACGGGGCGAGGATCACCTGCCCAATACCCCTCGCCAGATAGCCCTCATAAGGGCACTGGGTTTCACTGTGCCCGAATACATACACCTGCCCCTTGTAACAGGGCATGACAGAAAACCCCTGGGCAAACGCCACACAGAGGCATCCATAAAGGAACTGAAAAAGGAGGGTTATCTGCCCATCGCCATACTGAACTGTGCAAGCAAACTTGGATGGCACACAGAGGGGCTGCTGAGCCTTGAGGAAATGGTAGATAGATTTTCTCCAGAAAATCTATCGAAAAGCCCTTCTGTGTTCGATAGAGGGATGCTCAAAAGGTTGAACAAGACCGCCATAGAGAGGGCATCGGCAGAAGAGCTTTTAAGACATCTTGATGGCCTTACAGTTTACAATAAAGAGAGGCTCATCCCGGTAATAGAGGCGGTAAAGGAGAATGCAGAAACCCTTAGAGATCTCGAAGGGCTTGTCATCTCCATACTCAAAAGGCCCTGCCCTGATGAAAAGATGAAAGGGATGCTTGGTGGCTCCACAGAGGTGCTGAAAGATGCCCTCGAAGCAATAGAGGCAGCAAAAGAACTTGACGAAAACATTTTTGACACTATCATAGAAGGGTTGAAGAAAGGGGGCAGAAAGAGAAAGGATGTATTCATGCCCCTGAGGGTCGCCCTTACGGGCACAACCCGTGGTATAGAACTGTCCAGAGTATTCGCTCTTCTTGGTAGAGACGAGGTTATTGTCAGACTGAAAGAAGCCCTTGAAGAGGTGGAACAATGGGTATAAAGGTGCACAACTCTCTTACAAGAAGGAAGGAAGAGTTCATCCCCATCGAGGCAGGACGTGTAAGGATGTATGTATGTGGTCCCACGGTGTATGACTTAAGCCACATAGGCCATGCAAGAAGCGCCATAGCATTCGATGTGATATATAGATACCTTCGGTATCGTGGCTACAGTGTAACCTACGCCCGTAACTACACAGATGTGGATGACAAGATAATAGACAGGGCCCGAAAAGAGGGTGCCACGACAGAAGAGGTCTCGGAGCGTTACATAAAGGCCTATGACGAAGACATGGAGGCCCTTGGAGTGAGGCTGCCCACACACCGCCCCCGTGCTACAGAAACCATACCAGAGATGATAGAGGCAATAAAGGGGCTAATCGAGAAGGGCTATGCCTATGTGGTGGACGGAGATGTCTACTACTCTGTCAGAAGGTTCAGAGAATATGGAAAGCTCTCTGGAAAGAACACAGAAGAACTCGAGGCTGGTGCCAGGGTGGAAGTGGACGAAAGAAAAGAGGACCCCCTCGATTTTGCACTCTGGAAGAAGGGCAAACCCGAAGAGCCCTGGTGGCCAAGCCCCTGGGGCAGGGGTAGGCCAGGCTGGCACATAGAGTGCTCTGCCATGTGCATAAAATACCTGGGTGAGACCATAGACATCCATGGTGGTGGCAAGGACCTCATATTCCCACATCACGAAAACGAGATTGCACAGAGCGAGGCCCTCACGGGCAAACCATTTGCAAGGTACTGGCTGCACAACGGTTTTGTAAATATAGAAAAGGAGAAGATGAGCAAATCCCTTGGCAACATCCTCACCATAAGGGATGCCCTCATGCTCCACACCCCTGAGAGCATACGGCTCTTTGTGCTGTCAAGCCATTATCGTTCTCCTGTAGAATACAGCCACACCACACTCAAAGAGGCGGAGGCGAAGGCAGAGAGGTTCTACAGAACCATGCTGCGTATAAAAAACATGTTCCCCAGGGCACTGGAAGGCAGCCCCCCCGAAGACAGGCTTGCAGAGAGGCTCAAACCCTTCATGGCTGCCATGGATGACGACTTCAACACCGCCCTTACCATAGGGCTTATGTTCGAGGAGGTCTCAAGGGCCAACAGGCTTCTGGACAGCGCACCCACCGGAAGGCCTGAAGAGGTAGAAGAGGAGCTTACAACCATTGCCGGCCTGTTCAAAGAGCTCTCTGGCATACTGGGTGTGTTCGAGCGATGGCCCGAGGCCTATTTTAACGACCTGAAGAGCCATGCCCCCATCCCTGCAGAAGAGATTACAGCCCTCATAAAAGAGAGGGAAGAGGCCAGAAGAAGGCGGGACTATGCCCGTGCAGATGCCATAAGGGATGAGCTAAGGGAAAAGGGCATTGTCCTCGAGGATACACCAGAAGGCACCAGGTGGTTCGTAAAATAGCCTACCATCTGCCCCAGTGGATTATCTCTGTAAGTGGTTTCCTGTCCTTTTCCTCCACCTTCAGTTCTTCCTCTGGATAACCCATCACTATTATGGCAACCACATCTATATCTGCTGGTATGCTTAGAATCTCCTTGACCCCTGTGGGCTCTATCGCTGCAACCCAGCATGTGCCGAGCCCCTCGGCCGTTGCAGCCCCTATCATCTCTGTAACCGCTATGGTTACATCCACCCATGCGTAGTTCACCCTGTCGGCCTTTCTCACCCATGCCTTCGATGGCTCGGCACATGCCACTATACAGAGCGGTGCATCGACAAACCCTCTTGTGGTAAAGACAGGGTTGAGCCTCTCCTTATCCTCACCCCTTACCACTATGAAGTGCCAGGGCTGGCAGTTTGCCGCACTCTGTGCCCTCCTCAATATGTTCAGAAGGCGCTCGAGCTTATCCTCTTCTATATCTTTGTCGAGGAACCTTCTTACACTCTTTCTTCTCATGTATAACTCATAGAACCTCTGAAGGTCTTTTTCCATTGGGCACTCTCCTTTTTCAAAGTTATATCAGTGCATCTACGAATTCCTCTGCGTTGAATACCCTCAGGTCTTCCTTTCCCTCTCCCACACCTACAAACCTTATGGGTATCCTCAACTCTCTTGCCATGGGCACAACGATACCTCCCTTTGCGGTGCCATCCAGTTTTGTAATCACAATCCCCGTAACACCTATGCCCTCGTTGAAGAGCCTTGCCTGGTTCAGGGCATTCTGTCCTGTAGAGCCATCCACAACGAGGAGCCTCTCATGGGGTGCACCCTCGAGTTCTCTACCAACCACCCTGCCTATCTTCTTGAGTTCCTCCATGAGGTTCACCTTGGTATGAAGCCTTCCTGCGGTATCGAGTATAACCACATCCACACCCCTTGAGAGACCTGCCTTCACAGTATCGAAGGCCACAGCCCCTGGGTCGGATCCTTCTCTGTGTTTTACCATGGGCACATCCATCCTTTCGGCCCAGACCTCGAGCTGTTCCATGGCAGCAGCCCTGAAGGTATCACAGGCCCCAAGGAGCACCCTTCTGCCCTCCTCCTTGAACCTTGCGGCAAGCTTTCCTATGGTGGTGGTCTTGCCTGTGCCATTAACCCCGACCACCATTATTACGAAGGGCCTTATGTCTGGCGGAACCTCAAGGGGTTCTTCAACCTCTTTCAGTATCTCGTAGATAACACCCTTTATCTTTTCTCTGAGGCTATCCATATCCCAGCGAAAACTCTCGTTGAGAAGGTCCACAATCTCCATGGATGTCTCCACCCCTATGTCTGCGGTTATGAGGGCCTCTTCTATGGCCTCTTTTGAGGCCTCCCTTGAGTTTACACCGAATGCACCCTGGAGCCCTTTCATTATCGTGTTGTGTGTGCGTGCAAGTTTTGACTTGAGTTTTGAAAACACCATGGCTCAACCTCTCCTTTCAAAGAAGATATAAATACCACACTCAGAGCCTTTTTTAAACCCCCTGAGTGTGCAAGTTTATGCATCTACTTGCTTTTTTTTGCTTCATGGGATATATTTCCATTAAATGGAGACACGGGAAAGAAAAACCAGCATAATGCATCAGCTCGAGACCTTCAGCGAGATAGGAAAAACCATAACATCCTCGCTCAACCTCAAAGAGGTTCTCCAGAGGGTCATGCGCGAGATGGAAAGGCTCCTCAAACCTGACAACTGGTCCCTGCTTATGCTGGATGAGAAGAAAAAGGAGTTACGCTTCGAGATAGCCGTTGGCAAGAAGCTCGAGAAATACAGGGAACACAGGCTCAAGATAGACGAGGGCCTTGCCGGAAGGGTTGCCCGTGAGGGCAAACCGATAATAGTGGAAGAGATAGACAAGGAACGCACAACCGTAAGCAAGATAAACAAACGATACATCGCCTGCATCCCCCTTAAGACAAGGGGAAGATGCCTGGGGGTGATAGAGCTTGTAAATACCGACAAAGGCAGCTTCTCCGATGACGAGATAGTGCTCCTTACCACCATAGCAGACTACACGGCAATCGCCATAGAGAACGCCATGCTCTTCAAAAGGGTGGAAGAGCTCACCATAACAGATGACCTCACCCAGATATACAACTCGCGCTACATGCACAAATACATGGACTACGAGATAGAGCGATGCAAACGATACGGTTGCAGCCTCTCCATGATATTCATGGACATAGACTACTTCAAAGAGGTGAACGACCGTTACGGCCACATATGTGGCAGCAAGCTTCTGTTCGAGTTCGCAAGGGTGCTCAAGGAGAACACAAGAAGCATAGACATTTCCTGCCGATACGGTGGCGATGAGTTCGTAATCCTTATGCCAGAGACCCCGAAGGACAATGCCCTCATCGTTGCCGAGAAACTCAGAGAGATAATAAACCGCACAGAGTTCCTGACCGATGAGGGCATAAACTGTCATGTAACCGCAAGCATCGGGGTTGCCTCATTCCCCGAAGATGCCAAGAACAAACTCGAGCTCATACATCTTGCCGACAAGGCGATGTACACTGTGAAGAACTCCTCCAAGGATGGCATATCAACCATTTAGACAGGCTTTTATCAGTGTCTATATCTTTCGTGGCATGCATTGCAACTGTTTATAAGCTCTCCGAGGCTCTTTAAGGTGGCCTTTCTGTGTTCCATCCTTGCATGTTCTGCCAGTTCATCTGCATTCTCGTGCATCGCCATACCGAGCTCGAGAAAGTCCGGCTCTCCGGCCATCTTTGCCATCTTTGAGCACCTCTTTATGTCCTCGGGGTTTGTTCCAAGTTTTTCCTTTGCAAGGCTTCCTGCCTCTTCAAGCTTTCCCTCTGCAATAAGAGAGACGATAGCGGCAACTGTTGCCATGTGTTCCCTCATCATCTTCTTTTGCACAACCTTCATCTCGGGAGGAAAGTTAAGAACCGTCCTCTCGTCCTTCACATCTTTCATCATGTGGTGCATCATCCCCTGTGCACCTGCAACGGCAGGCACAAGAAGCACCGTCAGTATGAGAAGCATCTTTCTCATCTTTGTCTATTCCTCCTTCCTTTTCTAAAAGGTCTTTTTACTGTCCAGAACTATGGTTACCGGCCCATCGTTTACAAGCTCTATCTTCATATGGCCACCAAACACACCCTCTTTTACCACAACCCCCTCTTTTCTTATTCCTTCCACCACATCTCTATAGAGTGCTCGGGCACGCCCTGGCTCTTCGGCCCCATCGAAAGAGGGGCGCCTGCCCTTTCTTGCATCTGCAAGGAGCGTGAACTGTGATACACACAGCACCTCACCACCTGTATCCTTCACACTGAGGTTCATCCTGCCTGTCTCATCATCGAATATCCTCAAAAGGGATGCCTTTGCGGCCATATAGGCTGCATCCTCACCTGTATCACCCTTTTCCACCCCCACAAGCACCACAAGCCCCCTGCCTATCTCTGCAACCACATGGTCTTCCACCCTTACGGCTGCACGGCTCACCCTCTGTAGAACTGCCCTCATCTATCAAGCTCCCCACTTTACTGCAACCCTCTCGCCAGGGCATGCCCCGAGAGTCGCATCTGCCCTCTCTCTGTAGAAGGCTATCTCCAGGTATCCTGTACTACCCAGGATTGCAACAGGGCCTCCATCAGAGCCCTCCTCATAGCTTTCTGCAAGACCCTCTATGGTAACCCCTCTTATCTCTACTTTCAAGTTGTGGGAAGCCGGCCTTCTCAAAAGGGCATCGTCTATGTTGGTTACAAGGTTTCCGAAACTGTCCACATAGATGACCTCACCTTCCACAATATCTCCTGCTACAGATGGAGCAGGCAGCGTGAGCCTTTCCAGTGTGTCGAGCACAGGGCCAAGTCTTTGGGGCTCGACCCCTCCTGAAAGATGTGCTGCCACAGGGGCGAATATGTCTCTACCGTGGAATGTATGGCTTACAGAAGGCAACATGTATTCCCTGCCTGTTATGTGTATCGCCCTCTTCACCTTCTCTCTTTTGAGTGCCTCTGTGAATATGCCGTTGTCAGGACCTACGAAAAGATAGTCCTCTGTCTCCACAACGATGGGTCTTCTTCTACCACCCACCCCGGGGTCCACAACGGCCAGGTGCACGGTGCCCTGTGGAAAGAACCTTACAGAAGAGGCGATTATAAAGGCTGCTTCCACCATGTTGTGGGCAGACACGAGATGTGTTATATCCACCACCCTGGCCTCAGGGTTTATCGATAGGATAACCCCCTTCATCGAGCCCACCCAGGGGTCCTTAAGGCCGAAGTCTGTGGTAAGGGTTATCAAAGGGGGTCTACTCACCGACAATCTTTACAAGCACCCGTTTTTTTCTCCTGCCGTCGAACTCTCCGTAGAATATCTGCTCCCAGGGTCCGAAGTCCAGCCTTCCCTCTGTTACTGCCACAACAACCTCTCTGCCCATTATCTGGCGTTTGAGGTGGGCATCGCCGTTGTCTTCACCTGTAAGGTTGTGCCGGTAGCTGGAGAGGGGCTCATGTGGGGCGAGTTCTTCGAGCCACCTCCTGTAGTCCTGATGGAGGCCCGGCTCATCATCGTTTATGAATACCGATGCGGTTATGTGCATGGCATTCACAAGGCAGAGCCCCTCTTTTATCCCGCTCTCTCTTACACAGCCTTCCACATCCGGGGTTATGTTGACAAAGCCCATCCTCTCTGGAATGTTGAACCATAGCTCTTTCCTGTAGCTCTTCACCGCAGCAACTGCCTCCCTGCTTCTAAGTGAAAAAAAGCCGGTCACCCCGGCCTTTATTCTTTATTCAGCATGCTCACTCCATGGAGCGGGCGATGGGAATCGAACCCACGACGTGGAGCTTGGGAAGCTCCCATTCTACCACTGAATTACGCCCGCTCAAGTTCATCTTATACTAAAAAGTTCTACTTTAGTCAAGCCCCTGTGTCATCCCTTCTTCTGGACTTGTGGATACCATACCTCTCTGATATACTCTTTTTAGAATCTTTCAGAATGGAGGTTACATAAGCCATCTATGGCCGAAAGGTTCAAGAATCTTGTAGCAGGCAGATGGGAGTTTCCGGACGAGAATCCTCCCATAGAGAGTCTCAACCCTGCAAACACCTCTGATCTCATAGGCATTGTGCCAGAGTCCACCCCGGAGGATGTGGACAGAGCCGTAAAGAGTGCGAGGGATGCCTTCTCGGGCTGGCGGCTTGTTCCCCCTCCACGGCGGGCAGAGATACTGTTCAGGGCAGCAGAACTTCTCGTCAGGAACAAACAGGGCCTTGGTGAGCTTGTAACCCGTGAGATGGGAAAGCTCCTCAAAGAGGGGCTCGGCGATGTGCAGGAGGCCATAGACATGGCCTACTACATGGCAGGCGAGGGCAGGAGGCTTACAGGAGAGACCGTGCCCTCGGAGCTACCAGACAAGGATTGCAAGAGTGTAAGGGTGTCCATCGGGGTGTTCGGCCTCATAACCCCCTGGAACTTTCCCATAGCCATACCGGCGTGGAAGATACTGCCGGCCCTTGTGGCTGGAAACACGGTGGTACTCAAGCCATCGAGCCACACCCCTGTGTGTGCCACAAGGTTTGTTGAGGTCCTGATGGAGGCAGGCCTCCCCCCTGGTGTGGTCAACCTCGTGCACGGCAGAGGCGAGACCGTGGGTAGAGAGCTTGCAGAACATCCACTTGTGGATGGAGTATCCTTTACAGGCTCCACAAAGGTTGGAGAGGGTATAATAAGAAGCTGCGTGGGCGTGGGTAAAGAGGTGTCCTGTGAGATGGGTGGCAAAAACCCCATAGTGGTGATGGACGATGCAGACCTGGAGCTCGCCCTCGAGGGCTCACTGTGGGCAGCCTTCGGCACAACAGGCCAGCGATGCACCGCTGCAAGTAGACTCATAGTGCACACAGAAGTATACGACACCTTCCTTGCAGAGTTTACCAGAAAGGCAACAAGTATGCGCATAGGAGATGGGCTGACGGAAGATGTGGACATGGGACCCCTTGTAAACGAGTCCCAGCTTGGCAGGGTGCTCGAATATGTAAAGATAGGCATTGAAGAGGGCGCTTCTCTTACCACAGGTGGCAACCGCCTTACAGGCGGCAGGTTCGACAGGGGATACTTCATGGAACCCACCATATTCACAGATGTAACACCACAGATGAGGATAGCCAGCGAGGAGATATTCGGCCCCGTTGTCTCTGTGTTCAGGGCCACATCCTTCGAAGAGGCGATAGGGCTTGCAAACTCCACAGACTACGGGCTATCTTCCTCCATATACACAGGGGATGTCAACCTGTCAGCCATTGCAGAGAGGGAGCTCGACTCAGGGCTTGTCTACATAAACGCACCAACCATAGGGGCAGAGATACAGCTACCCTTTGGTGGTATGAAGAAGAGTGGCTCTGGACACAAGGAGGCAGGTGGAAAGGGTGGTGCCATAGATATGTTCACAAGGATAAAGGTTGTCTACAGGGACTTCAGTGGCAAACTCCAGAAGGCCCAGATAAAAGAATAGGACCCAACAAGGAGGTAATATGAACATGCTTAACTTTTCAGGCAGAGAGGTGCTCGAGATGGCCATAAGGATAGAAGAGAATGGCCAGCAGTTCTACAGGACCGCGCTTGAGGACACAGAAGATGAGGGGCTTCGAAAGACCCTTAACTACCTGGTGCAGGAAGAAGAGAAGCACAAAAGATACTTTCGCTCGCTCCTTGACAGACTCCAGGAAGAAGAAAACCCCTTTGACCCCTACATGGAAGAGGCTCTTCTCTATCTTAAGGCGATGGCAGATGCCCATGTGTTCACAGCAGAGCTCGGAGGCAGAGAACATGCAGATACGATAAAAAGCGCGGAGGATATAATCGACTTCGCCATAGCCATGGAGAAGGACTCGCTTCTTTTCTACTACGAGATTGCACGGGGGATAAACGAAAGGGACAGGGCTGTTGTGGAAGAGGTGATAGAAGAGGAAAAATCACACCTTACAAAACTCCTTGACCTCAAAAAGGGGCTTTAGTCTGCCAGAATGAGCGATGTAAGGGAGAAAGCCCGTAGCCTTCTTGCCCCCGCCCTTCTCTTCCACACAGATATTGTGGTAGAGAGGGCAGAGGGTGTATATGTCTACGACAGGGATGGCAAAAGGTACATGGACTTCAGCTCTGGACTCGCGGTCCTCAACACAGGCCACTGCCATCCATCGGTGGTAAAGGCCATAGGGGAGCAGGCCCAGAGGTTCATCCACTCGGGCTGCATATTCTACTATCCCACCATCGTGGAGCTTGCGGAAAGGCTGAAGGAGATAACCCCTGATGGAATAGATATGTTCTTTTTCTCCAACAGCGGGGCAGAGGCGGTAGAAGGTGCCATAAAACTCGCCCGCTACGCCACACAGCGCCAGGGCATAATAGCCTTCGGTGGCAGCTTCCACGGAAGAACCTATGGGGCAATGAGCCTTACAACCTCTTCTGTCCGCTACAGAAAGAACTACCATCCCCTCCTTCCATCGGTATTCCATGCACCCTATCCCTATTGCTACCGCTGTCCCATGGGGAAAAGGAGCGAAGATTGCTCCACCGAGTGCCTTGCCTATCTCGAGTGGATGTTTGCCCACCTGATAACCCCTGAAGAGGTGGCATGCGTAGTCATAGAGCCTGTGCTCGGTGAGGGTGGCTATGTGGTGCCTCCAGAGAGATACATGAAGGGGCTGCGTGAGTTTACGGAAAAACATGAAATCCTGTTTGTAGCAGATGAGGTGCAGACCGGTTTCGGCAGAACAGGCAGATGGTTTGCCTGCGAGCACTTCGGTATAGAGCCGGACATAATGGTTCTTGCAAAGGCCATCGCAGGGGGGCTGCCGTTGAGTGCCATCGGCGCAAGAAGAGAACTTATGGAACGCTGGAAGCCAGGCTCCCACGGCACAACATTCGGTGGAAACCCCATATCTTCAAGGGCAGCCCTTGAGGTGATAAATACAATAGAAAGAGAGGGACTCCTTGAGAATGCAAAGAAGGTGGGAGACCATGCGTTGAGGCTCCTTCAGGAGCTCAAAAAGATGCATGCCTGTATCGGCGATGTGCGGGGGCTCGGGTTCATGCTGGCTATAGAGTTCGTAAGGCCCGATGGCTCACCGGCCCCTGAGCTTCTCGAAAAAATCATAAGTAACTGTATAAAGAATGGACTCATAATAGTGGAATGCGGCACCTGCAAGAACATAGCCCGCCTCATGCCTCCACTTACAACCACCCATGACGAGATGCAACAGGCACTCTCCATACTGGCAGAGGCCATAAAAGACTCTCTGTAAGCGGTTGATGGAACCACACCTTATGGGTTATAATCTCAACGCCATGATAGTTTACACGAGACGCATCATACTTGCCTTTGTAATCCTTCTTATCGCTACAGGCTGTAGCGAAGAGATGAGGAAAGAGCCTGCCCTTGAGATGGCAAAAAGGTTCTATGCTGCCATCGAAGAAGAGAACTACAGAGAAACCATCGCACTCATAGGCCCCGAGTTTTTCAAGGACATGAGCCCTGACGATTTCATAGAGGTATTGAAGGAGAAGAAAGAGCGCTACGGCACGCTTAGAAGATACCGTATAGTTACATGGGAGGTGTGGAAGGAGGTCAAGATGGGCAGAACCGGGGTGTATTACAAGCTCTGGTATCTCGTAACCTACTCAAAGACAACCCTTATGGAACACTTCCTCATGTTCAGACCCATTGCCACAAAGGAAATTCTCATCTATGAGTATGGCTGGAGCACGGAACACCGCATAGAGAGGGGGAAAGTAGATTAGTTCCCTCTACAGGCTGTTCAGCGCCCTTTCGATCTTCTCCTTTATCTCTCTGGCGAGCCCTGTGAGCTCTGGATTGCCCACCACCTCCATTGCAGCCACAGGGTCCATGGCAGACAGGGTGGTGGTGCCATCTTCGTTCTCATAGACAAGCACATTGCAGGGCATGAACACGCCTATCTCTGGCTCCATAGTGAGCGCCCTGTAGGCATAGGGTGGGTTGCAGGCACCAAGGATGATGTATCTTCTGAAGTCCTTATCGAGCTTCTTCTTAAGCGTGGCCTTTACATCTATCTCTGTAAGTATGCCAAAGCCCTCCTTTGATAGGGCTTCCCTTATCCTTCCTTCTGCCTCCTCGTAGGAGAGCTCCACCTTTCTCTTCATACTGAACCCTGCCATCCCTTCTACTCCTCCCCTGGCTCTTCGTCATCTATTATCACCTTCCCGTCTGCTATCTCTCTCAGGGCTGTAACAACCTCCTTGTTGTCGCTGTCTGTAAGCCTTCCCGCACCCTTTATGAGCTGTCTCGCCCTCTGCGAGGCTATGTGTATCAGGGCGAATCTGCTGGGTATCTGCTGCAGACAATCCTCTACCGTGATCCTTGCCATCTTTCTATACCTCCTGCAGGTTGAATATTTTTCTTACCTCTTCTATGAGCACATCCTTCTTTGTCCTCTCGGCTATTATAACCGATTTGAGCCTCTCGAAGGCCCACTCCATATCGTCGTTTATTATAACATAATCATAGTGGTATATCTTCTTTATCTCCTCAAGTGCCGCTGCCACCCTTTTTTCAAGCTCTTCAGGGGCTATGTCTCCCCTTCTCTCAAGCCTTCTTCTGCATGCCTCTATGGATGGTGGCAGCACGAATACGAAGACCCCTCCCTCTATCCTCTTTGCTATCCTCTCTGCACCCTGCACATCTATATCGAGAAGCACATCCACCCCGCCTGCAAGTAGCTCTTTCAGGTCCTTCTCCCTTGTGCCGTATTTTCTGCCATGCACCGTGGCGTACTCTACGAATTCATCCCGGGCCACCATCCTGTCGAATGTGGCATCATCGACGAACCTGTAGTCCACACCATCCTGCTCGCCTGGCCGTGGCGGGCGGGTGGTATAGGATATAGAAAACCTCAAATCGGGGAAAAAGTCAATAGCCCTTCTGGTAAGGGTGCTTTTACCTGCCCCTGATGGGCCCGAGACTATAAAGAGCTTTCCCATACAACAGTCTCCTTACTCTATGTTCTGCACCTGTTCCCTTATCTTCTCAAGCTCACCCTTTATGTCCACCGTCTTCTGGATTATCTCTACATCCTGCGATTTAGAGGCTATGGTGTTGGCCTCTCTCAGAAGCTCCTGACACAGAAAATCAAGCTTTCTTCCCACAGGCCCATCCATCTCGAGATAGCCCCGCATCTGCTGGATGTGGCTTCTGAGCCTTGTTATCTCCTCGTCTATGTTTACCCTTTCAGAGTACATTGCAACCTCTGTGGCGATGCGAGATTGGTCCACCCTTTCTGCAACAAGCCTTTCCACCTCTTCCCGGAGCCTCTCCCTGTAGCGTGCCACACTCTGGGGGACGAGCCCTTCTATATCTACTGCAAGCCTCTCTATCTCTGAAAGCCCCTCTTTTATACCCTCTTTGAGGAACTCTCCTTCCTGTCGCCTCATCTCGTCTACACCATCCAGTGCCCTTGAGAGTGCGCCTTCCATGGCCTTCCAGTCCTTTTCACCATCTACCTCCTCTTTCTGCGCAAATATATCCTTTATCCTGAAGAGCACTTCCACGGTGGCATCCCCCTTGACCCCCAGCCTGTCCTTGAGCTCCCTGGCACATTCGAGGTATCTCTTTGCAACATCCAGGTTTACCCTAATGGCCTCAACCCCTGTGGATGTAAAGTTTATGTGCAGAGAGAAATATCCCCTCCTGAAGCGCCTCTTTATGGCCTCCCTTATTCGCATCTCGAGGGAGAAGAACCTGTCGGGCATGCGAATACTTACATCCATGTACCTGTGGTTAAGGGACCTTACCTCCACAGTGTATGTGCCACCATCTGGCATGGTGAACTCTCCCCTGCCATAGCCTGTCATGCTCTTCATCCTCTGTTACCTCTTCCTGTCTGTTCTGCGTAACGCCTTCTTATCTCACCGAAGAGCCCCCGCATGGTGGACTCTCTGTAGTCGGGGTATGTCCACTCGAAGGCCCTGTATTCCTTGCTCGAGGCACTGTATCTCAGTGCAACCTCTCCATAGACACCTCCTCCCAGGTATATCCTGTGGGAATAGTTCTTGCAGGAGGCAAGCACCACCTTGTCGAGGGCAAGGTATCCAGGGTCTATGTTTATCCGTCTTCTGCCATCGTCTGCAAGGAATGCCTCCTCCAGAGAGTTTGTGAGAAGCTTTATGGTGGAGAGTTCATCCGGTTCTATGAGACTCTGGTAGGAGGCGATACGCCTTAGAAGCCCTCCTCCCATCTCTTTGTGGTAATAATCTGTATGCTCAAAGGGCATGAGGGGGCTTAAGTAGTCTATTGTGCCGAATCTTTCGGAAAGCCTCTCCATGGCCTCCTCTATGAGCTCTGGCTCCCCGGAGAGCAGGCTTGCAAAGAGTTTCACCTTTTCTGCCTTCTTGGGACGCATACTCTACTCTCCCCTATGAAAGCCTCTCTTTTATCACCGCAAGGAGTTCTTCGGGGTGAACCACAGCGGTTCCAACCTTTCCAACCACTATGCCTGCCGCCATGTTGGAGAGCACAGCCGCCTCCCTCAAGTCTGCCCCTGCAGAGAGTGCCAGTGCCATTACACCCACCACCGTGTCTCCTGCCCCACTCACATCGTATACCTCTCTTGCCACGGTGGGTATATGGGTGTCTCTGTCCTTTTCAAAGAGGCTCATGCCCTGTTCCCCCCTTGTTATGAGCACCGCCCTGCAACCAAACCTTTCAAGAATGGTTCTGCCTGCCTCTTTCAGTGTTTCCTCGTCCCTTATCTCCACACCGGAGGCCCTTGCTGCCTCGAGGTTGTTGGGTGTTACAAGCTCTGCCCCCTGGTAGTAGCGGAAGTGCTCCACCTTCGGGTCAACAACAACGGACTTCCCCATAGCCACTGCAAGCTCCTTGACCCCCTCCATGAGCTCTTCTGTTACAAGCCCCTTTGAATAGTCAGAGACCACCACCACATCCACCTTCTTGAGGGTCTTCTCTATGTAGTCCAGTATGCGGCCTATGGTTCTTGAGGATACAGGGCTCTTTCTC
Source organism: Deltaproteobacteria bacterium (assembly GCA_015492245.1). Taxonomy (GTDB): domain Bacteria; phylum Desulfobacterota; class GWC2-55-46; order GWC2-55-46; family DRQE01; genus DRQE01. The sequence continues at coordinate 23,511 of WGFM01000002.1, read as the reverse complement.
TCCCTGTCGAACCTTACCACCTGCTGGCTGTGTGCTATTATGCGGGTCTTTATGGTGGTGGGTCTGCGTGAGTCCACCATCACTCCACCAAGCTCCACACCCCTCTGCCTGAGCATCTTAAGAAGCAGGGTGCCGTCCCTGTCTCTTCCCACCATGCCTGTAAGGTAGCATCTTCCGCCAAGGGCTGTTATGTTGTTCACCACATTGGCGCTTCCGCCAAGGAGCACCGTCTCCTCTGTAACCTCCACAACGGGCACAGGTGCCTCAGGGGAAATCCTTTCCACCCTGCCCCATATGAAGTGGTCCATTATTATGTCTCCCACCACCAGGACCGATGCCTTCCTGAAGGCCTCCACAAAACCTGCTGCCCTTTTTCTGCCGAGTATCCTCCTCATAAACTCAACCTGTAAGTAACATGTTTTAAAAAGGATTTATACCATATCTATTGCCTGCAGGCAAACAACACTCGCTATCCCCTGTTATGCCTCTTTCTTGCAAGCACCTTTTCTGTATGCCTTGCTATCCATGCCGCCTTCCTGAGAATCTGTCTTATAAGGCGGCGGTCTGCAGGGGTGAACCTCTTCCTTCCAAGGTATATGTGGCCGAACCTTACAAGGTCTGTTCCGTGGAACCCCTCGGTGTTTATTGCAGAGAATACCAGTTGAGCAAGGTCTTTCAACACCCACCTTCTTACAGGTCTATCCCTTTTCTGCACCCTCTGGAGATCTATAAGGAATATCTCCTCTGTAGAGGGGTTTATAAGAAAGTGTCCCAGGTAGAAGTCCTGGTGGTTGAAGCCATCCTGGTGAAACCTCTTTGATATGAGGGCGAGTTTCTCGATAATCCTCCTTTTACGCTCAAGGTTTTCTGTGCCACCATCTCTGTGGAGTCTTGGTATGTAGTCTTCAACCCTTATGGCACCATAGAGCTCTTCTGTAAGGGTGAGTGCCCTTGTCTCAAGGAATGCACCCCTTTCTCCATAGGCAACGGGCTCCATGGTCTGGTAGCCCTGTTCTTTAAGCATCACTATCTTGTGCCACTCGTTTCGTGCATCCTCGATACCACCAGGGCGTAAAAACCCCCTGATTCTACCCTTAAGGGGTATGTAGTGGCGTTTAAGATAAAAATATCTTCTAAGCCCTCCATCCACGAGCTCGAGCCTTACCACCGTCCTTATGGGCCTGTGGTCTATCACCTCTCCGGTGGCATGGTCCATAAGGGCATCGAAGCTATCGAGTCCTGCCTCCTTGAGAAGGTGGAGGAAGTCCTTGTTTACAATAAGTCCTTTATGTCTTACGAAATCCACGCTCCCTTTCCACCCTTTCCCTCAGCCTTTCATGGCCCAGCCCCAGGGGGTTCAGCTCAAGATAGGCCCTGTAGAACATGGCCTTCGCCTTCTCGGTCGAGCCGTAGGCCTCCATATCTCTTGCAAAGCGTGAGAGGTCTTTGAGCATATAACCCTCTGGAAGCGGTTCTTTGAGAAGGCTTGCCTCTATGTCTACAAAGTAGACCCTCTCATTGTTCAACACTATATTGGGCCACTTGAGGTCTCCATGGAACCAGCCTCTACGGTGCATCGTGGCCACCTCTCTGGCGACGCGGCCGATGGTTTCTGCCTCCCTGTCCCTGTGGGCATCTATGAAGAAGTAGAGGTTCAGCCCATCCTCTATGAACTCCTGCACTATGTAGCAACTCTTGAGGACACCCATACGGCGCTCTTCCATGAAGGCAAGTGTGGCAGGCACACTCAACCCTACAGAGTCTGCCACAAGACTGTTGCGCCATACCCTGAGGGCACGGGAAGCCCTGAAGATGTCTTTAACTGTATGCAGAGGGCCCCTGTTTGTATAGCGCTTCACGAAAAGCCCCTTTCCAGCCACCTCGAGCCTCCACGCCTTGATACCCCTGTCCTCTTTAAGGAGCTCTGCGTCCTTGAGGAACCTCTCCGGGGAGGCAAGAAAGTCTCCAAGCCCCTCGAGCAATCCTTTTCTTACATGCACCAGGAGCCCATTCTCCTCGAACACCACCTCTTCTATGGCCATGCTCAACCCCTGCCCCCAAGCCCCCACCCTTCAGGACACCCCTTAAGATGCCACACAAGGATGGTGCTGTAGAGTTTGAATCTTTCCCTGAACCTTGTAGAGCTGAAAAGGGTTGCCATATTCAGCACAAGGTAGAAAAGCCAGTCCACAGAGGCCCTTACTATGAGGCCTGTCTTTAAGATGGCCAATTCTGCGGAGCTGCGGTGTTTTTCGAAAAAGATGTAGCGAGACCTCCAGTACTCAACCCTTGCCCCTGTATTCACCTTCTTTGCACTTGCTCCCTGAAGGTGATACACCCTTACCTGTGGATGAAACACCACCTGCCAGCCCTTCCCGTGCATACGAAGGCACAGGTCTGTCTCTTCGAGAAAGAAGAAGTAGTCCTCATCAAAGGCGCCCACCTCGCAGAGTGCCTCCTTTCTTATGATCATACACGCACCTATGATGGATTCAACCTTCATGGGGCTATCTATCCCGTGCTCCTTACCAGGATACTTCCAGGGAAAGAGCCTTCTTAGGAGGCTTTTGTTCAAAAGCTCTGTTGCAAGGGTTGGCAGGGTTGCAATGGAGTTCTGCAGTGAGCCATCGCTGTTAAGTAGCTGTGGCGCACATATAGCTACACGGGGGTGGCTGTCCATAAAATCCACAAGAGTCTTCAGTGCGGATGGAGTTAGCACCGTGTCGCTATTAAGGAGGGCAACATATCTACCCCCTGCCTCCTCAATGCCCCTGTTACATGCCCTTGCAAACCCCAGGTTTTCGGGGTTCGCAATGATCTTCACATCTGGAAACCTCCTCTCTATGGCCTCCACACTTCCATCGGTGCTTGCGTTGTCCACCACCATGACCTCAAAGGCCAGGGCCTCTGTGGTGTGATACACAGAGTCTATACACTGGAGCACAAGCTCCCTCGTATTCCAGTTTATTATTATTACAGAAAGGTCCATCCCTTCTCTACCCTTCAGGGGTCTTTCTCAGCACATCTGCAAGCCTTGGGGCATTTGCCTCAAGGGAGTATCGTTCCTTTATGCTCGCACGCGCCCTTCTGCCAATCTCCTCTCTCAGTTGCCTGTCCTCTACAAGTAATGAGAGCTTTTCAACCCACTCTGCATCCTCCTGTGCAAGCAGTCCATTGAAGCCGTCTTTTATCACCTCTTTATTCATGCCCACAGGGGATGCCACCGCTGGCAGCCCGACCGCCATGTACTGTATGAGTTTGAAGGCACACTTTCCCTTCGACCAGGGGTCATCTGTAAGGGGCATCACCCCCATATCGAAGCTGTGGAGATCTTCTATCTCGTCTCTGTATGCCCACCTTTTCTTCACGACCACCATCCTCTCACAATCGAAGAATCTATCGGCGACTATCTTAACTCTCACATGGGGAAACCTTCTGGCCACCTCATCCCATACATTGAGCATATTCTCCATGTACAAAAGGGTTGAGGCGCTTCCTATCCAGCCTATCGTTATATACTCCTTCTGGTGGCCAGAGGGTTTTGGGGTGTATCGGTTCATATCAACAGGGGTTGGAATAACCACCACATTCTTATTGTATCTTTCAGCCCATCCCTTAAGATAGCCATTACCACATATAACCGTGTCAGACTCTCTCACCGTGCGTTCAAACCTTTTAAGCCTTCTTCCAGACTCCGGTTTTCCCCCGGAGTTCGGGTCATTGAACATCACCGCATCGTCGAAGTCGAACACAATCGTTCTGGCAGCCTTTCTCAACACCTTCCAGTCTGGAAGGGACAGGAGCTTTCTGTGTAAGAATACAAGATCAAACCCTTCGAGACCCTTAAAGAGTCTGTATCTTTCAAGAAAACCTGGTGGGATGGTAAACAGCCCCGTCTCGATGCCCTCTCTTTTCAGATAGGGTATGTAGTTAAGAATTCTCTGCCTCGAGCTTGGCTTCTCTATACGGGTTGTAAGGAATGCCACCTTCATCTCAACATGTCTTGTCCTGTGCTATGGTGTTGCATATTGCGAGCATCTTCTGTGCCGCACTCTTCCATGTAAGGGGGGCTACTCTGCGAAGGGAGGCATCCGCCATGCTCTCTCTAAGGGCTTTGTCCTTCAATCTCTCCACGGACTCTACAAGCCCATCGTGGTCGAGCCAGTGTGGCATCACAAAACCGTTTTCACCCTCGTCTATGAGCTCTGCCGCACCATTGGATGTTGTGGTTATAACGGGCAGCCCTGTTGCCATGGCCTCAAGGCATACCCCGCTGCATGGATCATACTGTGTGGGCAGCACGAACATGTCAGATGCCCCGTAGAACCTCTCCACATGCCTCTGTGGCCCGGCAAACACAATTCTATCTTTTCTTACCCCCAGCCTTTCGGCCTCTTTAAGGAAGCCCTCTTTTCTTCCCCTTCCAACTACAAGGAGTGTGAACCCTGTCTTTCCCATCGCCCTTATGATGGTACGAAGCCCCTTCCGCTCCCAGTTGTTGGCGACAAAGAGCACCACAGGGGTGTCATCTTTTATTCCATGGCTCTCCCTTACCTCTTTTCTGTATCTTTTCACCCCTGGGTTGAAGACGGCATGGTCTATACCGTTGTATATAACACTTATCCTCTCCTCCTCGAGGTCGAAATAGTGGAGCATCTGCTCTTTTACAAGCCGTGAGTTGGTTATAATATGGCGGTGGTTCTCTCTTTTCATAATATTCTCCTCAAGCCACCTCATCACAAGATGCGCTGGTGAGAACACATACCTTACACTCCTTACAACAGGATTCTCGAACCTGAGCTTCATCCAGTGTCTGTACACCCCTCCACCTGCCCAGTATATATGGAGCGGGAAGAACTGGGTCATACCGAACACCACATCGAAGGCCTCATCCTTTATGGCTGACCCCACCCGTTTATGGAAGCTATAGAGCCTGAGGGCCGAGTCAATCCTTACAGGCCCTATCCTTCTTATGGGCACATCCTGTGGGCTTTCCTCATCCACCCTTTCTACAAAGACCTCTACATCCATGCCCTCATCCCTCAATGTTCTCGATAGCTCCACCATGACCCTCTCTGCCCCACCCCACCACACAGAGTAACCTCTTCCCACAAGCGCTATCCTCATCTTCTTACCGCCACCGCAAGTATTGTTCCTGCAAAGTCCACATCGAGCCATCTGTGCAGTGGCGCCATAAGATAGAGCCGCACAAGCCGTCTTAAGAACTGGTCATTGTACAGCCTGTAGATGGCCTTAAGTGAGAACCCGCTCAGAAGCAGTGCCCCACCGAGCACATCGAAACGGTAGGGTGTTATGTGCTGGGCATCACGCATCCACATGTTGGGATGATGTATGTTCGGGGTGGTAACTATGAGCCTTCCACCAGGGCGAAGAAGACCGTGGAGTCTTTCGAGCATCCCTATGCCTTCTTCGAACCCAAGGTGTTCTATAACCTCGGCCATGACTATGGTATGGAACCTCTCTTCTATCTCATCAAGGCTGTGGTAGTCATGTGGCATGGTCCTGTCTACATCCATGCTCCTGTAGACTATTCCTGGACAGACCCTCTTCAACCTTTCCTCAAGCCCCCTGTCGAATGCCCCCACATCGAGCAGTGTTTCGCCATCCTCGAGCTCTTCTGCCACCACATCGAGGAGCTTCTTCCTTATCCCTATACGGTAAACAGAAGGATACCGCCTGGCAACCTCTTTTCTGTATCTGTAGAATGCTCCCCAGTCCATGTTATCGGTTACCATTCTTCTTTCTTCTCTCCCAGCGTGAGTGGAACCAGAACCACTCCTCGGGGTATTTTCTTATCATCTGTTCTATGGTGGTGGCGAAGCGTTGTGTGTTCTCCACTATATCTGCCTCTCTGTTGTCTGTTATCGCAAGTTCTACAGGTGGCCTGCATATAACCCTGTGTTTCCATGTACCTGTTCTGTGCATGAAGACAGGTACAACCGTAGAACCAGTGCGCCTTACAAGACCTGCTATACCCTTGTGTGTTGGCGCAGGTATGTTGAAAAAATTCACCACAACACCCTCTGTTGTGGATGCGCGCTGGTCAAGGAGCACAAGCACTATGCCGTTGTTTTTCAACACCTGCACGAGCCTTTTGAGTGCGTTCCTCTTCTCTATAACGGTGTTTCCATGGTATGTTCTTGCCTGGTTAATGAACCCATCCACATAAATGTTATCTATTGGCCTTGCCACAACAGAGAGCCTGAAACCCTTTACCGCAAAGGACATGGCCATAAGCTCCCAGTTGCCAAAGTGTGCGGTAAGGAGCACCACCCCATGGCCCTTCTCAAGCCCCCTTTCTATATGCTCAAGCCCATGGAACTCTACATGGCTGTCTATGTAGTCTGTGTCTATCTTCCTGTATCTCAAAAGCTCTACGAAGGATAGCCCAAGGTTTCTGTACATGGCTTTAAGTATGGCCTCTATCTCCTCGGGGCTTTTTTCGTTGCCAAATGCACGCTCAAGGTTGCGTTCTGCCCGCCTTCTCAAACCCCCTGAAAGGCTGTAGGCCATCCTTCCCATGGCCTCACCCATCCTGAGCGAGGGATTCTCTGGCAGTATGTTAACTATGGCAGACAGAGATTTCAATGCTATGTAAGGAATGATTCCCCCTCTGTTCTTCTTTCCCATAATCTTTTTTTCAATCCTCTATCTTTCTGGCCTCTTCAACGAGCATCACCGGGATGTCGTCTTTTACCGGAAAGAGAAGGGCACAGTTCTCACAGAGTATTCCTCCCCTATTCTCATCAGACCTTATCTCTCCCCTGCAGACAGGACAGACAAGTATGCCGAGAAGTTCCTTATCCAGTGCCATCGTAACCAGACCTCCATGAAGAATTTTCCTAATCTATACGAAGTATCTTTTTTACGACGAATATGGGTTTATCCTGTGATTCATGATATACCCTTGTGAGCATCTCTCCAAGAAGCCCCATTACCACAAGCTCGACCCCGAGTATCATAAGTAATACCGAGAGCAACAGAAGGGGTCTACCACCGATGGACTCATTGAACAGTAGCTTTCTGTATGTAAGATACAGTGCTATCAGGAACCCACCACCTGTCATAAATAGCCCTGGCGGGCCAAAGGCGTGAATGGGGCGAGTGGAAAAGCTCTGCAGAAACTTGACTGTTATTAGATCGAGCAACACCCTTATGGTTCTCGAAAGCCCATACTTCGATGAGCCAAACCTCCTTGGATGGTGTGTGGTCTCCACCTCACACACCGTTGCACCCACCCAGCTTGCAATTGCAGGTATGAAGCGATGCATCTCACCATAGAGCTTTATGTTCTTTATCACCTCTTTTCTATAGGCCTTGAGTGTGCAGCCATAGTCATGGAGCCTGACCCCTGTTACAAAAGATATAAGATAGTTTGCAACCCTTGAGGGCAGCTTTCTTGTAAGGAACGGGTCTTTTCTGTTCTTTCGCCAGCCACTTACTATGTCGTAATACCTTGCCTTCTCTACAAGTTTCGGTATATCGGTGGGGTCGTTCTGAAGGTCTGCATCCATGGTTATTATGACATCCCCTGTTGCATAGTGGAACCCGGCAGAAAGGGCTGCGGTCTGGCCAAAGTTTCGTCTGAAAGAGACAACCACCACAGCGGGGTCCTTCTGGTGGAGTTCCTCCAGTATCCTGAGAGAGCCGTCTTTACTTCCATCGTCGATGAAGATAACCTCATACCTGTAGGGCAGTGTCTGCAACACCTCGTTGAGTGCCCTGTAGAGGTGTGGCAGGCTCTCTTCCTCGTTATATACGGGTATGACTACGGAGACCTTCTTTATCTCATACTCTTCCATCAGCACTCCTCCAGGTCCTTCAGTATCCATGTTACAGCCTCCAGTAAAGAGGAGCACACATAATCTGCATCCTCGCAGCGCTTGTCATCTTCTGCCATGAGCACCCCTCTGGCACCAACACTCCTTGCCGCAAGCACATCGGTTGTCTTGTCTCCCACCATGTAGGATGACTCAAGCTCTATATCAAGCTCACTGGCTGCCCTCCTAAGTAGGCCTGGCATGGGCTTTCTGCATTCACACCCATCGTCAGGATGATGGGGGCAGTAGTAGATGGCATCCACCACGGCCCCCTCTTCTTCGAGAAGCTCCAAGACCCTTCTGTTTATCTGCTGGAGTTCCTCTTCTGTAAAGTATCCCCTTGCCACACCCGACTGGTTTGTTATTATTATGGTCTTAAGGCCATGGCTGTTCAATAGCCTTATGGCATCTGCTGCACCATCGAGGAGCCTTGCATCCCCGGGCTCCTTAAGGTAGCCCACATCCTCATTTATCGTGCCGTCTCTATCGAGAAATACTGCTATACCCTTTCTTTTCATCTCTCTGCAGAATCTCCACACACCTTCTGTACACATCATCCACTGTTACAGAGTCTACACACCTCAAGTCTCCCTTAGGGCAGGTTCTCCTGAAACATGGCCTGCACTCAGCAGGGCTTGCAACAAAGGTTGAGTGCCTGCCAAGTGGTGCGGTGAGCCCGGGCTCTGTAGACAGGAAAAGCCCCACCACCTTTGTGCCCACAGCTGCCGCAAGGTGCATCGGGCCTGAGTCGTTCGTAAGAAAAAGGCTCACCCTCTTAAGGGCTGCCATGAATTCTTCAAGGCCGATCTTACCTGCAAGGTTCAGGCACTCCACCCCGAGCATACGGGAAAGCCTTGTGGCATCTTCCGTATCCTCTCTTCCACCGAATATCACCGGATACATACCATGTTCTCTTGCAAGCCTTTCTGCCACCTCCTTGAACCCCTCCATCTTCCATCTCTTCGCAGGCCCATAGCTCGCCCCTACAGAAAGCCCCAGAATGGGTCTTTCTTGAGAGTCCAGCCCTGCCACATCCATATCCACAGAGATGGCAGGATATTCATCCACCACAGGTGGCACATCTACACCCAGTGCCTTCAATATCTCAAGGTAGTAGTATACCTGATGTTTCCTCTTTATAGCCTCTGTAACCTCGAGGGGGTGGCTCAGTAGGGGGCCCCTTAAGTGCCTCGCATAGCCCACCCTTCTCTCTATGCCTGCAAGCCATGTTACAAGGGCAGCCTCGAAGCCGTTCTGAAAGAGAAGGGCCACAGAGAAGCCCTCTCTCTCGAGTTCCCCTCTGAGCCTCCACAACCCCTTTATTCCAGCATGCCCCCCTCTGTCCTGATACCGCATTATACGAAGCCCTGTATCGAGGGACTCGAACACTGGCACCACCTTGTCCTTTGCAAGCACTGTTACAGAGCTTTCTGGAAAGTGCCTTCTGAGACACACCAGCGCAGGTAGCGATATAACGGCATCGCCTATCCAGTTGGGAACCCTTACAAGAATCTTCTCTACGCCAGACTGTCTCATATTAAAAATTTCATTTTACTATAAAAGAAGACGAAACTTCAAACGATACAAACTACCTTCCAGAGGGGGCTACCTTCTGAGCTCACAGTCCCTGCAGATGGGTATCATGTGGAATCTTCCCTGAAGGTGGTATTCTCTTATCCTTCTCAACTTTTCTCCGTTGAATATCTCTCTTATGCTCTCTTCGTTGAGGTTGCCGAGCACCACATCTCCATTGTAGTCCATACAGCAGAGTGCCACCCTGCCATCCCACAGCACGGTGAATGTCTGCCATATGCGAGGGCATGGAAGTTCCCTTCCACGACCCCCCCCTTCTTTACGAAGGCTTCCAGCCCAGTTGTGATAAGAGGTTATGTGCACCCCGTCCACCCTGTGCTTCCAGCGTCTTACAAACTCTTCTCTTTCGAAATAGTTTCTCTCTGTCTCAACGAAGACAAGCTCTATCCTTGGGTTCTCCTTACCCTGTCTTTCCCGCTCCCGGAGCAACAGCTCTATGTTCCTTACCACCCTCTCATAGCTCAGTCCCCTTCTTATGGCCTCGAATGTCTGCGGGGTGTTGCCATCCATGCTTATCTTTATCTTTCCCAGGCCTGCCTCAACGAGGGAGCTGGCAAGCTCTTCTGTCATAACACTCATGTTGGTAAAGAGCCTCGTCTCTATACCATTCTTTCTTGCGTATACAATCTTTTCCACAAGTCTTTTATCCAGCATGGGCTCACCAAAGTTATGGAGATGGAGCTTTCTTACCCTGTTGGCAGCACACTCATCAACTATCTTCCTGAACAGCCCCATATCCATGAACCCTGTGGGTCTTTTCATGAGCTCTCTTGTGCAGGTGATACAGTTGGCGTTGCAGTGGTTGGTATTCTCCACCCTGACGGTCCCTGGGAACCTGGCCATGCCCAGCCCCTCGAGTATGGGAACCGTCTTTCTCACCACCCCAACGGTTATCCTGTAGAGCATACCCATCTTTCAGAGCAGCCTCCTTACCCCCTCCATCACATCTGCTGGCTCTATCGCGTTCATGCACCTCATATCCCCGCATCTCCTTCTTCTACAGGGCGAACACTCTACAGCCCTTCTCACCACGAACCTCTTTTCTGTAAATGGCCCTGTATAGTCAGGGTCTGTGGGGCCGAATATGGCAACCACGGGGCTATCCAGTGCAGAGGCAAGATGCATGGTGCCAGAATCACAGCTTATAACAAGGTCTGCCTGTTTTACAAGACCCTTGAGTGTGGCAATATCGGTCTTTCCAGAAAGATTCAGTGAGGTATCTTTCATCATCTTCTGTATGTCCTCTATATAGGGTGTATCTTCTCTTACGCCTGTGAACACCACTGTGGCGCCATATTCCCCTATTATCATATCACACAGGGTTGCAAACCTTCTCTTATCCCACATCTTGGTCTTCCATCTGGATGTGGGGCTTACCACCACAAGTGGCTTACCCTCTCTGGGAACACCGTTGAGAAGGGCGTCTGCCCTTTCAACATCCTTCCTTTCAACAGGTATGGAGAAAAGAGGCCTTCCATTGAGCCTTCTACCTGTGAGGGCCTCCACAACGGAGAGATTCTCAAGCACTGCATGGGTTTTGTTTCGCTGCCTGCCCATTATATGTGTGTAGAAAAGACGGCTGCCCTCCCTTGTATGGGGAAAACATACCCTTAAGGGTGCACCAGAGAGGTAGCCCATGAGGGCACTCCTCAAGATACCCTGAAGGTCTATCACGGTGTCCACCCTGAGGGCCCTTATCTTCTTTACAATCTCCACTATACCCCTCAACCCATTATTATCGTAGGGGATTATATTGTCCACAAAGTGGCAATCCTCAAGGAGCCCCACATAACTGCGCTTTACCAGCCAGTTTGTTCGCGAGTCGGGGTGGCATCTTTTAAGGTGTTCTATGGCTGGAAGGGAGTTTACTATGTCCCCGAAGGAGCTGAACTTTACGATAAGAAAGTTTCTTGCCATCCTACCTTAACTTATCACAGCTAAAACATGTTGGTATCTTCTCATATTCTCTTCTTCTGTGGATCCCGCGGAATCGTTGATAGTTCTCACAATTCCACACATCTCTTACGCTATCTTTCTTCAGGTCTCCCAGCACCACCTTGCCGTCGAAGTCGTAACAGCAGGGAACCACCGTGCCATCCCAGAGCACCTGCATTATGGAAGAGGTAACTATGGGGCATGTTCTGTCCTTTCTATCGGTTCTGGGCCTGTTGAATCTTCTACCGTAGCCGTAGTTATGCAGCCTTGCATAGGAGACCCTGGTCTTGAAACCCCACTGCAAGAAGAACTTAAAGAACCCCCCTATACTGCCTATGTACTTTACCGATATGATGGGGCTTCTTCTTCCAAGGCTCTTCTTTATCATGAGGAGGCGTTCCACATTCTCCCTTACCTCTTCGAAGGAGAGCCCCCTGTGTATAGACTCATAGTCTGTCTTGTTGAGCCCGTAGAAGCTTATCTTCAGTTTGTCCAGCCCACTTTCCATGATCTCCTTGCAGACCTCTTCTGTGAGGAGCGATGCATTGGTAACCATGAATGTAAATGGTATGCCTTTCTTCTTTGCGTAGCTTATCTTTCTGAGTATGTCTCTATCCAGGAATGGCTCCCCATAGCCCTGTAGATGCAGCTCCTTTGTGCCCCCCTGTGCGAGCTGGTCTACAATACTGCAGAAAAACTCGTAATCCATCGTGCCCCTGGGCCGTGTAAGCTGCTCTCTGGGGCAGATGGTGCACATGGCATTACAGAGGTTTGTATTTTCTATCCTGACCTCAAGGGGAAATTCACCCACCATAATCTGTCAATATAACAGAAAAAAGGGGGCAAAACAAACAAAAACCCCGCAGATTGGGGGGGATGATATTGCATGGCTTTCGGTGTGGTTGAGAATCAGTAAGGGTTGTTTATGGTATCCAGGAACTTCTGCCTGCACTCGCCACTGCAGAAGTAGTATTTCTTACCCATGTGTTCGTATTCCATGGCAAGGCTTTTTGGTATGTATTTGAGGCATATCTCGTCGTAGACGGTCTCTTCCTCAGGCATGCTGGAAGAGTGGGTATTGCCACCAATGCTGCCGCCTCTTCGTGGTCCCTTTTCCGGCTCTGTTATGACCTTTATTAGCCTGTAGGCCCCATAAAGCGCTATGGCAAGAAATATTATCTTAAGTATCATATCCATCCACCTTCCTCACCCTTCCTGTATCCTCGCACTCGTTTAGAAGCTCTTTTACGGTCTTTCCAAGCACAGGATGCACCCACCCTGAGGCTATCTCACCGAGGGGCTCGAGCACAAACCTTCTTCTGTGCATCTCAGGGTGTGGTATCTTGAGCCCCCTGTTATCTACCGTCTTATCTTCCCACAATATTATATCGAGGTCAATTGTTCTGGGTCCCCATCTTTCGCCCTCTTCTCTTCCGAGCTCTGTCTCCATATCTTTGAGAAGTCCCAGAAGCTCAAATGGAGAAAGCTCTGTCTCAACCTCAACGGCTGCGTTTATGAAGTCGGGCTGGTCCTTTCTACCCCATGGCGAGGTCTCGTAGAAGGATGAACACCTTACAACGGTTATACCATCTTGTCTGCGGAGTCTTTCTACAGCCTCCCTGCATCTTCTAATCCTGTGGGAAAGGTTAGACCCTATGGAAAGAAGCACCCTCTGTGGCATCAGAACCGAAGCCCCAGCCCCTTAAGCCTTCTCTTCATCTCCTCTATCACCCTCTCCTCATCTCCTTCATCCTTTGCCATGAATGTGGCAGAGAATCTAAGAAAACTCCCTGCATCGTCCCATGGCACGGTGGATATGAGGGCCTCTCTTATGAGATACTGCGAGGCATCCTCTGCACTGCCGAACTCCCTGTGAGCTGCACCCACTGGTGCCTTCACATAGAGGTAGAATGTGCCATCGGGCATGCGGGCAGAAAAGCCTGCCTCCTTCAGGGCATCCACCATGAGCCTTAATCTTCTACGGTACCTTGCCTTGATCTTCTCTGTAAGTTCAGGGTGCTTCAATGCATATATGCCGGCCCTCTGTATGGCGATGAACTGGCCGGAGTCGAAGTTGTCCTTCACATAGGCGAATGCCTTTATCACCCTTGGAGAGCCCACAAGGAATGCAAGGCGCCAGCCCGTCATGTTGTAGGCCTTAGAAAACGAGTGTATCTCGACACCCACATCCTTTGCACCCTCTATGGAGAGAAAGCTCAAGGGTTTCTCATCGTACGAGAGTGCCGAATAGGCCGCATCGTGCACAACCACCATGTTGTATTCTTTGGCAAGCCTTACAACCTCTTCAAAGAACTCCCCTGTGGCACCTGCACCTGTTGGGTTGTTGGGATAGTTAAGGTAGAGTAGCTTTGCCCTCCTGAGGGTCTCCTCATCGAGCCCGGCAAAGTCAGGCAGAAAACGGTTCTCCTCAAGCAGTGGCAGCCTTACCACACTTCCGCCATACCACTCTGTGTGTGTTGCCATCACAGGGTAGCCAGGGGTGGTCATAAGCGTAACATCGCCACTGTTTATGAATGCTGCCGGCATCATCGCAAGGGCACACTTTGAGCCTATGGAGTGGATTACCTCTGCATGGGGGTCGATGCCTGCCACACCATAGACCCTTTCCATGTATTCAGCTGCTGCCACCTTTAGCTCCTCTATACCGTTGTCTGCGTAGCCACGGTTCTCAGGCTTCCCACATTCGACCTTGAGGGCCTCTATGACCATCTGTGGGGCAACCTCATCTGGCTCGCCCACCCCGAAGTCCAGAAGTTCCATGTCAGGGTGCCTCTGTTTTGCCTCCCTTTTTGCCCGTTTTATCTTCTCGAACTTGTATACCTTCTCTTCCAGTCCGAACCTCTCTCCACCCATCCTTTCGGAAAAGAGTCTCTGGATCGCCTCATCACTCATGGCCTCTTATTACCTCCTTCAGGTTGTAACTGTGTTGACCAGTGTTCCTATACCCTCTATCTTGACCTCTATTCTATCGCCCGGCTTGATTTTACCAACCCCAGATGGCGTGCCTGTTGCAATCACATCGCCAGGCAGGAGGGTCATAACCTGTGATACGAAACTCACAAGCCTTCTTACGGGAAATATCATGTCCGAGGTGGATGTATGCTGGCGTCTTTCACCGTTGAGGCAGGTCTCTACCATGACATCCTCGGGGTCTATCTCTGTCTCTATCCATGGACCCATGGGGGCGAAGGTATCGAACCCCTTTGCCCTTGCATACTGAATGTCCTTTTTCTGCAGATCCCTTGCGGTTACATCGTTAAAACAGGTATAGCCCAGTATGTAGTGATGAGCCTCCTCTTCTGCCACATCCTTCGCCCTTCTTCCAATGACAACCGCAAGCTCACCCTCGTAATCCACCCTTCTCGACATGTGTGTGGGATATACTATTGCCTCGCCCTGGCCTATCACAGAGCTCGGTGGTTTCATGATGAGCATGGGCTCTTCGGGAAGCTCTTTATCGAACTCTGCTGCATGAGCCCTGTAGTTAAGCCCTATGGCTATTATCTTTGAAGGCAGCACAGGCGGAAGAATGGTAAGTTCCTCAAGGGGAAGGCTCTCTGTGCCCTGCTCAACCTCTATGGAGTCTTCGAAGAAGGGGGTTGCAAGAAGGTCCTCTTTGAGGGCAATGACCCTGCCTTCCTCTATTATGCCCGTGAACTGTCTGCCATCTTTTTCGAATCTACCGACTCTCATCTCTTCCTCACCATCGAGTGTAGTTTGAGCCTCAGGGCATTCAGTTTTATGAACCCTTCGGCATCCTTCTGGTCATAGACGGTATCCTCTTCGAATGTTGCATAGTCGGGATGATAGAGGGATAGAGGGGACTTTCTGCCTGCAACTGTTATGTTGCCCTTGTAGAGCTTGAGCCTCACCTCACCTGTAACACCCTTGAGGGCCTCATCTACAAGGCGCTGGAGGGCCTCTCTTTCTGGCGAGAACCAGTAGCCGTAGTAGACAAGCTCGGAATATCTTGTTATGAGGCTGTCTCTCAAGTGCATGAGCTCTCTATCCATGGTTATTGCTTCCAGTGCCCTTCTTGCCTGATGGAGCACCGTGCCCCCCGGTGTTTCATACACCCCGCGGGACTTCATGCCCACAAACCTGTTCTCTACACAATCCACCCAGCCTGCTCCATTCCTGCCTGCCACACGGTTGAGCCTTGAAAGAAGCTCTGCTGGTGAGAGCCTTTTACCATTGAGACTTACAGGGTTTCCATCCTCGAAGCCTATCCTTACATAGGTTGCCCTATCTGGTGCCTCCTCTGGTGGCAGGGTGAGCACATGGGTCTCCCTTGGGGCTTCCTTTTCAACCTTCTCGAGTATGCCGCCCTCGAAACTTATGTGGAAGAGGTTTCTGTCGATGCTGAAGGGCTGGCTACGGGTTCTGCCAAGGGGTATGCCGTGCCGCCTTGCGTATTCGATCAGTTCTCTTCTGCCTTTGAATGTCCACTCGCGCCATGGGGCTATGACCTTTATGTGCGGGTCTATGGAGTAATAGGCAAGCTCGAACCTTATCTGGTCATTGCCCTTTCCTGTGGCCCCGTGTGCCACTGCATCCGCACCGTATCTTCTTGCAACCTCCATCTGTGCCTTTGCTATGAGTGGGCGTGCTATGGATGTGCCCAGAAGATAGACCCCCTCGTATACGGCACTGGCTCTAAGCATGGGAAATACAAAGTCCCTTACGAACTCCTCCTTGAGGTCTTCTATGACTATATCCTCTGCCCCGCTCTTGAGGGCACGCTCTCTCAAGCCCCGCAGTTCCACACCCTGGCCTATGTCTGCAACGAACGCTATCACCTTGCAGCCGTAGGTCTCCCTCAGCCAGCTTATTATTACCGATGTATCGAGCCCCCCCGAATAGGCGAGCACGACATTCTCCACCTTCTGCCTTTTCATCTCTGCTCACCCCCTGTAAGAAGCCTCTCGAGTATTGCCTTCTGCATATGCAGGCGGTTTTCCGCCTCATCCCACACCACACTGTGGCTACCATCCATGATGCCATCTGTAATCTCCTCACCACGGTGGGCTGGAAGACAATGCATAACGATGCACTCAGGGCCTGCAAGCCCAAGCAATGCCTCGTTTATCTGGTAGCCCTTGAATGCCTCTTCTCTTTTCTCTCTCTCCTCTTCATCGCCCATGCTGGTCCATACATCGGTGTTTATAACATCTGCATCTTTTGCAGCATCCTGGGGGGTGGGGGCAAACTCTATCTCTGCGCCCCCCTTGAGTGCTGCTTCCACGAGCTCCTTTCGGGGCATGAAGTCGGCAGGGCAGGCAAGGGTGAGCCTTAACTTAAGAAGCCCTGCAATCTCTATCCACGAGTTTGCCATGTTATTGCCATCGCCTATCCAGACAATCTTCAGCCCCCTGCAGGCACCCTTTTTTTCCACAATCGTCATCACATCTGCCAGCACCTGACATGGATGGTGTGTTCTTGTAAGCCCGTTTATGACAGGCACCGTACTGTGGCGGGCGAACTCCTCGATTCTTTCGTGCTCGTGGGTTCTTATGACCACACTGTCCACATATCTCGATACAACCCGTGCGGTGTCCTTTATGGGTTCACCTCTTCCGAGCTGGGTATCCTGTGATGTTACGAATATGGTAGAGCCACCGAGTTGGCTCATCGCCACCTCGAAGGATATGCGCGTCCGTGTAGAGGGCTTCTCAAAAAACAGAAGAAGGGTTTTACCCACAAGGGGTCTGTAGGGTATGCCCCTTTTGTGCCTCTTCTTAAGCTCTATGGCTCTGTCTATAAGCTCTGCTACAGCCTCTTTTCCAAGGTCATGCAGTGTTAAAAGATGCATCCCAGGTTACCTTCTTTCCTTAAGATTCTGGAAAGATAGATTTTATAACATACCAGCCCCTATTTTCAAGAATAATAAGGCCTTAACCTGCCACATCTATCTTTGGCACGCTGGAAAGGAGGGTCTTCGTGTAGGGATGCCCTGGGTTTGTGAGGAGTTCTTCTACCCGGCCGTATTCCACAATCCTGCCATCCTTCATAACCGCAACATCGTCTGCCATGTATTCCACAACACCAAGGTCATGGGTTATGAAAAGTATCGCTATGGAGAACTCCTTCTGAATGGATTTGAGTAGATTCAGTATCTGTGCCTGCACAGATACATCGAGGGCACTCGTTGCCTCATCGCACAGGACGAAACGGGGCTCAACCACAAGTGCCCTTGCTATGGAGAGGCGCTGGCGCTGGCCGCCTGAGAACTCGTGGGGATAGCGCCCAAGCATGTCCTCTGTAAGCCCAACAAGACTGAAAACCCGCCTTATCCTTTCAACCCTTTCGGTTGCACCAAGCTCTGGAAGGAGGGAGGTTAACCCCTCTTCGACTATCTGGTGGGCGGTGAGCCTCGGGTTGAGTGATGAGTAGGGGTCCTGGAAGACTATCTGCATCTTCTGCCTTAAGGGCTTGATCTCCCTTTCGGGTAGATGGGTTATCTCCTCGCCCATGAATACTATCTTCCCATCGGTTGGCTCGAGAAGCCTTATTATCGCCTTTCCAGCGGTGGTCTTGCCACAGCCAGATTCACCCACAAGCGCCACTGTTGAACCCTCTTTTATGGTGAGGTCTATTCCGTCCACGGCCTTTACATACCCCACAACCCTCTTGAGTATACCCTTCCGTATGGGGTAGTAGCACTTAAGCCCCTTTACCTCGAGTATGGTTGCCCCCTCCCCCCTGCCTTCAGCCTGAGGAGGCCCTTCTTCAGGCCTTGTGGCTACAAGGGGTGCAGCCCTCTCTCTATCCTTCATAAACTCATGGTTATACAGGTGGCAGGAGAGAAGATGCCCCTTTTCGACCTCTTTAAGCCCTGGCTTCAGGCTGCTGCAGCCCGCCATCTCCTTTGGGCACCTGCCGGAAAACCTGCAACCCTCAGGAAACATGTATGCAGGCGGCACCACACCGGGTATGGAGGTAAGCCTTTTACCCCTCCTCTTTATATCGGGCACAGCCCGAAGAAGCTGCCATGTATATGGATGCATGGGGTTCTTAAAGAGCACCTTCGAGGGGGCAGACTCCACCATGTTGCCGCCATACATCACTGCCACCCGCTCCGCGTTCCTGTAGACGAGGGCAAGGTTGTGGGTTATAAGGAGCACCGAGGTGTTGAACTCTTCCTGGAGTTCCTTGAGAAGCCTCAATATTTCTTCCTGCACGGTTACATCGAGGGCTGTTGTGGGCTCGTCTGCGATGAGAAGGTCAGGCTTCAAGGCTATGGCGATGGCTATCATAACACGCTGGCGCATACCGCCTGAAAGCCTGTGGGGGTATTCATCGAATAGAGACTCTGCCCTCTGTAGCCTGACCTTGCGCAGCAGTTCTATTGCCATATCCCTTGCCTCTCTTTTCGACACATCACGGTGGGCACGGATTGTTTCTACAATCTGCTCGCCTATGGTGAATACAGGGTTCAGAGAGGTCATTGGCTCCTGGAAGACCATGGACACACGGTCTCCACGAAGGGTGCGTTTTTCGTACTCATCGAGTTTCAGGATGTCCCTGCCGGATAGCACTATGCTGCCAGACTCCACCCTTGCACCCTCTGGAAGAAGCTGTATGAGGGAGAGGGCCGTAAGGGTCTTGCCACAGCCCGACTCTCCCACAAGGGCGAACATCTCACCTCTTTCCACATGGAAGCTTACGCCATCCACAGCCCTTGCCACCCCCATGGGGGTGTCAAAGCATACCCTTAAGTTATCTACCTCAAGCACCCTTTCCATGTCTATATCCTTCCATGCACCTTAAGCCTTGGGTCCAGCGCATCCCTCACGGCATCGCCCACTATGTTTGCAGGAAGCACAAGGCCGAACATGAATATGAATGCCCCAAGAAGGTTCCACCACACAACAGGCTCCCGTGAGAGCTCAAGCCTTGCGGTGTTAATCATGTTGCCCCAGCTACCCATCTCAGGGCCCACGCCTATTCCAAGGTAGCTCAATATGGCCTCTGCGAGCACAAGCCCTGAGAACTGCAACACAAAGGTTATGAGCACTATGTGCATAACATTGGGCACGATGTGGCGCCCTATTATACGAAGGCTACCCACACCAAGGGCCCGTGCAGAGAGCACATAGTCCATCTCCCTCAATTTAAGGGTTTCCCCGCGAATTAGCCTGCAAAGATCAGTCCACGAGGTTATACCCATTATCACACAGAGCCAGAAAAGCCTGTCCGTTGGCACGAAAAGGCCCCACAGGAGGTATTCATCTGTTATGAGGCCTCCCTGATAGCCCTCGGTGCCAAAGATGAGCATGAAGGCCACGATGAGAAGCACCGCAGGTATGGATGAGAGGGTTGTGTATATGTACTGTATGATGTCGTCCATGATGCCGCCAAAGTAGCCCGCGAGAACCCCGAAGAGCAGCGCAAAGGGTATTATGAGGAGTGTGGTGCCCGTGCCTATTATGACCCCTGTGCGTATGCCCTTGAGGGCAAGATACAGCACATCGCTGCCCACCTTGTCTGTGCCGAGCAGATGTGCTCGCGGATACTTGAGTGGTGGATAGTCCCTTACCCTTGTGCCATCGGGCAGTTCCATCGTCTCTTTAACATAGAGGTGTGTTGCAAGGGGGGCAGAGAAGGTCTTCTCTGTTCTCTCCCTTAAGGGGGTGAGCACACGGTCGAGAAGGCTCAACGCATGGGGGCTGTAGATGGTCCTGCCCTCGAGGGTGGTTGCAACGGTGCCCTCTTCTGTAAGTATGGGATCACGCCAGCGTATGCTATCGGCCAGCGCAATGAGTGCGTAAAGAGAGAGTATCAGTAGACAGACCATGACACCCCTTCTGCCCTTTATGTGTGTCCATATACGCACAGGTATGGTGGCCCCCTTCCTTACAGACAGGACGAACCAGACCACCATGCCGAACAGGGCATATATTATGAGGTCTGTTGCAAGTATAACCGGCATCCTACAACCCCTTATTCGAGCCTTACCCTTGGATCCACAAGGGTATAGCTTATATCAGTAAGTATGAGCCCCACTATGTAGAGGATGGAGCCCAGATAGACCATGGCCCTTACTATCGCAAAGTCCTGGGCATTTATGGCATCTATGGTGAAACTGCCAAGCCCGGGGATGGCAAAGAAGCTCTCCATGATGAGGCTGCCGTAGAACAGAAAGGGCAGTGTAACAACCACATTTGTGAGTATGGGTATCATCGCGTTCTTAAGGGCATGTTTGAAGAGAACCGTCGCCTCCCCAAGGCCCTTTGCACGGGCGGTGCGTATGTAGTCCTTTGAGAGTTCTTCAAGGAAGATGGTCCTGTAAAACCTCACCCCTGCACCAAACCCTGTTATAACCCCTATGACCACTGGCAGGATTACGAACTTTATGGCATTGAGCCCCGTGTCATAGCCTGATATGGGAACAAGCCTGAGAACCTTGCCAAAAAGATACTGCCCGCCTATGATGTAGAAGAGGGCGGATACGGACATCATGGCCACGCACAGGACCATGGTGAGCCTATCCATGTAGGTGCCCCTTACGAAGGCTACAAGCATGGCAACCGTAAGGTTGACCATTATGCCGAGCACAAGTGTGGGTAGAGCTATGTAGAAGCTCGGCCACATGCGCTCTCTTATCTCGTAGCCTATGTCTATGTTGTTGCGGTCTGATCTGCCGAAGTCCAGCCACAGAAGGGGCACGCTTTTTCTGAAGAATATGGTCTCTGTGAGCTTCTTTATCCCCTTCTCCTCAGGGTTTACAAAGAGTGGCACATCGTAGCCATGGGCACGCTTCCAGTCCTCTATGAGCTGGGCTGTTACATTCTTCTCGCCAAGCATCTTTCTTGCCATGTCATCAGGGGTGTTCACATAGAAGAAGAGAAGCGTGGTAATAAGGTTTACCCCCACTATTATGGGCACCGCGTAGAGAAGCCTTCTTATGATGTAGGCCATCATCTTGTCAACCCCAACCTCCTTGAGACCTTGATGATTGCAGGCACGGTGAGCACTGCAATCACCACAAAAAAACCAACCAAAGGTGCAAGCCTTGGGCTGTTCCACTTCTTTCTGAGCTCTGCCCTCTTTCTGGGCTCAATCCTTATATACTTCATGGTGTTGTTTGCCATGGAGTTGGGCTTGAGGTTCTTGACCCAGCTGTGGGCAAGGGTGAAAGAGACCGGGTGATAGCCCCAGACCCAGGGGGCATCTTCCTGAAGGATTCCAATCATACGCCTTATAACCTTGAGCCTTTCCGGGCCATTTTCCATATTCTCCATTATACGGAAGAGCCTGTCGAACTCTGGGTTTTCATAGTTGGCGGCATTCTCCCCGTGGTATTTCACCTTGCTGTTCGAGCCTGCAAGAAGAAAGAGGAAGTTCTCGGGGTCAGGGTAGTCGGCGTTCCAGCCCCAGCTGAAAAACTGAAAGTTCCCCTTGAGCATCTTCTCCTGAAAACGGTTGTAATCGGTGGTGCGGTTTTCAAGCTGTATGCCAAGAAGCGCGAACTTCTTTATGAACCAGTTTATGACAGGCTTTGCATCAACCCCTGTCCATGCATTATCGAAGGTTATGATAAGGGGCCGGCCTGTGGCATCCCTTCCGTCGGGAAGACCGGCCTCACGCATGAGACGGCGTGCCTCTTCTATGCTCTTTCTTACGGGTCTACCCTTCTTTTCATCCCAGTCGTATACAAAGGGGTTTATGCCCTCTCTGCCCTCAAGGTAGCCGAATATCCCCGGTGGTATGGGAGACATGGCAGGGATACCACGGCCGTTGTTGAATATCTCTATGTATTCCTCGTAGTCGAGCACGATGGAGATTGCCTGCCTCAGCTTCTTTCGTCTTTCATCATAGCCACCCACCACATCATCGAGCATGTTGAAGCCCATGTAATAGGTGGAGGGCCTTACCGCCGTTACAAGGCGTATGCCCTTCTCTTTCATGGTGCCTGTGAGCTCTGCCCTGCCCTCGGCAGTAAGGATGACCGCCTGGTCAAAACTATCAGAGGTTATGCCCGAAAGGTCGTAGTAGCCCTGGAGGAACTTGTTCCACCTCGGGATCGCCTCCTTCTCGAGCTTGAAGACTATCTTGTCAAGAAAGGGTAAGGGCTTGCCCGCATCGTTGAGAAACCCTGCCTCTTTATCAGATGGCTCGCCCTCTGCGGGGTAAAGTTCGCCGTGGTAGTTCTCGTTCTTTACGAGCACCATCTCAAGCTGTGGCCTGTATGTCTTGAGCCTGAAAGGGCCCGTGCCCACGGGAAAGCGATCCAGGGTTATGTTCCTTTCCACAAGGGGTGGCTGGCTGTAGAACCTTACAACCTCCTCCGGCATGGGAGAGAAAAAGGGCATGGCAAGCCAGTAGACAAACTGTGGGTACTTGCGCTTGAGTATTATGCGGAAGGTGTAATCATCCACCTTCTCCACCCCTGGGAAGGGGAACCGGCTGTAGTCCACAACAGGGGGGATGGGGCTGCCAGATTTCCTGAGCCCCTGGATTTCCTCTCTTATGGCCTGTGAGAACTCGCTCATACCGAGGATGTATTTTTCCAGTATGGGCAGAATGGGGCTTGCAACAGTGGGGTCTGCAAGGCGCTTTATCTGGTAGATGAAATCCTCTGCCCCGAGCTCCCTTGTGCCTTTGCGGGGGAAGTCCTCAGGGGAGTATATGCCGGCAAGGTCTTCTTCTTCAAGGCTCATGTAGAGGGGCCTGCCCTCTTCATCCTTTGCGAAGGCAGGATGGGGGGCATAGAGGATGCCCTTCTTTATCCTTATCTCGTATATGGCCCGATAGACCTTCTCCGAAGGGGCGTTTGCTGGAAGCATGGTGCCGGCTCTGTCTAAGTATATGGGCTCTGGCACCTCCTCCGAGACAAGGGGTATGAGGGTATAGGGACGCTTCAGGTAATGATACTGCAGTGGTGGCTCGTATATCTGGCCAAGTATGGCATACTCGTTGGAGCTATAGGACTTTGCAGGGTCGAGGTGTCTGGGTGGTTCGGAGAAGGAGTTGTAGAAGATGTTGGCCTCTGTCTGGTCTTCTCTATAGGGGTTGTTCGGGATGCAACCTGAAAGCAAGATTGCAAACAACAGTATATACAGTGTTCTTCTCAAAGCCCTCTACCATCCCCTGTGTGTCCTCTTTGTGGATAGGGTTT
>WGFM01000001.1 GCA_015492245.1 Deltaproteobacteria bacterium | reverse complement strand
CCAGAGAACAACCCGCCGGATTCCACCGCTGGTGTGGCAGACCCATATCTTCTTTTCGGCGACAACTCGAGCGAGTTGTGCTGGTATTGCCACGAGAACATGACGCTCATGCCCTTCAAGACCGGCTATGGATACTGGGGGTTCTATCAGGCCAGGACGAACTACCAGAGCTCGAGCCATGGTATAAGCACAGGGTTTGTCTGGCCTGGCACGGGTGGAGGGGACATATATCCCAGAGAGGCACGCGCGGCAGCCGATAATACAAAATGCATAAACTGCCATACACCACATGGAATAATGGATGCTGACCCTGCCGCTGGTTATGACTTCGGCACGGTGGATGGCACAACCTACAATGTTGCCCCTGACCCCACTACGACCACAAAAGAGGTCATCCCCCGTCAGCTCATAGCGAGGGAGGAGGCCCTGTGCCTGAGGTGCCATGACGCCGATGGGCCTGCCAATGCCGGGGGCACGATAACCACCAATATCAAGGCACAGGTGGACTACCTGTTTGCAGCAGAGGGCAGTGGGCATCCTGTAAGAAGCTCTGCTTACTACGCCAGACATGATCTCCAGAACGAGTCGAACAGGGCACTGCCTGGCTCGGGATGGCTACTCAGTGTCGGTGCACACGCAGAGTGCACAGATTGTCATAATCCCCATGTGGCACAGGGGTATGGTTCGGGCAGCACCAATCCCCAGAGGGGCACCGTATTCCAGTGGAGTGCAGGAACCACAAACCCCAACAGGGTGGAGGATGACCCTGGAGGGGTAAGGATAGGGCCTGCAAACTACGGGGTGTGGGGGGTGAGTGTGGATGCCGCTACAGGTGCCGTATCCGGCACCATAGAGAGCCTCGGCTCCACAAACTATCTCCACGAGCTGTGCTCCAAATGTCATTCGGCATGGGCATGGGGAGATACAACAGGCACCAATACCAACCAGCCCATCTCACCATCCACCACGAAGACATGGGCTGGTGCGCTGATGCCGTCCAACAAGAAGATGACCGATGTGGCATACCAGTTTGCAACCGATACCACGGTAAACAGCGCATGGCACCCTGTCTACGGGCGTGGAAGAAACCAGCCACCTGCAGGGGCAAACAATGCATGGGGACTGGTGGATGCAACCGGTAGCTGTGCCACGGCCGGTGGACTCTCGTTACCCGATGATGGCACCTACACCTCCAACCAGCCATGCCCGGGCACGAGGACAGACCTCGCCATAGGCACGGAGAACGACCTTTCGGAAAACTTCGTGCCTCCATGGAGGTCCACCTCCACCATAACATGTGTGGATTGCCACGAGGCCGATGCCATCGGTAGCACAGGCAATACAGCAAGGGGCCCCCATGGCTCGAGCAGACCCTTTATACTGCGTAAACTACAGCCCGGTATAACATACACGGTAAACGATGGCCTGGGTGGGACCATCACCATAGACTATTCGAACCTCATCTACTGGACAGACGAAACCCGGGGAAGAAGCGCTACAACCAACCTTTACAGCACGGCGGCGACGAACGCTGATCCCAACAACCTCTGCCTGAACTGCCACAGGGCAGATGTGTACGGGTTCAAGGATGTGGTATGCCGCTCCTCCTCGGGTGCACCCTACTTCTACACCTTCCCCAGGCAGCCACATCCTGCAGACTGGAATTCCGGAAGAAGAAGGTCTCTATGTGATCCCGCAAGTGCTGGATCGGTAGGAGACCCACCAAGGGGTATAGTGTGCATGAGGTGCCATGGGGGAGGGCTCATAGCAACTGACACTGTAGGTGGAAAGTACGATGCCCTGGGGCTCATACATGGTGCACCCCTGGATACCTCGGCAGCAGGGGGCAGCAATGTTGTAGGAAGGGCACTCATAGGTGGAGCCACCTGGCGCGGATATACCCCTGGAACCACAACGAGTAACATGCTCTGTAGCCTCACAGACGATACGGCGGTATACAACGCATGTGCAGATGGCGGAGACAACCAGAACTCGAATACCAGGGCCAATTACGATTATACTCCACCTTAAGGTCTGACT
Source organism: Deltaproteobacteria bacterium (assembly GCA_015492245.1). Lineage (GTDB taxonomy): Bacteria > Desulfobacterota > GWC2-55-46 > GWC2-55-46 > DRQE01 > DRQE01. The sequence goes on along the minus strand of WGFM01000001.1, from coordinate 51,464 downwards.
TATCGAGATGTTACGAAAGCTTTTAGCTATCTTCCTTGTCCTTTCTCTTCCCGCACCCTCTTACGGTGGATGGGGGATGCTGCAGCACGATGCCCTCCATACAGGACAGACCCATGCAACAAAGACCACAAGGAAACAACCACAGATTGCCTGGAAGGTGGATGTAAGGGCACTCACAGACCACATCAAGACACCTGTTGTGGGCAAACATGGAATATGCGTTACAGGACTCTATGACCCCACAATGAAGGATGGACACTACACGCATGCACTCCATCTTGTGGATGAAAAGGGAAGGATAAAAAACACCTTCACATACCCCAGCAGTTACAGGTCTCCTGTAACATCGCCAGCACTCTCACCAGATGAATCGGTGGTCTACTTTTATGCCCCGATAACAAGAGATGATACCGATGTGGGCATCCTTCATGCCCTCTCTGTAAAGGACTGGAGGCTTCTCTGGAAGACTGAAATAGAAAGAGGGGGAACAGGCCCGGGCAGTATAACCGTTGACCCTGAGGGTAATATCTACATCGGACTTTTTCGGCCAAGGGTCGGGGGCATGCTCGATGGCACAGGTGGCAAGATGGTCTCTGTTTCTCCAGATGGAAAGATAAGGTGGAGCCTTGGGGGTTACCTCTACTTTTCCACCCCTTCTGTGGATATTGACAGGAGGATTGTATATGTGCTAACCAGAGATACAAGGGGGAAGGGCTACCTTATTGCCATGAACATGGAGGGAGAGCAACTATGGAGGCTTGACAACGCACAGGTTCAGATCCATACACTGCCGCATGTGGGGCATGGGGGCATGGTGTTCTATCCTGTAAAGACCAAAGGGGAGACCACCATAATACATGGTGTGAGGGCTCGTCTTACGCCGAAGGGGTTTGTCTTCACATCCGTGCGATACGATACACGCAACTACAGAACCTATTGGGCAAACCCCGCGGTCTCCAGAGACGGCCTGCTGCATATGGATGCAAACACTGGAAACAATGGATCCGCCCTTGTGACATTCCATATATCCAGCGGAAAGGAGATGTGGCGATATGTGGTGCCATATCCCTTTCTTTCCTCTCCACCTGCACTTGATGGCAGTGGAAGGCTATACTTTGTGGATACCGAGGGCAACCTGTACTGTCTCAATGGAGAGGATGGAATACTCCTCTGGAAGATGAAGATAGGCGAGGGGGCTGAACTCCATGGCAGCGCGCCTGCAATAGGAGATGATGGAACCATATACATAATAGATGGAGATGGGTGGTTATACGCTGTGGATTGAAAAGATGAGGGCATGATGCAGGTCCTAAAAAACAACTATTACAGCAAGGAGAACGGTGGAACCATGAGGATCCCAATGGGATTGGCAGCCATCTTCGTCATTGCTCTAATCCTTACAGGTTGCACTACCTGGGAGAAGGAGCCCTCGGAAGAAGAACTCCTCAAAAAGGTTGTAACCAGGTACAACTATGCCCTCATAGAGGCCTATAAAAGCCAGTTCTACGACAGACTGAAAGAGGTTACAGGAAGAGATGAGTTCAGAAGGATAAGGATTATAATAACATCCTATCTCCAGGCATCCGAGGTGATGGAGGCAGAACTGCACACACTGGAGTTTGGCAAGATAAAGATAGAAGAGAAGAAGGCCACTGTGGATACAACGGAGCGGTGGTCCTACCGCTGGATAGACTACAGGACAGGCAGAGAGGTGGAGCCCTTGAAAGAGATCAACTACAACATGCGTTACCACCTTGTGAGGGATGAGGACAGGGGCTGGATTGTCGAAAGGGTGGAGGACCTCCAATACACCGGAAACCCTTTATCGAGTGGTGCCGGACAGGGAGGCACCATCTTGAAAGCCTTTTTTAATATCGTGCTATCATAGTCAGGTCAGGAAGCGAGCTCCTGTGCCCTAACGCAGTGCCATACAACGAGTGGTAGAGGATGGGCAGAGAAGGTGGGTCCACATATCTTTCGGTCCTCTTTATGGTGGTCATCCTGGGGACAGAACTGCTTTCCCGCGCAGATACTACCAGGAAAGCCCGGGAAGAAAGAGCCGCCCCAGAAGACTTGAAGACCTGCCCAGAGACCCAGGACCTACGGCAACAAGGAGGTATCTGAGAAAACTCTTTATGGCAACTCATAAATAGGGGTCAAAAGCAGAAGCACCGACAAACCCCTTAAAAGGGCGAACTTTCCACCCCAGTATGCACACTTTGAGGACAAAGAGAGCCTGCGACCAGTGGGAGTTCATATGTACCCCCCAGAGGGTAAGATGAAGACCATCGGGGTTGCGTTGTAGAGCGATTTTTTGTCCTTGAAAGTATTTGATTATTGTGATAAAAAGATTATCTTGAATATCATATCGCACACCCCTTTTTAGAGGGAGGCAGGGGTGTCTCTTTTCTGGCAGATAGGGATTCTGTCTTCCCGGGGTGGAGGAAAAAACCAAAAAAGGAGGTACAATGGGTTATCTTACGATGAAACAGCTACTTGAGGCAGGGGTCCACTTTGGCCACCAGACAAGACGCTGGAACCCCAAGATGAAGCCCTACATCTTCGGGGCAAGAAACGGTATATATATCATAGACCTGCAGCAGACGGTAAGGATGTTCAGGGTGGCACATGATTTCATAAGGGATGTTGCTTCGAGGGGTGAGAAGATACTCTTTGTGGGCACAAAAAAACAGGCCCAGAACGCCATAGAGCAGGCGGCAAAACGCTGTGGCATGGACTATGTCAACCACCGCTGGATAGGAGGGTTGTTGACAAATTTTTCAACCATAAGACGGAGTATACAGAGGCTCAAGGAGCTGGAGGAGCTAAAGGAGAAGGGCAACCCTGCAAGGCTCTCGAAGAAGGCACTCACAAGGCTCGAGAAGGAAAGGGTGAGGCTTGACAAGAACTTCGGCGGGGTAAGGAACATGGGTGGGCTTCCAGGTGTCATGTTTGTCGTGGACTCGAAAAAAGAGAGTATCGCCATAAAGGAGGCAAGAAAACTTGGCATACCTGTTGTTGCCATAGTGGATACCAACTGTGATCCCGATGAGGTGGACTATGTGATACCAGGCAACGATGATGCCATAAGGGCCATAGACCTCTTCTCAAACGCCGTGGCAGATGCCTGCCTGGAGGGCAAGACCATCTACGAGGAGACCCTTGCTGCCCAGACAAAGGAAGAAGAGCCCGAAGAGGTGAAACCCGAAGAGCCGGCCCAGGAGGAACCCCAGGAGGGCACACCCGAAGAGACCACCGAAAAGGTGGAGCAGACCACATGACAAATACCCTGCCTGCTTCTGGCAGGGATCAGATAAAAGCAGTCTTTCAAGGAGGTAAGAGGAGAGCATGGAGATAGCCGTCGAGAAGGTAAAGGAGTTGAGAGAGAAGACCGGGGCAGGTATCCTGGATTGCAGGAAGGCACTCAAAGAGTGCAGTGGAGACATAGAGAAGGCAATAACATACCTGAGGGAGAAGGGCATGGCATCTGCCCACAGGAAGGCCGGCAGGACCACAAAAGAGGGGCGTGTCTCTGCGTACATACACGCTGGTGGAAAGATAGGGGTGCTCCTGGAGGTAGACTGCGAGACAGACTTTGTGGCAAGGACAGAGGATTTTCAGACACTGGTAAAGGATGTGGCCATGCACATAGCCGCGATGAGCCCACAGTATGTGAGTAGGGAGGATGTTCCACAGGATGTTGTAGAAGCGGAGAAGGAGATACTCAGAAAACAGGCCGAATCCTCTGGTAAGCCCGCCAATGTGATAGAGAAGATAGTCGAGGGAAGGCTTGAAAAGTTCTTCAAAGAGGCATGCCTTATGGAGCAGGAGTTCGTTAAGAACCCTGAGATAACCGTAGAAGAGCTGGTAAAACAGACCATCGCAAAGCTCGGCGAGAACATACAGGTAAGAAGGTTCGCACGCTTCCGCGTGGGAGAAGAATAGACCCTTAAGGAGCAGGGCTAATTGTCAGAAGAAACTGTGCCAAGATATAGAAGGATAATACTGAAACTTTCGGGCGAGGCCCTTATGGGCTCCAAACCCTATGGGATAGATGCAGATGTCATATCAGGCATGGCCCAGGAGATAAAAGAGGCACACCAGATGGGTGTTGAGGTGGCGGTTGTCATAGGTGGGGGCAACATATTCAGGGGGATAGAGGCGAGTGCAAAGGGTATGGACAGGGCCACCGCAGACTACATAGGCATGCTCGCAACCGTGCTCAATGCCCTGACCCTTCAGGATGCCCTCGAAAAAAAAGGGGTATACACCAGGGTAATATCCGCGATAGAGATGAAGGAACTCTGCGAGCCCTACATAAGGAGGAGGGCGGTAAGGCATCTGGAGAAAGGCAGGGTGGTCATATTCGCTGCAGGAACGGGCAACCCCTATTTTACAACGGACACGGCCGCCTCTTTGAGGGCCATGGAGATACACGCAGATGCGATACTGAAGGCAACCAAGGTGGATGGTGTCTACGACAAGGACCCCCTGAAAGAGCCTTCGGCAAGGAAGTACGACGAGCTCACATACCTGGATGTGTTGAGGATGGGCCTCAAGGTGATGGATGCAACGGCTGTAACCCTGTGTATGGACAACAGGCTTCCCATAATAGTGTTCAGCATAAAAGAGAAGGGCAACATCCTGAGGATACTGAGGAACGAGAAGGTAGGAACCCTTGTAAAGGCGTAGGGAAGATGGAACTTAAAGAACTCTTTCAGGAGACGAGAAGAAGGATGGACAAGGCACGATCTGTGCTCAAGGATGAGTTTGCGAGGCTGCGTACAGGCAGGGCATCGGCAGGTCTTCTCGAGGGTATAAAGGTTGACTACTACGGAACATCCACCCCGGTAAACCAGCTTGCGACCATAAACATACCAGAGCCAAGGCTCATAGTCATACAGCCATGGGACATCTCCCAGATAGGGGCAATAGAAAAGGCCATACTCTCTTCAGACCTGGGCATTACCCCCACAAACGACGGAAAGGTCATACGCATATCCATACCACAGCTCACAGAGGAGCGAAGAAAAGAACTGGTAAAGGTGGCACGAAAGTATGCCGAAGAGTGCAGGGTGGCCATAAGGAATGTCAGAAGAGATGCCAACGAAAGGTTGAAGAAACTCGAGAAGGACAAGCTCATCTCACAGGACGAGCTCAAGAAGGCACAGCAGGAGATACAGAAGATAACAGACGAGGAGATAGAAGGCATAAACAACCTTCTTGAGGCGAAGGAAAGAGAGATAATGGAGGTCTGAAGAAGGAATCTCCATGGCAGGAGCAGAGATGTCAGATAAGGTGCCACTTCATATAGCCATAATAATGGATGGTAACGGCAGATGGGCCGAAAAGAGGGGTCTGCCACGGATAGAGGGACACAGAAGAGGGATAGAGGCGGCAAAGGATATTGTGCTCGTGGCAAGAAGGCTGGGCGTGAAGTATCTTACCCTCTACACCTTCTCCCTTGAGAACTGGAATCGTCCACCCCAGGAGGTGGAGATGCTCATGGCCTTTCTCGAGATACACCTGAGGGAAGAGGCAAAGACCCTTATGGACAACCATATAAGGCTCAGGGTCATAGGAAGAAGGGATAACCTTCCAGCAGGTGTAAAGAGGGTCATAGACGAGGTGGAGGAGGCTACCAGTGGTAACCATGCCATGGTGCTTCAGCTTGCCATAAGTTATGGTGGAAGGCAGGAACTTGTGGATGCCTCAAGGAGGATTGCAGAGCTCGTGAAAGATGGCCAGATAGGGATAGAGGACATAGACGAGAGCCTGTTCGAGAAGGCACTCTATACCAATGGGGTGCCAGACCCTGACCTCCTGATAAGAACCAGTGGGGAGAAGAGGGTATCCAACTTTCTACTCTGGCAGATAGCATATACAGAGCTGTATATTACCAACACCCTCTGGCCAGACTTCGGGGAAGAGGACCTTCTTCTCGCCATAAAGGACTTCAAGATGAGGGAGCGCAGGTTCGGGCTTACGAGTGAGCAGGCTCTCGATATAGTTGGATAGGATATTGAAAAAGTCTGGTTTGTCAGAGCAAGGCAGGGGGCTCAAAAGGACGCTGAGCGGGTTTTTTTTGGCCCCACTGGTTATAGCCATAGTCCTCTATGCTCCACCTCTCTGGCTCGCCATTGTGGTGGCAGTCGTCATAGCATTAGCCCTTGATGAATACATAAGGCTTACCTCAACAGAAGGCAGGGCCTGGTTACTCCCAGCAGGTGTGCTGACGCCTTTTATCTTTCTCTACGATGCTGGCAGCTTGCTGCCTCTATTCATGGTGGCAGTGGTGTTGACGGCATCCACTGTTGCCATAGTCGGCAGAAGGGACTTCACCCCTGCCTTCATGGGTGCCGCAAAGGCGGTGTTCGGCATAGTATATGTGGGTGTTACGGTATCCTGCATAGTGCTCTTTACAGGGTTTACCGGGGGCAGGTGGCTGCTTCTCTGCGGGCTCCTCATCATATGGGCAAACGATATATTTGCATACATTACAGGCCGCTTCATGGGGACACGCCGCCTTTCACCAGGAATAAGCCCGAAGAAGACGGTTGAAGGGGCGATAGGGGGTATTACAGGAGGGGTGGTAGTAGCGCTTGGATTCAACATGGTGGTGGATACAGGGCTATCCATCTACGAGATTGGAGGGGCCGCACTCATCATAGGGGTGGTCGCACTGTGTGGAGACCTCTTCGAGTCCATACTGAAGAGGGCAGCAGGGGTCAAGGACTCTGGCTCCATAATACCGGGCCACGGCGGCATGCTCGACCGTATAGACAGCATGCTGTTCTCACTGCCAGTGTTCTACTATTACATTATCTGGAGACTATGAGGAAGAAGGGCATAGCCATACTGGGTTCCACGGGCACACTGGGTAGAGCCACACTGGATGTGGTAAGAAGGCATCCTGAAAGGTTCAGGGTGGTCTCTCTCAGTTGCGGGCAGAACACCTCGCTTCTCCTCAGGCAGATAGAGGAGTTCAGGCCCCGCTATGTAACAGTGCTTTCAGCAAGGCTTTCGGAGAAGGTGAAAAGGGAGGTCTCCTCCATGGCCGGTGCCCCGGAGGTCGGCCATGGTAGAGAGGGCCTCAGAAGAGCTGTATCTGTAAGAGGCGTGGATGTGGTGCTGGTGTGTGTTGTCGGGATGGAGGGGTTTCTGCCAACCCTCGAGGCCATAAGAAGGGGTAGAACCATAGCCCTTGCAAACAAGGAGACCCTTGTTGTCGGCGGGCCACTGGTGATGAAGGAGGCAAGAAAACAGGGGGTAAGGATAATACCGGTGGACAGCGAGCATTCTGCCATACACCAACTCCTTAAGAGAGAGAAGAAGAGGGCTGTAAAGAGGCTCATACTTACCGCCTCTGGCGGGCCTTTTTTCAGAATGCCACTTAAGAAGTTGAGATATGTAACCGTGGAGGATGCGCTCAAACACCCTGTATGGAACATGGGCCGGCGCATCACCATAGATTCTGCAACCCTTATGAACAAGGGGTTCGAGGTAATAGAGGCAAGGTGGCTGTTCGGTATGAGAGAGGAGAAGATAGGGGTGTGCATACATCCCCAGGGTGTGGTGCACTCCATGGTGGAGTTTCTCGATGGCTCTGTGCTCTCACAGATGGGTCATTCCGATATGCGCATACCCATAGCCTATGCACTGGGCTGGCCTGAAAGGATAGCCTCAGGGGTCGAAGGATACAGCCCAGAGAACACCACACTCGAGTTCTTCCCTGTGGATGAAAGGAAGTATCCATGCCTTCGGTTTGCCTGTGAGAGCCTTCGGCTCGGTGGAAGTGCCCCGGCGGTTCTGAACGCAGCAGATGAAGTAGCAGTGGATATGTTCCTTAAAGGCATGATAAAATTTATAGAGATACCCGTTGTGATAGAGAAGACCCTCACGGAACATCTTCCCTGGAGGCTCGCCTCCCCTGAGGATGTCCTTGAGGCGGACAGATGGGGTAGAAAGAAGGCCATGGAGGTTGTAAAAGGGTTATGACAACGATAGTTTCATTCATAATAGTTCTTGGTATACTCATCTTTATACACGAACTGGGACACTTTCTTGTGGCAAAGTATTCAGGGGTCGGGGTCGAGCGGTTCTCCTTGGGGTTTGGCCCGCGGCTCATTGGTATAAAGGTGGGTGAGACCGACTACTGTATATCTCTCATACCCTTTGGTGGGTATGTGAAGATGATGGGCGAGGCCCCCGATGAGGAGGTCTCTCCAGAGGAGCGGGCAAAATCATTCACCCACAAGCCCCTGGGGGTGAGGACATCCATAGTGGCAAGTGGTCCGCTCATGAACATAGTGCTCGCAATGGTGCTCTTCCCTCTGCTCTTCATGATGGGCATCAAGGTGCCAGCCTATGTGGATAAAGTGCCTCAGGTGGGCTATGTGGCAGAGGATGAGCCCGCAGAGAGGGCAGGCATAAGAGCAGGGGATGAGATTGTGGCAGTAGATGGCAGATCCATATCCACATGGGAAGAGTTGATGAAGGCCATAGCACTGAGCCCGGACAAGAGGGTAACCCTTCGGGTTAAGCGTGATGGCAGGGAGTTCACGACCGAGTTGACCCCCACCGTTTCGAGAGAGGGCATAGGGGTGGGGGGTCTCTATCCGCCCATGCGGCCCGTAATAGGGGGGCTGACACCGGGGTTTCCGGCACACAGGGCAGGACTCAAAGAGGGGGACCTGATCGTGGCAGTGGATGGCAAGCCCGTAACCCACTGGATAGAGCTGCAGAAGCTTGTAAAGAAGAGCCCACAGGAAAGGACAATCCTTGTGGAAAGAGAGGGGAAGAGGTTTACGGTAGAGCTGAAGCCAAGATACAACGAGGAACTGGATGTGTACCTCATAGGGGTTACAAGGCTCGAGGAGTTCGTTACACGAAGCTACGGGTTCTTCGAGTCTGTAAAGATGGGCCTTGTGAAGGCATGGGAGCTCACGGTGCTGCTCTTTGTAATCATCAAGGGTCTTATAACCGGGGTCTACTCCATAAAGACCCTGGGGGGGCCCATAATGATAGCACAGGTTGCGGGCAAGGCCGCTGAAAGCGGACTTACAGACCTCATCTCCATAATAGCATTTTTGAGTCTCCAGCTTGGCATAATAAACCTTCTGCCCATACCTGTGCTCGATGGAGGCTACCTTGTGTTCTTTGCCATAGAGTGGATAAGGGGTAAACCCCTCAGTGATCACTTTTTGAGCATAGCAAACCAGATAGGGATGGCACTCCTTCTGGCCCTCATGGTGTTTGTAACATGGAACGACCTTATGCGCATCTTTACCAATTGAGGCCGTGAAGATACTGGCAATAGATACCTCTTCGGGCACAGAGAGTATAGCCCTTCTGGAGGATGGCAGCACTGTGGGAGAATGGCTGTCTACCAGGGTGGGCCTCCACTCGCGCTACCTCGTGGGCAACATAAAGAGGTTCCTTGAGTCCTTGAGGGTGGAGCTCTCAGAGATAGAGCTCTTTGCCGTTACAACCGGGCCAGGCTCTTTTACAGGGCTTCGGGTGGGAATAAGCACGGTGAAGGGGCTTTCATGGACGCTGGGCAGAGCCGTGGCAGGGGTGTCAACCCTTGAGTCCCTTGCGATGAATGTCAGCCCCACAGAGGCCACCATCTGCCCGCTCATGGATGCAAGGCAGAAGGAGCTCTACACAGCACTCTTTCGATACAGGGGCAGAGAACTCGAAAGACTCACAGAAGATAGATGTGTGAAGATAGAAAGTTTTATAGAGTTCCTGGAAGAAAGTGGCAGAGAGGATGTTGTGCTGCTTGGCGACGGTATAGAGGCCGCCGAGAAGGTCATCGATGTGGGACAGCGGAGGTGGATTACACTGCCAGAGAGGTTCTGGCATGTAGGGGCACACAATGTGGGTATACTTGCATGGCAGAAGGGTATAAGGGAGAGCCCCCACAGACTCGTGCCAAACTATATCAGAAAAAGCCATGCAGAGATCAAAAAAGAGGGGGGCAGCCGTTGACAAAGGGGCAACCCATTGGTTAATATAGATTTATTAATCACCCTGAAAGAATATTCTATTTAATAAAAACAGGTTCTTGATTACATTGATTCTATTTTTTTAAACAGAAGGGGTGATCTATTATGTGTGAGAAACTGGTGGAGAAGCTTCTGAGGGAGGATGCCGAGTTCAGGAGGGCATACATGGCACATCGTGAGTACGAGCGGCTGGTGGAGAAGATGGAAGAGAAGAAATACCTTACCACGGCAGAAGAGGTGGAAAAGAAGAGGCTTAAGAAGCTTAAGCTCGCAATGAAGGACAAGATGGAAAGCATCATGCTGAAACACCGTTGAGGATGGACTCTATATGAGAAGCACCCGTATAAAGAGGGGGCTTGAGCGAACCCCCCACAGGGCACTCCTCTATGCCACGGGGATCGCCCCATCGGAGATGAAGAAACCCTTCATAGGGGTTGCCTCAAGCTTCACGGACCTCATCCCGGGACACATAGGGATGCGGGACCTGGAGCGGTTCATAGAGAAGGGCATACACACGGCCGGGGGCTATCCCTTCATATTCGGGTTACCCGGTATATGCGACGGCATAGCCATGGGGCATGTGGGTATGCATTATTCGCTGCCCTCGAGGGAGCTCATTGCCGACATTGTGGAGAGCGTGGCCCTGGCGCATGCACTCGATGGGCTGGTGCTCCTTACAAACTGTGATAAGATAACCCCTGGTATGCTCATGGCAGCTGCGAGGCTCGATATACCCACAATAGTGGTTACAGCTGGGCCAATGCTGACAGGCAGATACCGTGGAAGAAGGCTCTCGTTCATAAGAAACACCTTCGAGGCCATGGGAAGGTTCAGAAAAGGAGAGATAGACAGAGAGGAGCTTCAGGCCTGCGAGCTCGGTGCGTGCCCGGGTGTGGGTAGCTGCCAGGGGCTTTATACTGCAAACACCATGAACTCCCTTACAGAGGCCATGGGGATGAGTCTGCCGGGCTGTGGCACAGCACCTGCTGCAACCAGTGAGAAGAGAAGGATAGCCTTCGAGAGCGGAGAGCGTATAGTCGAGCTTGTAAGAAAAGGGGTAACCCCACGCAAGATCATGACAAAGAGGGCCTTCGAGAACGCCATAACAGTGGACCTTGCCCTGGGGGGCTCAACCAACACGGTCTTGCATCTGCTTGCCATAGCCAATGAGGCAGGCCTGGGGCTACCGCTTGAAAGTTTCGACAGGTTGAGCCGCACCACCCCGCACATAGCATCCATAGAGCCGGTGGGCGAGCACTACATGGAGGACCTCCACTGGGCAGGCGGGATAAGGGCTGTCATGAAAAGGCTGGGTGAGAGGATAAAGAACAACCCCACGGTGAGCGGCAAGAGTATAAGAAGACTTGTGGAAGAGGTGGATTACATGGACGAAGAGGTCATAAGACCTGCCGAGAGGCCCTACCACAAAGAGGGCGGTATCGCTGTGCTCACCGGTAACATTGCGCCCCTCGGCTGTGTGGTCAAGCAATCCGGTGTGAGCCGGAAGATGATGCGTTTTGAGGGAACCGCCCGTGTGTTCGACTCTGAAGAGGCCGCCATGCGCTCCATTACCGCTGGAAGGATAAATAAAGGCGATGTCATGGTCATAAGATACGAAGGGCCAAAGGGCGGGCCAGGGATGCGTGAGATGCTCGCACCCACCGCCACCATAGTGGGCATGGGGCTTTCGGAGGATGTGGCCCTCATAACAGATGGCAGATTCTCGGGCGGCACACGGGGGCCCTGCGTGGGACACATCTCTCCAGAGGCGATGGAGGGCGGGCCCATAGCACTCATAAAGGATGGAGATAGAATCGAGATAGACATACCCCGCAGAAGTATAGAACTTAAGGTGGACAAAAGGGAGCTCGAGAGAAGAAGGGAGAGCTGGAGGCCACCAGAGCCAAAGATAAAGAGGGGCTGGCTTTCCAGGTACGCAAGGCTCGTAACATCGGCAAATACAGGGGCTGTCTTGAGGTAGAAAGAGATGGAAAAGACAGGTGCAGAGATACTCATACAGAGTCTCGTAGACGAAGGGGTGGATACCATCTTCGGCTACCCAGGTGGGGCAGTGCTACCCATATACGATGTGCTCTTCAAGTTCAGTGGCCCTTTGAGACACATCCTTGTGCGCCACGAGCAGGGTGCAGTCCACATGGCAGACGGCTATGCCCGTAGCACAGGTAGACCCGGGGTGGTGCTCGTTACAAGTGGGCCCGGGGCAACGAACACGGTTACAGGCATAGCCACGGCGTACATGGACTCTGTGCCTGTGGTGGTCTTCACAGGGCAGGTGCCCACAGCCCTCATAGGAAACGATGCCTTCCAGGAGGCAGACATCGTGGGTATTACAAGGCCCTGCACAAAACACAACTACCTTGTCAAGGACATAACAGAGCTTGCAAGGATAGTCAGGGAGGCATTCTATGTTGCTCGTACCGGCAGGCCCGGCCCTGTGCTGGTGGACCTGCCAAAGGATGTGCTCACTGCAAAGGCAGAGTATGTAAGGCCCGACAAGATGGAACTGCCCGGCTACCAGCCCACATACCGGGGGCACCGCATGCAGATAAAGAAGGCCATAAACCTTATACTGAACTCCCAGAGGCCTGTCGTATACGCAGGTGGTGGGGTGATCAGTGCCAATGCCTCGGTAGAGCTTAAGAGCTTCGCAAAGAAACTCAACATACCTGTTACAACGACACTCATGGGGCTTGGTGGTTTCCCGGGCGATGATCCCCTGTTTATGGGCATGCTCGGTATGCACGGCACATACACGGCAAACATGGCCGTTACGAACACAGATTGCCTCATAGCAATAGGCTCGAGGTTCGACGACAGGGTTACAGGAAAACTCGATGAGTTCGCACCATTTGCAAAGATAATCCATATCGATATAGACCCGACATCCATAAGCAAGAATGTGATGGTGGACATACCCATAGTGGGAGATGTGAGGAGTGTGCTCAAGGAGATGCTCGATGCCATACCAACAGGAAAGAGGCTTTCAGACTACAAGAGGGGGATAAAGGGCTGGCATAGGCAGATAAAGGACTGGATGAGGACCCATCCCCTCAACATAAAACAGCCCAGAAGGGGGCGCATAAAGCCCCAGTATGTGGTGGAGCGTCTCTACGCCCTTACAGGTGGAGATGCCGTAATAACCACTGAGGTGGGTCAGAACCAGATGTGGGCAGCCCAGTTCTTCAGGTTCAAAAGGCCAAGGACATTTCTTACCTCAGGCGGGCTCGGCACCATGGGCTACGGGTTCCCGGCAGCAATAGGCGCACAGGTGGCAAACCCGGACAGACTGGTCATAGATATTGCAGGGGATGGCTCCATACAGATGAACATACAGGAGATGGCAACAGCCGTGCAGTACAAACTGCCTGTAAAGGTTGCCATACTGAACAACCGCTTCCTCGGTATGGTAAGACAGTGGCAGGAACTCTTCTTCAACAGAAGGTATTCCCACAGCTGCCTGGGTAAACTGCCTGACTTTGTGAAACTTGCAGAGGCCTACGGAGGAGTGGGACTCAGGGCAGAGAAGGTGGGTGATGTGGACAGGGTCATAAAGGAGGCTCTGAAGATAAAGGATAGGCCTGTACTCATGGACTTCCTGGTGGACCCGAAGGAGGATGTCTATCCAATGGTGCCGGCAGGTGAGCCACTCAATAAGATGGTCCTTCTTTAAATGAGAAAAGGAGGTTTCAGGGGGTGAGACACACCATATCGGTGCTCGTAACGAACGAGTTCGGAGTCCTTGCCCGTATAGCAGGGCTGTTCTCGGGCAGGGGGTTCAACATAGAGAGCCTCTGTGTGGCAGAGACCACGGACCCCAGGGTGTCCCGTATGACCATAGTTACAAGCGGGGATGATCGCATAATAGAGCAGATAACCAAACAGCTCAATAAACTGGTAAATGTCATAAAGGTGCATGACCTTACAGGTGAGGACTATGTGGAAAGAGAACTTGCACTGGTAAAGGTGAATACCACACAGGAGAACCGCGCAGAGATACTGAGCATCGTGGATATATTCAGGGCAAAGGTGGTGGATGTGGGCCCACGCCACTACACCATAGAGGTTACAGGCGACGAGGAGAAGATAAGGGCCATAACAGAACTGCTGCGCCCCTTTGGTATAAAGGAGTTCGCACGAACAGGCCGAATAGCCATGGCACGTTCTCTGAGGACAAAATAAACCCTTCGGAGGTAAAACCTATGAAGATATACTACGACAAGGATGCAAACCCCGAGAAGATAAAAGGAAAAAGAGTATGCGTCGTAGGGTTCGGCAGCCAGGGACACGCCCATGCACAGAACCTCAAGGATAGTGGCGTGGATGTCGTTGTGGGGTTGAGAAAGGATGGCTGGTCATGGAAAAAGGCTGAAAAATCGGGTATTCCTGTAAAAGAGGTGAGAGAGGCTGTCAAGGATGCCGATGTGGTGATGATACTCACCCCGGATGAGACCCAGGCAGAGATATATCGAGGCGAAATAGAGCCCAACCTCAAGGGTGGCAGTTATCTTGCCTTTGCCCATGGTTTCAACATACACTTTGGCCAGATAGAGCCCCCAGGGGATGTGAATGTATTCATGGCCGCACCCAAGGGGCCAGGGCATCTCGTAAGGCACGAGTATCTCCAGGGCCGTGGGGTGCCGACCCTCGTTGCCCTGTGGCAGGACCCCTCTGGTGATACCCTCGATGTTGCCCTTGCATATGCCAGTGCCATAGGAGGTGGCAAGGCAGGCATAATAGAGACCACCTTCAAGGATGAGACCGAGACAGACCTCTTCGGTGAGCAGGCGGTGCTGTGTGGCGGGGTTACGGCCCTCATCACGGCAGGCTATGAGACACTTGTTGAGGCAGGCTATCCGCCTGAGATGGCATATTTTGAGTGTCTCCACGAGATGAAGCTCATAGTAGACCTCATATACGAAGGTGGTATATCGAACATGCGTTATTCCATAAGCAACACCGCCCAGTATGGAGACCTCACAAGGGGCCCCCGTGTGATAACCGAAGAGACCAAGAAAGAGATGCGCCGTATGCTCCATGAGATTCAAAGCGGTAGCTTTGCCCGTGAGTGGATACTGGAAAACCGTGCCGGCCGCCCCACTTTCAAGGCACTTACAAGAAGGGGTGAGAACCATCCGATAGAAGAGGTGGGCAAGAGGCTGCGACAGATGATGCCCTGGATGAAGAAAGAGAAGATAGTGGAAGACAGAGACTGACACCCCATGCGTCTGCCCATTGCAAAGGATGGTTACGGTATCATAGCCATGTCTTTTCTGCCAGCCCTTGTGTCGCTGGGGCTGGGGGTGTGGTGGCTGTTCTGGGTGGGGCTTGGGGTGGCAGTCTCTGTTCTGTGGTTCTTCAGAGACCCTGAAAGGACCATACCCCAGGACCCGGAGAGTGTGGTGAGCCCTGCGGACGGAAGGGTCATAAAGGTGGAGGAGGTTGAGGACAGAAGGTTCACCATGAGGAGGGCACAGCTTGTGAGCATATTCATGAGCCTCTTCGATGTGCATGTCAACAGGGCTCCTGCCACAGGGAGGGTGAAGAGGGTTGTATACAACCCTGGCCGCTTCGTATCCGCGAATCTGGATAAGGCCTCGGTCGAGAACGAGCACAACGCCCTTGTGGTGGAATCCGAAGGTGGCAGGCTCTTTGCCGTATGCCAGATAGCAGGCCTCGTTGCAAGAAGGATAGTGTGCGATGTAGAAGAGGGCTCCAGGATAGAGAAGGGGCAGAGGATAGGGATGATAAAGTTTGGCTCACGGCTCGATGTGTATCTACCGCCAGATACAGACATCGTCGTAAGGGTTGGAGACAGGGTGAGGGCCGGTGAGAGTATACTTGCAAGATGGGAGAAGGAGAGATGATAGACAGAGAGCTTAACCGCCCAAGAAAGGGGCATGGAGGGAGAAAAAGGGGCATATACCTTCTGCCCAACCTTCTCACCACAGGAAGTCTCTTCTGTGGTTTCTATTCCATAGTTGCCTCCATAGAGGGCAACTACGAGCTTGCGGCCATAGCCATACTGGTTGCAGGGCTTCTCGACGGGCTCGATGGAAGGGTGGCAAGGCTTACAGGCACTTCGAGCAGGTTCGGTGTGGAATACGATTCGCTCTCTGATCTTGTCTCCTTCGGCATCGCTCCGGCACTGTTGATATACACATGGGCACTGAAGCCCTTTGGTAGATACGGGTGGCTTGCGGCCTTTCTGTTCGTTGTGGCAGGGGCCTTGAGGCTCGCAAGGTTCAATGTGCAGGCCTCGACTGTGGAGAGCAGGCGTTTCACCGGGCTTCCAATACCGGCAGCTGCCGCACTTGTGGCCTCCACGGTGCTCCTTTTCCACTACTTTGGTCAGGAGGCCATGGCAAAGCATATAACCATACTGGTACTGGTGTATCTTCTGGCGTTCCTTATGATAAGCAATATAAGATACTACAGCTTCAAGGAACTGAACCTTTCCAAGAGGATGCCCTTCGGCCTCCTTGTGGCCCTTATATTCCTTCTTATACTCATAGCAGCAGAGCCACCGCTTATGCTCTTTCTTCTGACCTTTGCTTATGTAATCTCCGGGCCAGTCCTCACACTCTGGGACAGCAGAAAGACAAGGATAAGGGCAAGACAGAGGGTGGAAGAGAAAGGGGGCACACACAAGGAATACAGGGAAGGGCCATGAACGATAAGGTAGACCAGAACAGGGTCATAATATTCGATACAACACTTCGTGATGGCGAGCAATCTCCAGGGGCCTCCATGAATGTGGAGGAAAAGATAAGGGTTGCCAGACAGCTTGCCCGCCTTGGGGTCGATGTCATAGAGGCGGGGTTTGCCTTCAGCTCTCCTGGGGACTTCGAGGCAGTCCGAAGGATCGCCCACGAGGTGGAAGGGCCCACCATCTGCAGCCTTGCGAGGGCAAAGGAAGAGGACATAGGGGCTGCATGGGAGGCACTCAAAGGGGCACCAAAGGTGCGTATACATACATTCATATCCACCTCGGATATACACCTTAAACACCAGTTCCACCTTACAAGGCAGGAGGCACTCAAAAGGGCCGTTGACATGGTGAGCCTTGCAAAGAGTTTTGTGGAGGATGTGGAGTTCTCCCCGATGGATGCCTCGCGGACAGAGCCCTCATACCTCTACGAGGTCATAGAGGCCGTCATAGAGGCAGGTGCCACCACAGTGAATATACCCGATACGGTGGGATACGCACTGCCCGATGAGTTCGGCAGCCTCATAAAGGGTATAAAGGAGAATGTGCCGAACATAGAGAGGGCAGTCATATCGGTGCACTGCCATAACGACCTGGGACTTGCAGTGGCAAACTCTCTGAGTGCTGTAAGGAACGGGGCAAGACAGGTGGAATGCACCATAAACGGTATAGGTGAGAGGGCAGGCAATGCCTCGCTCGAAGAGATAGTGATGATACTTAAGACCAGGAAAGACCTCGTAGGGCTTGAGACAGGAGTGGTTACAGAGGAGCTATATCCAGCGAGCAGGCTCGTCTCTGGCATTACAGGCATGATGGTCCAGCCGAACAAGGCCATAGTGGGGGACAACGCCTTCGCACACGAGTCCGGCATACACCAGGATGGACTCCTCAAGGAAAAACTCACCTACGAGATAATAAGGCCCGAGACCATAGGGCTCTCAAGGACGAGGCTTGTGCTGGGCAAACACTCTGGCAGACATGCCTTCAGGGAGAGGCTCAGGGAGCTGGGCTATGAGCTCACCCAGGATGAGCTCAACAAGGCCTTCGAGCGGTTCAAGCGCCTTGCAGACGCTAAAAAGGAGGTCTTCGATGAAGACATAGAGGCCATAGTGCAGGACGAGGTCCTGAGGATCGAGCTAAAAGAGAGATTCAGGCTGAAGGACCTCCATGTGGAGTGTGGCACCCATACAAGGCCACAGGCCACCGTGGAGATGGAAGTGGAGGGAAGAACCGTAAGAGAGGAGGCCACAGGAGATGGCCCTGTGGATGCGGTCTACAAGGCCATAGCCACCATCACTAAGACAAAGAGTGAACTTCTTCGCTACTCCGTAAATGCCATAACAGGTGGGACCGATGCCCAGGGCGAGGTGAGTGTAAGGTTGAAAGAGGGTGAGCACATCGTGATAGGCCAGGGTGCAGACATGGACATAATAGTGGCGAGTGCCAAGGCATACATAAATGCCCTTAACAGGCTGGAATACAAAAAAAAGGAGAGAAAGGAGAGGACCATATAGAGCGATGGCTAAAAGGAGACCCATGACGATAGCAGAAAAGATTCTGGCCACCCATGCTGGAAAGAAGGAGGTTGAGCCTGGCGAGATAGTGGAGGCAAAGATAGACATAGCCCTTGGAAACGACATAACCGCACCCCTTGCCATAAACGAATTGAGGAAGGTGGGGGCAAAGAAGGTCTTCAACCGCAAAAGGGTGGTGCTCGTTATGGACCACTTCACCCCGAACAAGGACATAAAGAGTGCCACCCAGTGCAAGCTCGTTCGGGAGTTTGCAAGGGAGTTTGGTATTGTAAACTACTTCGAGGGTGGAGATGTCGGTATAGAGCATGCCCTTCTGCCAGAGCTTGGCCTTGTCGTGTCAGGAGATGTGGTGGTAGGTGCTGACTCCCACACATGCACCTATGGAGGGCTCGGTGCCTTTGCTACAGGGGTGGGCTCAACAGACCTGGCCTTTGCCATGATAACAGGCAAGCTCTGGTTTCGTGTGCCACAGACCATGAAGTTCGTCTTCAGGGGAAGGCTTAAGAAGTGGGTGAGTGGAAAGGATCTTATTCTGCATACCATAGGAGAGATAGGCGTTGATGGTGCGAACTACAGGGCGATGGAGTTTTCGGGCGATACCATAAGGAGGCTTTCGGTGGACAGCCGCCTTGCCCTGTGCAACATGGCCATAGAGGCAGGTGCAAAGGCAGGTCTCATCGAGCCAGATGAGACCACAGAAGAGTATGTATCAGGCCGTGCACAGAGAAGGCCGAGGTTTTTAAGGAGTGACGCCGATGCAGAGTATGTGGAGGCAAGAGAATACGATGCCTCGAAGATAGATCCCCTTGTGGCCCTGCCCCATCTGCCTGAGAACACACGGCCTGTAACAGATGTGGCAGGTACCCCTATAGACCAGGTGGTGATAGGCTCTTGCACCAACGGTAGGATAGAAGACCTTGCCATTGCAGCAAGGATACTCAGAGGCCGGAGGGTTTCGTCCAGCACAAGGCTCATTGTAATACCTGCAACACCGCATGTGTACGAGGAGGCACTAAGGAGGGGGTATCTACGGGTGTTCCTTTCTGCAGGGGCTGTCATAAGTCCTCCTACCTGTGGCCCCTGCCTTGGCGGGCATATGGGCATACTGGCAGAAGGCGAGAGGGCACTTGCCACAACCAACCGTAACTTCATAGGCAGGATGGGGCATCCAAAGAGCGAGGTCTACCTTGCAAACCCTGCGGTTGCAGCCGCAACGGCTGTAAGGGGCAGAATAGCACATCCAGACGAAGTGGTAAGACATTAAAAAAGAAAAAAAGGAGGAAGGCCCTGAGATGAAGATAAAGGGAAAGGTGTGGAAGTTCGGCTCTGATATGGACACAGACCGTATAATACCAGCCCGTTACCTCAACACCACAGACCCACGGGAGCTTGCACAGCACTGTATGGAAGACGAAGACCCTGAGTTCGCAAAGAAGGTAAGGGCAGGAGATATGATAGTGGCGGAGAAGAACTTCGGCTGTGGTTCATCCCGTGAGCATGCTCCAATTGCCATCAAGGCATGTGGTGTAAGCTGTGTGATCGCCAGGAGCTTTGCAAGGATATTCTACAGAAATGCCTTCAACACGGGCCTACTCATACTGGAATGCCCTGAGCTTGTGGATGTAACCGAGACCGCTGATGTGCTCGAGGTAGACCCCTCCACAGGCACAATACGCAACATTACAAAGGATAGGACCTTCAGGGCCCAGCCCATACCACCGTTCATGCAGGAACTTATAAGCGCAGGAGGATTAATGGAATGGATAAAAAGAAAGGGACTGGTATGATGAAAAAAGAGAACCACAAGAGCAAGCTCCTGTCCACAGAGAGACTGCTCATCGAAAACAAGACCATCCATGTGGACTTCAAGGAGAACCATGGAGGCAAGTTTTTGCAGATAGCCGAAATATCCAACGACCGCAAGAGCACCATCATCATACCCTACAGCGGGTTTGCCCTCTTCCTGGAGACCCTGCAGAAGATAGTGGGTGAGAACCTATGAAGAACTTCAAGATATGTGTGCTTCCAGGAGATGGCATAGGCCCTGAGATAATGGAAGAGGCCACAAGGGTTATAAAGGCCCTTGAGGGGAGAACCAGAAGGTTCCACCTTGAGCTCGAAGAGGCGGTGGTTGGAGGTGCCTCCATAGACAGGTATGGGGTGCCCCTCAGGGATGAGGTGTTAGAGCTTGCAAGGGGCTCGGATGCGGTGCTCCTCGGGGCCGTGGGAGGGCCAAGGTGGGAGGGGCTCGACTATTCTATAAGGCCAGAGAGGGCTCTACTTGCATTGAGAAAAGAACTCCGCCTTTTTGCAAACTTAAGGCCTGCAAGGATATACACCCCGCTTGTAGATGCCTCCACACTGAAAAGGGAGGTGGTAGAAGGGGTGGACATAATGGTGGTAAGGGAGCTCACAGGTGGCATATACTTTGGCACCCCCCGCGGGGTGGAGACCCTGCCAGATGGCACCCAGAGGGGTGTGAACACACTGGTATACACAACCGCAGAGGTGGAGCGTATCGCAAGGGTGGCCTTCGATGTGGCCCGAAAGAGAAGGAAGAAGCTTACAAGCGTGGACAAGGCAAATGTGCTCGAGGCAACGGAGCTGTGGCGAAAGGTGGTATCAGAGGTTGCCAGGGAGTATCCCGATGTGGAATTGAGCCACATGTATGTGGACAACTGCGCCATGCAGGTCATAAGAGACCCACGACAGTTCGATGTGATAGTAACGACCAACATGTTTGGCGATATAATATCCGATGAGGTCTCGATGCTCACAGGCTCCATAGGCATGCTTCCCTCGGCAAGCCTGGGTAGCGATGGCCCTGCCATGTACGAGCCCATACACGGCAGTGCACCCGATATTGCAGGCAAGGGGATGGCAAACCCGCTTGCAATGATACTCTCTGTGGCCATGATGCTGCGCTACTCCTTCGGGTTCGATGAGGAGGCAAGGCTTGTAGAGGATGCCGTCGAGAAGAGCCTCGAAGAGGGCTACCGAACCCCTGACATATACAGCCCTGGCACCACGAAGGTGGGCACACGGGAGATGGCAGACAGGGTGATAGAAAACCTCTCCGATAAGCCAGCCTGGAGAGAGGAAAACCACACTTCATAAATAAAACAGGGTAGGCTGAAGCCCCTATTGTCTTACACCCCGAGAAGACCATTCAGTATCACAATGGCGCTTCGTTTGTCCAGGGGCTCGTTGTTGTTTCCACACTGGGGGTCCTGTGTGCAGGCAGGACATGCCAGCTCGCAGGGGCAGTCCTCGAGAAGCCTTCTTGTAAAGGCAAACCACCTCTCTGCCACCTCGAACCCCCTCTTTGTAAGCCCCACACCACCCTCGTAGCCATCGTAGATGAATATGGCAGGCTCTTCAAGCTCAGGGTTGAGCGGGTAGCTCACCCCGCCAAGATCACGCCGGTCGCACATGGCAAAAAGAGAGAGCGTGGCCATAAGGGAATGCTCCATGGCATGGAGCCCCCCTGGCACACTGTAGCCACACCGCAGTATCTCTTCTATAATCCTCTCGTCCAATGTGAACCACAGCCCCTTTGTGTCAAACCTTACGGGCCTCATGGAAAGGGGAAATTCACCAAGAAGCCTTCCCGTATGGATGTGTTTCTTCCTGTAACCAAGTAGATACTCTGTAACCGCAAGGCTGCCGTGGTTCATGGTGAGGGAATTCAGCTCCCTCTTCTCTTCCTTGCTGATTATGCTGGTGTCTTCCTCTGTTATCGGGGTGGTGTAGTAGTCCAGGGCTGCCTCTCTGCATATGACCTCGCCCCGTGCATCATCCACCCTGAGCACGAGATACTGCACCCCCCGGTGCATGTAGACGGCCTGGGGGTGCAGCTCTCTGAGAAGCCTTCCACCAGAGCTCTCGCCTATGAGGGTTCCGTCCTCAAGCACTATGGTGTAGGGTCTGCCCGTGCCCCTTATGGAGACATCCCTGTGGGGATAGCGTCTTTTCGGGTTCCAGGTCTTCTTAAGCCGTGAATACCACAGCCTGCCTTCTTCCTTGAGCTCTTCGAGCACATCCCTTGAGGCAGGCTCTGAGAGGAACTCCTCACCCTCGGCCACCGGCCTTTCGGCCACTGTACACAGAAGATGTGCCTTGAGTATGGGGTGGTTGGCCCTGTCGAGCACAGCGGCCTCCACACTCTTTTCGAAGAATTCGGCGGGATGGCGCATGAAGTATTTGTCGAGGGCGTCCTCAAGGGCCATGAGCACCGTGAGTGAGGGCCTGCCGGCCCGTCCCGCCCTACCACTTCTCTGCCAGGTGGCACTTATTGTGCCAGGGTAACCTGTGAGTATACACACATCGAGCCCCCCTATGTCCACACCGAGCTCGAGGGCACTGGTGGTAACCACCCCCCTGAGGGTGCCATCGAAGAGGGCACCCTCTACAAGTCTTCTCTCTTCAGGAAGAAAGCCCGCCCTGTAGGCACTCACATGTTCTGAAAGATGTGGGGCACTCTCCCTGAGCCAGCGGTATATCAGCTCTGTAACCCTCCTGGTCTTCGTGAATACTATGGTCCTCAGGCCTCTGTTAAGGGCCTCTGTGAATATCCTTACCGTAAGGGTGTAGGGGCTTGTATCCATGGGTGGGTCTATGAAGAGAAAATCTCTTCTGCCCTGTGGGGCACCGCTTCTGTGGACCAGTGTGAATGGCAACCCTGTAAGCATTCTGGAAAGCTCTACGGGGTTGGCAATCGTTGCAGAAAGGTGTATGAACATGGGTGAAGAGCCGTAGAATCTGCATACCCGCTGTAGACGCCTCATGATCTGAGCCATATGGGAACCCAGGACCCCCCGGTAGGTGTGTATCTCGTCTATCACCACATAGCGAAGCCCACGAAAGAAGGCCTCCCAGCGGTCATGGAAGGGCAGGATCGCAAGATGCAGCATGTCAGGGTTTGTGAGCACTATGTTGGGTGGGCTTGAGCGTATCTTCTTGCGCCTGTAACCAGGGGTGTCGCCATCGTATATGGCACAGAGGTTCTCGAAGGAGAGCATCTCCTGAAACCCCTCGAGAAGGGAGAGCTGGTCCTGCTCGAGCCCCTTGAGGGGAAAGATATAGAGGGCATGGGTGGAACTATCCTTCAATATGCTCTCTACAACAGGGATGTTGTAGACGAGGGTCTTGCCACTTGCGGTGGGTGTCATCACCACCACATTCCTGCCACTTCTCAGGAGCTCTATGGCCTCGCACTGGTGGGTATAGAGCCTCTCGATACCCTGCTTTTCAAGAATATCCACAAGAAGGGGATCCAAACCATCCTTAAGCTCTGAGAAGGCAGGGGGAGAGGGCTCAATAGTTCTGTGGTAGACCACATCCCGTATGTCTTTTCTTCTCTTGATGCCCTCTATGAAAGATTCTATATCGCCTGTCATCTACCCTGTAAAGCGTTCAAGATGGGCACTGAGAAGGCCTGAAACCCTCTGTGCATCTGCCATGAGCCCACGGCTGTGGATTCTGACGGTAAGAAGTGTTCTGCCCTCTTTCTTCTCTATCCTGAACCTGAGCATATACCATCTTCCCAGACACCTTAAGGCCATCAGGCCGAACACAGAAAACCCGGCATACCAGAGAAGCCACACCCCGGGATCGTAACGGTAGCTCAGGATCGAGGTCTCCTCGAAACCCTCGAAGTAGAGGCTCTTTCCACCTATCTCGATGCTCTCTCCAAGGTGAAGCCTTCCCACAGGCCTTTTCTTGCCATCCTCTGTGAGCTCCTTGATGGTTACAAAGGGATGAAGCTCTTCCACAGTGCCATCGGGCCTGAAAAGGGTGCCCCTGCGGAAGCCTGTAAAGATGATGGTTCTATCAAGCTCATCTATTTTCTTCTTTTTGTTTGTGGTTACGGTAAAAACTTTATCGTCCATCTTAAGTTTCAGTCTTTCTTCGAAACCCACCTGGTAGAAGGTATATCCTCTGTATCGAAGCGGGTCGTTGACCTGGATGGTCTTCTCAACGGCCGTGGTGCCGCCATCGAGTATACGCAGGCTCGAGAACCAGTCTTTCGGATAGTAGCGTTCCTCATCTGTATAGGTTATATCCTGCCATCCAAGGGCCATGGCAAGTCGTGAGAGGCCGTCCTCCGGGTAATTGAGCTTTCTTGAGAGTATGTATTCGGTTCTGAACTCATCGAGCTGGATACTGAAGGGTGGTGGGCCTTCTTTGGCAAGCCAGCCCCTTATCTCGGGCATCATCCGGGACTCTATTGCCACTGGTTCACCTGGTTTGAGTACCAGAAGACCCTCTTTTACGAAAAACCCTGTAAGGAAGAACCCCACAAAGCAGACCACTATACCTGCATGGTAAAGGAGGGTGAGATACCTGTAATATATACCCTTTTCAACGGTGATGGTGGCCTCATCCCTCGACACAGGCCTGAAGCGGTTCTTCTTCATGAACTCTTCCAGCACCTCCTCTGTTTCCTGACAGGACAGGGCAAATGAGTAGGTTCTTTCAACATCAGGGCTTTCGCGCCATGCCCTTCTTCTTACCCCCTGGAACCTCTCCCAGGTGCACACAGTGAGGTTAACAAGGAGGAGTATTGCCACAAGGTAGAAGAGCGGGGTGTGGAATATATCGAGTAGACCCAGTAGCTCCACGGCCCCAATAAACCTTCCGCCTGCCTGGCGGTAGCTCTCGGTATCCACACCCTGGGGGAATATGGTGCCAACAATATAGAAGACTGTGAGAAGGGCAAAGAGGTAGACCGATGTCCTCAGAGATGTAAACCAGCGATATAGCCTTCCTCGTATGTTGTCAGTCTTTCTCATACCGCGTAAACATGGAGGCTCGGTATACCCAGAAGCTTGGATAGCCAGTTGACCCCCAGAAAGGTCATTATCATGCAGAGAAATCCCAGGAGATTCAGCGTGGAGGCCACATTATCCCTCCAGCGTGGCACACTCTGGGCATGCAGATACATGGCGAACACCGTCCATGTTATGAGCGACCATGTCTCCTTGGGGTCCCATCCCCAGTATCTACCCCATGCCTCGTTCGCCCATGCAGCCCCTGAGAATATACCGAAGGTTAACATTGGAAAACCGAAGATGACAAGCTTTGTGGCCATCCCTCTGAAGGGTCTCAGCTCCTCTACTGTAAGGCCGAGGGCGTGGTCTCTGTTTCTCATCAGTCTTCTGGCTATAAGGTATGTGGCCTCGAAGGCAGAGCTCACAACAAACACCGCATAGGACGAGAATGCCACCACCACATGCCACTCGAACCACCAGCTCTGCAGCGGTGGGGAGAGGGGCTTTGCCTCGGGGCTTCTGCCCAGGAGGGCATAGAATATGGCACAGGAGGCTATGAGGGTAACGAAGAAGCAGGGCAACGCCACCCTGTGCCACCGCCTTGCAACGAAAAGATAGGTGATGGTGGATGTAAAGGAGAACCATGAGAGGCTCTCATAGAGGGTCTGGAAAGGGGCCCTGCCTGTCTCGAATATCCTCAAAAGGATGACCCCTGTGTGCAGAACAAGGGTAAGGCCCACAAGGGCATGGGGGGCTCTGTACCCTGCCTTCTCGCCTGTCAGGAGGCCAGAAAGAGAGACCACAGAAGCCACCATATATAAAGTGCCCACCAGCCAGAGAAGCCTTACCTCGACGGTGAGAAGATGGGCACCCCGTGAAAGCACCTCTTCAACAGACATATCTACATCTTATACCATTTTGTATTTGATTTGACAAGCACACCGTTTTGGATGTATATTTGAAGGTGTAAGGAAAAAGAAAAAGGAAGGAGTCTTTTTTTGTTTTATGACATCCCTTAGATGCCAGATATGCGAGAGAGAGCTGCCCCCGGGAGGGCTCAAATATGTGGTAGAGATAAGAAGCTTCGCAGACTTCGATGGCTATCTCGAGGAATACGACGAGGACATAGAGGACAGCATCGACGAGCTCCTTGAGGCCATGGAAGAGATGGACCCACAGACACTGGAAGAAGATGTCTACATGAAGCATTCCTACATACTCTGCAAATCCTGCAGGGACAGGTTCGTGAGAGAACCCTTCGGCAAGGAAGTAACCCTTCGCGAAAGCCAGCGGGGCACACTCCACTAACCCCACCGTTGCAAGAAGCTTGTGGATGCCCCAGGTAGGTGCTCGGCGGGCCACCCTGAGCCGTAAGATTCTACCACCCCTGTTGCAGCCTCTGCCAAAGGGGTGCGGGTAGACCCGCCTTCTTTATCTTTTCAATACATCTTTCCAGGTCATAGCTTACGCGGTGGAAGCTCACCTGTGCCTTGGATGTATCGTAGATGAGGAACGAGCTTCTGGGGTCTCCATCGCGGGGCTGGCCCACACTGCCAGGGTTTACGAGGTAGAGGGTGTCTTCCTCGAGCTCAAGTGGGTTGGAGAGGGTCGAGCCTATGAAGACCTCCTTCTTTGTGTAGGCAACCCTCACATGGGTGTGCCCGAAGAAGACGAGGGGGGGCAGAGCCTCCACCTCCATGAGCCTGAAGTTGTATTCCGCCTCGAGCTCTGAGAAGATGTAGCTGTCTGGTGAGTCTATCCACCCGTGGACACACATGAACCCTGCCTCTTCTTCTATGTGGTGGTGGGGCAGGGTGGAGAGAAACTCACGGTGTGTATCCTTTATCGTCTTTCTTGTCCAGAATATCGCCTCCTGTGCTATGGGGTTGAAGTCTGTTGGCTCTTCGAGCCCTGCCACACGGCTGTCATGGTTGCCCATGATGGCTGTAATGCCATGCCTTCTTATTATCTCCACACACTCGTTGGGGTTGGCGTTGTATCCCACGATGTCGCCAAGGCAGAGGATAGAGTCTGCACCAAGGGTGTCGGCCTCTTTGAGCACGGCCTCCAGGGCCTCGAGGTTCGAGTGTATGTCAGAGAGTATGGCGTATCGCATTATACATGGAAAGCCCTCTTTCAATGGGTTAGAAGAGTTCCGGTGTGGTAAAGGGCTCTTCTCTTTCAGGCCTGCGGGGCCTTTCCTCCTCCTCTGTGTCTATGAGGAAGAAGTCCTCATCTGCCGGCACCCCTTCAGAGCTTGAGAACTTCTTCGGGGCTGTGCCAACCCTGAATACCTCGAACACGGGCTCTTTGGTGGATGCTGTGGCAAGAAGCCCTGTCTGTGGGTCTATCTTTACGAACTCCACACCATCGGGTATGGGGAAGTTTTCAGGTGGCACATCTTTCAGTGCCTCTTTCATGAAGCGAACCCATATGGGGGCTGCGGCACGCGAGCCTGTCTCGTTCTTGCCCAGAGGACGCTCGTCATCGTAGCCCACCCATACACCTGCAACAAGACCTGGCACATAGCCTATGAACCAGGCATCGTTAAGATTGTTGGTTGTGCCAGTCTTGCCTGCCACAGGCCTCTTGAGCGCCTTCGCCCTCCAGCCCGTGCCCCTCTCAACCACACCCTGCAGGAGATTGGTTATTATATAGGCTGTCTGGGGGCTTATGGTAGATTCTGCCTGCGGGGTGTGTTCCTCCAGCACATTGCCGTATCTGTCCTCTATGCGGGTTACAAAGAGTGGCTCGGCTCTTTTGCCAAGGTTTGCAAATGTTGCGTATGCCCGCACAAGCTCGAGCAGGGAGACACCTGATGAGCCGAGTGCTATGGAAAGGTCCCTTGAAAGGGTGGACTCTATGCCAAGCCTCCTTGCATAGGAGACCACATAGTCCACCCCGATCCGCTTGAGCACCTTTACGGTTACCACATTCCGTGATTTCGCAAGGGCCTCCCTTATGGTGGTGGGACCGTGGAATCTCTCCTCGAAGTTGCGGGGCTTCCAGTCAAGCCCCTTGCCCTCTTCCTCGACCTCTTCGAACACGAGCGGGGAGTCAACCACCACCGTTGCCGGGGTGAAACCCCTGTCGAGGGCTGCCGCGTATATTATGGGCTTGAAGGCCGAGCCCGGCTGTCTCCTCGACTGTATGGCACGGTTGAACTGGGTCTTCGAAAAATCAGACCCCCCAACCATGGCGAGCACATGGCCTGTCCGGGGGTCCATGACCACAAAGGCTGCCTCCACAAGGGGTTCCTGCTCGAGAGAGCAGACCACAAGCATGTGGTCCTCTTCTGGCATAGCCTTGACCTTCACCTCTATAACATCGCCTGGATGAAACAGGTGAAGAGGGTTGGTTACTATCTCTCCACCATCAGGGTCACTGGTGGGGTTGTAAAGTTTTGCCCACCTGAGGTCTTCGTATCTGATGATACCCCTGTGGGATGTTCCTATGGCAACCACAATGGCCCTCTGTTTTCTATCAACCCCCAGCACAAGTGCCTTGTATGTTCTACCTGGCTCAAGGGGATGCCTTTTCATGTAATCGTCCACCTTCTTGAGAAATGGGGCAATCTCCTCGCGTGTAAGGAGCACCTTCTCTGCACCCCTGAAGCCACGCCTCTTGTCATAAGCCCTCATTCCAGTATCAACAGCCCTGTTGGCTATCTTCTGTAGACCTACATCGAGTGTGGTATATATCCTGAGCCCACCCTTGTAGAGAAGAGAATCTCCGTATTTCTCCTCCACATAGCGCCTTACATACTCTGTAAAATAGGGGCCAACCCAGAGGTTTCGGGGTCTACGGGGTTTGAGAACGAGTTTTTCCCTCAGTGCCTCATCGGCCTGTCTGCGGTTCATGAAACCCTCTTCGAGCATGCGCTTTATCACGAACTCCTGACGCATACGGGCAAGGGAAGGGTTCGTGTAGGGTGAATAACGGCTCGGTGCCTTTGGAAGCCCCGCAAGAAGCGCTGCCTCGGCCACTGTGAGCTCCCCTACATCCTTGCCAAAGTATATCTCACTTGCGGCCTGCACCCCATAGGCACCGTTGCCAAGGTATATCTGGTTGAGGTAGAGAAAGAGTATCTCCTCCTTCGTCAGCCTGCTCTCTATACGGTGGGCAAGGATGGCCTCTTTTACCTTTCGTGAGAGTGTCTTCTCAGGGGAAAGGAAGAAGCTGCGGGCTACCTGCTGGGTTATGGTGCTGCCACCCTGGACTATTCTGCCGCTCTTGAGGTTCTTGTAAAGGGCACGAAGTATGCTCAGATAGTCTATCCCCTTGTGCTCGAAGAACTTGGCATCCTCCGCGGCTATGAAGGCATCCACAAGGTGGCGTGGCATACGCTGAAGGGGAACCACTATGCGCCTTTCTATGTAGAACTCGCCTACTACCTCTCCATCCCTTGAGTATACACGGGTTACAAGGTTGGGCCTGTACTCGGAGAGTATGCTTACAGAAGGCAGATCCCTCGTAAAGTAGACATAAAAGCCCACACCCACTATTAGTGTAGTGGCAAGGATGACTATTGCCAGATAGCCTGCAAGCCGCATAAACCCTTTCATATTCACATAATAATATCAGAATTGGCGGCAGCAGGCAATAGCCAACTGAAGACAAGGATTCATCTCTGCCCCACCATAAGCCTCAACCCTCCGCTACTGTCAACGAGAAAGCCTATGTTGCCATCTTCATGGGTAACAAGCGTTGTTACACCAGCCCTGTCGAGCCTTTCCAAGACATCCCTGGCGGGGTAGCCCCTGGGATTGTCCCTGTTGACAGATAGGACCACAAATGAAGGAGAGACCCTCTGGAGAAATTCCTTCGAGAGGGTATCCACGGAACCATGGTGGCCTGCCTTGAGCACATCCGCCTTGAGTGAGAGTTCTCTTCTGAGAAGCTCTGCCTCTGTAGATGCGAGGGCATCTCCCATAAGGAGAAATACCCTTCCCCTGTGTGTCAACCTCAACACGAGGGAGTTGTGGTTCCACTCTGAGGGGTTGAGCCTCTGGGGCCAGAGCACCTCTACCTTTGTATCACCATAGATGATGGTCTGGCCCGAACGGAGTGCCCTGTAGTGGTCAAGGGTGCGAACACTCTCTACATACCAGCGGTAGATGTCGCAACGGGGCATCTCCTCTATGGGCTGGCCGTTGTCGTAGACCCTTTCTACTTTGAATGTTGAAAGTAGCTGGAATATGCCGCCCATGTGGTCCGGATGTGGATGGGTGATGAAGACGGCATGTATGGTCTCCACCCCCCTGGAGCGAAGAAACTTTACTATACGGCCTGCAGTGGCAGGGTTGGCGGTATCCACAAGAAGGGTCTTGCCCTGTGGGGTGCGGATGTATATGGCATCTCCCTCGCCAACATCGAGGAAGGTAACCTCGAAAGGGGGCACAGCAAGGACTGCCCTCGTGCAGACAAGCCCCAGAAGGATAATAAGACTAACGACCCTTACCGTAAACCCATGCCACATTTATACCTATAGCTCCGCCAAGGGTGTTAAGGGCTATATCCTTCAGGTCTCCAACCCTCTGAGGTAGTGCCCACTGGATGGCCTCATCGAGGCTGCCAACAATAGATACCATTACGAAAGATGCCGCCACAGGCCTTGCCCATGTAGAGGTGGCTCTGAAGAGGATATAGCCCAGAAGCCCGTACTCTACAAAGTGTATCTTCTCTTCAGGAAGTCCCACTTTCAGGGAAACCAGACCACCTGTGGCAAGGAGCACAAGGGCTGTGGCCCTGGAAGAAAGGCTCACCCTCGAGTTCAATATTGCCATGGCAAGAACTATTGCCACAACCACAAGCCCTGTGGTTACAAGAACACCCACGGTGGGCCTACCAAAGGTTCGGTAGATATACTCAACCAGATACCTTGCAACAGGAAGGCTTGCATATATGACCACCACATACAGAACCGCCACACCCCATAGCCATCTTTTGTCCATCAGTGTGCTCCCTCGAGTCTTTAAGTAAGATTATAATGGTAAACCATCGTGGGTCAACCATTATGTGGGTGTCGTGTGCCCTGGGCCTGTTCTCTTGCAGAACCGGTGGCAGACAAAGGGAGGGCAAGCTTCTGCGATTACTTTGAACCGAAAACGGGCAGGAAGGGAAGGGGCATCCGGGGGCGAGGACCCTCTCTCAGGGCTTAAAAGACTGCTTGGTGAAGATAGGTGAGTAGATAAAAAGGCTCTGGTGCAACCACCTCTGGCAGCATGTCAACCTCGAAAGAACTCTGATCATGTGGCAGGTAGAAGGTTCAACCTACCCACCGCCTCGGTTACATCCTCGGGCCAGATAAATATCCTGTTACAGGGTTTGACGATGTAGTACCTCTGTGGTTCGTAGACCTCGAGGGTTGTCATGTCGACACAGTAGCGCTCTACCCATCCATATTTCTCCTGAGACGAGAGCCTCCTGCCCCTTACCAGTTTGCGCGTAACCTCCCATAGCCTGTAGCACATCCTGAACTCGTATCCTGCAAGTGTGTTCGGGTCGGACCAGGCGCCTTTCTCGTTCTCAAAGGCATCTTCTGCCACCTGTTGGAGCAGGACCAGGTCTCTGTATTTTGGAAGACTGGGGTAGATGGGGAAGGGTGCTGCCCATCCGGACTCTACCATGAGGAGGTTGAAGGTTGCCCTGTCCTTGTAAGCGAGGGCATCGAGCTCCTGCCTCGTATAAGAGGGGGCGATGTATGCAAGGAGTCTGCCGTAATGGTCGAAAGGTTCGTCTGCCGCACGAACGAAGATGGGGCGCCTTCTGCCACCAGGTTTCTCAAGTTTCTCATCCAGAAGCCTCTGGAACTCCTGGGTGGCCCTCTTGCCCTGCTCTTTCTGCAGGGTGCCTGCCCTGCCTGTGGCAAGCCTTGGGTAGAGATGAGAGGCAAGCCCGTCATCAACAGGCGCCTTGCCCTCGTGCAACCAGCGGGCGAGCTCCTCGAACCTTTCATCATGCCTCGATGGGTCCTGATTGCCAGGGTAGTGGACCTCAGGGGTGTCAATACTCAGCATACGGATGGACAGGGAGATATAGGGTGTATCACCATCGGTTATCCTCAGAAGCCTCTTCCTGCCAAGAGAATCGAGCTCAAAACCCTTTGGATCCCAGAGTATCCTGACCCTTGCCATAAGCCACCTCTCTGCAAGGAGATTATTGTAAATTTTACGAAAAGAGTGAAGATTTGTCAATATATTTTGTATATAGACACAATATTTTTCAACCCGTTGTAGAAAAAGGGCTTGACATGATCTTTTCTTGTGTGATAATTCTTAAGTGTAAAGTCAAAAACATATTGAATCCAACAAATTTGAGTTTAACACATGTTAAGCAGGAGTTAGGTGTGCCGCCGAGACAGGTTGACCTTACGGAAATCCTCATAAACCCGCTGGCAGACATGATAAAGAAGCTGGGCGAGGGTGTGGCCGATGCCCAGTGGAGTCTTGATGCTGCCTCACTTGAGCGGCTGAAGAGCCTTACAAAAGAGAGCCCTGAGCTTGCCGAGATAGGCTATACCCCGAACTGGTATCACATGCCTGAGGTAACGGTGGAGATGAAGGTTACAGTCTATTACGAAGAGAAGGGGCCTGGAAGAAAGGGGGCGGGCATTTTCATAGCCCCGTTCAATGCCAAATACAGGGGGGCTTTCAACTACAACTTTGAGGGCACAAGCACACTTAAGGTTAACTTTGTAACAGTGCCGCCCCCGGCAGACAAGAAAGAATAACAAGGAGCACAGAAGTGTCGCCCCTTAATGTGGATTTAAGAGGAAAGGTCAGGGAACTCCAGACCAGGATAAAGACCCTCCAGAACAATCTTAACAAGAGGGCGCGAGAAATCGAGTCGGTTCAAACCAGGCTGAACAGGGCAGAGGAGATGGTCAGGACAAAAACCCTTGAGAACACCAATCTTAAGAAGGAACTTAGAACCGCCGTGCAGAAAAACATCAGGCTCGAAAAGGAACTCGAAAGGCTAAGAAGGGCAAGGCCCATGCTGAAGGTGGACAACCTTGCAGGCCACATAAGGAGCTCCATGGAGAAACTGAACGAAGAGGCAAGAAAAGGCAAGGTGCGCACTGTTATAGATTCTCTGGAGGTAGAGATAAAAGGGGGTGTGTCTCTCGAGAACGGTGTGCAGATAACACAGCTCCTGCCCGACGAGACAGGCCCAGAGAGCGTAAGCACCATCAGGCTCGTTATGCGGCCTGCACCAAATATAAAGATTGTAGATGAGTAGTTAGTCGTTAAAAGGAGGTGAAACATGGCAAATCAGGTAGGTCAAGAACTTCTTAATGTTCCATTTCCAGAGATGGTAACCAAGCTTGCCCTTGGCATCGCAGATGCACAGACGAGACTGGACAAGAACAGCACCACAGTGGCCAAGTTCATGGCCGACACCAAGATACCACTTCCAAGCATAAAGGACCCCACCAAGACAATAGAGTTTCCCCTTCTTGCCATGGGATTCTTTCCAGGTTACTATCAGTTTCAGGAGAGCATCATAGAGGTGAAGATGGCCATAACCATGGCTACCACAAGTGAGACAAAGGTGGGTGTATCGGCTCAGGGGGGCTGGGGCCCATTTTCAGCCTCTGTGAATGCTTCCTACTCGAGAAAGTACAGTTACAATGT
Source organism: Deltaproteobacteria bacterium (assembly GCA_015492245.1). Taxonomy (GTDB): domain Bacteria; phylum Desulfobacterota; class GWC2-55-46; order GWC2-55-46; family DRQE01; genus DRQE01. Next base: position 17,783 of record WGFM01000001.1, on the reverse strand, counting down.
GGAGGGCTCAAGCCTTCTCAGGGTGAAGATGGCACCTGTTCCACCACCGAGCATACTGCAGGAATATATGGAAGCCCTTATGGACAAGATGTCTGAAGACCTCAAGAAGGAAAAGGAAGAGGGCGGTGGAGGCACACCCACAGGAGGCGGATCAACATAGGCAGGACTCACTACCAGAGTCGATTGACCTGGGAGACATGAATACTCATCTCAACGCAGACTTTCCATCCATGGACAGACAAAGGATACACGCACAGACGGGCGTGCTGTTGTTGCCGTTATAAAAGACTAACGGTGAGTAGACAGGTGAGAAGCAGGATAGGGCGGCTGGTTGTCCTGTGAGCATGTCCTCATGGGCTTGCCATGGAAAAGAACGAATGGATACCTGTGCTTGGGGGTAGATGTTCAGGGGGGTCAGGGGTAAGAATTCTTATCCCCTGCCCCCCTGCCCTTGACATCTTTTCCCTTCTGTAATATTCTTTCCTGAAAGGTTCTTTTGTTCAATGGTTTGAATACAAAACCATTGAAAGTTGGCATACTCTGATGAGGCCTGAGCAGGATGATTAACCGGGAAAGAATCCTATCCATCATAGGGGACTACAAGGATGATCCAGAGAGCGTATACAACACATGGTTCATCAACAATGAGGCAAGATTAAAGGCTTTCGGAGCCATTCGCAGGGGCGTTGAACAGGTTGTAAGGGACATCAAAAACGGTATCTTTCCTGCCGATTTCAAGGGCTCCTCACTGGAAGTGGTGTTAACAGCAATAACCGAGCAGAAACAGGTTTTCGAGGGAGCAGCACATCCCTTTTACTGGAAGCCGAAACTCAGGATTCCGGATATTTATGAAAATAGTAGAAACAAGACCATCTTTGGCCAGTTCCTGGAGTCCTGCCTGAGGTCGGGCAGGGAAGAGCAGATTATCAATGAAATCATAAGGCTGTCGCACTCTAACATCAAGGGATTGGGCCCGGCAGTATCGAACATTCTGTATTTCATCCACCCGACAATCATCCCACCCTTCAACACGGCCATGGTGAATGGATTCAATCTGTTATTTAGAGACAAGAAAAAGCTGGGTTCCTGGAGCAGTTACCTGGAGATGCGAGACATGATCCTGCAGGTAAATGATGAATTCAGGAATATACTGTCAAAGGACCTGGGGGCAATAGCGGGATTGCTGTTCGATATAGGTGTGGGGAAGATTGTCGTGGATGAGAATGTCCAGATCGTGATAGAGAAGGAGCGCAAGAAAAGGGAGAAACTGCTGAGAAAGAGGCACCAGGAAGTCCTGTCGGAGCTTGAAGAAGAGGACATGCACACAAGGATACAGTATGTACTGATGAAGATCGGAAGATCTCTTGGCTACGATGTTATTGTGGCTGTCAACGACAGGTCGAGATCCTATAATAATGAAAACTTCTCATCTCTTTCCTTGCCAAAACTTCCTGAGCTGGATATTGAAGAGGATGTGAGAAGAACCATTGACCTTATCGATGTAATCTGGTTCGAAAAGGGAACCAGCAGGATTGTGTGTGCCTACGAGGTGGAGAAGAGCACATCCATATACTCGGGCATACTGCGCCTGACTGATCTGGCGCTTACTCTTCCTGCTTCGGAAAAGATGATGCTCTATCTTGTTGCCCCGGAGCAGAGGGAGAAGGAAATAATAGCACAACTCAAAAGACCCTCTATGGTAACAAAGGAAGACATAAAAATATCCTATATCCTGTTCTCAGAACTGTGTGAGCATTGCGACTCCATATGTAAATTTGGTGATGATTACACTATCATGGAAAAGGTGGCAAGATGTATAGAATAGCACCACGGCCTTCTGTGCCCCCACCGGACAGGACGATTCCCCATCTTCCCTGAACCACTCCACAACCATGGCAGGCGAGGGAAGGGGACAGCCTGAAACAGGAAGAATAGGCGTCCTCCTGCCCCCGAGCATGTGTTATCCCATTGACATTCTACGCTGTGTAGAATATAATGTGTATCGATGCCTCGAGCAGGCATGGTCATCAAAAATAAAGAAAAAGGAGAATGCGTTATGAGAAGGACTCTTTCAGCCGGTCTTTTAACGGTGGCCTTAACACTGATGGTTGCTGCGGGCATTTCCTGGGCAACGATGAAACACCACGGGGGATCTAAGATAAGCAGTGTAAAGGATGGTGTGAAGGCAACACTCATGCTCTCTCCCAACATGGTTGACCTTCTGCTTGCTGATGCGGGCACAGGCAGAACACTGAGAGGGGCAAAGGTAAAGGCTGTCATCACCCTGCCAGATGGACAGAAGATCGAAAAAGAGCTTCTGGGCATGAAGATGGGAGATGTGTTCTCCTACATGAACTCACTCGACACCTCCCATAAGGGAAGGTATCACTTCGCAATCGTTGTGGCAATAGATGGTAAACAGATAAAGTTTGATTTCAGCTACCAGATGAAATAGTCTGACGACGAAGGCAGCACGACGGCACAGGCAGTGGGAACAGGAAGGATACCAGTGAGGGAACAGCAGAGTGAAAAGCAGATTGAGGTGGTTGGCGCCGGTGCTGCGGGCCTGGTGGCAGCCATAAACCTTGCCAGGGCAGGTTACGGTGTAAGGGTCTACGAGGCGAGCCCAACCGTGGGGCACAGGTTCCACGGGGACTTTCAGGGACTTGAGAACTGGAGCTCTATCGAGGATGTAACCGTCCTGCTCGAAAGGCTCGGAATATACGGTGAACCCCATAGGGATTTCATCCTGAGGCCATACAACGAAATCGAAGTGTTCGATGCCAATCTGAACAGGACCGTTGTGAACTCGAAGAGAGCCATGTTCTATCTCGTCGAGAGGGGGGACGGGCCGGCCTGTCTGGACAGGAGACTCCTGGAGATTGCCAGAGAGGCAGGGGTCAGGGTTGTGTTCAACACAAGGGTGGAAAGACTCGGGAAGGGTGGCATCATCGGCATAGGCCCGAGGGCAGCAGATGCAATAGCCAGGGGACTTGTTTTCAAGACCACCATGGAAGATAAGGCCGCAGCCATACTCGATGATAGCCTCGCCCCAAAGGGCTATGCCTATCTCCTTGTCCACAAAGGCAAGGGAACCATGGCAACCTGCATGTTCAGAGAGTTCAGAACAGAGAGGCAATGTTTCGAACGAACGGTAGAGACCTTCCGGAAGGTCTTTCCCGCCCTTCGGATGACCGACGAGGTGGAGTTTGGTGGCTACGGCAACTTCTTCTTCGGCAGGCCTGTATATGAGAACGGAAGATATTACATCGGTGAAGCGGCCGGATTCCAGGATTGCCTCTGGGGTTTCGGAATGAGGTATGCTTTTGTTTCGGGCTGGCTTGCAGCAAGGAGTATCATCGAAGGTGGTGCCAGTGCCCCCCTGTTGTATGTATCGCTACTGAGAGACGAACTGGTGGGTATGCACAGAACATCCCTTGCAAACCGCTTCCTCTTTGAAAGACTCGGAAACAGGGGCTATAATCATTTCATAAAGAAACTTGCAGAGGGGGAACCTGTCGAATTTCTGAGAAAACAATACAACCCCTCTTTTCTGAAAAGGATTCTCTTTCCTGTTGCGAGCTGGAGATTCAAGAGCAGGCTCGTTGACAAAGGTTGCCATACCGAGGATTGCACCTGTGTGTGGTGCAGGTGCAGGAAAGAGCCCTGTTGAGAGATGTGAAAGCAGAAGAGAAGGGGGATAAAGGGGGGATGGAAGGGTGAATAATCAGCCAGGCCTGTCCGACAGTGAAAGAAAGATCAGATCAAGGCTCGTCATCCTTGCCTTTATACTCTTTACGGTCTTCCTTCTTGGAATGGTCTACCTTGCAACGAATCCTGCCACTACAGTGACCTCCACCTTGTCGTACGCCGCTGGGCTCTCCATGATAACGCTTCCGTGCACATTCCCGCTCGTATTCGTCATAGTGCCCCTCAGTATGGGCAGGGGCTACTGGAAGGGTTTCATCATGGCATTGCTCTTTGGAGCAGGCCTCACAATTACCATAACCGTCTATGCCGTGGTCATAGCCCTGGCTGGCTCATACCTGGGTATGGACAGGTCCACAACCATAATGTACATGGTGGCAGGTGCAGCAGCGCTTCTGTTTGGATTGTCAGAGCTGAATCTTGTAAGATTTACTGCCCCCACCTTCGGCAGGGGCATACCACGGTTCATAGTCGAGAGGCAGGATTACATGAAGGCCCTTTTCATGGGTCTCTTCCTTGGAAACGCCGGTGTTGCCTGTCCCAACCCGGCATTCTATGTACTTCTTACATATATCGCTACAGTAGGGGATGCCCTGAACGCATCGGTGCTTGGTGCAATCCATGGCCTCGGACGAGCTACACCGCTCATATTCCTCGCCATACTCGGCATACTGGGAGTGAATGCAACAGAGGCCATTGTAAGGCGCAGGGTTGCCATAGAAAAGCTCACAGGGTGGTTCCTGGTGGGTATTGGGGCGGTGATACTCACGATAGGCATATATGGGCACCACTGGCTCCTTGCCACAGGACTCCACGGTGGGTGGGATGCGCTTTTTGCCAGGGCAGGTGGGGTGGCTGAGTACGAATGCTGCATAGAACCGCCGTGTAAAGTCTGTCTTACCGATAATATGTGGGAGGGCGGGGCATGCTTCTGCAGAAAGGTCCTGGTAGATGGCTCGTTCAAAGGAGTAGATTATCTATGCGGTGAATGTTCCACCGGTATCTCAGAGGGTAGAGGGGTCTTTGATATGGCAAGGAAGACATCCAGCTACGCCCTTTCGACCATGACAGCTCTCATAGTGGTCCCCATAGGGTGGTATCTCTTCAAAAAAAGAAGGGAAAGGAGGTCAAGTGATGATAAGGGTTGAGCTTCTTACCATGCCGGGCTGTACCCATTGTGTGGCAGCAAAGGAGATACTCGAAAAGATAGGGGCAGATTATCCAGAGATGGAAGTGGAGGTCATAGATGTAACCGAACACCCGGAAGTATCGGCAGAGCACATGCTCATGAGTGCCCCTGGTATAGTGATAAACGGCAAGCTCGAGTTTACGGGAGGCGTTACAGAGGAACAGTTGAGAAAGAGGCTCGATGAGTTGAAGTGAGCAGGTCGGTATGGCGAACATGACAGGATACAACCCCAGCCATGACAATACGAATGGGTTGTGCTGCGGACACTCCCTGGGGGGAGGAACCGGAGAGAGGGTTTGTGGCTGTGTGCCATGCCTTGCCGCCGGTGAAGAGCCATTCGTAATATTTACCGAAGGAGACGAGCTTTATGAGAGCATGCTGGCATCCATCAACTCGGCAAGGCACAGTATCAGGCTCGAAAGCTACATATTTGCAGACGACGAGGTGGGGCGTAGATTCGCCCGTGCCATGGCAGAGAAGGCATGCTCGGGTGTGGATGTTCGTCTACTCATAGATGCTGCAGGCTCGCTTTTCTGGAGTTCCCGTGCCCTTGGAAGATATATCCGTGAGCATGGCGTATGTCTGCGTTACTTTCACCGCTGGAACTGGCGTGCACCACTCAGCTACAACCGGCGAGACCATCGAAAGATTCTCGTTATCGACGAAGACATACTATACCTGGGTGGGTTCAATATCCACCGTGAAAGCTCCCTTGCGGTGTTCGGAAAAGGACGCTGGCGCGATACCCATGTGTGCGTCTATGGCAAGCTTGCAGAAGAAGCAGCCCGACTGTTCGATGCCTTCTGGGAGGGTAGACTCGACATGTTCCCTGAAGAAAGGACAGCAGTGAGCGCCCTGGTTCCCAACAACACCCGTATATGCCGCCATCCCCTTCACTGCCTTTATGCGGACAGTTTCAGACGAGCCACCAGATTCCTTTACCTTACCACACCATATTTCGTGCCAGACCACCACACCGTGCTCGGACTGGCTGACGCAGCCCGCCGCGGTGTGGACTGCCGCCTGCTTGTGCCGAGAAAGAACGATGTGTGGCTCGTCCAGTGGGCTGCCCAGGCCACCTACGCGAATATACTGAGGGCAGGGGTGCGTATCTATGAATACCTGCCCAGACTACTGCATGCCAAAACTGCTGTTGTTGACGGTGTATGGGCAACCATAGGTACTTCAAACATGGACTACAGAAGTTTCTTCGTAAACTATGAACTCAACCTGGTTACATGCAACACAGAACTCTGCCGTAGACTGAAGGAACAGTTCATGCAGGATATTTCAGAATCTGAGGAAATATCTCCCTCAGCCTGGGCAGGACGGCCCTGGGGGCGCCGGCTAACAGAAATGGTGGGCTGGCTGGCCCGTCGCTGGTTGTGAAACCCACCTCCTCACACGGTCAGGATAGGGATTGAAAAAACAACTCTTCCCTGCTATCTTTGGAAAAGAGATATGGAAGAGAAGATAAAATCCATAGCCAGAAGGCTCTATGATGCCTCCAGGGGCACCACACCCTCGCTTTTCGACAGGAGAAGATGGAAGGGAAAGGTCATGGAATGGGCGATGGCGGATGAGGCCTTCAAGACGAGGCTCTTCCACTTCGTCGATGTATTGCCCTCCCTGAAGGACGATACCCTTGTTGTAAGGCTCCTCAAGGAGTACTTCTCTGGCGGTCCATATCTTGTCAAGATGGGTGTAAAGACCATCCCACAGGTTCCTCCATTTACCACCATGGCCTCGGCCCTCATAAGGGCGAATGTAAGGAGTCTCGCACGCCAGTTTATAGGTGGAGAGAGTAAAGAAGAGATGGAAGATACCCTCAACGCACTTCGAAAAGAGGGGTTTGCCTTCACAGTGGACCTGCTCGGAGAGACGGTGGTAAGCGAAAAAGAGGCAGACATCTACAGGGATAGATACCTTGAGGTCATCCCGCACCTTCACAGCCTTACCAGAAGATGGGAGGCAGACCCACTGCTTGACAGGGACAACAAGGGCTCCATCCCTGTGGTGGACATATCCGTTAAGGTGTCCTCCTTCTACTCACAGCTTGACCCTGTGGGATGGAAGGGCTCTGTAGAGAGAACGAAGGAAAGGCTCAGACCCATCTTCGAGATGCTGAGGGAGCACCAGGGCTCCATAACCTTCGACATGGAACACTACTATTACAAGGACATTACCATAGCCATATTCAAGGAGATGGTTGAGGAGTTCGAGGATGTGGAGGCAGGCATAGCCATACAGACATACCTCAGGGACTCTGGGGAGGACCTCGAGGGGCTTATCCTGTGGGCAAGGCAGAGGGGAAAGAGGATAGCCATCCGCCTTGTGAAGGGTGCCTACTGGGATTACGAGGTGGCAGTAAATAGACAGATGGGATGGCAGGTGCCTGTGTTTGTCGAGAAGGAAGAGACAGACCTCAATTACGAAAAACTCACCGCGCTCATACTCGAAAACAGGGAATACATAAGGCCTGCCTTTGCCACCCATAACATAAGGAGTATAAGCAGTGCCATGGCCATGGGTGAGGAACTGGAAGTTCCAGAAGGGACGATGGAGTTCCAGACACTCTACGGGATGGCAGAACCCATAAGGGATGCCGTAAAGGAGCTCGGCTACAGGGTAAGGGTCTATGTGCCCCTGGGTGGGCTTATACCGGGTATGGGCTACCTCATACGGAGGTTGCTTGAGAACACATCAAACGAGTCATTCCTCAAAAAATCCTTTGTAGAAAAGGTGCCCTTCGAAGAACTCATGGCCCTGCCTGCTCCACAGAGAAGGGCAGAGACAGAGGAACAGGGTTTCAGGAACGAACCATCCATGGACTTCTCGAAGGCAGGGAACAGAAAGAGGATGGCAGCAGGGATTGAGGAGGTAAAAAAGGGCTTCGGCAGGGAGTACCCCCTCTACATAGGTGGAGAGGCGGCAGAAAGGGAGGAGAAGATCGTCTCCACAAACCCGGCAAGACCCGAAGAGGTTGTGGGATATGTGGCAAAGGGATCAAGGGAGGATGCCGAAAGGGCCATCAAGGAGGCAAGGAGGGCCTGGATGGGGTGGAAGGAGACCACACCTGAGAAGAGGGCTTCTTATCTTTTCAGGGCCGCAGAGATGATGAGAGAGGAGAGGTTCAAGCTCATGGCCCTCATGGTCCATGAGGTTGGCAAGACATGGAAGGAGGCAGACGGGGATGTTACAGAGGCCATAGATTATCTCGAATACTACGGTAGAGAGATGATAGGGCTCTCCAGAGGTGGACAGGTAAGGAGCCTTCCAGGTGAGAAGAACTCTTACCTCTACGAGCCACGGGGGGTGGGGGTTGTCATCTCTCCATGGAATTTTCCGCTGGCCATGGCAACAGGGATGGTCTCTGCAGGGCTTGTAACAGGAAACTGTATCGTCTTCAAGCCATCGAGCCTCTCTCCTGTAACAGGCTGGAGGCTTTCGGAAATCCTGAGGCTGTCTGGATTGCCTGACGGTGTATTGCAGTTCATACCAGGAGAGGGAAAAGAGGTGGGAGACTTTCTTGTGGCCCATCCCAGTGTGGACTTTGTAGCCTTTACAGGCTCGAAGGAGGTGGGGCTTCGTATACTTGAATCTGCCGGCAGGGTCCATCCGGGCCAGAGGAGTATAAAGCGTGTGGTGGCAGAGATGGGTGGCAAAAACGCAATAATCGTGGATGAGACAGCAGATATGGATGAGGCCATGAAGGGCGTTATAGAGTCTGCCTTCGGATACCAGGGCCAGAAGTGCTCGGCATGCTCAAGGGTCATCCTTTCGGGCAGGGTGGAGGGCTTCGTGGAAAGGCTGAGAGACGCCGTGGATAGCATAAGGATAGGCCCACCAGAGGACCCCGATAACTTTATGGGACCCCTCGTAGACGAAAGGGCGGTGGAAAAGGTCAGGGGCTACATAGAGCTGGGATTGAAAGAGGCAAGCCCCATCCTTGTAAAGGAGGCCAGTGGCGAGGGCTGGTATGTGGGCCCAGCCGTATTTACAGATGTAGACCCCCTCTCCTCGCCACTTGCCCAGGAGGAAATCTTCGGTCCTGTTCTTGTAATACTCAGGGCAGCTGATATTGACGGGGCGATAGAGCTTGCGAATGCCACTCCCTATGGGCTGACAGGGGGAATATACTCAAGAAGCCCTGAGAATATAGAGAAGGCCAGGAGAAGGTTTGCCGTGGGCAACCTCTACATCAACAGAAAGATAACGGGAGCCATCGTCGGAAGACAACCATTCGGTGGGTTTGCCATGTCAGGGGTTGGCTCGAAGGCAGGAGGTGTTGACTACCTCCTTCAGTTCATGAACCCAAGGACCATCTGCGAGAACACCATGCGCCGCCGCTTTGTGGCAATGGAAGATGGACAGAATTGAGTAGTGAAGGAAGAAGAGACATGGTTCACCAAACAAGGATGAGACTAAAACTAGACAGATACACCACTGTGGGCTTGCCTCAAAAAGGAGAAGAATATTGGCTCAAAGTCCCAAGAATCCACACAGGGATCGGAGCATTGTCAACAGGATGTGCAAGAGATGGAAAGGAGAAGACAATGACCATGGCAGAAATCAGAGAGAAGGCAAGGGCAGTCGGTATAACTCCAGGTAGAAAGAGAAAACTGGAACTTGTAAGAGAGATACAGAGAAGGGAGGGCAACTTCCCCTGTTTCGGCACGGCAACGGACTACTGTGACCAGCTGGACTGTTGCTTCCGGGATGACTGTCTCGGAAAGAACAGATGAAAGGCACCCTTCAGTCTGTTTTCAAAGATGCCGGGGTATGAGGTGGAGCAGTATGAGGGCTTCCTCCTTGCTGACCGGCATGTTGCACGCAGGGTCTCTGTGCATCTTCTCTTCCTCCTTCAACGAAAATAGGCGTTGAGCACATACTGTTGCATCATCCTGTGGGTGTTGAAGAAGGAGCCGTTGAGGGCTATTGCGTGAACCATGGTGTTTACGAATCTCTCCTGTTCGCCATAGAAGATGGGCATTATGGTGTGTTCCAGCTTGTCGTAGAGGGAGGCTGCGTCTTCCGAGCGATTGTCCTCATCCTCGTTTTCCACCTTCCTGCCTATTGCCCAGCCCGTAACACCCTCTATGCAGCCTTCGATCCACCATCCATCGAGGATGCTCAGGCTCGGCACGCCGTTCAGTGCTGCCTTCATCCCGCTCGTGCCAGATGCCTCGAGCGGCGGTTTCGGGGTGTTGAGCCATGTGTCCACGCCAGAGGTCATCATCCTTCCAAGTTCGAGGTCGTAATTGCTCAGATAGGCCACCTTCACGGAGCCTCCGAGAGAGTCCTTCACGGCGAAGATGCGCTTTATTATCTCCTTGCCACCTGTGTCATGGGGATGAGCCTTGCCAGCAAAGACTATCTGGAGGGGACCCGCTTTCGACGAGATGGATTCGAGCCTTCCAGGATCATCGAATACGAGGTCTGCCCTCTTGTAGGCGGTGGCCCGTCTGGCAAAGCCTATTGTGAAGGCGTCCACATCCATGCCTGCGTTGGTCTCCCTGTTGACACGGTTGATGAGCCTTCTTTTGGCCTCCATGTGGGCAAGCCAGACCTCTCCTCTTGGTATGCCGAGTGCATATCTCAGGCTGAAGTTGTCCTTTCTCCAGCCCGGGATGTAGCGGTCGTAGAGAGCCTCAAAGGGCTTTGATGTCCATGTGGCTGCGTGCACTCCGTTTGTTATGGCATCTATTGTGTAACCCGCAAACATGAGCCTTGAGACCTCGCCATGTTTCTTTGCCACGCCATTTACATATCTGCTCAGGTTCAGGGCAAGGTATGTCATGTTGAACATCTCGCCGGTACCGAAGATGTCCTTCACCTCGGAGAAGTCCTTGAGATGAGCCACATTCCTGCCCACAAGCTCCATGCAGTCAACACAGAAGAGTTCCTTCATCCGGGACAGATCCTCACGGTAGCCGAGCACCCTTTCCACGAGTTCCATGGGGAACTGGTCATGGCCTGCGGGAACCGGCGTGTGTGTCGTAAAGACACACCTTGCCCTCACTGCCTCGATGTCCTCACGGCTGAAGGAGGCTCTTCCGGCCCTGTTCGCCTCTTCGTCCAGCAGTTCAAGGGTAAGAAGTGCTGCGTGGCCCTCGTTCATGTGAAACCGCCTTATCTTTTCGTAACCCATGGCACGAAGCATCCTCACCCCACCCATGCCGAGGACCGCCTCCTGGCAGAGCCTGTATCGCTGGTCTCCACCATAAAGAAAGTGTGTTAGGGTCCTGTCCTGTTCGGAGTTCTCTGGAAGGTCCGTATCGAGAAAGTAGACGGGCACCACATATCCTCCCACGCCCCTGACATCGTAGCGCCATGCCCTGAGCCATACTGTGCGCCCCTCTATTGTAACTGCGGCACGCTCTTCTTGTGGCTCAAGGAAGTCATCCACTGCCCAGCGCACCGGTTCCTCGGTCTGCCACCCGTCGGGACCAAGCCTCTGGTAGAAGTATCCGCCCCTGTAGAGAAGACTTACCGCCACCATTGGAACGCCAAGGTCTGCGGCGGCACGAATGGTATCACCTGCGAGCACACCGAGCCCCCCGCTGTATGTGGGCATGCCAGCCTCGAGCCCTATCTCCATCGAGAAGTAGGCGACCGAGCGTTTCCCCCCGGTGCCAGTTGTCTTTCTATCTGTGTATCTCTGGGGAGCCCTTTCGAACCTTTCTCTACAGCCCCTGCCACAGAAGTAGTACTCCCTGCCCCTGTATTCGACCTTCTCAGAGCGCTCCTCGTTTACGGTCATGTGGCATACCGGGTCTACTGCCACGGGCCACCTCCTGTCTAACCTTTCTCTACGACGAGCCTGCCCCTGTACATGCCCATCTGGCAGGTGAACTCGTACTCGCCTGCCCTTTCTGGTGTGAACTCTATCGTAACCCTTTCCCCTTCCGGAAGGAGCCTGGAGATGTCGAAGTCCTTGAAGAGGACACGCTCTGAGCAGGGGGATGACTCGAGCCGTTCAAAGAGCAGGCGGACTGGCCTGCCTGCCTTGACTATTATGACATCGGGGGTATATCCACCCTTCACGGTTATGAGGGCCTCCTGCACCCCACCTGAAACCCTTGCGGCCTTGCCCTCTTTTTTCGAGAACCAGAAGTACCATGCAACGAGCCCTATGAGTATGAAACCCAGAATGTCTACTATTATCTTCGTAAGCATCATCTGACCTCCCGTGGTTTCCACATGCGCAGGCGGTTGGCATTCGTTACCACCGTTACAGAGCTGAATGCCATGGCGGCTCCGGCTATGATGGGGGAGAGCAGCACGCCGAAGAAGGGGTAGAGCAGCCCTGCTGCAACAGGGATTCCGAGCCCGTTGTATATGAAGGCACCGAAGAGGTTCTCCTTTATGTTTCTCATGGTGGCACGTGAGAGCCCTATGGCTATTACCACCTTCTTGAGACTGCCCCTGACGAGGGTTATGTCGGAAGCCTCTATGGCAACATCCGTGCCCGTGCCTATTGCCATCCCTATGTCTGCCTGCGCAAGGGCAGGGGCATCGTTTATGCCATCGCCCACCATGGCTACCTTCTTGCCCTCCAGTTGAAGCAGCTTTACCTGGTGTGCCTTGTCCTCCGGCAGCACCTCTGCCAGAACCCTTTCTATGCCAACCTCTCTGGCTATGGCGCGGGCGGTACGCTCGTTGTCTCCTGTAATCATTACCACCTCGAGACCGATCTTCCGGAGTGCCCTTACCGCATCACGGGAGTCTTCCTTGACCGTATCGGCAACGGCTACGATGCCTGCCAGGCTGCCATCCAGGGCAACATACATGGGGGTCTTTCCCTCGTCTGCCAGCCTTTCGGCCTCATCTGCTGCGGCTCCAAGCTCTATCTTTTTCTGGCGCATGAGTTTTGAGTTTCCAAGGAGGACCTCTATGCCGTCCACGCGTGCCTCGACCCCGTGGCCAGGGATGGCACTGAACTGTTCTGCTTCGGTGAGTTCAAGTCCTCTGCTCTTTGCACCCTCTACGATTGCCTCTCCAAGGGGATGCTCCGAACCCCTCTCAACGGAGGCTGCATGGCGCAGCAGGTCTTCCTCCGATACCGTACCAAGGGGTATCACATCGGTGAGAGAGGGCTTTCCCTTCGTGATGGTGCCTGTCTTGTCGAGCACTATGGTGTCGAGCCTGTGCGCGGTCTGGAGGGCATCTCCACTCTTTATGAGTATCCCGTTTTCTGCTCCCTTGCCCACACCCACCATAAGACTCGTCGGGGTGGCGAGCCCAAGCGCACATGGACAGGCTATTATGAGAACGCTCACGAAGACCACCACGGCATATACCAGCTGTGGCTCGGGACCAAGGGTAAACCACGCCATGAATGCCAGTATGCCCACTATTATGACGGCTGGAACGAAGTATCCTGCCACCTGATCCACCACCCGCTGTATGGGTGCCTTCGAGCCCTGGGCATCCTGAACCATGCGTATGATCTGTGAGAGCAGGGTGTCCTTGCCAACCTTGGATGCCCTGAACTTGAATGTGCCGGTCCTGTTTATGGTGGCACCTATGACCTCGTCTCCGGTTGTCTTCTCAACAGGTATGGACTCACCCGTTACCATGGACTCATCCACGGCGGAAGAGCCCTCTATGAGCTCTCCGTCCACGGGAATCTTCTCGCCCGGTCTGACGATGATTACATCCCCAACGAGGACCTCCTCGACGGGTATGTCCTTTTCTTCTCCATCCCTTATGACCCTGGCGGTCCGTGCCTGTAGACTCATAAGCTTCTTTATCGCCTCGTTGGTGCGGCTTCGTGCCTTGAGTTCCAGCGCCATGCCAAGGTCCACCAGTGCTATGACTATCGCCGTTACATCGTAGAACACATCCGCCAGTTCTGGCCGTGGGAATATGCCTGGGAATAGAACGGCCACCGTGGAGTATATCCATGCCGACGAGGTGCCTATTGCTATGAGGGTATGCATGTCTGCCGAGCGATGCCTGAAGGCATTCCATGCCCCGACGAAGAACTGGCTGCCTGCCCACAGAAGAATGGGGAGGGTGATTACACCCATGAGCCCCCATAGGATGCGAAGCGAGGTGCTTCCCCTTGGAAGAAGCTCTCCAAGACCTATGTATTCGGGATATGAAAGTGCCATCACTGGAATACCAATGATGATGCTGAACCAGAATTTTTTCATGAGGGTTTCGTACTCTCGTTGCCTTGCCGCCTGCTCTCTGTCCTCGGGCACCTCTTCGGGAACTTTCACCACACTGTAACCACTGTCTTCCACCGCCCGCTCTATCTTCCCAAGGGTGGCAAATTCAGGGATGTAGTCCACACGCGCAGCCCCTGTAACAGGATTTACGGAGGCCTCCACCACCCCGGGAGAACTCTTTAGAGCCTCCTCTATCTTGTTTATGCAGGAGGCACAGCGTATGCCCTCTATGCCGATGGTTGCACAGCTCACCCCGGGCTCGAAGCCCTCATTCCGTATGGCATCTATGAATTGGCGGATGGATGTCATGGAGGGGTCATAGGAGATAAAAGCCTCCCTGCGGTTGAAGTTGACAACGGCCTCCTCTACACCAGCCATACCCTCGAGAGCCTCCTCCAGCTTCTGGGCACAACGCCAGCAGGTCATCCCTGCAACAGGAAGAGCCACGGATTCCAGAACTTCCCTCTTCTCACTCTTTGAGTCCATCTCTCCTATTTCTCCTTTTCAATAGCATATATCCTCTGACGAGATATGGCAACCCTTTTGTTCTACATTCTGTAGTAAGCTGGCAAAAAAAGAGCGCCTGCTGGGTGCAGAGCGCAGGTTCAGGTTCAGCCTTCCATGTGCCAGGTGTGGTGAGGCTGTAATCATCTCAGACAATACTGATAGAATCGAAGAGGTGAGGGAGGTCCTAAGAAGGATGGGCCATACCCACGGGCAGTGCCCTGAAACTACAGAGTAGGTGTCCATTGAGTAAGAGGATAAGAAAGCCAAAGAAGAAGGGCAGAGAGCCATGTCCCGTGCCTGTGGGATGGGTGAGGGCAAAAATAAGTGGTAAGGCTTCTTACACCACCTCTTCCCGTTAAACAGTTAAAGATTGACACAGGGGTTGGAATTGAGAATATATAAATTCAAATTATGTCTGGCAAAGAAGACAGAGTTGTACCAAAGGCAAGCAAAAGGATTCATAGGGTGGTTCTCGACTGGTTTTCTAAACAACCACGGGGGAAAGTGTTTGATGCACCAGCTGGATTCCAGAATAAATCTTCCCAACGAAAGTTTTGACTATATTCGCTGTGTGGATGGATTGGAGCACATGCTTAACCCCTATAGAGCTGTAGCAGAATTTGCAAGAATATTGAAATAAAGATGGACTGGAAGTTTTTACAATACCTAATTATAACAACAGACATTTCTCCTCTTGCAATGAGGGACTGTCTGCCGAACTGTGCAAACGATAAACCAACTCAAAGACACAGGAGGTGGACAGATGGTAAAGGAGAAGAAGGCCCCAAGGCCTGAGGAGGTAAGAGCCAGCCTTAAGGAGTTCGTTCAGAAGACCCTTCAAGAGGCCCTCGAGGCAGAGCTCGAGGATTTTCTCGGCTACCACAAACACCACAGAACCGACAACCCCAACTCCAGAGGTGGCTACACTTCCAAGACCGTAAGGACAGATTTGAGGAGAAGTGGTCTGTGAGGTATCCCCATGTGGTCAAGTCCTGGAGGGTCAACTGGGGTTTTCTTACGAGGTATCTCGACTATCCTGTGGAGATAGGGAGGATGTTGTATACCACGAATATCGTGGAGAGGGTATCTCCCTCTGATGAGAGTGTGTCAAAATGTCTGTATGAGGAAGTGGAGCCGGCCTGTAAGTGTCTGGACTTCCATCTACAGCCAGCTTGCCATCCTCTTTGAGGATAGGATACAATGAGGAAAAACTACACACAGTTTATGAGACACTCCTGCAAAGAGTCTTTTTGGTCTTGACAGGCAATGTAAATAATGGTAAAACCCATTTTAAATTTTATTTAACCATATTCACCAATCAGGTAATTTTTAAATAAAAGTATCTGCTCAGGGCGTAATAGGATGCTCTGTGGTTGGAGTCTACAGTTACAGAAAACCTCGAGGTCCAACCTTTTGCCAGGAAGGCCGGGTTATTTAACATGATTAAGGAAGCCCTTTCTCTGATAAAAGACGAACTCGACACATTTCTTGGCAGAAAGGAGCCCAGATACAGGGACAAAGAGACGGCAGTCCTGTCTGACATCGTAGACCAGCAGGGTGAGCTTGTAATAACCAGAAACGATGATGCCAAGCGGGATAACATAATAATAACCCTTGTCAATGTGGAAGAAGAGACCACAGGCAAGGCTCAGCTTCCCTATCTTAAGAATCCTGACAACTCTATGGACATGATAAACCCTGAGATAAAGCTCAACCTCTATGTGCTTTTCAGTGCCTTCTCCACCATGGGCGAGAAGGAGCGGTATCAGAACTGTCTCTGGCTTATCTCAAAGGTGGTGGGTTTCTTCCAGCAAAAGCCTGTCTTCACACGCCATAACTCCCCTGGGCTTGATGCGGGTATAGACAGGCTCATAGCAGAGCTTGTAACCCTCAACCTTGAGCAGCAGAATCATCTTTGGGGAGCCCTTGGAGCAAAACTTCTACCCCATGTGCTCTACAAGATACGGATGCTTGCCATAAGAGAGGTGGAAGAAGCTCCAACCGCACCGTTCGTAAAAGAGATAAGAATGGATGGATTGTAAAAAAAACTGATGAGCTATTACTTCGGCACAATATTTACAATAGAGTTCTTACACAACTATTACACAAACAGAGTCTGTTCAGGCATACGCCTTGAACCCACAGAGGAGTGCCGCAAGCTACTTAAGGGCCACAGGCTGTTTTTCAAGGAGACCTCCATGGGTGGACAGGTAGGAAGGGAGCTTAAAAAACAAGATGGTAGCCTCAAACCCATTGTGCAAGTAAAAGAGGGCACCCTCTTTGTATTCAAGATTCTTCTTGATAACCCCTTCTTCTGGAACATAACAGCTGTGGAGCTTGAGAAGGTTCATCCTGCAGGCGTGTTTGTATTCGAAAACAGTGATGCCTCACCTGTGGGTGCAGATGGCACAGTAACGGTCCACAGCGGATGGCTTTCAGAGCCCCTAAGGGTTTCGGGAAAGGTTGTCAAATACAGCCTTGAGGGGCTTGATGCATCCACAATCTTTGTATACGACAAAAAGGACAGGGTGGTCTTTGACAACATATTGAAACCTGAAGAAGAAAGAATCACTATAGATATGACAGGTTATCCCGAAGGGGTCTACAGGATAAAGGCATACGATAGCTCTGGTGCCATAGTCAAAGAGGACAGTGTATTCATAACAGCCGACAGTCTGAAGCCAACGCCTTTTGGATTCCTTGTGGTGCGTTTTACTTCAAGCCTACTTGGTGATGGTAGAGAGGAACACACCTTCAGAGCGGAATTTTCTTCAAGAGAGATAAACTGGACATACAGGATAAACCTTAGAACCTCTGGAAGCCTTCACAACATTGATGCCACAAAGCTCAAAATAGTTGATGCACCTGTGAGATTTTCGAAAACAGTGTCCGGCACGGGGGCGGAAAGGCTCGTGGAGTTTACCTCAGAGGCTCCCATAGAGCTCAAAGAAGAGCCATACAAAACCATAAAACTTGTGGAGGAACCCTCGGCAGAGGAAAGAAAGATTATTTTAAAGACATTGCCCAACCCGGATGTGCGCAGACTGACAAAGGATGACAGTGGGCTTAAATCCATAATCTATCTAACAATCAAATAACAAAGGAGGATGTTATGGCATTCAAGACCCCAGGCGTTTATGTTGAGGAGAAATCCATATTCCCACCATCGATAGCACAGGTAGAAACTGCCATACCTGCCT